>DASPHG010000041.1:0-19189 GCA_035629775.1 Thermoleophilaceae bacterium | reverse complement strand
TCACCGACGCCGACGGGGCGATCGTCACTCGCGACGCCGATGAGGTCACCTGGGACGAGGAGGCCGCCGAGAAGGGCGGCTACTCGACCTTCATGATGAAGGAGATCCACGAGCAGCCCGACGCGGTCGCCGAGACGATCGCGGATCGGCTGGCCTCACTCGACCACGTCGACCTCTCCGAGCTGGAGCTGCCGGCGGACCTTCCCCGGGACGTGGGCAGGATCGTGATCGTCGCCTGCGGCACCTCCTACCACGCCGGGCTGGTGGGGCGGTACGCGATCGAGCAGTGGGCCCGGGTGCCCGTCGAGATGGACGTGGCCTCCGAGTACCGCTACCGCGACCCGATCGTCGGCCCCGGGGACCTCGTGATCGGGATCTCCCAGTCCGGCGAGACGGCGGACACGCTGGCCGCCATGCGGCTCGCGGGAGAGCGCGGGGCGGCCGTGCTCGCGATCACCAACGTGATGGGCTCGCAGGCCACGCGCGATGCCGACGGCGTCCTCTTCACGCGTGCCGGCCTGGAGGTCGGCGTCGCCGCCAGCAAGACGTTCGTGGCCCAGGTCGCGGCGATCTATCTGCTTGCGCTGCGCATGGCCGAGCTGCGCGGCACGCTGCCGGTCGAGCGCCGGCGCGAGCTGGTGGCGGACTTCAAGCGCATCCCGCACGCGATCAGCGAGCTCACCGAGGGCAGCACGGCGACGATCGACCGCGTCGCCGAGAGCGTCTACCGCGAGGAGTTCTTCCTCTATCTCGGCCGCCATGTCGGGCTCGCGGTGTGCCTCGAGGGAGCGCTGAAGCTGAAGGAGATCTCCTACATCCCGACTGACGCGTACGCGGCCGGCGAGATGAAGCATGGTCCGATCGCGCTGCTCGACAAGTCGACGCCGGTCGTCTGCATCGCAACCGACATGCCGATCCTCGACAAGGTGCTCTCGAATGTCGCCGAGGTCCGCGCCCGCGGCGCGCACGTGATCGCGATCGCGACCGAGGGGGTCGCGGGGGTCGACGAGCAGACGGACGACGTGATCTACGTCCCGAAGAGCGACTGGCTGCTGCAGCCGCTCCTCGCGATCGTGCCGCTCCAGCTCCTCGCGTACTACATCGCCACCGCGCGCGGCCTGAACGTCGACAAGCCGCGGAACCTGGCGAAGACAGTCACCGTCGAGTAGTAGCTCCGCGGGCATCCCTGCCCGCGTCTTGATGGTGTAGGCGACGTCCGGTCGCCGTGACCGCGGGCTTCGCCCGCTCCTGGAAACCCTGGCGGGTACCCTCGCCCCGTGATCGGGATCGACCTGCTGGAGATCGAGCGGCTCGAGCGGGCGCTCGCGCGCAGGCCCCGCCTCGCCGGGCGGCTGTTCACGCAGGCCGAGCGCGAGTACGCCGCGGCGCGAGCCCGGCCCGCGCAGCACCTCGCCGCGCGCTTCTGCGCGAAGGAGGCGGTCGCCAAGGCGCTTGCGCTCGACGGCTGGGCGTTCCGTGACGTCGAGGTCGTGTCAGCCGGCGGCGCGCCCGGCGTGCGCCTGAGCGGGCCGGTGGCGGAGCGTGCGGACGGGCGGGACGTGGCGATCTCGCTCACCCATACGCGCGCGACGGCCGGGGCGGTCGCGATCGTCGGATGACGCTGCCCGACTGGCTCGACCCCCTCTTCCAGGCCGCCGAGATGCGCGCCGCCGACGCGTGGGCGATCGAGGAGCAGGGCGTGCCCGGCGTCGACCTGATGGAGCGCGCGGGGGTGGGCCTGGCCCGGGTGACGGCGGCTGCGGCGGGCGCCGGACCGGTTCGCGTCGTCTGCGGCAAGGGCAACAACGGCGGCGACGGCCTGGTCGTGGCGCGCCTCCTGCGCGAGGAGGGCCGCGAGGTGGACGTGCTGGCCGTCGGCGACCTCTCCGAGACCAAGGGCGACGCGCGCGCGAACCTCGACCGGCTGCCCGGCGAGGCGCCCCGCCCCTTCGAGGCCGAGTCACTCTCAGGGTCCGGGGCGATCGTGGACGCCATGCTGGGAACGGGCTTCGACGGCGAGCCGCGCGAGCCGGTTGCCGCGGCGATCGCGGCGATCAACGACACCGACGCGCCCGTCGTGGCCTGCGACGTGCCATCGGGAGTGAACGCTTCGACCGGCGAGGTGGCAGGCGACGCCGTCCGCGCCGGCGTGACCGCGACGTTCCACGGCCCGAAGGTGGGGCTGTACGTCGATCCGGGGAAGGAGCATTCCGGACGCGTCGAGGTGGTTGAGATCGGCATCCCGCGCGGCGCGCCCGGCGCGGGGCGGGCGGGCCTGATCTCCGACCGCGTGCTCGTGCTCGTCCCGCCGCGCCCGCGGTCGGGGACGAAGTTCAAGTCGGGCGCCGTGGTGGTCGCCGGAGGCGCGCGCGGGATGACGGGTGCGCCGACCATGGCCGCGCTGGCGGCGATGCGCACCGGCGCGGGCTACGTGCAGCTTGCGGTGCCGGCGTCGACCGAGCCGACCTTCGACCAGAAGCTGATGGAGGCGATGACGCACGGGCTCGAGGACGACGACGGGGCGCACACCCCGGGCGGCGTCGAGCAGGTGATGGCGCTGTGCGAGAAGGCGGGCGCGCTGGTGCTCGGCCCCGGCATCGGCCGCACGGATGGCGCGGGCGAGTGGGCGCGCGCCGTGGCGCGCGATGCGCCCGTGCCGCTCCTGATCGACGCGGACGGCCTGAACGCGCACGCGGGCGCGCTCGAGTCGCTCCGCGATCGCTCGGCGCCGACGATCCTGACCCCGCACGAGGGCGAGCTGGGCCGCCTGCTCGACCGCGAGTCGAGCGAGGTGCAGGCCCAGCGAGTCGCGTGTGCGCGCGAGGCGGCCGAGCGGAGCGGCGCGATCGTCGTGCTGAAAGGCGACGACTCGATCGTCGCCCGGCCCGACGGCGTCGTCGCCGTCAGCCGCGGCGCCACGCCCGCGCTCGCGACCGCGGGCACGGGGGATGTCCTCTCAGGGCTGTGCGGCACCCTGCTCGCCAAGGGTCTGGATGCGTTCGAGGCAGCCGCTGCCGGGGTGCTGACGCACGCGCGCGCAGGCCGGGTGGCCGCGGCGCGGGTGGGCGCCGATCACGTGATCGCCGGCGACGTGATCGACGCGATCCCGGAGGCAATGGCGCGATGACGACGCCCGAGCGCGCCGTCGCGCGAATCGACCTGGGGGCCGTCGAGCGCAACTGCCGCCACCTGCGGTCCCTGCTCGCGCCGGGCGCCCGCCTGTGCGCGGTCGTGAAGGCGGACGGCTACGGGCACGGCGACGTCCTGTGTGGGCGGGCGGCGATCGATGGCGGCGCCGACTGGCTCGCGGTCGCCACGGCCGCCGAGGCCGAGGAGCTGCGCCGCCACGGCATCCGGGCGCGCATCCTGGTGATGGGCGCCCTGACGCGCGAGGACGCACGGACGGCGCTCGCCGCCGCGGCGGATGTCGTCGCGTGGGACGAGCGCTTCGTCGCGCTGCTGGACGATCTGGCGCGCGCCGACGACCTGGCCGCCCGGGTCCACGTGAAGCTCGACACCGGCATGGGGCGGCTCGGAGCTCGTTCGGTCGACGGCGCGCGGGCGGTCGCGAACGCGGTGGAGGCGGCTGGGCGGCTCGAGCTGAGCGGCGCGATGACCCATTTCGCGACCGCGGACGAACCGGACGGCGACGCCTTCGCGGACCAGCTCGAGCGGTTCGCGCCCTTCGCGGACGAGCTGCGCGGCGACGGCCGCCTCGTGCACGCCGCCAATTCGGCGGGGACCTACCGCGACAGCGCGGCGCACTTCGACATGGTCCGCTGTGGCATCGCGATCTACGGCCTCGACCCGTTCCACGAGGACCCGTCCGCGCGCGGGCTCGAGCCCGCGCTGCGGCTCGAGTCCTACGTCGCCGCCGTGCGGCGCTTCGAACCGGGCGACAGCGCCGGCTACGGCCGCCGGTGGCGCGCCGACCGCGCGACGTGGGTGGGAACGCTCCCGATCGGGTACGGCGACGGATGGCGGCGCGGGCTGACGAACAACGCCGACGTGCTCGTGCGCGGGCGCCGGTACCCCCTCGCCGGCACGGTGAGCATGGACAACATCACGATCGACCTCGGCCCCGAGACGGACGTCGTGCCCGGCGACGTCGCGGTGCTGATCGGCGCCGACGGCGACGAGCGGATCCTCTGCGAGGAGGTCGCCCGCCGCCTCGACACGATCAACTACGAGATCACCTGCGGACTGTCGTCGCGGGTGCGGCGGGCGCACACGCGAGCGTGAGCTCCACCGGCCGGCGCGTGCACGACGCAAAGCCCGTGCGGCTCGTGCGCGAGGCGCTCGCGGGGCGCCCGGAATCGACCTGGGTGGTCGGCGGCGCGGTCCGCGACGCGCTCCTCGGCCGTCCGATCACGGACGTCGACCTGGCGACGACGGCCGAGCCGCGCGCGGTCGCTCGCGCCGTCGCGGACTCGGTCGGCGGGCCCGCGTTCGCCCTGTCCGAGCGCTTCAACGCCTGGCGCGTCATGACGCGCGCGGGCTTCATCTGCGACGTCGCGCCGCTCCAGGGCGGTTCGATCGAGGCCGACCTCGCCCGCCGCGACTTCACCGCCAACGCGATGGCGGTGCCGCTCGCCGCACCGGACCTTCAGGACCCCCACGGCGGCCGGGCGGACCTCGAGGCCGGCACCCTTCGCGTCCTGTCGGAGGAGGCCTACCGCGACGACCCGCTCAGGCCGCTCCGACTCGTCCGGATCGCGACCGAGCTGAACCTGGCGCCAGACCCCGAGACAGAGCGCCTCACCCGCACGCACGCGGCCCGCGTCACGGAAACCTCGCCGGAGCGGATCTGGGCCGAGCTCAGGCGGCTCGTGGTCGCCGAGCGCGTGCTCGCGGGGCTCGCGCTCGCCGACCGGCTCGGGGTGACGGCCGCGGTGCTGCCCGAGCTCGACGGCATGCGAGGCGTGGAGCAGAGCCATTTCCACCACCTCGACGTCCACGACCACACGATCGAGGTCCTGCGCGAGCACCTCGCCCTGGAGCGCGACCTGGAGGCCGTGTTCGGCGCGCTGGCGGCGGACCTGGGCGCGCTTCTCGCCGAGCCGCTCGCGGACGAGCTCACGCGCATGCAGGCGCTCCGCTTCGCCGCGCTGCTCCACGACGTCGCGAAGCCGGCGACGCGGCGCGAGCTGCCGGACGGGCGCGTCTCGTTCATCGGGCACGACTCGGTCGGCGAGGACATGGTCCGCGAGATCTGCCGGCGGCTGCGCACGAGCGAGAAGTTGGCGGCATTCCTGGGCGGTGTCACGCGCCACCACCTCGTCCTCGGGTTTCTCGTGCATCATCGGCCGCTCGATGCGCGCGGCGTCTACCGCTATCTGCGAGCGTGCGAGCCCGTGGAGGTCGAGGTGACGGTGCTCTCCTGCGCCGACCGGCGCGCGACGCGCGGCAGGAACGCCGACGCTGCGATCGCCGCGCACCTCGAGTTGGCGCGCGAGCTGATGGCCCCCGCCCTCGCCTGGCGGGCCGAGGGGCCGCCGCGAGTGCCGGTCCGGGGCGACGACCTGGCGCGGGAGCTCGGCATCCAGCGCGGGCCGCGCGTCGGCGAGCTGATCGAGGCCCTCCGCGAGGCGACCTTCGCCGGCGATGTGCAGGACCGCGACCAGGCGCTGGCCTACGCCGCGGCGCTGGAGGACAATCCGCGGCCATGATCGTGGACTGCGCCGTGTACGAAGCCGGGACGCGCGCGGACATCGCGCTCGCGGGGGCGCAGGAGGCGTGCCTGCGCGAGGACGCGTTCGTCTGGATCGGGTTGCACGAGCCGACGCCCGAGGAGTTCGACGCGGTCAGCTCCGAGTTCGACCTGCACGAGCTGGCGGTCGAGGACGCGATCAAGGCGCACCAGCGGCCGAAACTCGAGCGCTACGACGACGTGGGGTTCCTGGTCCTCAAGACCGCGTGGTACGTCGAGCCGGACAGCATCGAGTTCGGCGAGATCCTCCTCTTCGTCGGCGCGAGCTTCGTCATCTCCGTGCGCCACGGCGCGGGCGTGCCGCTGGGCGGCGTGCGGGCGAAGGCGGAGAGCAGGGCAGACCTGCTGCGCTGCGGCCCGATGGCGGTGGTCCACGCGATCCTCGACGAGGTCGTGGACGCATACGCGCCGGTCATCGAGGCGCTCGACCGCGACATCGAGGAGGTCGAGCGCGAGGTGTTCTCCGACGAGCGCGGCAATCCCGCCCAGCGGATCTACGAGCTGAAGCGCGAGACGATCGAGTTCGCGCGCGCCGTGACGCCACTGGTGGAGCCCGTCGAGCGCATGCTGAGCGGCCGGACGCGCGTGCCCGAGGCGCTCGAGACCTACTTCCGGGACGTGCTGGACCACCTGATCCGCCTCTCACAGCACGTGGAGGCGTCGCGCGAGGTGCTCACGAGCGTCCTCCAGGCGAACCTCGCCCAGGTCGGCGTGCGGCAGAACGAGGACATGCGCAAGATCTCGGCATGGGTGGCGATCGTCGCCGTCCCGACCATGATCGCCGGCATCTACGGCATGAACTTCGACCACATGCCCGAGCTCGAGTGGGAGCTGGGCTACCCGGGGGTCCTGGCAAGCATGGCGCTCATCTGCTTCGGCCTCTGGCGCTACTTCAAGCGGGTCGGGTGGCTCTGACGGCCGGAGAGGTATAAACCGCGCGTGTCCGACGACTGCATCTTCTGCAAGATCGTCGCGGGCGAGCTGCCCGCGAAGGTGGTCCAGGAGGACGAGCACACGCTCGCGTTCCTCGACATCAACCCGTGGACGCGCGGGCACGCGCTCGTGATCCCACGGCGGCATGCGCGCAACCTGCTCGACATCGACGAGGAGGACCTCGCGCACGTCATGGCCGCCGCCAAGCAGCTGGCGCTGCGGATGCGCGAGAAGCTCGGGTGTGACGGGATCAACCTGCTCGTCTCGTCCGAGCCGGCCGCGTGGCAGACGGTGTTCCACCTGCACGCACACGTGATCCCGCGCTACGAGGACGATCCGCTGCGCCTGCCCGGTGCGCCGCAGCAGGTGGACGAGGACGAGCTCGCGGGAGTCGCGCGGGAGCTCGATGGCTGAGGGCACCCGCTACGAGCGCAGCGGCGACGTCGGCGTGGTCGTGCTGGACGAGCCGCCGCTCAACCTATTCGGCGAGAAGCTGACGGGCGACCTGTTGCGGGCGCTCGACGAGGCGGTCGCCGACGAGCCGCGCGCGCTGCTCGTGCGGGCGGAGGGGGATGTCTTCACCGGCGGCGCGGACGTGCACGTCTTCCACAAGAAGACGCCCGAGCAGGCCAGCGAGTTCTTCGGCGACCTGATCCGGATCGTCCACACACTCGAGGAGATGCCCTGGCCGACGATCGCGTCCGTGCACGGGCTCTGCCTGACCGCGGGCCTCGAGCTCGCGCTCGGCTGCGACATGATCTGGGCGGCGGAGTCCGCCCGCTTCGGCTTGGTCGAGATCGTCGTCGGGCTGACGCCCGCGATGGGCGGCACGCAGCGGATGGCCGAGCGCGCCGGCCCGGCGCGGGCGCGCGAGTTCGTCATGAGCGGCGGGCTCTACGACGCCGAGACGCTCGAGCGCTGGAACGTGGTCAACCGCGTGCTGCCGGAGGCCGACCTGGCCGAGAAGTCGATGCGCTTCGCCGAGCGCCTCGCGGCGGGGCCGACCAAGGCGAACGCCGCCACCAAGCGGATGGTGCGTGCGTATCTCGACCACGGCGTGCGCGGCGCCGACGAGCGGATCGGGGAGATCGCCGGGTCGCTGTTCGCCACCGAGGACCTCCAGAAGGCGGTCGAGAGCTTCCTCGAGCACGGCCCCGGAAAGGCGACCTTCGCGAACCGATGACAGCGCAACGCGCGGGCACGAGACGTGTTCCATCGGGGGTGCGGACACTCCTCGCAACCATCGGCTTGCTTCTGCTGCTCACCGGACTGGCGGGCGCGCAGCGCGCGCGCACGCTGGCGGACAAGGACGATTCGCGGTCGGCCGTGGACATCAAGTCGGCGCGCGGCGTCCACGACCGCGGGAACGACCGGCTGGCCCATCTGATCCGCTTCCACGGCCCGATCTCGCCGCGGAACTTCCGCAACGCGGTGCAGAAGCACGGGCCACCGGGCAGCGTCTGCGTGAACATCTGGACCCGCCGGAAGCCGTGGGAGGCGTCGCCGAACTACGACGTATGCGTGACCGCCGACCGCAACCGGGCCAGGCTGCTCGCCAGCGTCAGCCGCCACGGGCCGAAGGGCGGCGTCCGGCGGATCGGCAACGCGTCCGCCCAGCTGACGACCCCGCGCCGCCTGTCGATTCGCTTCGACCCGGACCTGATCAGGCGCCCAGGGCGCTATCGCTGGTCGGCCCACGTGACCACCTTCGAGCGCGGCTGCACCCGCCGCGGGTGTCAGGACGTGGCGCCGCGCCGGGGCCGTTCCGCACGCACGAAGCTGGGCGCTCCCGCCCTCTGATCGCTGGCGTTCCGGCCCGCTTCCCTGATAGCGTTTCCGGCAGTACGAGTCGGAATCTGGCCGGCTTTCAAACGACGACGTGCCGCAGTTCGGAGTGCGTAAGGGCACCGAGCAGGGCGCAGAGGGAAAGGTGCTTTACGCATGCCTACGGGAGTTGTGAAGTGGTTCAACGACGAGAAGGGCTTCGGCTTCATCACGCCCGACGAGGGCGGCCGGGACCTCTTCGTCCATCACACGGGGATCGAGGGGAGCGGCTTCAAGACGCTCCAGGAGAACGCCAAGGTGTCCTATGAGTCCGAGGAGGGCCCGAAGGGCCCGAAGGCGGTGAATGTCACCGCCATCTAGGCGGGCGCCCGTGGGCAAGGAAGAGAAGATCGAGATGGAGGGCGAGATCACCGAGGCCCTCCCGAACACGATGTTCCGCGTGACGCTCGACAACGGTCACGAGGTCCTGGGTCACATCTCGGGCAAGATGCGCCGGCACTACATCCGGATCCTTCCCGGAGACCGCGTCAAGATCGAGCTGTCGCCCTACGACCTCGATCGCGGGCGGATCACCTACCGCTACAAGTAGCCCGGATGGTTCGCCGCGCCGGCCCGGCCGACGCCGACGCGATCGGCCGGATGCTGCATGACTTCAACGTCGAGTTCGAAGAGCCGACCCCGGGAGCGGCGGCGCTGGCGGACCGAATGCGCGAGCTGCTCCCGGCCGACGAGGCGACCGTGTTCCTCGCCGGCGACGAGCCCGATGGGCTGGTCGTGCTCCGATTTCGCCCGTCGCTCTACGCGGAGGCGCTCGAGTGCTACGTCGCGGAGCTCTACGTTCGGCCCGGGCGGCGCGGCAACGGGCTCGGGCGTGCGCTCATGGAGGCTGCGATCGAGGAGGCGCGCGCGAGGGGGGCCAACTACATCGACCTCGGCACCTCCGAGGACGACGTGGCCGCGCGCGCCCTCTACGAGAAGCTCGGGTTCACGAACCGCGAGGGCCGCCCGGACGGCCCGCTGATGTACGTCTACGAGCGCGAGCTCTGAGCCGCGAGGGACGGCGCCGCGTCCACGAACTCGCGCGCGGTGGACTCCTCGAGGTGTTCGGCGGCGTCGAAGAGCCGGGCCTCCTCGCCCCAGGGCGCCTGGAGCTGGAGCGCCATCGGCAGGCCGCTCGTGTGCGTGCCGACCGGCACCGAGATGCCGGGGAGCCCGGTCAGGTTGCCGAAGCCGGTCTGGCGCAGGTTGCCGGGGTCGGCCGGCGCGCGGCCGGAGGGAAGCTCGACGGTCGGGTTCTCGATCGGCGGCGCGGGGGCGGGCACCGTCGGCCAGGCCAGCACGTCGCAGCTGCCGAACGCGGCGGCGACCTCGCGGCGCAGCAGCGACCGGATGCGTGCCGCCTGGTGCACGATGACGGGCGTCATCAGCAGCTCGAACTTGGTGAGCGCGCGCAGGATCGGGTCGGCCTCCTCGAGATCCCCCGGCCGGACCATCGGCAGGCTCTGGATCGTCAGGCACACGAGGGCCGCCGCCTGCTGGTGCTCGGCGCCGGCGATCGACAGCTCGACCCGCTCCCACCCGGCGGCGTCGAGCGCGCTGTCGCACGCGCGCTCGATCTCGGGGTCGAGGTTCGTCCACCACGGGTCGCGCACCACGCCCACGCGCAGCGGCCGGCCATCTCCGCGGGTGTAGGTGCGGCCGCTCAGGACCTCGCCGAAGAGGCGCGCGTCGGCGGCGTCGCGGCACATGGGGCCGATCGCGCCCATGTCGGAGTAGCCGTGCGTGTAGCCCTCGACGTCGATCGCGCCGAACGTCGCCTTCAGCCCTGTGACGCCGCAGTACGCGGCCGGCAGGCGCACGCTGCCGCCGCCGTCGGTCCCGACCGCCGCCGCCACGAGCCGGGCGCCCACGGCGGCCGCCGAGCCGCCGGACGAGCCGCCCGCGCAGTGCGCGGGGTTCCACGGGTTGCCGCAGGGCCCCCAGGCGGACACGTGGCCGGTCGAGCCCGCGCCCCAGAAGTGGCACTGGGTGACGCCGACGATCACGGCACCCGCGTCCCGGAGGCGCCGGTACACGGCCGACTCGCCGGGCGGGGCGGCCTGGCCGGGCGCGCCGTCGCGCGGGCCGTACCAGGGCAGCCGGAACATGTCCTTGACGGCCACGGGCACTCCGTTGAGCGGCCCCGGCGGCGCGTCGGCGAGCATCCGCGCCGCCTCCTCGGGAAAGCGGACGACGACCGAGTTGAGCTCGCCATCGCGCTCGTCGATGCGGGCGAACGTCGCCTCGAGGAGCTCGGCGGCGTCGAGCGTGCCCGACGCCACGGCCGCGGCCTGCTCGCGCAGGGAGAGGTCCTGCGGGTGGGCGCTCATTCGAGGCCGGCCGGGAACCGGGACGAGGGCGCGCGGCCGGCATCCATCTCGGGCTCCGGCCACACGCCGGTCAGGTCGGCGTCGACGAGCGCGCGCAGCTGCGGGCCGTAGACGCCGTCGGCCACCCGCATGATCGCGATCTCGGTCTCGTCCACGTCATGGCCGAGGTACGCCAGCCCGGCGCGCACGTGTTGTTCGAACGCGTCCATCGGGGCAGCCTAACCGCAGCTCCGACCCCCTCTTCGTGTTGAATGCGGAGTGATGAGGCGCCTAGTGACAATCGGCACGATCGTCTTCGTCGTGACCATGGCGGTCTCGGCGTCGTTCGCCCTGCCCCCGCGCGAATACGGCTGGGAGAAGTACCGGCCGCGCGCTGACTGCCCGCGCGAGCCCTGTCGGGCCACCGGGCGCACCACCGGGTTCCAGGTGCGGCAGCAGAAGACGCGAGGCGGCGAGGTCCGCATGATGCCCACGAAGGCGCGCCGTCGAAACGGCTGGCTCGTCGCCTTCAGCCTCACGCTGGGCAAGCCGAACAAGAAGCAGATCCGGTTCTTCAACCGGCTGTGGGGCGGGCCGGCGCAGGTGCGGGTCACGATCCTCGACCCGAAGCCGCGAAAGCCCGGCAGCCGCCGGCGCCACAAGTGGCGCTTCCGCGTCCACAACCAGAGCCGGCCGATCAACATCACATCCTTCTTCGGCAAGAAGGCCTGGTTCACGCTGAAGCAGCGAATGCACGTCGAGAGGCGACACGTCATCGCCCTGACCATCCCCACCTGGGCGCCGGTGCTGGCCACCGACCTACCCGGCAAGGAGCGCTGGCGGTCGTCGCGTCCGAAGGGCCGCTGCAACAAGCTCAGGAACCACACCGCGCGCCAGGAGGTCGGCAAGATCCGCTACTGGCGCTGCCTCCACTCGACTGCGCGCCTGCTGTTCACGGGCCTCGTCGTGCGCAAGACGCCCGAGGCGAAGTCTCGGTAGTTTCGCCCTCTCACTGTTTCGACTGAGAGGAGTGACATGGCCTACGAGGTCCCGGCCCTGCCCTATGAGGAGTCCGCGCTCGAGCCCCACATCGACGCGCAGACGATGCAGATCCACCATGACAAGCACCACCAGGCGTACGTCGACAAGGTGAACGCGGCGCTCGAGGGCACCGACCTGGCGGACAAGCCGATCGAGGAGGTCATCGCCGACCTCTCCCAGGTACCGGAGGACAAGCGCACGGCGGTGCGCAACAACGGCGGCGGCCACCTCAACCACACGCTTTTCTGGGAGTCGATGTCACCCGACGGGGGCGGCGAGCCGGAAGGCGACCTGGCCGCCGCGATCGACGAGGCCTTCGGCTCATTCGAGGACTTCAAGGGCAAGATGAAGGACGCCGGCGTGGGCCAGTTCGGCTCGGGCTGGGCGTGGCTCGTGCACGACGGCTCAGGACTGGCGGTCGTGTCGACCCCGAACCAGGACAACCCGATCAGCGACGGGAAGACGCCGCTCCTGGGCGTCGACGTTTGGGAGCACGCCTACTACCTGAAGTACCAGAACAAGCGCCCTGACTACATCGACGCCTGGTGGAACACCGTCGACTGGGGGAAGGTGGCCGAGCGCCTCTCGGCGCTCTGAGCGACGGCGCGACCGAATATTGCGCGGTACGATCGTCCTGTGAGCGCGGAGGGCTGGATCTTCGTGGTCGGGTTCCGGATCTTCGACGTCGGCCTGCTGGTTTTCTGGCTCGTGTGGCTGTTCCGGGCGCGTAACGACGGCGCGGACCCGAGCGACGAGGGCGGCGACGACCCCGGCGGCGGCCCGCCGCTCACGCCGGACCGCCCGGTGGGCGGCGGCGGGCTCGGCCTGCTGACGCCCGGGACGCTGCGCCAGGGCCGCCGGCTGCGCGAGGACGCGCCCCGTCCGTCCTCACCGCGGCGTCGCGGGGGCGAGCCGCTGCTGCCTCGCCCCGCGCGCGTGCGTTAGGTCAGCACGCCCCTGGGTTCTCCGCGCAGAAATCCTCGAACTGCTCGGCTTCGCTACCGGGCGGCGGCGGGGTGTCGTTGTCCGGCGAGTCCGGCACCTCGGCCGGCGGGGTCGGCTCGACCGGGACCGGCTCGGGCTCCGGGACGGGGGCCGGCGCAGCGTCGGGGACGGTGTCGACCGTGGTGTCCGTGCCGTCCTCGGTCTCGTCGAGCGTCGTGTCGTCGTTCGGGACGCTCAGCGGGACCGTGGGGATCGTGGTCGCCTCGTCGTCGTCGTCATCGTCGCCGCCGCAGCCCGCGAGCCCGAGCGCGAACAGACTGAGAACGAGGGCGATCCGCTGCTTGCTCATCCGCCTACCGCTCGATCGCGGGGAGCCGCCGGCCGCAGTGCGGGCAGTCGTTGAGGTCCTTGGGCGCAAGCTGCTCGAGGGAGCAGCCGCACAGGCGCAGGTTCTCGACCGACCACGGGAGCTCGCTCGGCGAGGGCGCCAGCGGCAGCAGCTTGCTGACCACCTCGAACTCCTCGCCGCTCTCGCGGTCCACGTAGGTCTTGCCCGGCTCGACCTCGCGGATGACCTCGCGGTCGGACCGGGCGCGGAGACGGTACTTCTGCCGGGCGCCCATCGAGCGGGGAAACATACAGCGTTGACAGGATGCCTGGAATGCGCGTCCTGATCTTCCACGGCTACCTGCTGCGGGGCACCGGCAGCAACGTCTACAACGCCAGCCTGGCCCGCGCACTGGTGGACCTCGGGCACGAGGTTCACCTGTTCTGCCAGGACCGCGAGGCGCGGGCGCTGCCCTGGGTCGACGCCGTCGGATCGTGGGACAGCGGGACACTTGCGGTCGAGGTCCTGCGCGAGCCCGTCAGGTGCACGGTCTACCGCCCGCCGATCGGCCGCGTCCTGCCGGTGTACGTCGCCGACCGCTACGAGGGGTTCGACGCCAAGCCCTTCGAGGATCTGACCGACGCCGAGCTCGACGCCTATCTCGGCGCCAACGTCCGCGCGGTCCAGGACGCCGCCGACCGCGCCGCGCCGGACGCCGCCCTGGCCAACCACCTGGTGATGGGGCCGGCCGTGCTCGCCCGCGCGGGGCTGCGATACGCGGTGAAGATCCACGGAAGCGCGCTCGAGTACACGGTGAAGCGCAACCCGGACCGGTTCCTTCCGTATGCGCGCGAGGGGCTCGCGGGCGCCGCCGGGGTGCTCGTGGGCTCGCGCCACACCGCCGAGAGCCTCTGGGACGCGATGGCGGACCCGGAGCTGCCCGCGCGGACGCGCCTGGGGCCGCCGGGCGTGGACGTGCACGCCTTCCGGCCGCGGCCGCCGGACGAGGCGACCGCGCGCCTGCGCGCGCTCGCCGACCGGCTGGAGCGCCAGCCCGCCGCGGACTGGGGCGGCGACGCGGGCGCGGCGGCGGCGCTCCGCCGGCTCGACCCGGCTCAGGACCGGCTGGTCTCGTATGTGGGCAAGCTGATCGTCTCGAAGGGCGTGGACCTGCTGCTGGCCGCGTGGCCGCTCGTCGTCGCCCAGGTGCCGGAAGCGCGCCTCGTGGTCGTCGGGTTCGGGGAGTTCCGCCCCGGCCTCGAGAGCCTGGTCGACGCGCTCGCGCGCGCCGACCTGGAGGCGGCGCGCGAGATCGCCCGCCGCGGGCGCGCGCTCGAGGGTGGGCAGGAGTCCGAGCTGACCCACCTGGCCGCCTTCATCGACGGACTGGAGGGCCAGGATCGCAAGCGGTGGCTCGCGACGGCGCCCGAGGCCGCGGCGCGCGTGCACTTCACCGGCAGGCTCGAGCACGCCGATCTGCCGGAGCTGCTTCCGGGCTGCGAGGCGCAGGTCGTGCCGAGCACGTTCCCGGAGGCATTCGGCATGGTGGCCGTCGAGGCCGCCGCCTGCGGGGCGCTACCGCTGTCGGCCGCCCATTCCGGCCTGGCCGAGGTCACCCGCGCGCTCAAGGAGGCGGTCGAGCCCGAGCTGGCGCCGCTGCTCGAGTTCGCGCGCGGGCCGGGCGCGGTGGAGGAGATCGCCGCGAAGCTCGTGCGCTGGCTGACGCTCGAGCCCGGCCGCCGGGCGGGCGCGCGGGCGTCGCTGTCCGAGCTGGCGCGGGCGCGCTACGGGTGGGAGAGCGTCGCCGAGGGAGTGATAGCGGCCTCGCGCGGGGAGCTCGACGGGCTGCCGCGCCCGGCCGTTCCGCCGTCCGAGCCAGTTTGATTGGATTCCCCGCCTTGCGACCCCTGTCCCGCCACCTCGTCGTGATCGCCACCGGAGCCACGCTGCTGCTCTCCGCCTGCGGGCGCGAGGAGACGCCGGACCTCGTGAACGGCAAGGAGATGTTCATCGGCAAGTGCAGCTCCTGCCATGCGCTCGCGCGCGCGGGCGGAGGCGGGACACAGGGACCGAACCTGGACGAGGCGTTCCAGCAGGCGCGGCTCGACGGGATGAACGAGGCCACCGTCGAGGGCGTGGTCGTGCGCCAGATCGCCTTCCCGCGCCGCAACAGCATCATGCCCGCCGATCTCGTGACCGGAGAGGACGCCGGGGACGTGGCCGCCTACGTCGCCGAGGTCGCCGGCCAGCCCGGTGAGGACACCGGAGAGCTTGCCGAGGTCGGCCAGGAGGGCGGCGCGACGGCGAAGGCGGAGAACGGCGTGCTCCAGATCGACGCCGCCGAGAGCGGCGCGCTCGCGTTCGCGGCGGACAAGGCGACGGCGCCGCCGGGCCAGATCGAGTTCGTCATGGACAACCCGTCGGCGATCGACCACAACATCGCGCTCGAGGACGGGCCGGAGGGCGACATCGTCGGCAACGGCGGCACGTCCACCTTCACGACCGACCTGAAGCCCGGCGAGTACGTCTATCTCTGCACGGTGCCGGGCCACGCCGAGGGCGGCATGGTCGGCGACCTCACGGTCAAGTAGAGGGCAGCCCGAAGCGGGCGGCGTCGAGCTCCGGGGGTGGCGCCGGCTCGCGCCCGAGGATCAGGTCTGCGACCAGGCGCGCCGAGGCCGGGCCGATCGAGATGCCCCACGGCCCGTGGCCCGCGCACACCCACGTCCGCTCGCCGACGCGCCCCACCAGCGGTCGGCCGTCGCGCGAGACGGGCCGTGCGCACGCGCGGGTTGCGCGGACCGCGCCGACGCCGGCCAGGAAGCGGCGCCCGCGCGCGACGAGCGAGCGCGCCACGGCGTCCGCATCCGGCTCGGAGTTGCTGAAACTCGAGCCCAGACCGTGGCGGTCCTCCGCGGACACGAGGCTGAAGAGCTCGTCGGGAGCCTCGCCCGCCCCGAGCGCGTCTGCCAGCTCGGGGATCCCCGCCTCCTCGAGCACGTGCCGCGGGGGCTGTTCGAGCTCGACCTCCGCGACGACTCCCCACACAGGCTCGATCGGCTGCCATGCGCCGGTCGGGTCGACGGCCGCGGAGGTCCATGGCCCGGCGGTGACCAGGGTGACCGGCGCGTCGATCTCGAACGCCTCCGGCCAGCCGACGAAGCGCGCGCCGGCTCGGCGAGCGCGCTCGGCCAACGCCGCGACGGCAGCCGCCGGCGGCACCGCCCAGGCGGTCTCCGTGCGGCAGCCGTACAGGCCGGGGGCCAGCGCCGGCTCGACCTGCGCGAGCTCCGCGGGGTCGAGCAGGTGCGGGTCGAGATCGGGGAGCGCTCGCCGCACGTCCTCCGCGAACACCTCGAGCGGCGCCGGGTCGGCCGCGACGCTGAGCAGGCCGTCGGGCGGCCGGTCCAGGGGGAAGAGGTCCGTGTCCGGAGAGTCGAGGTCGCGGTAGAGGGCGACGGTCTCGTCGTGGAGCGCGGCGAGCGCCGGATCGAACGGGTGCTGCACCGCCCCCGAGTTGCGCCCGGATGCGCCCGCCCCGATCGCCTCGCGCTCGGCCAGCGTCACCTCGGCCCCCGCCTCGGCGAGGAACGCGGCCGCGGACACGCCGACGATCCCGCCGCCGATGACCGCCACGTCCATCAGCCGTCGAGTAGCGGCCTGAGTGCCTCCACGACCGGCCCCGGCCCCGCCACGAGCCCGTGCGGCTCGCCGTCCAGCTCTTCGACGATGCCGCCCGCCTCGCGCACCAAGAGGCTGCCCGCCGCCCAGTCCCAGGGGTTGAGGCCGCGCTCGTAGTAGGCGTCGAGCCGTCCTGCCGCGAGCCACGCGAGGTCGAGCGCCGCCGAGCCGGCGCGCCGGATGTCGCGCACCGCCGGCAGGACGCGCCGTGCGACCTCGGCCTGGCGGGCGCGCCAGTCGGCGTCGTAGCCGAATCCGGTCGCCACCAGCGTGCGGTCGAGCGGCGCCGCCTCCCGTACCGCGATTGCCTCGCCGCCCAGCGTCGCCCCGGCCCCGCGCGCGGCGGTGAACAGCTCGTCGCGGTTCGGGTCGTACACGACGCCCGCCGCGACGCCGTCGCCGTCCTCGAGCGCCACGCTCACGCACCAGTGGGGATAGCCGTACAGGTAGGACACCGTCCCGTCGAGCGGGTCGAACACCCAGCGGCGACCGCTCTCGCCCGGCTCGCTCGTGCCCTCCTCGGCGAGCAGGGCGTCGTCGGGGCGCTCGCGCGCCAGGAGGTCGCGGATCAGCGCCTCCGCGTCGCGGTCGGCGTCGCTCACGAGATCGGTGAGGGTCGACTTCGACCCGAGCCCGCGCGCCGGGCCGCCGAACCGCTCCATCAGGAGCGCCGCGGCGTCGCGCGCCGCCCGCTCGGCGAGGACGAGGTCCGCGTTCAGAGGATCGCCCGCAGGATCACGACCACGACGACGATCGCAGCCACGACGGCGACGACGTAGAGGAGGAATGTGAACGCCTCCCGCTCCGACCGGAGCGGGTTGATCAAAGGAGGTAGATCGACGAATACACGATGATCCACATGACGTCGACGAAGTGCCAGTAGATGCCCGGCACCTCGACGCCGCGGTGTTCCTTCGCCGTGTAGTGGCCGCGGAAGGCGCGGATCGTCGCGAACAGGAGCAGCGTCAGCCCGACGAACACGTGCGCACCGTGCAGGCCGGTCAGCCCGTAGAAGATCGACGACTGTGCGCTGTCGCCGACCGCGAAGCCGATGTGGACGTACTCATTGACCTGGACGATCAGGAACGTCAGGCCGAGCAGGAAGGTGGTGAGCAGACCCACGCGCAGCGCGGCGCGGTTTTCGCGCTTCGCGCCCTCGAGCGCCCAGTGCATCGTCACCGACGACGACAGCAGGATCGCCGTGTTCACGCCCGCGATCGCCACCGGCAGGTGGGCGCCCTCTCCTGGCCACGGGTTGTCCGCCACGACCCGGATGAAGAAGTAGGCCGTGAAGAACGCTCCGAAGAGCATGATCTCCGAGATGATGAAGAGCAGCATCCCGAGCATCTGCGGCTCGACCCGCGACGACTGATTCGCGGCCGGCGGGCCGTGGTGCTCGTCGTGGCCGTGGGCGTGCTCGGCTGCGATCGACGCCGACTCCATCAGCTCTCGACCTTCTCGCGCGTGGACACGACGTGCTCGACCGGCCTCGACGTGGCGGCCTTGACCCGCTCGATCAGATTCGCGCGCAGCCAGCCGGACCGCTCGTCCTCGAACGTCGAGATCAGGATGTCGTCGATGGCGTAGAACTGCATCGCGTTCTGGATCGCGGTGAACGGGTCGGGGTGTGCCACCTGGCCGACGGCCTGGATGTCGTCGTCGGACAGCCGCTTCAACAGGTGCGCGAGCCGCTCGTGCGGGTCGCCCGCGCCGCCGCTGGCCGGCACGACAACCGTGAAGAGGTGCGCGCCCTCGCCGCTCATCTCGACGATTCGCTTGTGCAGCGGCTCCGAGTCCACGGTCTGGTTCGCGACCACCAGCGTGCGGACGGCGTGCTCGCGCTCGGCGTCCAGGTCCACCACGACGTGCTCGACGGGCAGGCCGCTGTCGTCGGCGATGCGCGACACGAGGTCCTTGCGCATCCAGCCCGACCGCGTCTCCGGGTGCGTCGAGATGAGCACCTCGTCGGCGCCGAAGGCCTCGATGGCGTCCATCGTGGCCTGGTAGGGGTCCGGGTCCATGATCTCGCCGTCGGCGTCGATCCCGATGTCGCGCAGCTGGGCGAGCGTCGTCTGGAGCCTGTTCTCGGCGGCGCCGCGCGCGGCGTCGTCGTAGATCACCCACCCGCCCTTCGGGTCGTTCTGCGGGCAGATGACGGTCACCTGGACCTCACCGCCCTCGGCCCGCCCCTTGACGGCGTCGATGAGCGCGGTCCCGCCGACCGTCTCGTTCGCGACTACGAGCAGCTTCTTCATTCAGTCGCCACCACGGGATGGCTCGCGGCCGGTACCGGCTTCTTGTCGTCGAACACGGCGTGCTGCGCACCCGGGATGCCGTACTCGTACGGGCCGCCGACGACGGTCGGGACGCTGTCGAAGTTGAAGACCGGCGGGGGCGAGGACACCTGCCACTCGATCG
>DASPHG010000040.1:0-5216 GCA_035629775.1 Thermoleophilaceae bacterium | reverse complement strand
CGTCGACGTGGCGGTGGTGGAGGCGTCCGGTGTCTCGTTGTCCGACCCGCAGCCGGCGCCCACGAGCGCGATGGCTGCGAGGATCACCCCGACGACGGCAATCCGGTGTCCAGCCCATCGCGAGCAGTTCATGCGAGGCATCGTAGCTGGTCGGGCCGGCCGCGGTGGCTGGCAACCGGGCGGCTTGGGGGGTGACACACGCGCGAGCTCGCGCCGTCGTCACACCGCGTCATGTGACGGTCGAGGGGTCGTCGACCCAGTCGATTCCGATGGCGCGCAACCGAGTCAGCGTGGCGCGATACTGCTCGTTGATCGCCGCCTGCTCCTCGCCGGTCAGATCGCGGCTCCAGCGTCCGATGTTCGCCTTCTCGGGCCGCAGCCGGGTCTCGAAGAACGTGCGCATCTCGGGCACCTCGTCGATCTCCAGGAACTCGCACAAGCCTGCCAGGGCGCCCTCGCGATCGTCGCGGGCGAGATCCTCGAAGCGCACGAGGTGCGTCGGCATCGCCGGCGCCCGGCGCTCGTCACGCCCGATCTTCTCGATGCGCTTGCCCCAGAAGTCCAGCGCCTCGGAGACCGTCATGCGCCCCCAGGACTTGCTCGTCGACGCCGCCACGTCGCGCCCGTCGCGCATCAGGTGGACCATCCGCATCTCGGGGAAGATCTCGTGCAGCCACGAGCCGATCATGCCGTTGATCGGCGTCATGTCCACCCACGACGGGCGCCCCTGCTCGGCGGCGACCGGCGCCATCAGGCCTTCGATGAAGGCGCGAGCGGCCTCCGCGTCGTGCGCGGGCGCGGCGGTGTAGGCGCCGAGCAGCGCTTCGAAGGTGTCGCGGGACACGATCCGGTGCAGGTTCTTGTCAAACCGCCGCCACGCTTCCTTCGTCATCCATTCCACGTCACGCGACCCGTTGGAGAGCGCACGGGTGAACACGTGCACGCGCAGTTCGAACGGCACTCCCGCATAGCGCGGGTGCGAGGCGATCAGCGCGCCGGCGATCGTCGTGCCGCTGCGGCCGCTGCCGCCGACGAACACCGGATGGGGTGAGGTCAACGAGCGCTTCCTGGCCCGCGGGGCCGGCGCGGGACCCACGCCCAGCCAGTGGTCGACGGCGCTCTCCAGCGCGGGCAGATCGACGCGGTAGTCCGCGACACGACCCCCGCCCGGGTCCTGGTCGTCGGTGATGAAGTACTGCGCCCGCGGCTCGCCGCGGAAGTAGCCGATGAGCTGATCGTCGCGAAACGTGAAGCGCCGCGGCGAGACGATGAGCTTGTGCGCGCCGGGCGGCCCGAAGCCCGCGAGGTACATCTGGCTGCCGGCCGAGCCGGCGAGCCATTCGGCGCCGCGCACGGTGGCGATCTGCTCACCGACCGCCAGCTCCTGGGAATGGACGATCGCGAATCCGCGCTGGGCGAAGATCTCCTCGACGGCCGCTTCGTCCTCGAGCTTGCGGTTGACCGGGTGCTTGGACCGCGAGAGGTACACACGGCCCGGCGGCCGTCCGTCGTCGAAGTGGTCGCCGATGCGCCGCCACGTCTCGTCCTGGGCCGGCGACGACGCCTCGTGCAGGATGTACGCACGCGACGGCACGAGAAGGCGCTCGAACCGCGTCGGGTGCATGATCGCCATCAGTCGCTCGGGCGCGATGCCCAGAGCGCCGAGCATGTCGAGCTGCCAGCCGTGCACCCCGGCCTGGTCGTAGATGGCGATCGGCACGTCCGGGGCTCCGAGCTCGCGCCACAGCCAGAGCCTCGCGAGCCCCTCGGTCAGAAAGTGCCCGAACGCGCCGAACAGCGCGCCCGCGAAGTACGCGGTCCCCGGGACGTCCACGACGGGTTCGGGGAGGTCGAGGTGCCAGGTGTCGCCGGCCTCGCCGCAGGGCGTCAGCACGTCGGACAGCGAGCGCGTGCGGCCACGGACGTGGTAGGAGTCGGGGACGACGTACTGGCCCTGCGCGAGCATGAGGTGACCGGAGCGATGGCGGCCGTTCTCGACCCCGCGAAGCCGGCCTCCGACCACGAGCGCGTCGTGCAGGAGCGCACCGTAGAGCGGGGGCTGGCCGAACGGCGCCGTCCACCACGACTCGGCGTTCGCGCTGAATCCCGTGGCCGCCTGGGTCGGATCGGCGAGCTCGTCGGTCAGGACGCCGTTGAGGTCGACCGGCGCGGGCGGCGTGTGGTGGCAGGCGGCGCTGATCGTGGCGAGGGCGTCGCAGCCGTGGGTCAGCAGCTCCGCGAGGCTGACCTCGTCGCAGAGTTCGCCGTACGTGGCGGTCTTGACCAGGCGCCGCACCGTCACGTCTCGGCGGCGACGAGGTCCAGCACCCAGCCGACCGCCTCCGCCACGGTCCACGGCGGGCGCAGCCGCAGCTCGGCCGCCGGAGCCGGCTCGTAGGCGCCGTCGATTCCGGTCATGCGCTTCAACTCGCCCGCCCGGGCCTTCGCGTACAGCCCCTTGGGATCGCGCCGCTCGCATTCCTCGAGCGGTGTGTCGACGAAGACCTCGACGAAGCGCAGGCCGTCGGCCTCGTGCATCGCCCGCGCGGCGTCGCGCGAGGCCTGAAACGGCGACACGAGGGCAACGATGACGACCGCTCCGGCGTCGGCCATGAGCCGCGCGACGTGGGCCGTACGGCGGACGTTCTCCTCGCGGTCCCCGGCGCTGAAGCCCAGGTCGCCGCAGAGCCCGTGTCGCAGGTTGTCCCCCTCCAGGCGGTACGCCAGGCGCCCGCGATTGATCAGGTCGACCTCCAGGGCCTTGGCCAGCGTCGACTTGCCCGAGGCCGGCAGGCCGGTGAGCCAGATCGTGGCGCCGCGCTGGCCGATCGCCGCCCAGCGCTCCTGGCGGCCGATCTCGCTGCGCTCCCAGACGACGTTCTCGCTGCGTGGTGCGGACGGGGCGCTCATCCGTAATCACTCAGGATCATCCCGGCGCCCACCGTCTCGTTGGTGTCCTCGGCGACGAGGATGAAGCTTCCGGTCGTGCGATTGCGCCGGAACTCGTCGTGGACGATCGGGACCGACGTCCGCAGCGAGACCCGGCCGATCTGGTTGAGGCCGAGCTCCGTGGCCGACTCGTCGCGGTGCAGCGTGTTGATGTCGATCCGGTAGCGCAACTCGTCGACGATCGCACGCGCCCACCGCGTGGTGTGCTTGAGGGCGTAGCGGCCGCCAGGCGCGAGGGGGCGTTCGTTCATCCAGCAGACCTGGGCCTCGAGCGCGCGTGACACCACCGGCTGGTTTGCCGTACGGCAGAGCATGTCGCCGCGCGAGACGTCGATGTCGCGATCGAGGTGCACGATCACCGATTCGCCGGGGGTGACCGCCTCGCGCGGGCCGTCGAAGGTCGACACCGTCTCGATGCGGGCGGTCTTCGCCGCCGGCAGCACCATGATCTCGTCACCCGGCCGGAACGTGCCCGAGGCGACCATGCCCGCGTAGCCGCGGTAGTCGTGGTGCTCGTCGGTGCCGGGGCGAATGACCCATTGCACGGGCAGGCGCGGATCGATGAGGTTGCGATCGGACGCGATGTGGACGTGCTCGAGGTGATAGAGCAGCGGCGTGCCGCCATACCAGCGCATGTTCTCCGACCGCTCCACGACGTTGTCCCCATGCAAGGCGCTGACCGGAATGAACGTCAGGTCGGCCACCTGCAGCTTGCGCGCGAATTGCGTGAACTCCGCCACGATCCGGTCGAAGTCGGCCTCGTCGTAGCCGACGAGATCCATCTTGTTCACCGCCACCACGAGGTGGGGCACGCGCAGCAGGGTGGTCAGGAAGGTGTGCCGGCGTGATTGTTCGACCACGCCGTTGCGCGCATCGACCAGGACGATGGCGAGGTCCGCGGTGGAGGCGCCGGTGACCATGTTTCGCGTGTACTGCTCGTGGCCCGGCGTGTCGGCGATGATGAAGCGTCGCCGCGGCGTGGCGAAGTACCGGTAGGCGACGTCGATCGTGATGCCCTGCTCGCGCTCGGCGCGCAGCCCGTCGGTCAGCAGCGACAGGTCCAGCGTCCCGTCGCCGTGGCGCCGGCGCGAGGCGTCGGCGACCTGGTCGAGCTGGTCTTGGAGGATCGACTTGGAGTCATAGAGCAGGCGCCCGATCAGCGTCGACTTGCCGTCGTCGACCGAGCCCGCCGTCGCGAGACGCAGCAGCTCGACCTGCGGGACCGCGAACGCGCTGCCGTTGGTCGCCTGGCCCGGCACTAGAAGTAGCCCTGCTTCTTGCGGTCTTCCATCGCGGCCTCCGAGACGCGGTCGTCGGCGCGCGTCTCGCCGCGCTCCGTGATCCGCGTCGCGGCGATCTCGGCCACGACCGCGTCGAGCGTGCTCGCCGACGAGGCCACCGCGCCGGTGCAGCTCATGTCGCCGACCGTGCGGTAGCGAACGCTCGTGACGAACGGCTCCCCGTCGCGCTCGTCGCGCTCCATGACGTCGCTGGTGGCGTAGAGCATGCCGTCGCGGTCGAAGACCTCGCGGTCGTGAGCGAGATAGATCGACGGGACCTCGATGCCCTCCTCCACGATGTACTGCCAGACGTCGAGCTCGGTCCAGTTGGAGAGCGGAAAGACGCGGATGTTCTCGCCCCGGCGGATCCGTCCGTTGTACAAGGCCCACAGCTCGGGCCGCTGGTTCTTCGGATCCCAGCCGCCGAAATCGTCGCGGAAGGAGAAGATCCGCTCTTTGGCCCGCGCGCGCTCCTCGTCGCGGCGCGCGCCGCCGAAGCAGGCGTCGAAGCCGTGCTGCGCGATGGCGTCCAGCAGCGTCGTGGTCTGCAGGCGGTTGCGCGAGGCGCGCGCGCCGGACTCCTCGGCCACGCGGCCGGTGTCGATCGACTCCTGCACGCTGGCGACGATCAGGCGCTCGCCGAGCGCGCTGACCACCCGGTCGCGGTACTCGATGACCTCGGGAAAGTTGTGCCCGGTATCGATGTGCATCAGGGGAAACGGCAGACGGCCCGGTCGAAACGCCTTCTCGGCCAGCCGCAGGAGCACGATCGAGTCCTTGCCGCCGCTGAACAGCAGCACCGGCCGCTCGAGCTCGGCGGCGACCTCGCGAAAGATGTGAATCGCCTCGGCCTCGAGCGCGCGGAGGTTGTCTTGGCGGGTGGTCATGACGAGAGGGCGGTGCACATGAGGACGTTCCCGCCGACCGGTCCGCAGCCGTGCACGAGACCACCCGAGGATAGGGCGTGCCAGGGTCGGCTCAAGGAGA
>DASPHG010000039.1:0-20153 GCA_035629775.1 Thermoleophilaceae bacterium | reverse complement strand
CTGCCGGCGAAGTTCAAGATCCGGTTCCTCGAGCCGGTGGATCTGAGCGGATACAAGCCCGATGACGCCGATGATGTCGCCCTCGTTCAGTCCATCTCGGAGGAGATCCGGGGCGCAATCCAGCGGGAGGTCGACAGCCTTGTGGCCTCGCGCGAATCCGTGTGGTTCGGTTAGGGTTCGCGCCCGAGGGATGGAGGGCACTGGATGACGCGACGGATACGCGCTGCGGCGCTGCCTGCCCTATGTGCGGCCGGGGTGACGCTTGCCGGATGCGGGGAGGAGGATTTTGCGAACGATCCGCGCCCGCCGGTGACGAAGGAGCTGACCGGAGTCATCACCGACCGGAAGGTGACCGTGTCCCCGAACGAACTGGGTGCGGGACCGGTTGTCATCACGGTCTCCAACCAGACGGAGGCGGCCCACACGATCACGCTCGAGAGCACGGGCGGCGGCAGCATCCGGGAGCAGGTGGGCCCGATCAACCCGCTCGACACGGCCGAGCTGCAGCGCACGCTCGAGCCTGGTGAGTACACGGTGAGCGCCGGGTCGGAGGCCGCTGTCCCGCGTGAGATAAGCCCCGCCACGCTCACAATCGGCCCGGAACGGGAATCCGCGTCCGACGAGTTGCTTCTGCCTTAGGCGAAACTCGTGGCCTTGGCAGGCGTTACCAGCGTCATGGCGATACGCGCAGCCGCACTCATCACGCTCCTCGTCGCGCTCGTGCCCGCGGCGCCCGCTGCGGCTGAGCAGACGCGCGCGCAGAAGCTCTTCAAGCAGCGCCTCCTGAACGACCGCCAGGTCTCGGGCGAGATCAAGCAGGTGCTGCGCAACGGCGGTTTCGTCGATCGCAACATCGACTTCGGCGACGTCACGGGAGACGGAAAGTCGGACGCGCTCGTGCTCGTCAACCAGGGCGGCTCGGCCGGTCGGATCGCGCTCTACATCTACAGCTCGCAGCGCACCGGCCGCAGCGACGGCGGCGGCGGGTCCGAGCTGAGGGTCCGGTTCAAGCGGCAGAACCTCTACCGGGCGCGCGCGGACATGAAGCGCGCGAACCCCGATCGCCCGCGCGGCGCGGTCGTCTACAAGACGCCCATCTACGACGCGGGCGACGAGCTGAACGACCCCGGCGCCCGGCGGGTCACGGAGGTCCGCTGGAGCGATCGGCGCAAGCGGTTCCGAGTGGCGGGCCGGCGTACGGTGGATCGCGTCCGCTCGCGGCACTGCGCGAGCAACGGGGACTACTGCACGCGGACCATCAAGTCGCGCCGCGGGATCATCTACCTCGAACTTCGCTCCGTCAGCTTCAACGGGCGGTACACGCTGTGCGTGACGCGCCCCAGCGGCACGACCGACTGCCGGTTCTTCACCCTGCGCCGCTCGGGCGACCGCTACGTCTCCCACGTGCGCTGGAGGGCCAACTACCCGAGCGGCGGCGCGGGGCGCTACAGCGTCGTCTGGCGGCTCGGGCCCGACCAGCTCGGCCCGGCGCTGGGCTTCCGCAAGACCTGACACCCAGCCCGATTCCCGTCCGGCGGTACGATCCCCGCCGCTTCAAGGACCGAGGAGGAATCGAGGACAGATGGCCGTTGACACGTCGAATGTCGCACAGGTGAGCACGGAGCCCGGCGAGCTTCCCGAGACGATGGCCGCGTGGGTCATCCGCGAGGAGCGCGAGGGCGAGCCCACAGACGCCTTCCAGATCGAGGAGATCGAGGTCCCGCAGCCCGGTGCGTTCGAGGTGATCGTGCGCGTCATGGCGGCGGGTGTGAACTACAACAACGTCTGGGCGGCGCTCGGCAAGCCCGTGGGCGTGTGGCGCTACGGCGACCACCCGGAATACGGCCATCACATCGGCGGCTCGGATGCGTCGGGCATCGTCTGGAAGGTTGGCGCCGGCGTTACCCGCTGGAAGCCCGGCGACGAGGTCGTCATCCACTGCAACCAGGCGTCCTACGAGGACCCCGAGGTCCACGGCCTCGACCCGCTCGCCGCCCCTTCCCAGCGGATCTGGGGCTACGAGACCACGTGGGGCTCGTTCGCCCAGTTCACGAAGGTCCAGGCGCAGCAGCTCCTCCCGAAGCCGAAGGCCCTCAACTGGGAGGAGGCGGCCTCCTACGGGCTGACCTACTTCACCGCCTACCGGATGCTGATCACGCGCTGCAACATGCAGGCGGGCGACAAGGTCCTGATCTGGGGCGCGGCCGGCGGTCTGGGCGTCTTCGCAACCCAGCTCTGCAAGCTCACCGGCGCTCACGCAGTTGGCGTCGTGTCCTCGCCGGAGAAGGGCAAGCTCCTCGAGGGCCTGGGCATCGAGGGCTGGATCGACCGTAATGAGTTCAAGGGCATGATGCGCACGGGCAACGAGACCCCCGAGGAGGAGAAGGAGCGCTTCAAGGTCTCGCGCGCCTTCTCGAAGAAGGTCAAGGAGATCCTCGGCGATCAGCCGAACATCGTGTTCGAGCACGTCGGCCAGGCCACGTTCCCGACCTCCGTCTTCACGGTCAAGCCCTTCGGCAAGGTCGTGATCTGCGCCGGCACCACGGGCTACAACCTGGACTTCGACGTCCGTTACCTGTGGATGCGCCAGAAGGAGATCATCGGGTCGCACTTCGCGAATGCGTACGAGTGCATGAAGGCGAATGAGCTGATCGAGAACAACCAGATCCGCCCGGTGCTCTGGCGCACGATGCCGTTCGAGGGCGTCGCCGAGGCGCACCAGCTCATGAAGGAGAACAAGCACCTCGGCAAGATCTCGATCCTCGTCGGCGCCGAGAAGGAGGGCGACGGCAAGACGGCCGACGGCCCGGGCGCCATCTACGCGGAGGTCGGCAACTGATGGCCGGCCAGGTGATGGTCCAGATCAAGTGGGTCGCGAACCCCTTCCGCGGCGACAAGTTCGCCGAGGCCTGGACGCCGGCCGCGGAGGCCGTGCTCAACTACGGCGCGACCTGGTGGGCGTTCCTGCGCGCGGCCGATGGCCGGCTCGACTTCAACCAGTTCGCGCTCTTCGACGACAAGCTGGACTTCGACCGCTACTGGTACTCGGAGGAGATCGCGGAGGCGCGCGCGCTCGCTTCGGGTCTGTTCCAGGTGCCGGTGCTGCCGACCTACCACGAGATCGCCGGCCTCGGCGCGCTCGCGCCCGCCGACGCTCTTTCGTAACCCGCCGGGCGCGGATACGCTAGGGCCGTGCCTCGCGCTGGCCCGCTGCGGTACTGGTCGCTCAGCTTGCTGGGCGCGCTCCTCATGCTCGGCTCCGCCGCGGGCTTCCTCTGGGGCCTGTACGAGGTCGTCCAGACCGGCACCTGCGCATCCGGCGGCCCGTACGTGTCGGCGCGGCCGTGCCCCGACGACACGTGGATGCACGTCATGGCGATCGTCCTCAGCCCGTGGCTCGGCATCCTCGGCATGATCGTCTGGGCGCTCCGCGGCGCCGGCGCGAAGCCGTGGTACGTGACGCGCATCCTCCAGCGGCGCGAACGGCGGCTGGCGGACCGGATCGCGCGCGGCGAGGTCGCCGCCCCCACGGTCGCGGCGCCGCCGCGCACGACGCCCGCCTCCGACCTGCCGCTTCGCACCCAGACTCCGCTCAACCGCACCTGGCCGCCGGCCACGTGGGAACCCGACTTCCTCAAGCAGGCGCCGCCGAACGGCACGCCGGTCGAGCGCCTGCAGGCGCTGACCGACCTGAAGAATCGCGGCCTCATCACGGCCGCGGAGTTCGAGACCCAGAAGAAACGAATCCTCGGAGGAATCTGATGTCAGACGAGCTACAGCTCCAGTTCGATGTCCGCGACCGTCCTGAGGCGGTGATCGAACAGTGGCGGCGCGAGCCGCCCGAGGCGCTCAAGGAAGGCGGCTTCGAGCTGACGGACGAGTCGTTCAACTCGCTCACCTGGGAAGCGCGCTACATGGACTGGCCGCAGAAGATCCTGGTGATCTGCACTCTCGGATTCGCCCTTCTCTTCAAGGGCTTCATGACGAGCGTGTTCCGGCTGACGGCCCGCTTCGACGCAGACGGCGCCGGGACGCGCGTGACGGTGGTCGGGAAGGCGCACCCGGAGACGCGCGCCGCGCTCGGTGAGCTGGTCACCGAGCACGGCGGTCCGACCGGGCTGACCTTCGGCGCCTAGCGCCGGCTAGATCCCGCCCAGGATCTCCTTCTTCTTCGTCTCGAACTCCTCGGGCGTGATGAGCCCCGAGTCGCGCATCTGCGTGAGCTTCTGCATCCGCGCCGCCGGGTCCTCGGCCGCCTGCTTCGCCTGCGCCTCGCGCATGGCGGCGTCCGCCGCCCCGCCGTAGGTCGCCTGCAGGCCCGAGGTGACGGCGGCCATGTCGCCGCCGGCTGCCGCGATCGACGCCTGCTGGGCGTCCCACTGCACCGCGACACGCTCCGGCTGGTCCGGCAGCACCTTCACCGGAATCTCCATGCCGACGGTGATCGCCGCCTTCATCCGAGTCGTCGGGAAGACGTAGTCGACCGGATACGGCGCGCCGTTCGGCGGGTGGATCTCGAGCGGGATGTGCATCGCGAACTTGTCACCCGGCACCGGCTCGGCGAAGCCCTTGACGACGGCCTTCGCGACAACCCCGTCCTTCAGGACCTCCTTCTCGCCGCGGTCGTCGGCCAGCGCGCCGATGTCCTTGAACGAGTCGCGGATCGACGGCATGCCGCCGTGATGCTGGGACAGGTCCTTCAGGTCCTTCATGCCCTTGAAAAGGCCCATTTCTTCCTCCTACCAGCCGTAGATGAGCGCCGATGTCGGCGAGTCCGGGTCGTACTTGACCGTGATCGCCGCACCCTCCGCGATCCCCTCGAGCTGCGCCGGCAGCATCGCCTGGGTGATCGTCGTCTGGTAGGGCTCGCCCTCAGCCGGGCGGATCGAGACGTCGAACTCCGTCTCCTGTCCGCCGCCTATGTCCGTGTTGCCGGTCGCCCGGATCGCGTGCACCACGCCCGGCGCCTCGATCCCAGAGGCGTGCAGCTTCTGCGCCTTCTGCGCGTACGCGGCCTGGGCGTTCATGTCGCCCATGCCCGTCATCCCGCCCATGCCGCCGGCATTGGCACCGGCCATCGCGCCCTGCGCCTGCGCCTGGGCGTCCTTCATCTTGTCGAAGAGCCCCATCGGGCCGCCTCCGTATGTCGGGTTCAGAGTCCACTGGCGACACTACCCCCGCCCCGCGCCCGAGGCAAGTAACGCGGCCCCGCTACGGCACGAAGCGGATCAGCCGGCCCGACTTCTGGAGTGTCACGTACAGCGCGCCCCCGGGCCCGATCGCGAGGCCGAGCGGGCCGTGCCGCCGCAGACCACGGCCGAACCCGACGTCGTTGGAGCGCTTGCGGCCGAGCGGCACGCGTTGCACGACGCCTCCGGTCGGGGGCGACGCGATCGTGGATCCGTGCTCCGCGACGAACGCGGTCGGCCCGAAGCGCCCGAAGTCGTCGGAGATGGCGACTCCGCCGACCGCCGAGTGCGGCGCGAGCTCCGCGTAGGCGGGTGTCGTGCCCCTGCACCGCCCGCCGCCGCGGCCCCAGCAGCGCGGGAACCCGAAGTGGCGCCGGCCGCCGGTCACCTGGAAGCGGTTCAGCTCCTCCGGCGGGCGGTTGTTGCCGAGGTCGTCGCGCCCGTTGTCCGAGACGTAGAGCATGTCGCTTTCGGGGGCGAAGGCGAGCCCCACCGGGTTGCGGAAGCCGCGCGCCTCGATCCGGCGGTCCTTGCCGTTCGGTTTGAAGCTGATGACGGTGCCGCCCCACCGCGAGCCGGCGGACGTGTCGGCGGCGCTCCCCACCCCCATGTACAGGCGCCCGCCCGGGCCAGGGACGATCCCGCCCAGGCGGTGCAACCCCGTCGGGATCCCCTTCACGACGGTACGCCGGCGCTTGAACCGACGCCCGTTGAAGCCCGAGAAGCGGGTCACACGTCCCGTGTAGCGGCGGTTCGCGGCGCTGTACGGGACGACGTGGCTGACGTAGAGCTTGCTGCGGAACCAGGTCAGGCCGAGCGCGGTGTTCAGCCGTTTGACGACGTGCTTCGGCTTCGCACCGCGACGCCTGACGTACCAGACCCCGTCCGTCGCGTGCACGCCGTAGTCGGCCGAGGTCGTCCAGATCCCACCGGCCGGGTCGAACGCGATCGCGGCCGGGTTTCCGAGCCCGCGCGCGACGTTCTGGACCTCCACGCCGTCGGGGCCCCGGATCGCGGCCCCCGCGGGAGCGCAGGCCAGGAGCGCAAGAACGATGGGGAGGGTCGCGCGCAGGATGAGCGCAGCGTAGGACCTCGGCGTGACTGGACGAATGTTCGCTGGCGCACCGGGTGCCCTGTGCGACGCTGGACACGTGCGGACTCTGCTCGCAGCGGTGCCTCTGGCGCTGGCGCTGCTCCTGCCCTCAGTCGCGCCGGCGGCCTACGTGCCCGGCGAGTTGATCGTGCGCTACGAGCCGGGCACGGAGACCGCGGAGCGCTCGGGCATCCGCGCCAGGGTGGCTGCCGACGTCGAGCAGAACCTCGGGGTGCCGCGACTGCAGCTGCTCGACGTGGACGGCGAGGGAGTTCTGGCCGCGGCCCGCGAGCTCAATGCGCAGGAGGGCGTGGCCTACGCGCACCCGAACTACCTCATGCACTTCTCGGCCGTGCCGAATGACCCGGGCTTCGGCCAGACCTGGGGATTGCGCAACACCGGACAGACCATCGAGGGCCAGGCGGGCACCGCCGGGATCGACGTGGACGCCCCCGCAGCGTGGGACATCACGCGGGGCAACAAGAGCCTGATCGTCGCCGTGCTCGACAGCGGCATCGACCCCGACCACCCGGATCTCGCGCCGAACCTCTGGCGCAATCCGGGCGAGAGCGGCGCCGGCAAGGAGACGAACGGCGTCGACGACGACGGCAACGGCAGGATCGACGACTGGCGCGGCTGGGACTTCTCCGGAAAGGACAACGACCCGCGCGACGGCGTCGGCGGGCACGGCTCTCACGTGGCCGGGACGATCGGCGCGAAGGGCAACAACGGCATCGGCGTCAGCGGTGTCAACTGGGACGTCACGCTGATGCCGCTGAAGGTCGGCGCCGACGATGGCTCGATCGACGTCGCAGCCACGGTAGAAGCGATGACCTACGCGGGCAAGATGGGCGCGCGCGTGGCCAACATGAGCTTCGGTGGCGGCGTGACCGCGGGCGAGCCGATGCCGACCGCGCAGCGCGACGCGATCCGCGCATCTCCCAAGACGCTCTTCGTCATGGCCGCCGGGAACGAAGGCACCGACAACGACAAGGCCGCCACCGCCAAGTACCCGTGCAACTTCTCCGCTGAGCCGAACGCCATCTGCGTGGCGGCCACCGACAACCGCGACCAGGTCGCCGACTTCTCGAACTTCGGGCCGGCGCACGTCCAGATCGCGGCGCCCGGAAAGAGCATCTTCAGCACGGTGCCGCCCGCGGCCTGGCACGACGACTTCGAGACGATCGTGCCCGGGCGGTACTTCAAGTTCAGCGTGAACGACCCCTTCAGCGGCGCCCCCACCCAGAACAACTGGGGGCGCACGAACCAGTACCCGCCCCGCACCGGGGACACCGGCCAGTGGGTGCTCACCGACAGCCCGGGCGCGGGCGTGGGCTACACCGTCCCGGCCAACAGCGGCATCCAGACCGCCACCCCGTTCAGCGCCCGGACGCATGGGCCGAACGACTCGTGCGCCGTGAGCTTCTGGTGGACGCCGGCCACGGCGACAGCCAGCTCCGACCCCTTCAGCTACAACTTCTACGTCGAGGCAAAGACGGCGAGCGCCACAGCCTGGAACCCGGGCCTGCCGCTCGGCGTCACGACCTACGCGGCGGTCCTCGGGCCCGGATGGCACCAGACCACGGTCGGGCTCGACACGGCGGTATGGGAGCAGGAGGAGGTCCTGCTGCGCTTCCGATTCGAGGTGCTCGACGGATTCGGCGGCTTCGACCCGCCGAACGGCGACGGCATCTACCTCGACGACATCTCGATCTGGTGCGGTCCGGGCGTCCGGCCGGCGTACGGGATGAAGAACGGGACGTCGATGGCAGCCCCGATGACCGCCGGTGTCGCGGCACTTGTCGCGGCGAAACGCCCCACCGCGACCGCGGCCCAGCTCAAGCAGGCCCTGCTCGGCGGCGCGGAGCCCGTGGCCGGGCTGGCCGGAAAGGTCTCCGGCGGCCGCCTGAACGCCCTTCGCGCGCTGCGGTACACGCCGCCGGGTCCCAAGCCCGACCCCCCGAAGGATCCGTGCGCCGGGCTCGGCGGGCTGCAGCTCAAGCAGTGCAAGCGCAGCGCCGCGTGCGAGGAACGCCAAGGCGTCAAGCGCAAGGTCTGCAAGAAGCGCGCCACGCTGCTCAAGAAGTGCGACACGATCGGCAAGCGCAAGAAGAAGCGGCTGTGCGTGCGGCGGGCGAAGGCAACGGCGGAATGCGAGGCCGTGGCGAAGCCCAAAAAGCGCAAGAAATGCCGGAAGCGCGCCGCGGCGCTGAAGTGAGTCAGCCCTGCTCGAGCGGGGCCATCGTCAGCCCGGCGTCGTTCAGCTGCTCCCAGTAGAGCTCGGCCGGCTCCTTCGCACCCGTCCACACGATCGCCTGGCCGGAGTTGTGGATCTTGTCCGCGAACCGGTAGCCCTGGTCGAGCGTCACGCCGGGCACGACCCGGGCCAGCGCCGCGGCGACGCCGTCGAAGGTGTTGTGGTCGTCGTTCAGCACGATCACGCGCCAGTTGTCCTCCAGCCCCGACCCGGGGCCGCCGACCTTGGGGAGCTCGACTGTTCCGGTCATTTCCCCTGTCTTGCCCAGTAACGCTGCAATCCCCACCAGATCTGCTCCGGTGGCGCGGCCTGGAAGTACGTTGCCGCGTCGTCAGCGCCCACCGCGGCGACCGCCTCTTCGACGATCTGGCGCTCGAAGCTCTCCTGGTCGGCCACGGGCTCGCGCCGCCGCTCGAGGTACGCAGCGACCGCGTCCAACTGGCCGTCCACGTCGTCGAAGCGGCCGAAGTGGGTCAGGCACAGCGCCGCCGGGGCGAGGGCGCGCACGCGCTCGAGCGATTCGAGCCAGAGCGGGATGTCGATGTCGGGCGGCGGCGTCGGCGCGAACGTGAACGGGTGCGGCGGGATCCGCACGCCCGCGACGTCGCCGACGTAGGCGTCGCCGGTCGCCTCGTCCAGGTAGGTGACGTGGTGGACGGCGTGCCCGGGCGTGTACTCGACACGAAAACCCTCGAAGCGCTCGCCGCCCGAGAGCGTGCGGATGTTGCGCTTCGGCACCGCGGCGAACTCGCCCCACAGCTCGTCCATCTCCTCGCCGTAGACGCGCCTCGCACTGGCCAGCAGCTTCGTGGGATCCACGAGATGGGGCGCGCCGCGCTCGTGCACGTACACGGGCAGGTCCGGGAATCGCCGCACCAGCACGCCGGTCGCGCCCGCGTGATCCAGGTGGATGTGCGTGAGCAGGAGCCCGCGCGGAGGCGCGCCGAGGCCCGCGAGCATCGTCTCCATCGACGTCGTAGGTCCGGGATCGACCACGAAGCCGTCCACCTCGAAGGCGCATATGACCCGCTCGCGGCCCTGATGCCTGACGTCGATCGCGCGGCCCAAACGGCCCCGGACCATACAATTCGGGTCGTGAGCCACCGCCTCGATCAGCCTGACCGGCCCTGGGTGATGCGCACTTACGCGGGGCACTCCACCGCCCGCGACTCGAACGCGCTCTACCGCAAGAACCTCGAGAAGGGGCAGACCGGGCTGTCGGTCGCGTTCGACCTGCCGACCCAGACGGGATACGACCCCGACCACGAGCTCTCACGCGGCGAGGTCGGCAAGGTCGGCGTCTCGATCGCCCACAAGGGCGACATGCACACGCTCCTCGACGGCATCCCCCTGAACGAGATGAACACGTCGATGACGATCAACGCCACGGCGGCCTGGCTGCTGGCCCTGTACATGACCGTGGCGGAGGAGAACGGCGTGGACCGCCAGGTCCTCCAGGGCACGACCCAGAACGACATCATCAAGGAGTTCCTCTCGCGCGGGACCTACGCGTTCCCACCCGGCCCGTCGATGCGCCTGATCGCCGACATGATCGCGTTCACCGTCGACGAGGTGCCGAAGTGGAACCCGATCAACATCTGCAGCTACCACCTGCAGGAGGCGGGCGCGACCCCGGCTCAGGAGGTCGCGTTCTCGCTGTCCACGGCCCAGGCGGTGCTCGATCAGGCGCGCGAGCGTGTGGACGACGAGACCTTCCCAAGGGTCTTCGGGCGCATGTCCTTCTTCGTCAACGCGGGCATCCGCTTCGTCGAGGAGCACGCGAAGCTGCGCGCGATGGGGCGCCTGTGGGAGGAGCTCGGCCGCAAGCGCTACGGCGTCACGGACGAGAAGATGCTCCGCTTCCGCTACGGCGTGCAGGTGAACTCGCTCGGGCTGACGGAGTCGCAGCCCGAGAACAACGTCATCCGGATCGTGCTCGAGGCGCTGGCGGTCACGATGGGCCGCAACGCGCGCGCCCGGGCGCTCCAGCTCCCGGCGTGGAACGAGGCGCTCGGCCTGCCGCGCCCGTGGGATCAGCAGTGGTCGCTGCGGATCCAGCAGATCCTCGCCTACGAGACCGACCTGCTCGACTACCCGGACATCTTCGAGGGCTCGACGGTCATGGACGGGCTCGTGGACGAGCTCGCCGAGGCCGCCCGCGCCGAGATGGCGATCGTCGCCGAGCACGGCGGCGCGGTCGAGGCGGTGGACTACATGAAGACGCAGCTCGTCGAGTCGCACCGCGAGCGCGTTCGCAGGATCGAGAGCGGCGACCTCAAGGTGATCGGCCAGAACGTCTACACGACCTCCGAGCCCTCGCCGCTCCAGCAGGGCGAGGACGGCGGCATCCTCACCGTCGACCCGACGGTCGAGCAGGGCCAGATCGAGGCCGTCCGCGAGTGGCGCTCGCAGCGCGACCAGGCCGCCGTCGACGCCGCGCTCGAGAAGCTGGCGCAGGCAGCGCGCGACGAGTCTCAGAACATCATGCCCCCCACCCTCGAGGCCGCGGCCGCGGGCGCGACCACCGGCGAGTGGGCGCAGGCGCTGCGCGACGTCTTCGGCGAGTACCGCGCGCCGACCGGGGTCCAGGATGCGGCCGCCGCCGACGACGGCACGCTGGCCGACCTGCGCGAGGAGGTCGAGCGGGTCTCCGAGGCGCTCGGGCGGCGGGTCAAGATCCTGGTCGGGAAGCCCGGGCTGGACGGCCACTCGAACGGGGCCGAGCAGATCGCGGTCCGCGCCCGCGACGCGGGCATGGACGTCGTGTACCAGGGCATTCGCCTGACGCCGTCGGAGATCGCGCGCACGGCCGCCGACGAGGGTGTGCACGTGGTCGGGCTCTCGATCCTCTCGGGCTCGCACCGCGAGCTGATCCCATCGGTCCTGAGCGAGCTGAAGGAGGCGGGCGCCGACGTGCCGGTCGTCGTCGGAGGGATCATCCCCCGCGCGGACGAGGAGGCGCTGATCGAGGCGGGCATCGCGCGCGTCTACACGCCGAAGGACTTCGAGATCAGCCGCATCATGGGCGACATCGTGGGACTCGTAGCCGAGCACCACGGCGTCGGCGCAGCGGCGGCTTGAGCGACGGCGCCGAGCTTGGCCGGCGACTGCGTGAGGGTGATCGCAGCGCCGCCCCGGCCGCCCTCAACCTGATCGAGACGCGCACGCCCGACGGACGCGCGCAGGCGGCCGCGCTCCTGGCGGAGGTCTCCCCCGCGGCGCTCGGCGGCGAGGCGCCCGCTCACTTGGTCGGCATCACCGGCCCGCCCGGCGCGGGCAAGTCGACGCTTCTCTCCGCGCTCGTCAAGGAGTGGCGCGCCCGCGACCGGACAGTCGCGGTGCTCGCCGTGGACCCCTCGTCCAAGCGCTCCGGCGGGTCGCTCCTGGGCGACCGCGCCCGGATCGAGCATGACGCCCGCGACGACGGGATCCTGATCCGGTCGACCGCCGCCGGCACGATGCTCGGAGGACTGGCGCCCCCCACGCGCGAGGCCGCGCAGGCGCTCGCGGCGGGGTTCGACGTGGTGGTCGTGGAGACGGTGGGCGTCGGTCAGTCCGAGACCGACGTGGCCGACCTGTGCGACACCGTCGCCGTCGTCGTCCAGCCCGGCTCGGGCGACGTGCTGCAGTTCCTGAAGGCGGGGATCATGGAGGTGCCCGACGTGCTCGTCGTGACCAAGGCGGACCTCGAGCAGATCGCGCTGCGCGCGCGCCGCGACCTGGCCGCGGCGCTGCGGGCGATCGGGGCGCGCAACACGCCGGTGGTGGCGGTCTCGGCGGTCCCACCGCCCAGTGGCATCGGCGAGCTGGTGGAAGCGCTCGACGCGCACCGGGCGACTGTTGACGTGGCGGCGTCGCGCACGCGCGCGCGGCGGATGGCGGCGCTCGCTGAGTTCACGCTCGAGCGCGGAGAGAGCGCGGTGCGCGCACTCGGCGGACGCCGTGCGGCGGAGGCGCTGCTCGTGGGGCGCGACCCCGGCCTGCCGGTCTCGGCGCTGGTGCAGGTGCTAGAAGAGGCCGGGCAATGATGAGGCCGTTTGCAATCGAGGCCACCGCGCTCCTCGCGCTGTTCGCCGCCGTCACCGGGTTCGCCGCGCTCCTGGGCGCGGCGAACCTCGGGACGGCTGCGACCGTAGGCCAGGTCGCCTTCATCGGCGGCCTGGCGTACGTACTGCTGCGGCGGTGACACCGAGTGTCGCCTCGGCGCCCGCTGAGGGCGCTCGGACGACACTGGATGCCGGAGCTCCGAGCTAGCCCTCGACGGTGACCTCGGACACCATGCCCTTCGCGACGTGCGGCGGGCCGCCGGCGCGGTCGGCGATGAAGCAGAAGAACGCGTAGGTCCCCGGCTTCAGGTCGACCTCGACGATCTGCGAGATGCCGCCGTCGAAGACGGCGGTGCCGACTCCCTCATCCTCGGATCCGGCGAAGGGCGGCGCGCCCTTCTCGGTCTCCAGGAACTCGCGGGCGTCCTCGATCGTGGCGCCCTCCTTGAGCTGGCCGCCGAGGAAGTGATGCCACTCCTCGCCCTCGTTGCGCATCTCGATGCGCTGGGTGCCGGCGGTCAGGTTCTCGCCGGCGAACTCGTACTCGGTGGCCACGATCGTGCCGTCGGCCTCCGGCAGCTCGGCGCCGCCCTCGCCCTCGACCGTGATCTTGGTCAGCGCATCCGCGGGCGGTGCGTCACCGCCGACGACGTAGTAGGCGCCCGGCTCGAGGACCTGCGTGACGGTGCTCGACTCGCCGGGATTCGTGGACGGAGCGCCGCCCGCGCCCTGGAACCAATCCTGGACCGGCCGGCCCCGCATGGCGTTCTGGAGCTCACCGACGATCTCTTCGTCGGCGTGCTCGCCGTCGATGCGCACGAGCTGGCCGTCGATCTGGGCGTCGGCGTTGTTCTCGAGCGTGATCTCGACGACGCCGGCCTCGACGGTCTCGGGAGCCGTGTACGCGGGCGGCTCAGCCGAGGTCGCCTCGATCGTGAGCGCCACCGGGTCAGACGACGCGGACTCGTCGTCATCGTCGTCGCCACAGCCGACGACGGCAGCGCCGAGGGCCAGGACGACCAGCGCGAGCGCGGCGATACGCCATTCGTGGCGTGCCTTGCTTCTCATGTTTTCTCGCTTTCGTTGCGGGGGTGGAGAGAGGCGCGGCAGGATAGTGACCTAGAGGTCGCCCACCTCGTTCACGCTCCGCAGCAGCGCGGGCGGCAGCGCCACCCGGGCCGGGTCGAGCGCGGCGACGGTTTCGTGCAGCGCCGCGTCGGCCGGGGCGCCGCGCAGCGCCTCGAGCAGCTCGGGCGAGTACACGCCGAAGACCGGGCACATCTGCCCCGCGCCGACCGCGACCGCGGCGCTGCTCCCGGGTGCGGCGGCGATCAGCGACCGGCAGGCCTCGGCGGTCACCCACGGCATGTCCACCGCACACACGAGTACCGGGCCGCCCGCTCGCTCGAGCGCGTGGACGATCCCCGTGAGCGGGTGTCGCGGCTCGGCCGGTTCGGTCCAGCGCTCGACCCCGGGCAGCTCGGGTAGCTCGGTGTCCGGCTTGCACACGACGGCGAGCGGCTCGCAGACCGCGGAGAGGGCGCGCGCGACGTGGGCCGCCAGCGGGCGCCCGTCGAGGTCGACCGTCGCTTTCGAGACGCCGCCCATGCGCCGCCCGGCGCCGCCGGCAAGGATCGCGCCCATCACGCGCGTTTATGCTGCCACGCCGTGGGCCTCAGTTGCTTCGTCTCCGTCGGGCGCGAGCTCGGAACGGCCATCGAGCGCGTGAAGCTGGCCGAATCGCTCGGATACGAGGCCGTCTTCGTGACCCACATCGCCGCGCGCGACCCGTTCACCGTGCTGACGGCATACGCGGCGGCCACGGAGCGGATCCGGCTCGGTACCGGCGTCACACCGATCTACGCGCGCACGCCGGTCGCCACGGCGCAGACGGCCGCGACCATCGACGAGTACTCGGGCGGCCGCATGGTGCTGGGGCTCGGGGTCTCGCACCGGCCGGTGGTCGAGGGCTGGTACGGGCAGTCGATCGACAAGCCCCTGCGCGAGATGCGCGAGTACCTGGGCGTCGTGCGGTCGATCCTCCGGGGCGAGGACCCGCCCGCGGGCGAGAAGTGGCCGACCGGTTTCCATTTCATGGGCTACGAGGCGCGCGCCGACCTCCCGATCTACATCGCCGGGCTCTCCCCGGGCATGCTGCGGCTGGCGGGCGAGGTCGCCGACGGCGTGATCCTCTGGCTCTGCGAGCCGGGTTACATCCGCGACGTCGTCGTGCCGGAGGTCACCAAGGGACGCGAGAAGGCGGGCAAGCCGCTCGAGGGGTTCGACATCGTGGCGGCGGTGCCGTCAGCGGTCACGGACGACCCACAGGCGGCTCGCGAGACGCTTCGGCGCGACCTCGTCCCCTACTTCTCACTGCCGTTCTACCGCGCGATGATCGAGCGTGCCGGCTTCGAGCCCGACATCGAGAACGCGGACGGGTTCATCGACACGCTCGCCGGCATCGGGACGGAGGACGACGTGCGCGCGGGCATCGACCGGTACGCCCAGGCCGGCGCGACCTCGCCGGGGGTCGGCCCGATCGCGCGGACCGACTTCGAGACCACCCTGCGCGCCGTCAGCCGCTGAGCGACGAGATCCGGTAGGCCCCGGCCTCGCGGACGAGCCGGATGGTGTCCTCCACGCGCGCCTGGCCCTCCGCGACCGTCACGACCTCGACAGTCGCGGTCGCACCCTCGATCTGGATCTCCTGGATCTCGATTCGCGGCCGCTCGACTCCCGCTGACGTGCGCGCGAGCATGTTGGGGCAGTCGCCGCCGCCCGCCTGCCGGCGGACCTCCGCCGACAGCAGCTCCGCGCAGATCCGATCGAACTCGCCCGCCGCGATCGCGCGCTCGAGGTCCTCGACAACCGCCGATGCCTCTCGCGCCAGCCCGCCCGCGTCGCGGCCGTTGTCCTCGTCGTCCCCGCCGCAGCCCCCGAGCGCCGCGACGAGCGCAAAGAGCGCCGCTGCGCCCGCAGCTCTCATCCCTGCGAGCATAATCACGGCATGGAAGGGTCAGTCCCCGATTCGGCCGGAGTCGCCTCAGCCTGGCTGCGCTGCTACCGCTGCTGGTCGCAGAACCTGAAGGTCGAGCTGCATTACGAGGGTGTCCTCCGCGTCGACCCGCAGACGGGTGAGGCCTACGACCCCGATGACGAGCTCCAGGAGGCGGTCATCCAGTGCCGCGACTGCCTTCACGACCAGCCGCACCTCAGCCTCGCGGTGTACGAGGAGGACGGCAAGCGGTTCAGCCGTGTCGAGGCGATCGAGGATCGTTGGGAGCGGATGGTGGCCGGCACCCCGTGGGTCGCCTCCTGCACCGTCGCCGTGGACGGCGAGGGCGTCGACTGCCAGGGGCCCGACGCCGCCGACGCGCTTGCCTACGCGGCGTTCGGCGACCACGGCACACGCGAGTTCTTCACCCACGTGCGCTTCCACAAGCACGACGGCGACCAGATCGTGGTCCACACGATCGTCGAGCTGTACGCGCGCTCCTCGGAGGAGGCGGCCGAGGTGCTCGAGGTCTCCGCCCAGGGCGCGCTCGCGATCACCTCGCTCGCCGAGGAGTCACGCCCGCCGGCCGTGACCGGCGGCGACGACCACTAGCAATGGACGAAGATGCGCCCATGAGCTACACCAAGGTCAATCTGAAAGCCGACGTGCAGGACTCGGCGCCAGGATTCGGGTTCGCTCCCGACATGGAGGCGCGCTTCGCCAGCAAGGACCTCGCGCTCGAGCACGGCGGGTTGGGCTACGAGCGCTTCGCGCCGAACTTCCGCGTCCCGTTCGGCCACCTCCACAAGGCGCAGGAGGAGGTCTATGTGGCGGTCTCGGGCGGCGGGCGGCTCAAGCTGGACGACGAGATCATCGACGTCAAGCAGTGGGACGTGATCCGCATCGGCGCCGGGGTCATGCGCAACTGGGAGGCAGGCCCCGAGGGCCTCGAGGTGGTCGCCTTTGGCGCGCCGAAGCTCGACGATCCGGCGGCCGATGCCGAGATGCGCCCCGGATGGTGGAGCGACTGACCCCAGGGAGTCCAGGCGGACACCCGAAAAGTCGAGGATCGGGGTCATGTTGCCGATCGAACTTCCGTGTTTGGAAGCGGGGATCAGCAGCGACAGCTGCTCGAGCAGCAGCTGAATGACGCGCACAAGCGGCTCGGCGAGCTCGAGCGTGAGCTTGGGCTGCGCGCGGGCCAGGACGCGCTGACCGGCCTTCCCGACCTTCGCCGCTTCCATCAGCGACTCGTGGCCGAACTGGACCGTTCGCGCCGACACGGGCACCCCCTTTCGATCGCGGTCGTCGACATCGACGGCTTCGGCGGGCTCAATGTCTCGCACGGGCTCGCCGTCGGCGACGCCATCCTCCGCGCCGCGGGGCGCGTCGTCACCAAACTGACCCGCGCGAATGACTTCGTCGCGCGGTCCCAGGGCGACGAGTTCGTCCTTCTGCTCACCGACACCGACGCCGCCGGGGCGCGCCAGTGCGTGGACCGGATCCTGCTGGAGCTCGAGGCCACGGCCGCGGGTCCGATCAGCTGCGTGTCGGCGTCAGCCGGCATCGCAGCCTGGCAGCGGCCGCTGAAGGCCGAGGAGCTTCTGGCACTCGCCCGCCGCGGCCTCGACCAGGCCCGCGCCGACGGCGGCGGCCGAGCCGCCGTGGTCACGAGCGGCGTCGAGGGCGTGAGCCCCGAGGAAGATTCCCGCCGCGATGCCATCGTCGGCCTCGCGACCACGCTGCTCGAGCGCGACCGCTACACCGGTGACCACTCCGAGGCGGTCGTCCAGCTCACGGTGCGCGTTGCCAAGGCCCTGGCGCTCAACCCCGACGAGGTGAGCCGCGTCGAGACGGCGGCTCTCCTCCATGACATCGGCAAGGTCGGCATCCCCGACTCGATCCTTCACAAGAACGGGCCGCTCGACGACGACGAGTGGGCGCTCATGAAGGAGCACCCGGTCATCGGTGAGCGCATCCTCCGCGCGATCCCCGGTCTCGGCGGCGTGGCGCGGATCGTGCGCCACGAGCACGAGCGCTTCGACGGCGGCGGCTACCCGGACGGACTGACCGGCGACACCATCCCGATCGGAAGCCGAATCATCCTCGCCTGCGACGCCTACCACGCCATGACGAGCGACCGCCCGTACCGCCAGGCGATGTCGCACGGCGACGCGCTGCGCGAGCTGCGGAAGAACGCCGGCCAGCAGTTCGACCCGCAGGTGGTCGAGGCGCTCCTCGGCTGTCTCTACGGCGACCGTACGCTTGCCGCGCCGGACGCCGCGCAGACCGCGTAGCCGCCACAGCCGCCCGCCGTCCTCCCTGGACGGATGTCCGATGGCCCTTCCGCCCGGACCGGTTCATCCTCGAACCATGTCCGATTTGCAAGAAGCCCTCGGTTGGACCGGCTATCGCGTTGACGACGTCTACGGCGCCCGGGTGGGCACGGTCGTGGACGTGTACGTCGACAACACCGATGACGAGCCCTGCTGGCTCCTCGTGAAGATGGGCCGCTTCTCGGATGCGCATGTGCTCGTGCCGATGCAGGACGCCGTGGCCGGCACCGGTCACGTGTGGGTCCCGTTCGAGAAGGACCTCGTCAGGCGCTCGGCCCACGTTTCGCCGGGGATGCCGGTGACGAAGGAGTACGAGTCGGAGCTCTGCGCCCATTACGGCGTGATCTCCTCCCGCGGCGTGGTGGTCGCGGAGATGCCGGACGGCGCGTTGACCGCGGCCAGCGTGAACGGCCCGCCGCCGGTCGAGAACCCCGGCTTCTACGGCTCGGCGAGCTAGCTCGCCGCGCCCGCGCGGCGCGGCCCGCCGAACACGTCGTCGAGGATCGACGACGGGTCCAACAGCCTGAAGGCCCGCTGCAACTCGGCGTGAACCTCCTCGCGGGTCGAGCCCGCGACGGCCATCTGAAGCGCTACGAGCCGCGCGCCGTCGAAGCGCGCGTCGGCCGTGTCCTCCTGGCGGCGCGTGGCGGCTGGCGCGGGCGCCGGGCGCGGGCGGGGCGGCGGCTGGGCGACGCGCGGCTCGGCAATGTGCGGTTCCGCGATCCGCGGCCCGCCGTCGTCGGGCGTCTGTGGGGCGGGCGCCGGGCGTGCCGCCTGCGGCTCGGCTCGCATGCGAACCGTCGGCTGCCGCGGCTGAGGCGCTGCGGGCGCGCGCGGCGCGGTGCGCGCCATCGGGCGCCGGCCCGCCTGCCGTGCGACTCCCTCGGCCGTCTCGCCGATCCCCTTCAGCAGCTCGTCGAACTGCCGCTTGACATGCCCCGCAGCGTCGATCCGGTCGAGGAGCAGCTCGCTGCGCTCGACGATCCCGTCGCTGACATCGGCGAGCAGCTGTGCGCGCTCGGCCACGAGGTCATCCGCCTTCCGACGGGCGTCCTCGATGATGCGGTCGGCCTCCGCCTGTGCGTCCCGGCGAATCAACTCCGCCTCGCGCTCCGCGTCACGCAAGAGCCCGGCGGCCTCAGACTCGGCCGCGGACACGATCGAATGGACGCGCTGTGACGCGTCGCCGGCAAAGGTGCCGAAGTTGAAGCGCTCCATCCCGGGACCGTATCACCGGCGGCGAGCAGGCAAAACCGGCTATTTGTCTATTCGGGGGAGCCCGGGTTCTTCCGCGGGACGAGCACGGCGCGCTTGAACTCGGCGACCAGGGTGTTGTCCTGCTTGAAGACGCGCGTGTGGACCTTCACGACCCCCCGGTCCGGCTTCGAGCGTGACGGCGTTACCTCGAGCACCTCGCTCTCGCAGAAGAGCGTGTCCCCGTGGAACACCGGCGCCGGGTGCTTGAGGTCCTCGGTCGCAAGGTTCGCGATCGCCTTGCCCGACACGTCCCCGACGCTCATCCCGAGCGCGAGCGAGTAGACGAGCGGACCCACGACCACGTTCTGCCCCTGCTGGGACTCCGCCGCGTAGACGTCGTTGATGTGCAGCGGGTGATGGTTCATCGTGATCAGGCAGAAGAGGTGATCGTCCGCCTCGGTCACGGTCTTCGCCGGCCAGTGCTTGTAGACCGCGCCGACCTCGAACTCCTCGAGGTAACGGCCGTAGGGGTGCGCTCCGGACGCCTCGCGCTCGCGCTGGTCCGTCGTGAATCCGTCGCTCATCCGGGGGATCTCCTTCGATTCGTCGCGGAGGCGCGCATCATGGCGCAGAGTGCGCGTCCGCGGCGGCTCGACGCCGGGCGTTGATCGCAGGGGGTGTGTCGAATACGTCGCGCTCCACGCGATCAATGCGACACACCCCCACCCTCCACGCGACCAAACCGCCGCGAGCACCGGCCCCGAACACACCCCCGAACCGCCCGCCCCCGCGCCGACTCGATAGGTTCCGTCCTCGACCGACGCCGTCCGACGACCTCCGGAGAGCCGCCCTGTGAAGAACCCCCGAGCCTTCTTCAAGCCGCTTGCCATCGGCGCGCCCGACCCGCCGCTCGAGAACCCCGTGACGCCGTCGCGGATGATCCACTTCCTCGACTTCTCCAACGAGAAGATGGTCGCCAAGGCGCCCGACATCGCCAAGAAGGTCGACATCCTGCTCGGCAACCTCGAGGACGCCGTGCC
>DASPHG010000038.1:0-32826 GCA_035629775.1 Thermoleophilaceae bacterium | reverse complement strand
CGTCTCGCCGGCCGCGCGTGCGGCGCGCTCGGCAAGCTCGAGATCGGCGTTCACAGCAGCGCGCGCAGGACGAGCACGATCGCCACGATCGTCCCCATGACGGCGATCACCCACAGGAGGAAGCGGAACGCCTCCTGCTCCGAGCGCAACGGGTTGATCACGCCGGCACGCCCACCTAGATGATGTAGATCGTCGTGTAGACCACGATCCACATCACGTCCACGAAGTGCCAGTAGATGCCCGGTACCTCCACGCCCCGGTGCTCCTTGGCGGTGAAGTGGCCGCGGTAGGCGCGGATCGTCGCGAACGAGAGCAGGGTCAGGCCCACGAAGACGTGCGCTCCGTGAAGCCCGGTGAGCCCGTAGAAGATCGTGCCCTGGGCGTTGTCGTGGACCGCGAAGCCGAGGTGCACGTACTCGTTCACCTGGATCGTGAGGAAGGTGAGCCCGAGGAGGAAGGTGGTCAAGAGCCCAACCCGCAGCGCCGCCCGGTTCTCGGTGCGCGCGCCCTCGAGGGCCCAGTGCATCGTGAAGCTCGACGAGATCAGGATCGCGGTGTTCACGCCGGCGATGACCTTCGGGAGCTCATGGTCGCCGCCCGGCCACGGCTCGTTGTTCACGACCCGGGTGAAGAAGTAGGCCGTGAAGAACGCTCCGAAGAGCATGATCTCCGAGATGATGAAAAGCAGCATCCCGAGCATCTGCGGCTCGATCCGCGACGACTGGTTCGCGGGCGGCGGGCCGTGGTGCTCGTCGTGATCGTCGTGGCTGTGCCCCAGCGCGACGGAGGCCGACTCCACTAGCTCGCCACCTCCTCACGTGTCGCGACCACGTGCTCGACGGGGCAGGACGTCGAGCCCTGGACGCGCTCGATCAGGTTGGCCCGCAGCCAGCCCGAGCGCTCGCCCTCGAACGTCGCGATCAGGATCTCGTCCACCTTGTAGAACTGGAGCGCGTTCTGGATCGCGGTGAAGGCGTCCGGATGGCCGACCTGGCCGACCCCCTGGATGTTCTGGTCCGCGAGGCGCTTCAGCAGGCTGCCGAGGCGCTCGTTCGGGTCGCCGGCGCCGCCGGCCGCCGGTACGACCACGGTGAAGAGGCGCGCTCCTTCGGCGTGCTTCTCGGCGATCCGCTGGAAGAGCGGCTCGGAGTCCACGGTCTGGTTCGCGACGACCAGCGTCCGGGTGACGTCCTCACGCTCGGCGTCGAGGTCCACGACGACGTGCTCGACCGGCAGGCCGGTGTCTCGTTCCACGCGCTCGATCAGGTCCTGGCGCATCCACCCCGAGCGCGTGTCGGGGTAGGTCGAGATGATGATCGCGTCCGCGCCGAAGGCGTTGACCGCGTCCGTCGTGGCCGTGAACGGGTCGGGGTCCATGACCTCACCCTCGGCCTGGACCCCGATCTCGCGCAGCGATGCGAGCGTCGTCTCGAGCCGGTTCGCGGCGGCGCTGCGGGCGGACTCCTCGTAGATGACCCAGCCGCCCTTGGGCTGGTTCTGCGGACAGACGACCGTGACCTTCACCTCGCCCGCCTCGGCGTGGCGCTTGACCGCGTCGATCAGCGGCGTGCCGCCGACGGTCTCGTTCGCGACTACGAGGAGGCGCTTCATTCGGTCGCGACGGCTGGCTTAGCCGCCGCCGGGGCGGGTTTCTTGTCGTCGAAGACGGCGTGCTGAGCGCCCGGGATCCCGTACTCATAGGGGCCGCCGACGACCGTGGGAATGCTGTCGAAGTTGAAGATCGGCGGGGGCGAGGAGACCTGCCACTCGATCGTGTGGGCCCGCCACGGGTTGCCCGCGGCCTTCGGCCCGTGGCGCCACGACACGATCATGTTGTACAGCCAGATCAGCATGGAGAGCCCGAAGATGAAGCTCGACACGGAGATGATCGCGTTGAGCGTCGCGAACTCCTCGGCGTAGTCGGCCACGCGGCGGGGCATGCCATCCACGCCCACGAAGTGCATGGGGCCGAACGTCAGGTTGAAGAAGAAGAACGAGAGCCAGAAGTGGAGCTTGCCCAGGCGCTCGTCGTACATCCGTCCCGTCATCTTCGGGAACCAGTGGTAGATGCCGGCGAAGATCGTGAACACCGATCCGCCGAACAAGACGTAGTGGATGTGGGCGACGACGAAGTACGTGTCGGAGACGTGGATGTCCACCGGCACGACCGCGAGCACGACGCCCGAGATCCCGCCGAGGGTGAACATCGTGATGAAGCCGAGCGCGAACAGCATCGGCGTGGTCAGGTGGATCACCCCTCGCCACAGCGTGGCGAGCCACGAGAAGATCTTGATGCCGGTGGGCACCGCGATCAGCATCGTCGTGATCATCATCGGCACGCGCAGCCAGGAGTGCATGCCGGACACGAACATGTGGTGCGCCCAGACCGTGAAGCCCAGCACCACGATCGCCATCAACGAGAAGGCCATCATCTGGTAGCCGAAGACCGGTTTTCGGGCGTGGGTGGAGATGACCTCGCTGATGATCCCGAAGCCCGGCAGCATCATGATGTAGACGGCCGGGTGCGAGTAGAACCAGAAGACGTGCTGGTACATGACCACGTCGCCGCCGTTGGCGGCGTAGAAGAAGTCGGTGCCGAGCGCCCGGTCGAAGAGCACGAAGAACTGCGACCCGGCGATGAACGGCGTGGCGATCACGACGAGCAGCGAGGTCGTGAAGTTCGCCCAGACCAGGAGCGGCATGCGCCAGAAGGTCATGCCCGGCGCGCGCATCGTGATGATCGTGACCAGGAAGTTCAGCGCCGTCGCGATCGATGACGCGCCCGCGAACTGGACGCCGATCGTGAAGAAGGTCTGCCCGAGCGGCGTCTCGGTGGAGAGTGGGGCGTAGGCGGTCCAGCCGGTCGCGAACGAGCCGCCCGGGGCGAAGAAGCTCGCGGTCATCATCACGCCGGCGACCGGGAGCATCCAGAACGACAGGGCGTTCAGGCGCGGGAACGCCATGTCGGGCGCCCCGATCATGAGCGGCAGCACGTAGTTCGCGATGCCGGCGAAGACCGGGATGATGAACAGGAAGATCATCAGCGACGCGTGGACCGAGAACAGGCCGTTGAAGGTGTTCGGGTCGACGAACTGCGAGCCGGGGGCCGCGAGCTCGGCGCGCATCAGCATCGCCAGCAGGCCGCCGAAGAAGAAGAAGATGACCGTCGTGGTGATGTACTGGATCCCGATCACCTTGTGATCGGTGTTCACGCGGAAGTAGTCGCGCCACGAGTACGCGCCGTGGCCCGAGTGGTCCTCCGGGCGCGTCGGCTTGCCGGAGGCCCAGTAGAACCAGTAGTCGAAGCACCCGATCCCGACGAGGAAGCCGAGCGGAGCGCCGATCATGATCACCGTCACGATCGCGTCCCAGTCCCAGAGCGGCTCGTATCCGTAGAGCGAACGGACGAGGACCACGAGGCCGATGCAGAACGCCGCCATGAGCAGCGTGCTGAGCAGCGCGCGGTACCACCCCGGCGCCGTCCACCGGCGCAGCGCGACCGCCATTACTCGCCTTCCTCCGTCTGGCTAAGTCCGAGCAGGTACGTCACGAGCGTGTCTATCTCCTCAGGGGTCAGCTGGTCCTCGTAGCCGCCGGGCATGGTAGTCCCGTCGTACCCCTTCACCGCGATGGCCGGCGGGTCGACGATCGACTCGCGCACGTACTCCTCGGCGTTCAGGTCGGGGGAGCGGTCCTCGGCGACCTGGGCGAGCTCGTCGAGGTCCGGCCCCACCGACGCGGTGGCGTCCGCGTCGGCGAGCGTGTGGCAGGCGTTGCAGCCCGCGGACGTGAAGATCTCGCGCCCCGCGGCCACGGGGTCCTCGCCCGGGGCCGGCCCCTCGCCCTTGTCGAGCTCCTCCTGGACCCATGCGTCGAACTCGGCCTCGGGGACCACCCGTGCCTCCTGGCGCATTGTCGAGTGGCCGATGCCGCAGAGCTCGGCGCAGACGACCGGGTAGCTCCCCAGCTCGGTGGGGGTGGCGCGCGTGTTGGTCTCGATCCCCGGCACCGCGTCCTGCTTCATGCGGAAGGCGGGCACCCAGAACGAGTGGAGGACGTCCTTCGCGTGGATCTTGAAGTGCACCGGCCGGTCCACCGGGAGGACGAGCTCGTTCGAGGTCACGTTCTCGTCCGGGTAGTCGAAGGACCAGGCGAACTGCTCGCCGGTCACGTTCACCACGAGCTCGTCGGCCTGGGCCGCCTCGATGTCGTCGAGCACGATCCAGCCGTAGACCGCGAGGGCGGTCACGATAATGAAGGGGATCGTCACCCAGATGACCTCGAGCTTGGTGTTGCCGTGGATGTGGGCGCCGTCGCCCTTCTCGCCCGGCTTCGCGCGGAACGCGATGACGCAGTAGATCGCGACCGTCATCACGAGGACGAAGATCGGGACCGAGGCGATCATCAGCACGTCGTAGAGCGTGTCGATCGCGTCCGCCTGGGTGGAGCCCTGCGTCGGGAACCAGTCGATCTGCAGGCAGATCGCCACGCCGATCACCGACGCGACGACGCCGATCGCGAGCATCTTCGCGAGCGGATGCTTGTGCTCGGCCGGCCGCTGTTCGGCGGGCGGAGCGTCGGGCGGTCCGCCGACCGGCGGCTCGGAGGGGCTGTCAGGCGTGCTCAAAGCGCCGCGAGTTTATAGCTCGGCAAGCATCCGGCTTGTCTCCGTTGGGGAGGGGGACATCCCTGCCCCCGTGACCGCGCGGCTTCGCCGCGCTCCTATGCGCCAGACGGTCTACTGGCCGCCGTGGCCGTTTGTGTCCGCGGCGCGGCCCTTGATGCTCGATGGCGGCGCGCCGTGGTGGCGGCGGAAGGCCTTCGCGAACTGGGCCGGCTGGCGGTAGCCCACGCTCTGGGCGACCTCGCGGACGGGGATCGCGCCCTCGCGGAGGAGGCGCGCCGCGTGCCGCATCCGCACGTCGGCGAGGTACTGGCGGAAGCTCGTCTGGCCGACCTCGGCGAAGACCCGCTGGAGCTGGCGGCGGGAGGTGGCGATCTCACGCGCGAGCTGGTCGAGATCGAGATCGCTGGCGTACTTGCTCTCGATCACCTGGACGGCCTCCTCGAAGACCGCCTTGCGTCGCTGGCGAGTTGCCTGCCTTACCGTGTCGTTTGCCTGCACGAGCCCTCCGAACTTTCGGGAGAAGTTGACGCCTGAGTCACTTTTTTTAGCAGATGGCGCCAAAGCGGTCTTCGGGTACGATTGCGGCAATCGGCACGACCATCGGAGGGGGATTGATGCAGGTACGCGACGGAATGAGCGAGGCGGTCCTCACGGTTGGGCCCGGGCATTCGCTTCGTGAAGCCGCGCGCCTCATGTCCGAGCGCAAGGTGGGCGCCGCGATCGTGATCGATCCGGACCAGCCAGGACCCGGAATCGTCACCGAGCGGGACGTCCTCGACGCCCTAGGCGCCGGTCAGAATCCTGACAGCGAAAAGGTCGGCGAGCACCTCTCGGCCACCCTCACCTTCGCCGCGCCGGACTGGTCGCTCGAGCGCGCGGCCGAGGCGATGGTCCGTGGCGGCTTCCGCCATCTCGTCGTGGTGGACGGCGGCGAGATCGTCGGCGTGCTCTCGATGCGCGACATCGTCCGCTGCTGGACGCTCGACGGGGCGTCCTGCGAGGTGGACGACAAGCTGTCCGCGGCGTAAGTGCCTCAGTGTTCGAGCGGCAGGCGCGAGATGTCCTCGCGCGTCTCCTTGATCCAGCGGGCGATCGCGACGGCCGCGATCGCCGCGCCGATCGCGACGATCACCCACGACATGATCACGCCGACGAGCGCGATCGTGATGCCGAACGCCGTCCACGCCGGCAGGTAGGACGCGCCCGGCAGGTGGACCTGCTCGCCCGGAGGCGGCGCGCCGTCGCCCGACGTCGGGGCCTGCTCGGCCATCAGCTGTAGACGAGCCCGGCTACGAACGACGCGGCGAAGACGATCAGCGAGATCGCGCCGGCGATCAACGCCGTGCGCATGTTCTTGAGGGCGAGGCGACGATCCATCGGCAGGATTTCTAGCACGCGCAGGTATAACCCGCGGGTGTCCAGCTTCCTCGGCGTCGACGTCGGCGGGACGAAGGTCGCGGTCGCGGCCGTCGAGGGGGGCGAGGCGCTTCACGCGGTCGAGCACCCGACGCCGCTCGAGTCCGCGGACGCTCTCCTCGCCTGCATCGAGCAGGCCGTCGCCGAAGTTGCCGCGCAGGCCGGCTCGCCCGCGGCGGTGGGGGTCGGCGTGCCGTCGCAGATCGAGTGGGCGACCGGGCGCGTCCTGGCCAGCGTGAACATCCCGCTGGCCGACGTCCCGCTCCGCGAGGAGCTCGGCCGCCGCCTGGGCGTCCCCGTCTACGTGGACAACGACGCATCCTGCGCCGCGCTCGCGGAGGCGCACGCGATCGGCGCGCATGAGCTCGTGATGCTGACGCTCGGAACCGGCGTCGGCGGCGGCATCGTGACCGGCGGGCGAATCTTCCGCGGGGCGCACGGACTCGGCGGCGAGCTCGGCCACGTCGTCGTCGAGGCCGACGGCCCCGAGTGCCCCGGGAACTGCCCGAACCGCGGCTGCCTCGAGGCTCTCTGCTCGGGCACCGCCCTCGAGCGCGCGGCCGGCCGGAAGGGCCGTGACGTGGTCGCCGCCGCGCGCGCCGGCGACGCCGACGCCCAGGGGCATCTGGATCGGCTGGCGCGATACCTGGGTATCGGTATCTCGAACATGGTCAACGCGTTCCAGCCGGAGACCGTGGCGATCGGCGGCGGCCTGTCCGCCGCGGCGGATCTGTTCCTCGACCGGGCGGTCGCCGAGGCGAGCTCGCGAGCGCTCCCCGCGCTGTGGGAGCGTGTCACCGTCCAGGTGGCGCAGGCCGGGAACGCGGCCGGGATGATCGGCGCCGGGCTGCTCGCCTTGCAGGAGCACGCGGCGCGCGGAGATACTGCGACATGAACCGATAGGGGGAGGACGTATTGGAGACCGCCACCGCGCAGGACCTCGACCAGCTCTGCGTCAACACGATCCGGACGCTGTCGATGGACGCGGTCCAGAAGGCGAACTCGGGCCACCCCGGCACGCCGATGGCGCTGGCGCCGATCACCTACGTGCTCTACACGCGGGCGATGAAGCACAACCCGCAGAACCCGGACTGGTTCGACCGCGACCGGTTCGTCCTGTCCGCGGGGCACGCCTCGATGCTCCTCTACTCGATGCTCTACCTGACGGGCTACGGGCTCGAGCTCGACGACCTGAAGAACTTCCGTCAGCTCGGCAGCCCGACCGCGGGCCACCCCGAGTACGGGCACGTGGCCGGGATCGAGACGACGACGGGGCCGCTCGGCCAGGGCATCTCGAACGCCGTCGGACTGGCGCTCGCCGAGCGCATGTGGGCCGCGCGGCTCAACACGGACGACCACCGCGTCGTCGATCACTTCACGTACACGATCGCCTCGGATGGCGACCTTCAGGAGGGCGTTGCCTCCGAGGCCTGCTCGCTGGCCGGCCACCTCGGCCTCGGCCGCCTGATCGCGTTCTACGACGACAACCACATCTCGATCGAGGGCGACACCGAGCTCTCGTTCTCCGAGGACGTCGGCGCCCGCTTCGAGGCCTACGGCTGGCACGTGCAGAACCTGGGCGAGGATCTCGACCTCGGCCGGATCGAGGCGGCGATCGACGCGGCGAAGGGCGTCGAGGACCGCCCGTCGCTGATCGTCGTGCGCACCCACATCGCGCCCGGGTCGCCGAACAAGCAGGACACCGAGGAGGCCCACGGCGCCCCGCTCGGCGAGGAGGAGATCCGGCTCACCAAAGAGGCCTACGGCTGGCCGAGCGAGGAGCCGTTCCACGTGCCGGAGGAGGCGCTCCAGCGCTTCCGGGAGTGCGTCGACCGCGGGGCGGACGCCGAGGCCGAGTGGAAGGGGCGCTACGACGCCTGGGCGGGCGCGAACCGCGCGGCTGCCGACGACCTCGAGCGCACGCTGCGGCGCGACCTGCCCGACGGCTGGGACGCGGATGTGCCGCGGTTCGACCCCGCGGGCGGCGCGATCGCCACGCGGAAGGCGTCGAACAAGGTCATCCAATGGGCCGCGAAGGCGGCGCCTGAGCTGGTCGGAGGCTCCGCCGACTTGGCTCCGTCCACGCTGACCCTGATCGACGACGGCGGAAGCGTCACGGCCAGCGACTACTCCGGCCGGAACCTGCACTTCGGGATCCGCGAGCACGGGATGGGCGCGGTCGTGAACGGCCTGACCCTGCACGGGTTCCGCGCGTACGGCGCGACGTTCCTGATCTTCTCGGACTACATGAAGGCGTCGATCCGGCTTGCGGCGCTCATGGGGATCCCGTCGACCTTCGTCTTCACGCACGACTCGATCGGGCTCGGCGAGGACGGCCCCACGCATCAGCCGATCGAGCAGCTCGCGGCGCTGCGCGCCACGCCGAACGTGGACGTGGTCCGCCCGGCCGGCGCGAACGAGACCGCGCTGGCGTGGCGTCACGCGCTGAAGCAGACCGACCGGCCGACGGTGATGGCACTCTCGCGCCAGGGCCTCCCGGTCTGGAACCCGGCCGGCGTCCCGGGCGATGCGATCGAGCGCGGGGCGTACGTCCTGCGCGAGTCCTACAAGGGGGCCGACGCCGACCTCATCCTGATCGCGACCGGCTCCGAGGTGCACATCGCAAACGGCGCCGCGGACCTGCTCGAGGCGGACGGCGTCGCGACGCGGGTGGTGTCAGCGCCCTGCCTCGACCGGTTCGCCGAGCAGGATGAGGCGTACCGGGACGAGGTGCTCCCGTCCGCGATCCGTGCGCGCGTTTCGGTCGAGGCGGCGGCGACGTTCGGATGGGACCGCTGGGTGGGCGACGCCGGTCATGCCGTCGGGCTCGACCGCTTCGGCGCATCCGCGCCCCAGAAGGACCTCTACGAGCACTTCGGGTTCACGCCCGAGGCGATTGCCGACCACGGCAGGAAGGTGGCGAAGGGATGAGCGTCCAGCAAACCGGGGTCAATGAACGCCTCCGGGCGCTCACCGAGGCGGGCACCAGCGTCTGGCTCGACCAGATCCGGCGCAACCTCATCGAGGCTGGGGAGCTCGACCGGCTCGTGCGCGAGGACTCCCTGCGCGGGGTCACCTCGAACCCGTCGATCTTCGAGAAGGCGATCCTCGGCTCGGACGACTACGACGAGGACATCCGGCGGCTGGCCGAGGAGGGGCTGTCCGCGAAGGAGATCTACGAGGCGATCGCCGTGAAGGACGTGCAGCTCGCGGCCGACGTGCTGCGCGGCGTCTGGGACGAGACGGGCGGCCACGACGGCTTCGTGTCGCTCGAGGTCTCGCCCGACCTCGCGCTCGACACGAGCGGGGGAACGCTGCGCGAGGCGCGCGACTTCTGGAGCCGCGTGGACCGGCCCAACCTGATGATCAAGATCCCGGGCACCGACGAGGGGCTCGACGCGATCGAGGAGGCGATCGCCGACGGGATCAACGTGAACGTGACGCTCCTCTTCTCGGTCGCCGCCTACGAGCGCGTCACGGAGGCCTACATCCGCGGGATGGAGCGCCGGCTCGAGGCCGGCGAGAGCATGGACGTGCACTCGGTCGCGAGCTTCTTCGTGTCGCGCGTGGACAGCGAGGTGGACAAGCGGCTCGAGGCCGCCGGCGCCGCCGAGGAGCTGCAGGGCACGGCCGCCGTCGCGAACGCGCGCGCCGCGTACACGAGGTTCAAGGAGATCTTCGAGGGCGACCGCTTCGCGCGCCTGCGCGACGCCGGCTGCCCGGTCCAGCGCCCGCTCTGGGCGTCCACCGGCGTGAAGAACCCGCACTACCCCGACACGAAGTACGTGGACGACCTGGTGGCGCCGGACACCGTGAACACGATGCCGATGCCCACGCTGCTCGCCGCCGCCGAGCGAGCCGAGGTCAGCGGCGCGACCGCGGACCAGGATGCGAGCGCCGCGCTCGCAGCCCTGGCGGAGGCGGGCGTCGACATGGAGGACGTCACGAAGAAGCTCCTGACGGAGGGGATCGAGGCGTTCGTGAAGTCATTCGACTCGCTGATCGAGGGGGTCGAGCAGGTGCGCGAGGCGATCGTCACCGGCCGGCCGCCCACGATCAGGACCTCCATTCCCGACGATCTCGAGCCGGGGATCGCCGAGAAGGCCCGCGAGGTGAAGTCGGACGACGTCGCGCAGCGCGTGTGGCGCCGCGACGACACGCTGTGGGGCGAGGCCGGGGCCGCCGAGGTGGCGGACCGGCTCGGCTGGCTCACGATCTCGGAGCCGATGCTCGAGGAGGCCGCCGACCTCGAGGCGTGGGTCGAGGAGGTGAAGCGCGACGGCCTCACCGACTGCGCGCTCCTCGGCATGGGCGGCTCGAGCCTCGGGCCGGAGGTCATCCGGGCTTCGTTCGGGCCGCTCGAGCACGGGCTTCGCCTGCATGTGCTCGACTCGACCGACGCCGGCGCGGTGGCCGAGCTCGAGCGGAGCGTGGACCTGGGGAAGACGCTCTTCCTCGTGTCGTCGAAGTCCGGCGGGACGATCGAGACGCTGTCCCACTTCCGCTACTTCTTCGAGCGGACGGGCGCGAACGGCGCGCAATTCGTGGCGATCACGGACCCGAACAGCCCGCTCCAGAAGCTGGCGGAGGAACGCGGGTTCCGCCGCGTCTTCTGCAACGACCCGGAGATCGGCGGCCGGTACTCGGTGATGTCGTACTTCGGGATCGTCCCGGCGGCGCTCATGGGCGCGAACGTGCGCGGCCTGCTGAACCGCTGCCAGGTGGCCGAGCAGAACTGCACGAACTACGACAGCACGGTGTCGAACTCGGGGCTGTGGCTCGGGATCGCGATGGGGGCGCTCGCGCTCGAGCGGCGCGACAAGCTGACCTTCGTGGTCTCCGACCCGATCGCGAGCTTCGGCCTGTGGGTCGAGCAGCTGATCGCCGAGTCGACCGGCAAGGAGGCCAAGGGGATCCTGCCCGTCGCCGACGAGCCGCTCGGCACTCCGGACGTGTACGGCGACGACCGCGTGTTCGCGTACCTGCGCGACACGGACGCGCCCGACGAGGAGACCGACGCCAAGGTGGAGGCGCTCGCGAAGGCGGGCCACCCGGTGATCACGCTCGCCACCCACGGGGCCCTCGACCTGGGCCGGATCTTCTTCTTCGCCGAGTTCGCGACCGCGGTCGCGGGCTGGGCGCTCGGCATCAACCCCTTCGACCAGCCGAACGTCCAGGAGGCGAAGGACAACACGGCCAAGGTGCTCGAGCAATTCGCTGCCGAGGGGGCTCTGCCCGAGGTGGAGGAGGGCACCGACGAGGCGCTCCGCGAGCTTCTCGGGGACGCCGAGCCGCCGAACTACGTGGCGGTCATGGGCTACGTCCAGCCGTCCGCGGGCTTCGACGAGGCCGTCGCCGACCTGCGGCAAACGATCCGTGACGTCACGCGGTGCACGACGACGTTCGGGTACGGGCCGCGATTCCTCCACTCGACCGGCCAGTTCCACAAGGGCGGGCCGCCGACGGGGCGTTTCCTCCAGCTGATCCACGACGGCGACGCCGACCTCGAGATCCCCGAGGCGGGCTACTCGTTCACCACGCTGAAGAACGCGCAGGCGACCGGCGACCTCCAGACGCTCCGTGCCCACGGCCTGCTCGCCGAGCGCGTCCGCCTGGAGGGCGACCCGGCAGAGGGCGTACGTGCCCTCACCGAGCGGATCAGGGGGCTGATCTCCTGATGCAGATCGGTTTCGTCGGTCTCGGCCGCATGGGCGGCAACATGGTCCACCGCATCCATCGCGACTCCGATCACGAGTGCGTGGCGTTCGACTTCTCGGAGGACGCCGTGAGCGCGGCGGCGTCGCACGGCGCCACCGGCGCGTCGTCGCTCGAGGACCTGGTCGCCAAGCTCGAGCCGCCGCGGGCGGTCTGGGTCATGGTCCCCGCGGGCGACCCGACGACCGAGACGGTGAACCGCCTCGGCGAGCTGCTCGACGCGGGCGACACCATCATCGACGGGGGCAACAGCCGTTGGTCGGACGACAAGGAGCGCGCCGCGGCGCTCGAGCCGAAGGGGATCAACTACGTGGACGTCGGCACGAGTGGCGGCGTCTGGGGCCTCGATGTGGGCTACTGCATGATGGTCGGCGGGCCAGAGGAAGCGGTCGAGCGGCTCGCGCCGATCCTCGACGTGCTCGCGCCCCCGTCGGACGACGAGCATGGCCCGGGCTGGGGGCACTTCGGCCCGACCGGCGCGGGCCACTACGTGAAGATGGTCCACAACGGGGTGGAGTACGGGATGATGCAGGCCTACGCCGAGGGCTTCGCACTCTTCGACGCCTGCGAGTACGAGCTCGACAACGCGAAGATCGCCCACCTCTGGATGCAGGGCTCGGTCGTCCGCTCCTGGCTGTGCGAGCTGGCGGCGCGCGCGTTCGAGCAGGAGGGCAACGACCTCGCGAACCTCGAGCCGTACGTCGAGGACTCGGGCGAGGGCCGCTGGACGGTCGAGGACGCGATCGACCGCCGCATCCCGACGCCCGTGCTCACGACCTCGCTGTACGAACGGTTCTCGAGCCGTGGCCAGGGAGCGTTCGCCGCGCGGCTGAACGCGGCGCTGCGCGCGCAGTTCGGGGGCCATGCCGTGAAGTCCAAAGCGAAGCCCTGACCGTGACGACGGTTGCGGAGAACCCGCTGGTCGAGGGGCTCGAGCGGCTGCCCGTCCATCCGACCACGCTCATCATCTTCGGCGGCACGGGCGACCTGGCCCAGCGGAAGCTCCTCCCGGCGATCTACAACCTCGCGCACGAGGGCGCGCTGCCCGAGCGCTTCAACCTGATCGGCGTCTCGCGCTCCGACATGCCGGACGACGAGTACCGCGAGGTGGCACGGCGCTCGATCTCGAGCTACTCGCGCCGCGAGGCCGATCCGCGCGTGCTCGACTCGCTCCTCGAGCGGGTCCGCTACGTCAGCGGCACGTTCGACGACCCCGCGGTGTTCGAGCGGCTCGCCACCTGCGCCACCGAGTACGACGACGAGGCGGGAATCCCGTTCAACCGGGTCTTCTACCTATCGACCGCGCCGGCGTTCTTCCCGGTGATCGTGGGCCAGCTCGGCCGGCACGGGCTCGACCGGCGCGAGGGCGCCGAGGTCCGCGTCGTGATCGAGAAGCCGTTCGGCACGAACCTCGAGGAGGCACGCAGCCTGAACCGCGACGTCCTCGAGGTGCTCGACGAGTCGCAGGTCTTCCGGATCGACCACTACCTGGGCAAGGAGACCGTCCAGAACATGCTCGCGTTCCGGTTCGCGAACGGGTTGTTCGAGCCGCTGTGGAACCGCAACTACATCGACTACGTCCAGATCACGGCCGCGGAGGACATCGGGGTGGGTACCCGCGCCGGCTACTACGACAGCTCGGGCGCGCTGCGTGACCTGGTGCAGAACCACATGCTCCAGCTCCTTGCGCTCCTGTGCATGGAGCCGCCGGTCAACTTCTCCGCCGACGAGGTGCGGGACGAGAAGGTCAAGGTGCTGCACGCGATCGACCCGCCCGACCCGCTCCGCTGTGCGGAGATGACCGTGCGCGGCCAGTACGCGGCCGGGCACGCCGGCGGCGAGGAGTCGCACTCCTATCTCGACGAGGAGGGCGTGCCGGACGGCTCGCAGACGGAGACCTACGCCGCGCTGCGGCTCGGGGTGGACAACTGGCGCTGGGCGGGGGTGCCGATCTACCTGCGCACCGGAAAGCGCCTGGCGCGCAAGGTCACCGAGATCGCGGTCACGCTCAAGCCGGTGCCGCACCTCGCGTTCTCGCAGGAGGGCTCGCTCGGCGTGCAGCCGAACCAGCTCGTGCTGACGATGCAGCCGAACGAGGGCGTCTCGCTCTCGCTCGTCGCGAAGATCCCGGGCACGCGGATGAAGCTGCGGCCCGTGAACATGGAGTTCCTCTACGGAACCGCGTTCCTGTCCCAGTCGCCGGAGGCGTACGAGCGGCTGATCATGGACGCGATGCGCGGTGACGCCACGCTGTTCACGCGCAACGACGAGGTCGAGGCTCAGTGGCGCGTGATCGACCCGATCCTCGAGGGGTGGGCGCAGAGCGACGACGCGCTGCCGCAGTACGAGGCCGGCACCGACGGCCCGGCAGAGGCGGACGGGCTGTTGGCGGAGGGCCACAGGTGGCGCGCGATATAGATGGCGGAGTTCCTCTGGTCTGAGCAGGACACCGGCCCCGGCCGGATCGAGGCCGCGCTCCGCGACCTCCTCAAGCAGAGCGCCGCGGAGGGCGCGTTCGTCCCGGCGCGCGTCCTCAACCTGATCGCGATCGTGGACCGCGAGTGGCGCGGCGAGATCGAGAACAGGCTCGAGCGCGTCGGCCGCTATCACCCGTCGCGCACGGTCATCTGCTCGATCGAGCCCGGGCGCACGCAGCTCGATGCGGTCGCCTACCTGTCGGGTCCGGACGCGAAGAAGCCGGGCGAGTTGGCGGTCGGGTCCGAGACCGTGGTCGTGGACTGCGGCCCGGGACACGTCCCGCGGCTCGACTCGCTGGTGGACGCGCTCGTCGTGCCCGACCTGCCGACCGTCGCCTGGTCGCCGCACCGCCACCCGGAGGCGATCGACGCCGTGCTGTCGCTGGTGCAGGTCGTGCTGCTCGATTCGATCGAGGAGCCCAGCCTGACGGAGGCTGTGACGCGCGCCGAGCAGCTCGCGGGCAGTGCGTACGTGGTCGATCTCGCCTGGCTGCGCTCGACCCCGTGGCGGGAGCGCATCGCCGCCACGTTCGATCCGCCGCTGTGGCGCGCCGAGCTCGGCCGGCTCGCCAAGATCACCGTCCGCCACCATCCCGACTCGGCCATGGCGGCGCTGTTGCTCTTCGGCTGGCTGTGCTCGCGCCTCGGCTGGCAGCCCGGGTCCCTCATCCAGCAGAACGGATCGCTGCGCGGTCGCGCGTCCGCACGCCGGCACGAGGTCGAGCTTTGCCTGGAGCCCGATGCGCACCAGGCGGCCCCCGGCCTGGCCGGGCTCCAGATCGAGACCGCGTCCGGCATGAGCCTGTCCCTCGATCGCGGCCCCGGCGGCCTGGCCGCGCGGCGCACGTCGCGCGACGGGCGCGAAGCGACATGGACCGTGCTCGGCGCCTCACGGGGTGAGGCGGGGATCCTCGGCGAGGGGATCCGCCAGGCGCTGCTGCGCGAGCCCACCTACGGCCCGGCGCTCGAGGCCGCCGGGGCGATGGTGCGATGAGCGACCCCGAGGTCGTGGTGCTGGACGACCCCGCCGCGGAGGCGGCGGAGCGCATGGCGGCGGCCGCGGACGCGGGCGGTCACATCGCGCTCGCCGGTGGCTCGACGCCACGGCGTGCGTACGAGCTGGCCGCCGAGCTCGAGGCCGATTGGTCCCATGCGACGCTCTGGTTCGGCGACGAGCGCTGTGTGCCGCCCGGTGACGAGCACTCGAACTACGCCATGGCGCGGCGCGCGCTGCTCAGCCGGCTGGGGACTGGCGCCGATGGGCCGGCGGTGCATCGGATGGAGGGCGAGCGCGGCCCGGACGACGGCGCGGCCGCCTACGAGGCGGCGCTGCGCGAGGCGTTCGGCGATGCGCCACCGCGGCTCGACCTCGTGCTGCTCGGGCTCGGGCCGGACATGCACACGGCGTCGCTCTTTCCCGGCGATGATGCGCTCGGAGCGCAGGATCGGCTGGCCGTGGGGGTTAAGACGCCCGGCATGGCGCCGCTCGTGCCGCGGATCACGCTCACCCTCGACACGATCAACGCGGCGCACGACATCCTGTTCCTGGTGGCGGGCGACGACAAGGCGGACGCGGTCGCGGGCGCGTTCGGCGATGCGCCGGGGCCACACGCGCCGGCCAGCCTGGTGCAGCCCGAGGCCGGCAACCTGACGCTCTTTCTCGATCCCGGCGCGGCAGCGCGGCTATGACGATGGCCGACATCCCGTTCTGGAAGCGCAGCCCCTTTCCGCCGATCGCGGACTACGGGTTTCTCTCCGACTGCGAGTCGTGCGCCCTTGTCGCGCCGGACGGCGGGGTCGAATGGCTGTGCCTGCCGCGGATGGACTCGCCGTCGATCTTCGGCGCGATCCTCGACCGGGACGCCGGCCACTTCCGCCTGGGTCCGGCCGATGTCTCGGTGCCCGCCGCACGCCGGTACCTGCCGGGCACGATGGTGCTCGAGACGAGCTGGGGCACCTCGACCGGCTGGATCATCGTCCGCGACGTGCTGCTGATCGGGCCCTGGCACCACGAGACCGACCGGTCGCACACGCACCGGCGGTCGCCCACCGACTACGACGCGGACCACGTGCTCCTGCGGATGATCCGTTGCGTGAACGGCGAGGTCCAGATCAACCTGGACTGCGAGCCGGTCTTCGACTACGGGCGCGCGCGGGGCGACTGGGAGTACACGGGGCCGGGTTACCACGAGGGGGTGTGCCGCCCGCCCGAGGGCACCGATCACGCGGTCGAGCTGAAGCTCACGACCGACATGCGGCTCGGATTCGAGGGCCCGCGCGCGACGGCGCGCACGTTGATCAAGGAGGGGCAGACGCTCTTCGCCGCGCTCGCGTGGTCCGATCATCCGGCGCCGCAGACCCACGACGAGGCCTACGAACGGCTCGTCTGGACCGCGCACCATTGGCAGCACTGGCTCGACCGCGGCCAGTTCCCGGACCACCCGTGGCGCACCCACCTCCAGCGGGCCGCGCTGACGCTGAAGGGGCTCTCGTACGCGCCCACCGGCGCGATGGTCGCCGCGGCCACGACCTCGCTGCCGGAGACGCCGGGCGGTGAGCGGAACTGGGACTACCGCTACTCGTGGATCCGCGACTCCACGTTCACCCTCTGGGGCCTCTACTCGCTCGGCTTCGACTGGGAGGCGAACGACTTCTTCTACTTCATCGCCGACGTGGCCGAGGCCGAGGAGGGACAGCTCCAGATCATGTACGGCATCGGCGGCGAGGCCGAGCTGACCGAGCGGACGCTGGACCACCTCTCGGGCTACGAGGGGGCGCGGCCCGTGCGGATCGGGAACGGCGCGTACGACCAGGACCAGCACGACGTGTGGGGGGCGGTGCTCGACTCGGTGTACCTGCACACGAAGTCGCGCGACTCGCTGCCCGAGCGCGTGTGGCCGATCCTCAAGCGGCAGGTCGAGGCGGCCGTCGACAACTGGCGCGACCCCGACCGCGGCATCTGGGAGGTGCGCGGGGAGCCGAAGCACTTCACGACGTCGAAGCTGATGTGCTGGGTAGCGCTCGATCGTGGGGCGCGGCTCGCCGAGATCCGCGAGGAGCTCGACCTCGCCGCGCGCTGGCAGCAGATCGCCGACGAGATAAAGGCCGACATCTGCGAGAACGGCACGCGCCCGGACGGCGTGTTCACCCAGCACTACGACACCGACGCGCTCGACGCCTCGGTCCTCCTCATGCCGCTCGTCCGCTTCCTGCCGCCCGACGACGAGCGCATCCGGGCGACCGTGCGGGCGGTGGCGGACGAGCTGACCAAGGACGGGCTGGTGCTTCGCTACAACGTGGACGAGACCGACGACGGCCTGCGCGGCGAGGAGGGAACGTTCACCATCTGCTCGTTCTGGCTCGTGTCGGCGCTGTCGGAGATCGGCGACAACGAGCAGGCGCGTGACCTCTGCGAGAAGCTGCTCGCCTACGCGTCACCGCTCGGCCTCTACGCCGAGGAGATCGACCCGCGGACCGGGCGCCACCTGGGCAACTTCCCGCAGGCGTTCACGCACCTGGCGCTGATCAACGCGGTGATGCACGTGATCCGCGCCGAGGAGCAGCTCGAGGCGGGGGAGGGGTTCTCGACGACGCGCGAGTTCGAACGGACCGACACCGGCGCCTGACCCGAACGTTGTGACGACCGCGCCGGAATCCGGCGTCGCGGCAACTTAGTTCGGCTGGTCAGCCTTCGTGCCGGGCTCGTTCACGCCCTCCTCGGTCACGAGCCCCTCACCCGGCTTCGATACGCGTTCGCCGGCGCTGCCCGCGTCGCCTGGCGTCTTGCCCTTCACGGGCAGCGCTTCTTCGCGATGCGAGTCGGACTCATCCGGGTTCTCGATCGACCGGCCGTCGCCGGGGGGCTGCTCAGCCACCGCCGGCGCTCTCCTCGGGCGCGACCCCGGTACCGCCGCAGGTGATGCAGTCCTCGCCCTCGCGCGAGCCGGTCCCGAGGCAGTCGGGGCACTTCGTCTTCCCCTGGGGGTTGTCCTGATCTGCGCCCTGCATGCTCTCGCTCGCAGGCGCGTCAGCCTGGCTGGTCTCCCGCTCGTCCATGCCCTGCCCGTACCCGGCACCGCCGGAACCCGAAACCGCAAGAACGGGGACGGAGCCCGTTCTTGCAGGCAACGCGGGCCGCACACCGTCGGGGAGGCGACGCTAAACGCGCTTCAGCCTGCGGCAAACGGTCGACTCGGTGACCCCGGCATGCGCCGCTATCTCGGCGAGCCGGTAGTCATGCTGGCGAGCTCGCCTCATGGCCGCTAGCTGGTCCTCCTCGGACGCGAAGATCTCGAGGAGCGTCGGCCTTATCTCCCAAGGGCTGCCATCAGGGTCAAGGTGCTGCAGCGGGCCGCGCCCTTCGAAGAGCCGTGGGTAGCGGCGGCCGGGTTCGCCACCGTATGGGCTTAGGAGCTCGGTCACGCGACTGACGGCCACCAGCGGGTGCGCAACGTTCGTCATGAGTGCACGATGGCTGCTCCATTGCCAGGCACCGGGGTCGTCACAGGCGCCGGCACGCACCGGGTTGCGCGCTACATATCTGAGTAGTTGCGCGAACTGCTCGTCGGTCGTAACGAGCTTGGACCCGAACCGTGCTTGGAATAGGTGCCCCACCCGGTCATGCCGCTCGTTGAACCAGTGCGCGTAGCGGCTGTCGAGGGCGCGCATCCCCGCACCGAGCGTCGTTTCGACCGTCTCCAGGATCAGATGGAAGTGATTGTCAAGTAGGCAGTAGCCAAGACATTCCCACCTGTATTTTCGGCCTACCTCCTGCAGTAATCGCAGGAACATCCGGCGGTCGTGAGCGTCGCTGAAGATCAGCTGCTTGTTGTTCCCGCGCTGCCAGACGTGGTGAATCCCTCCGGGTGACTCGGTGCGGGGAGGGCGCGGCATCGTGAAGCTAAGCCCGGCCGCAGCCGGGCTCGCCCCGAGGCGGGGTGCAAGAAAGGGCTCCGTCCCTGTTTTTGTTACGCGAGCGCCTGGCCGGCTAGAGGCGCGCGTCCGCGACCATCGCCGCGAACAAGAGCGCCAGGTACGCGAGCGAGTACAGGTAGAGGCGCAGGGCCGACCGGCGGTCGGCGCGCCGGAAGAGGACCACGGCGCCCGCGATGAAGACTCCGCCGAGCGCGACCGAGATGCCCAGGTAGGTCAGGCCGAAGGCACCCGCGCAGAACGGCAGCTGCGTGACCGCGTAGAGCAGGATCGTGTAGAGCAGGATCTGGCGCCGCGTCTCGTCCTCGCCGCGCACGACCGGCAGCATCGGCACGCCCGCCTTCGCGTACTCGTCCTTCATCAAGAGCGATAGCGCCCAGAAGTGCGGCGGGGTCCAGAAGAAGACGATCGCGAACAGGTAGAGCGCCGTGCCGGAGAGCCCCTCCGTGACGGCCGCCCACGCGACCAGCGGCGGCACCGCGCCGGCGGCGCCGCCGATCACGATGTTCTGCGGCGTCGTGCGCTTCAGCCAGACGGTGTAGACGAACACGTAGCCGAGGAAGCCCGAAGCGGACAGCGCGGCCGCGAGGGGATTCACGGCCAGCGAGAGGAGGAGGACGGAGGCGACGCCCAGGCCCACCCCGTAAGTGACAGCCGCTCGCGGCGATACCCGCCCGGAGGCGACCGGCCGGTCGGCGGTACGCGACATCGTCCGATCCAGATCCCGGTCGAACCAGTGGTTGACCGCGCCCGCCCCGCCCGCGGACAGCGCGCCGCCGAGGCAGGTGAGCAGTACGAGCCCGAGCGAGGGGTCGCCCGCCACGTACATCGTCGTCACCGTCGTGAACAACAGCAGCGACTGCACCTTCGGCTTCGTCATCTCGAAGTAGTCCGAGACGACCGTGCGCAGCGTGCTCGGCGCGGTGGCGGTGCGAACGGCCTCCATCACGCGGCCGCCGGGTTCGCGACCGGCCCGCCGGCGAGGACGGGTGAGGGCACGCGGTAGAGCGACAGCGTCATGGCGATCACAGTCCACCACAAGAGCGTCCCGAGAGCGAGATGGAGGACGATCAGCGCCTCGTACTCGTCGAGCCACACGTTCAGCGCGCCCACGAGCACCTGCGCGATGACGATCCCGAGGGCGGCCCACGCCCCCTTCACCAACCCCGGATCCGGGCGGCGCCGCAGGGTCACGACGACGAGCGCCAGCACGAGCAGCACCGCGATGTACATGAACGCGCGATGCATCAGGTGGATGTCGACGAGCCGGGCGTCGCCGAACGGCATGAACTCGCCGTTACACGTGGGGAACTCCTTGCCGCACGCGTGGTGCGCGCCGTCGCCGAGCTGGTAGTCGGCCTTGCCGTAGTTCTGCGTGCCGGCCATGTAGCCGCCGGCAATGATCGTGAGCAGGACGAGCACGGACGTGACCCACGCGAGCGGCCGGTACCGCGGCCCGGCGTCGGGCGGGTCCGTGCCGATCAGCTCGGGCCGCGAGGCGCGCCAGATCCAGTAGAGGACGGCCAGCAGCAGCATGGCGAGCCCGAGGTGCGCGGCCACGAGCTCCTCCTCGAGGTTCTCCTCCACCACGACCCCGCCGAGCGCGCCCTGCGCCGCGACCAGGACGAAGCCGGCGATCGTCACGCGCACGAGCGCGCGGTGCTCGCGGTGGTTTCGCCACGCCAGCACGGCGAGGGCGAACATCAGGATGCCGACGATCGCCGCCACGACGCGGTGCGTGTACTCGATGATCGAGTTGAGGTCGATGCCCGGGACCACGTCGCCGTTGCAGAACGGCCAGCCGTGGAAGCCCGAGTCGGCCGGCCCGCAGCCGAGCCCGGAATCGGACACGCGCACGATCCCGCCGATCACGATCAGCAGGAAGGTGAGGAGCAGCGTCGCGAGCGCGAGCTGCCGGTACCGAGGAGACGGCGCCGTCATCGCGAGCCGGGAAATCTAGCGATGGCCCTGCTCTACGCGATCGGCTGGGCGACCGACCCGGCCTGCTCGCCGGCTCCGCGCGCGACGTCGCGGCGGATCTCCTTCATCGGCTCGGCCGAGCGCACCGGCGGGACGACGTCGAAGTTGTTCGCGGGCGGGGGCGACTGCGTGAACCACTCGAGCGTGTTCCCCTGCCAGGGGTCGTTGCCCGCGCGCTTGCCGTTCTTGATCGAGCGGATCAGGTTGATCACCGTGATCAGCACGCCGATGCCGAGCAGGAAGGACCCGATCGTGGACAGGACGTTGAAGAGCTCGAGATCGCCCTGGTCGGGGTACTGGTAGACGCGCCGGGGCATGCCGGATAGGCCGGCCGAGTGCTGGATCAGGAACGTCAGGTTGAACCCGACGAACATGAACCAGAACGACAGCTTGCCGAGGCCCTCCGACATCATCCGCCCGCTCATCTTGGGGAACCAGTAGTAGAGCCCGGCGAAGATCCCGAACACGGAGCCGCCGAACAGGACGTAGTGGAAGTGGGCGACCACGAAGTACGAGTCGTGGAGCTGCCAGTCGACCGGGAAGATCGCCAGCTGCACCCCCGAGATGCCGCCGATCGTGAACAGGCCGACCATGCCGGCCGCGAAGTAGAGGGGCGGCTTGAAGACGATCGAGCCGCGCCAGAGCGTCGCGACCCAGTTGAAGACCTTGATGCCGGTGGGCACCGCGATCACCATCGAGCTGATCATGAAGAAGGCCAGCACCACGGTCGCGGTCGGCGTGGTGAACATGTGGTGCGCCCAGACCAGCATCGAGAGGAACGCGATCGCCACGGTCGAGGCCGCGATCGCCTTGTAGCCGAAGATCGGCTTGCGGGCGAACACCGGCAGCACCTCCGAGACGATCCCGAAGGCGGGCAGGATCATGATGTAGACCTCGGGGTGGCCGAAGAACCAGAACAGGTGCTGCCACAGCATCGGGTCGCCGCCGCCGATCGGGTCGAAGAACGACGTGCCGAAGTGACGGTCGGTCAAAAGCATCGTGACCGCCGCCGCGATCGCCGGGTAGGCGAGGACGATCAGGTAGCTGAAGACCAGGACGGTCCAGACGAACAGCGGCATGCGGCCCCAGCCCATGCCCTTCGTCCGCATGTTGTGGATCGTCGCGATCAGGTTGATCCCGCCGAGGACCGTGCTGACGCCCGTGAGGTGGATGAGCAGGATCCAGGCGTCCACGCCGCCATCCGGGAGGTAGGCGTTGTCGGACAGCGGCGCGTACATCGTCCAGCCGGCGGTCGGCGGCTCGAAGAACAGGGAGACGTGGAAGACGATCCCGCCCGTGACGAGGAACCAGAATGAGGCCGCGTTCAGGCGCGGGAAGGCCATGTCGCGCGCCCCGATCATCAGCGGGACCAGGTAGTTCGCGAACCCGGTGAGGATCGGGATCACGAACAGGAAGACCATCGTGGTCCCGTGCATCGTGACCAGGCCGTTGTAGGTCTGGGCGTCGATCAGCGTGCTCTCGGCCTGCGCGAGCTGGAGCCGCATGAGCAGCGCCTCGGCGCCGCCCACGATGAAGAACACGAGCGCGGCGGCCATGTACATGATCCCGATGCGCTTGTGGTCGGTGGTGGAGAGCCATCCGAGCCAGCCGCGCGGTGCCTCGCGGTAGCCGCGCATGGGGACCTCGGGCCGAGCGCGCTGTGCCGCCGTGGCTTCCATCGTCGCCGATTCCATCAGGGGCTGCTCTCCTCGCCGTCCTCGCCGGACTCGGTCGTCTGGCCGCCGTCCTCACCCTGCGGGGCGTCGCCCTCGTCGGCGGCGGCCTCCTCCTCTTCCCGCGCCTCACGCTGCTCGGCCAGGCCGGTCTGCGCCTCGCGGATGTCCTCCGTCGTCTGCTCGACCCACGCGTCGTATTCGTCCTGGGGCAGCACCACGACGCGGGTCCGCATGTCGGCGTGCCCCTCACCGCAGAGCTCGGCACACACGCCCTCGAAGGTGCCCTCCTCCTCGGCGCGGAACCAGGTCTCGTTCTCGTGTCCGGGCACCACGTCGATCTTGCCCCCGAGCTCGGGGACCCACCACGAGTGGACGACGTCCTGGGAGACACCGGTGAGCGTCACGGTCTGGTTCACCGGCACGTACAGCGTGTGGTAGCTGAAGAGCTGGGCCTCCTGGCCCTCGTAGTCGTAGCGCCAGAGGTACTGCTGCCCGTTCACGCGTATCTGCAGCGCGTTGCCGTCGGGCGGGTCCTTCTGGTTGATCGTCGCGTAGTCCACGCCCTCGGCCGTCTCGAGCGGGTCGGCCTTCGACGCCGGCGGGTCCTTGATGCCGGGGAGGTACACGAAGGTGACCGTGGCGAGCACGACGAGGATGAGTGCTGCGCCGAGCGTCCATCCGAACTCGAGCGGCGTGTTGCCCCGGATCTGCGCGGCCTCCGGCCCGCCGCGGCGCGCCCTGAACTTGATCAGCGAGTAGATCAGGGTGCACTCGACGATCAGGAAGATCACGATCCCGATGTAGGTCGTGATCTTGAAGAGCGTGTCGATGTCCTCCGCGTTCTTCGACGGACCGGACTCGGGGGAGATGAGGTCGGCCGAGGCCTCGGGCGCGCCGACGATCAGTGCGCCGGCCGCGATGAGCGCGAAAAGGGGGAGGCGTCGCAGGCGTCGCAAGGCGCGCGGCATCATATCCACGGCTCTGCCGTGGTTATCCGCCGGTGAAGTCGGGCTGGCGCTTCTCCACGAACGCGGTGACGCCCTCCTGGAAGTCCTTCGACCGCGCGAGCGCGTGCTGGAGCTCCGCCTCGAGGTCGAGCTGGCCGTGCATGTCCGGGTAGAGCATTCGATTGAGCGCCCGCTTGGTACCGGCGTACGATCGCGTCGGGCCGGCCGCGAGGCGCTCGACCAGGCCGTCGGCCTCGTCCATCAGCCGGTCGTCGGGGTGGACCGCGTTGATCAGGCCCCAGTCGAGTGCGCGATGCGCCTCGATCCGCTCACCCAGCATCGCCATCTGGAACGCGCGCGCCTTTCCGACCGTCGCGGGGACGAACAGCGTGGAGCCGCCGTCCGGCATCAACCCGATGTTCACGAACGCGAGCCCGAAGTAGGCGGACTCCGCCGCCAGGATGAGGTCGCACGCGAGCGCGAGCGACAGCCCGATGCCGACCGCCGGGCCGTTGACCGCCGCCACGACCGGCTTCTCCAGCTCGCGAACCCCGACGATGATCGGGTGGTAGACCTCGTGGAGCTCGCGGGCCACGTTCGGCATCCCGTCGTCGGGGTGCGGCTCGAAGCCGGCCTTCAGGTCGGCCCCCGACGAGAACCCGCGTCCCGCGCCGGTGATGAGGACCGCCCTGACCGACGGGTCGGCCGCGTCGCGATTGACGGCCTGCCCCAGCTCCCCGCCGAATTCCGACGTCCAGGCGTTCAGGGTCTCGGGCCGATTGAGCGTGATCCGGCCGATGCCGTCAGATTGCTCCCACTGGATCGTTGAGTAGGTCATGGGCTGCATCCTCTCCGATCGGAGCGTGTCATGATTTCCACCGTGGGCAGGGCTCTCACAGCGGCACTCGTCGCACTACTCGTCGGCGCGCCCGCCGCGTGGGCGGACGGCACGATCACGGCGATCCCGCCGAACGTGTTCGGCCCGGGCTCGACGACGATCGACCAGGGCGAGAAGGTCACCTTCCAGAACTTCGACATCGCCGGGCACGACGTGGTCGCGCACCACACGGGTGACAACGGCCAGCCGCTGTTCCGCTCCGACCTCGTCGCTCCCTTCGGATCCGGGCCGGTGGTGGGCACCGAGTACCTGACGTCCGGCAGCTACGACTTCTTCTGCAGCATCCACCCCGGCATGGAGGCCACGCTCGAGGTCAGCTCGGCCGGGACGCCGGTGCCGCGGCCCGAGCCGAAGGGCGGGGTCAGCGTGCAGGTGCTCTCGAAGGACCTCGACAAGGTCGTCGACAGCGGCAAGCTGAAGCTGCGGGTCCAGTCGGAGAAGGCGAAGGTCCAGGTCGCCGCCCGCGCCGACACGGGCAAGAGTGAGATCGCCCTCGGCTCGAAGAGCGTCAACTTCAAGCAGGCGGGCGCCCGCCGCGTCACGTTCAAGCTGTCGCGCTCGGCACGCAAGGTGCTGCGCAAGCGCGATCGCGTCGAGCTGATCGCCACCGCGAGCGCCACCCGCTCCGGCAAGACCGAGCGGGCGACCGCCAGGCGCACGATCGACTAGACGGCCGATCGACGAGCCGTGCTGATCGACGCGGTGGAGTGGCTTGGCCACTCCGGCTTCCGTGTCCGGGCGGGCCGCACGACCATCTACATCGACCCTTACCGGGTCGGGCCGGATGCGCCGCCGGCTGACCTGGTGCTGGTGACGCACGGCCACTACGACCACTTCTCGCCGCGCGACATCCAAGCGGTGTCGCACAAGCGGACCGCGCTGATCGCCCCCGCTGCGGTGGCCGAGCGGGTGGGGGGACGGGTCATCTCGATCGCGCCCGGCGAGATCGTCGAGCCCGAGTTCGCCCACGGCGTGTCGATCCGCGCGGTGGCCGCCTACAACACGTCGAAGCGCGACGCGGACGGAAAGCCGTTCCACCCCCGGGAGGCGGGTTGGGTCGGTTACGACGTGAACCACCGCGGTGAGCGCCTGTACCACGCGGGCGATACCGACGTGATCCCCGAGATGGACCAGGTGAGCGGGGTGGACGTCGCGCTCCTGCCCGTGAGCGGGGTCTACGTGATGACCGCCGAGGAGGCCGCCGAGGCCGCTCGCCGGATCCAACCGCGCCTGGCCGTCCCCATGCACTGGGGTCAGCACATCGGCACCGCGGCGGACGCGCGCCGGTTCGCCGACGTGACGCCCGTACCAACGGCCATAATGGAGCCGGTGAGCTGATGGACCGGACGCCTCAAGCAATCGCGGAGATGGGACGGAACGACCCGGAGCTCGCGGCGCGCCTGGTAATCCAGACATTGCCCGCCGCCGCCGCGAAGATCCCCGGCTCGCTCAGGTTCGGGATGTGCGTTGCGGGGATCGGGGAGTACACGGTCGCGGTCGACTCGGGACACGCGACGGTGAGCGAGGGGCTCGAGGGCGGCACCGACTTCAACCTCTCGACCGACGCTCGCGGCCTCGCCGAGCTGGCGGGCGGCGGCAGCCCGATCCGGCTGATCGTGTCCGGCCGGGTGCGAATTCGCGGAAACCGACTGCGCGCGCGCAAGCTCCGCGCGATGTCGACCGGCGAGATCGACCTGGCCGACGTGCTCGCGAACGGCGGGAACGTGGACCCCGATCTGCTCTATCGCTCGCTGCCCTACCTGGTCGACCCCGCGTGGACGCGCGGGCACAACTACCTGCTGCGCTACGAGATCGGCGAGGGCTCGTGGGACATCGAGGTGCGCGACGGCGAGCCGATTCAGGTGTCGACGACCGGGAACGGCCGCACTCCGGACGCGGTCGTCAGCGTCTCGCCCGACACCTTTCGCAAGCTGGTGAAGCGCGAGCTGAGCCCCACGGACGCCATGCGGCTCCAGCTGACGTCGATCGAGGGCCTGATCTACCCGGTCACCCTGCTCGGCCGCTGGATGGACCGCGCGCAGGGGCGCGACGACGAGGAGCTGGCGCGCGAGGAGCGCCAGCGCGCGCTCCAGTCGGCGCGGGCGGGGAGCTGGGGCTCGAGCGCGAACGGGGCGGCGGCGTCGCCCGGACAGGGCGATCCGGCGCACGAGTCGGAGGGCAAGCGCCGTGCGGGCGGCGACCTCCTGACCTACGGCCAGCTCTACGCGCTGTGGGAGAAGCAGAACTGGAAGGCCCACGAGCTCGACTTCTCGGTGGACCAGGAGCAGTGGGTCACGACACCCGCCGAGTCGCAGGCGCACACCGCGTGGAGCCTGGGCTCCTTCTACATCGGCGAGGAGCGCGTGACCGCGGACCTCGCGCCGTTCCTGCTGGCTGCGCCCAGCGGGGAGGTCGAGATGTTCCTCGCCACGCAGCTCGTGGACGAGGCGCGGCACACCGCGTTCTTCGACCGCTTCGGAGCCGAGGTGATGGCGCTGTCGGCCGACGACCTGCGCGGGCGGATGCGCGAGCTGGAGGCAACGATGGTCCCGGCCTGGCACGACACCTTCGACGGCGGGCTGCGCGAGGTCGCCCAGCGGATCCAGGCCGCCCCGGATGACCTCGACCTGTTCGTCGAGGGGATCGCCACCTACCACCTGATCATCGAGGGGGTCCTGGCCATGACCGGCCAGCGCCTGATCCTCCAGTACATGGAGGACCACGGGCTCTACCCCGGGTTCCAGAAGGGGTTCTCGATGGTCGAGCGCGACGAGCATCGCCACATCGCCTTCGGCGTTCGCTTCCTGAAGGACGTGATGGCGGAGGACGCGGAGCGCTTCCGGCCGATCATCGAGCGCCGCGTGCGCGAGCTGGTGCCGAAGGCGGTGCGCGTCTTCGTGCCGCCGTACGCGGACAGCGCTGAGAGCTTCGTCTCCTACGGCTACGACTCGACCCAGATCTATGGCTACGCGTACCGCGCTCTGAAGCGGCGGCTCGCCGTGATCGGGCTCGACTGCCCGCCGGCGGACGAGCTCATGCCGGGGCCGATCGCCGAGGGCGATGCGGTTCAGGCCGTTGGCGCAGCTGCCTGATCAGGGATCGGCGCTTCCGCGCGTATAAGGAGGCAAGGAGCCCTCCATCAGACGCTCGCCACGTACACGCCGGCAGGTAGGTCCTGCCACCCTCCGCCTCGCGAAGATCGCAGGCTTCCGCTACGACGCCAATCGCGACGCCTACGTCCTGAGGGGCGTCGGCAGCCAGGTCGGCCCCGTGCTGCGCAGCCGTCCGCCCGTGGACAGCGCCGCCGAGGCCATGGAGTGGACCGAGCAGATGGAAGGCCTCGCGGAGCGCCGCAGGACCGGCCGGTTCAAGCGGGATCCGCATGCGCCGCCCACCGCGCCTCACCACGTGGTCAAGCGGTAGCCGCAGATATCCTCGACGCGCTTTGGCGCGCGGGCGAAAACGGAACGTTCGCCGGGCGATCAGAACGCTGGCGGCCGGAGCCGTCGTCGCCGGAGCCGCGGCCCCGCTCCTGCGTCACCGGCTGAACCTGCCCCGCCCCGTCGTCAGCGCGCTCGCATGGCAGTCCCCGTACGCGCTCACGCTCGCAGTCCCGCGCACCCGGCTCCGCGACGCCGGCGTGTACGCGCTGCAGATGTTCGCCTACCTGGCTCACTACGAGATGCCGAACGACGACCCGGACGGCCTGCTTCGCCGCCTGCGGGTCGACTATCCGATCCAGGTGGATCGCGCGATCGGCCGTGGCGTGCCGCCGAGCGTGCGCCTCCAGCGCAGGCTGGGGGGCGGAGAGGGGATCGTCCGCCGCCACGACCTATGGCTCTCCTGGGTCCACTGGATCTGGTTCTTCGTGCCGCACACGACCGTCTCATACGTGCTGTGGCGGCGACCCGAGCAGTTCCCGCGTGCTGCCGGCCAGATGGCCGCGGTCTTCGATCTGGGCTGCGTCGTCTACTGGACGGTGCCGACCGCGCCGCCGTGGTGGGCGGCGAGGAACGGGAACATCGAACCGGTCCGGCGGATCATGGTGGACGCGGGCGAGCACTACTGGGGGAGGCTCTGGCGCCCGCTCTACGATTCGCTTGCGGGGAACCCGCTTGCCGCGATGCCATCCCTCCACTTCGGCACCTCCGTGATGGCGGCGCACGTCCTCTCGGACGTCGGCCGGGGTCACGGCGCGGTCGGATGGACGTATACGGCGGCGCTCGGCTTCGCCCTCGTCTACCTCGGCGAGCACTACGTGGTCGACCTTCTCGCCGGCGTGACGCTCGCTGAGGCCGTTCGGCTGGGGGCAAGACGGCTGTGACGGACGAGCACGAGCGCCTCGTCGACCTCGAGGAGGACGCACGTGTGGAGGAGGGCGCGAACCTCCTGCGCGATCGGCGGCGGCTCCTCTACTTCGTCGCGATTCTCCTTCTCGGGATCGTCGCGATCTACGTCGTCTTCCCGAAGATCGCCGGCTTCGAGGACTCGCTCGAGAAGATGGACGACGCGACCTGGTACTGGATCGTCGTCGCGATCGGCTTCAACGTGGCGGCGTTCGGGGCATACGTTGCGCTGTTCCGAGGGATCCTCGGCGGAAACGTCGGGGAGAAGGTGCACGAGCGGCTCGACCTCCGCGCGAGCTACCAGATCACGATGGCGGGGCTGGCGGCCACCAGGATCTTCTCGGCTGCCGGCGCCGGCGGGCTCGTGGTGACCTACTGGGCGCTGCGCAAGGCGGGTATGGAGCGCCGGCGCGCGGCGTGCCGCATGGTCGCGTTCCTCGCGCTGACCTACGTCTTCTACCTGGTGGCGCTGATCCTCTTCGGCGTCCTCCTGAGGACCGGGGTGCTGCCCGGCAGCAACCCCTCCGGCGGGACGATCGTGCCCGCCTCCGTCGCGGGCGTCGTCCTCGTCCTCCTCGGGCTCGTCGCGCTGATCCCGGGCGATGTCGAGCGCCGCCTCGCCGACTTCTCGCAGAGCCACGAGCGCCTCGGGCGCATCGCGAGCAAGCTCGCAAAGGGCCCGGCGACGCTTGCCACGGGCGTGCGCACCGCGATCGCCTACGTGCGCCACCCGGGACGCGGGTTCATGGCGGTGGCGGGTGCGCTCGGATTCTGGGCGGCGAACATCGGCATCCTCTGGGCCAGCTTCGAGGCCTACGGCGGCGACGTCCCGTTCGGCGTGATGGTGCAGGGGTTCTTCGTGGGGATGGCGGCCAACCTGATCCCCTCGCCGGCCGGCGGAGTCGGGTCGGTGGACGCGGGCATGATCGCCGCCTTCGTGCTGTTCGACGTCCCCACGGCAACCGTGTTCGCGGCCGTGCTGACCTACCGGGTCATCGCGTTCTGGCTCCCGATCCCGCCGGGGATCATCGCGTACGTCCAACTTCGGAATACGGTTTCGGAATGGGAGGCCGAGGATCGGGGCACGGCCGCCTATACTTCAGAAAGTAAAGTAACGGCGGAGGCCACCACGTGAGCGAGAACGGCAAGGTCGAGAACGTCATCATCATCGGCAGCGGGCCCGCCGGGTACACGGCCGCGCTGTACACCGCCCGTGCCGACCTCGAGCCGCTCGTGTTCGAGGGCTTCGCCTGGGGCGGCCTGCTCCAGCAGACCACCGAGGTGGAGAACTACCCCGGCTATCGCGACGGCGTGATGGGGCCGGAGATGATGCAGGAGTTCCGCGACCAGGCCGAGCGCTTCGGCGCGCGCCTCGTGACCGAGGACGTGGACCGCGTCCAGCTCGATCGAGAGGGCGGATTCCACCGGGTCTTCGTCGGCGACGAGGAGTACCGCGCCAAGGCCGTGATCCTCGCGATGGGTGCCGAGCCGAAGAAGCTCGGGGTGCCGGGCGAGGATGAGCTCGCCGCCCGCGGCGTCTCCTACTGCGCCACCTGCGACGCAGCGTTCTTCCGTGACAAGCCGACGATCGTCGTGGGCGGCGGCGACACCGCGATGGAGGACGCCCTGTTCCTCGCCAAGTTCGCCAAGGACGTCAAGATCGTCCACCGCCGTGACGAGTTCCGCGCGTCGGCGATCATGCTCGATCGCGCGAAGGACACCCAGAACATCGAGCTCGTCACGCCCTTTGTCGTCGACCGTTTTGAGGCTGGGGAGGACGGTGCCCTGCACACGGTCGTCCTCGACAACACTCAGGACGGAGACGGCCAGAGCCTCGAGATCGACGGGGCGTTCATCGCGATCGGCCACGAGCCGAACTCGAAGATCGTGGAGGGCCAGGTCGAGCTGGACGACGAGGGCTACGTGGTGACCGAGGGCAAGTCCACCCGGACGAAGCTTTCCGGCGTCTTCGCCGCGGGCGACCTGGTGGACCACACCTACCGCCAGGCCGTGACCGCGGCGGGCAGCGGCTGCCAGGCCGCGCTCGACGCCGAGTGGTACCTACGCGACCGCCCGCCGGACCCCGAGGCGCACTGGGCCGCTCAGGACGAGGTCACCGCGCCCGCTTCGCCGCGCTGAGCGAGCGCTGGGTCAACTGGTCCGGCGAGCAGCGGTGCGCGCCGGTCCGGATCGAGCGGCCGCGGTCCGAGGACGAGGTCGTCGCGGCCGTGCGCCGCGCGGCCGGCGAGGGGCTACGCATCCGCGTCTCTGCGTCCGGCCACTCGTTCACCGACATCGCGTGCACGGACGAGGTGATGCTCCGGATGGACGCGCTCGACCGGATCCTGTCGGTCGACGGGACGCTGGTCGAGGTCGAGGCAGGGATCACGCTCCATCGGCTCGGGGCCGAGCTGGCGCAGCGCGGGCTCGCGATGGAGAACCAGGGCGACATCGATCGCCAGCAGCTCGCGGGCGCGCTCGCCACTGCGACGCACGGCACCGGCGCGACCTTCCCGAACCTGAGCGCGCAGGTCGCCGCGCTCCGCCTGGTTACGGCCGACGGCGAGGTGCGCGCGCTGACGCCCGAGGCCGATCCCGAGGCCTTCCGCGCCGCGCGGGTCTCGCTGGGCGCGCTCGGCGTGATCACGGGCGTGACGCTCCGGTGCGTGCCGCTCTTCACGCTCCAGCGGCTGGACCTCCCGCGGGGGCTCGACGAGACGCTGGCCGCGCTCGACGACCTCGTCGCGGCCAACGACCATTTCGAGTTCTACGGCTTCCCCTACACCGGGCGGGTCATGACGCGCGAGAGCGAGCGCAGCCAGCGCGACACGGAGCCGACCGAGGCGTGGAAGCGCTGGCTGAACGACGTGGTGGCCGAGAACGCGATCCCCTCCGCGATCTTCTGGGCGGGCCGTGCCGCACCGCGGATCATCCCCGCGCTCAACCGGCGCATCGTCCCGCTGATGCAGCCTTCGCGCGTCGTCGACCACGCCTACCGCGTGTACGCGAGCCGACGCAATATCAAGTTCACCGAGATGGAGTACGGGATCCCGCGTGCGGCGGGGGCCGAGGCGATCCGGCGCGTCGTGGACCTGATCGAGCGGCGCCGGCTCCCGGTCTCCATGCCCTACGAGGTCCGGTTCACGAAGGGTGACGACGCCCTCCTGAGCACCGCCGCCGCCCGCGACACGTGCTACATCGCGGTCCACCAGTACCGCGGGATGGACTTCGACTCCTACTTCCGCGGCGTCGAGCGGATCATGGACGACTACGACGGCCGCCCGCACTGGGGCAAGCGCCACTTCCAGACCGCGGCGACGCTGGCGCCGCGCTACCCCGAGTGGGACACGTTCCAGGCGGTCCGCGCCCGGCTCGACCCGGACGGCGTGTTCACGAACGACTACGTCGAGCGCGTGCTCGGCGTGAAAGAAAAGGGCTCCGTCCCCCTATAGGAAGCTGCGGCCCTCGCCGCGGTACGTCGGCACCTGGTCCACGATCCGGCCGCCGGAGACGAGGTAGAGCGATTCGAACCGCTCGCACAGCTCGCCCGCCTTCGCGTGGCGGAGATAGACGCGGTCGCCGACCCTGAGCCGATCGGCGGCGGCGCCGTGGACGGGCGTCTGCACCTCGCCGGCGCCCTCCATCGAGTCGAGCTCGAGGCCGATCGGCAGGTGTGGCGACGGCAGCCGGTAGTCGTCGGCCGGGCCGGACGCGAGGTAGCCGCCGCCCAGCAGCGTCACCCAGCTGGCCGCGGGGCGGCGGACCACCGGCAGCGCGAACATCGCGGCGGGGCGCAGCTTGAACGACGAGTA
>DASPHG010000037.1:0-54786 GCA_035629775.1 Thermoleophilaceae bacterium | reverse complement strand
ACGTCGATCTCGATCGCGCTCCAGTACGGCGTGCCGCTCGAGACGCTCGTGCGCAAGTTCAGCTACATGCGCTTCGACCCGGAGGGGGCGACCGGCAACCCGGAGATCCCGTTCGCGAAGTCGATGCCCGACTACATCATGCGCTGGCTGGCCTCGCGGTTCCTCGACGTCGACGTCTGCGAGGAGCTCGGGATCATGACCCCCGAGGTGCGCGCGCGGAAGGCCGAGATGGAGGCCCTGATGCGCGGCGACACCGCCGGCCCGGTCGTCGAGACGAACGGTGGGAACGGCTCAGGCAACGGCGGGAACGGCTCGCCGAGCGCCGGAAACGGCGGAGTCAAGCCCGCGACGGCGGCGCTGACCGACGACCCGCCGGTGATCCCGGCGAAGCTCCAGGGGATGGACCTGGGGCCGGCGTGTGGGCAGTGCGGCGGGATGATGCAGCGGACGGGGTCGTGCTACACGTGTTCGTCCTGCGGCAACAACACCGGCTGCGGCTGAGGGCCGGCTCACCGAGTGTCGCTTCGGCGCCCATATCGGGCGCTCAGGCGACACTCGACGAATGAACTAGGCCTTCGCCGCCCGGACGGCGTCCTCGAGCGCGCGCCGCGCCCAGGCGACGTCCGGCGGGCCCAGGCCGAAGAAGAACGATCCCGGGCGGGCGACGCCCTCGACCGACCCCGCGAAGCCGTTGATGGTCACGCCGGTGTCGTCGACGTCGATGCCCGTCCCCGCTAGCTGGTCGGCCAGGCCCGCGACCGTCACGTCCTCGAGGCGGGCGGACAGCACCGACGTGCCGCGCTCCTCGCCGTGAATCCCGACCAGGACGTCGCGCGCACCGATCACGAGCGCGGTCAGGTGCTCCGAGTCCGGATCGCCGGCGCCGGTCATGCGTGCGACGAGACCGGGCTTCTTCAGCCGGCGGCTGGTCGTGAGGAAAACCGTCGTGTCGCCGAGCGTGAGCTGCCTCGCCGCCGCGTGTTCGGTGAGAGCATCACGAAGGACACCGGGCAGCGCGTCGAGCCGGATCGTGGCCGTCGATCGGTCGTAGTCGGCCATTGAAAGCGAGGCTAATCGCCCGGCGTGGCGGCGAGCAACGGCCGCTAGCGTCCAAGCGGTGACTCACGCCCGGGTGCCAGTGATGGTCGCGTTGGCGGCGGCCGCAGCGGTCCTGCTGGGCATCACCCTGTCTCGGGCGAGCGGCGACCCCGGGGACGTGGACCCAGTCGACGGCGAGGGCCTGCGCGCGCTGGCGGTGCCCGCGGCGCCCCCACTTCGCCCTCCCGCCGACCTGCGCCCCGACCCGCCGGCACCGCGGCCTCCCAAGATCCATTGGCGAGATTCCGTGGCCGTCGGGCTGCCCTACGCCGGGCGCCTCGTGCGCGGTGTCCGCGTGCCCGCGGAGGGCCGCGTCTTCTTCACGTGGGATCCCATCCTCAAGCGGTCCCCGAACCGGAGCTGGCGCCGCTGGGGCACCGACGAGCTGGTCCGGACCACGCTGCGGGTCATCCGCGCGTTCGCGCTCGACAACCCCGGCGCCCCGCGCGTCGCGATCGGGGACATGAGCCGGCCGCGCGGCGGCGACTTCGGGAAGCGGTACGGGGGGATCGGCCACGCCTCGCACCAGAACGGCCTCGACGCGGACGTCTACTACCCGCGGCTCGATCGCCATGAGCGCGCGCCGCTCCGGCCGCGCCAGGTCGATCTGGCGCTGGCGCAGGATCTGGTGGACCGCTTCGTCGCCGCGGGCGCCCAGAAGGTCTTCGTGGGACCGCGCCTCGACCTTCACGGCCCACCGGGGATCGTGCAGCCACTCGTGAACCACGACAACCACCTGCACGTGCGCCTGCGCGGTTAGTGGCCGGCCGAGCCCACTGCTTCTGTCCCCCCAACGGGGTAGACGCATATCCGATGGCGTGAACCGGGGTTCCCGTTACAAGCTGGATCTGACCCTCACCACCCTCCAAGGCGGGCCTCATGCTCATTCGGATTCCGGCCCACGGAGGGGCGCGAGATTGCACTTCCTCATCGCCGCCCCAAGCACGGCGGATGCTCGGCGCACTGGCACTCGTGGCGGCGCTTGGTCTGCTACCGCCTCCTACGGGTGCCGTCGCCGCAAGCGGCAAAATCACCGTGAAGATCAAGACGCCGAGTGGCGTTCCGGCCAATGTGACGGTTCGGCGCGCTGGCAAAAAGCCGCGCATCCTGACTAAGCGGCCGGCCTCCAAGATGCGGCGGTTCCGCCTGACGCTGCAGACTGGTCGTTTTCGCATCGAAGCGCCGCGATTCGCATTTGATGGAGCGCTGTACTCCGCTGCGGTGAGCCGGCCGCGATTCAAGCTCCGCAACGGGCGGCGGGTCAGGCTCCGCGTCGCCTATCACCGGCTCCCTACGGCAAGGAACCTGCACGTCGAGTCAGTGGCCGCAGACGAAATCGCACTCGCCTGGCGCCCACCCAGGGGTCGCAAGGTCCAGTTGCGTCGGAGGAGCGGAGATCGCGCACCAACCACGATCCGCCAGGGGATCAGGATCAGCGGCGGGCGGAGCCGCGCGCGCGATAGCGGGTTGCGGCCGGGGAGCGAGTACAGCTATGGGCTGTTCACGCGGACCAAGTCCAAGCGGAAAACCCAATGGGTAGGACCGCTGGCGCTGACGGTGGGCACGGTGTCGACCGATCCCGCAGCCGCGAGCTACGCCGCGCCGTCCAGCACGGTCATAGTTGCCCGCGGGGAACGAGCGAAGCCGAAGGTGAACGCGACTGGGGTGGCCGTGGCGCTCGCGCCCGGACAGCCCACTCCCGTTATCGGGTCGGGTTTCGTCCTTCCGGTTTCCGCAGAACTCCCAACGGGGTACCTAGGGCGCGTCGTGGCCGTCTCCACCGACGGTAGGACGGTCGAGCTTGCCCCCGCGGGACTCGCAGACGCATTCGACTTCTACTTCGTGGATGGGAGACTGGATCAACTCGGCCCGATCGCCCTCGAGCCGTCCTCACGCTCGGGCGACCAGCCGACCGCAAGGTCGAGCGGCCTGCGGATTTGCCCGGACCCTGGCGCCGGCGGCGGCAGCAGCGTGACCTTCAAGCCGGTCATCGACCCGAGCGGTCATTTCAAGAGCGCCTTGATCAAGAAGGGTTTCCTCGGCCTCGAGGTGCCACACAAGGCGACGTTCGACCTGTCTGCGCAACTCAAGGTCGGGATCACTGCCGATGTTGATGTGGAGGCGGCATTGACCTGTGGACTGCCGCTGAAGAAGATTTCCAAGACACTCGTCCTGACCCCTGTCCCGATCGCGATGGTGTTCGAGCCGATCGCTCAGGTGGGCATCGGCGGGAGGATGGAAGCTCAGAACATCGGGTACAACGCAACGGGCGGGTTCTGGGCCAGAGGAGAGATCGGCTCGAGCAACTCGATCACCGGCGGCCTAATCAAGAACGCCAGCCCCACTACGCCGAGCCAGCCGTGGAGCGTCGGACTCTCGATGACTTTCGGCGGCGAGCTCACTATCGGCCCCGGGGTCGGTCTCGACGGCGCGGCGGGAGCGGTCGCCGGGGTGGGCGGCAAGTTCTTTCCCGTGAAGGCGACGTTCGGCCCTGTCTTCGACGATCCGGAGGTAAATCGCGATGGGTGCTTGAAGACAGAAATTGCGATCGAAGCCGCGCTCAACGTCAACGCGAAGGTCTGGGGACCCTGGGTCGACTGGAGCGAGGACTTCACGATTGACGCGCTCAACACCGACCACACCTACGGCGGCCCGTGGTACCTGCCGACGGACTGCGAGAAGCGGCCCGACCCAAGCTCGGATGTTCTCGGGAGCGGTATCAAAGAAGTGTCGAGCTCAACGACCGGCGATATCGAACAGTGGGGCCACATGGATGGCTTTGCCCCCGGGGAGAACGCCTGGATCCTGAGCACGGGCAAGGTTTCCGACGCGAGCATCGACGATCCGAATTACTTCGCCTCGACGAATCTCGAAAACCCGGGAAGCGACCTGCTTTCGGCGCTCGTGGATGGCCTAGACACCTATGACGCAGCCTCCTACAAGACTGTCGTGAAGCCTTCGGGCGACACCCTCCACCTCCGCTATGTCTTCGCCTCGGAGGAGTATCCGGAGTACGTGGGCGCCGGCTACGACGATGTCATGGCCGTACTCGTCGACGGAACCAACTGCGCTCAGGTGCCGGGAACGACTGATCATGTCTCTGTGGACGCAGTGAACGCGTATACGAACGCGGAGCACTTCGTGAATAACGAGGACGGTGCGGCCGGCTACCGCACGAGCATGAATGGCCTGACGGTCCCCCTCACCTGCAGCGTGCCCGTCACGCCCGGGAAGCCCGTCACCCTTGAGATCGCAGTTGCCGACACGGGGGACCACGTCTATGACAGCGCCGTGGGCCTCCCCGACGGGGGTGTTTGGTCGGACTAGGGTTCGGGCGTGAAGCGCCAGGCCGGCGGCACGTACGACGGATTGCCGAACATCACCGCACGGAGCTCGGTCGTCTGCCCGGCGCGGATCGCGTCCGCGACCTCGGCGGGGACCGGAACCGCCACCTGGTCGTCCTCGACAGTCGCGCGACCGAGCTCGGTGAACGGCGGACTCGGCTCGGTGACCTTCACCTCGTTCCCGCAGCACTGCAGCATGAAGACCTCGAAGACCAGCTCGTCGTCGTCCGTGAGCGTCGGTGTCGACGCCATCGCAAAGCTTCGCGGGACGTCCCAGATCGTCGCCTCGGTGGAGATCTGGTCGCAGTCGGCGGGCACGAACGGCGCCGCGGGCTCGTATGGCGGGTCGTTCGCCTGGGGCGCGCCGTTGATCACGGTGTCGTTGCCGAGCCCGCAGCGCAGCTCCACCGTGCCGTTCAGCGCGATCACCTCGTCGTCACCCGCGCCCGTGAACGCGCGGTCGGTTCCGGACGGCAGCACCGTGTCGTTCCCTCCGCGCCCGACGAGGGAATCGTCGCCCAGGCCACCGTCCAACATGTTCGCCTCGCGGTTGCCGAGCAGCACGTCGTCCCCCCGGCCGCTGCGCACGTTCTCGACGCCCTGGATGAAGTCGTTCTCGCCCTCCTCCCCGTGGCCGTTACGGCGCATGAGGTCGACTCGCACCGCGGTCTCGCCGTAATAGGAGACCTCGTCGTCGCCCGCGCCGCCGACGAGCCGGTCGCGGTTCACCTGGAGGGGGTCGCCGCGGTCGCGGTCGTTCAGGTCGTCGTGACCCGGCCCACCGAACATCCGGTCATGGCCGGCCGGCCCCGTGGGCTCCTCGGCGTAGGTGCCACCCGTGACCTGGTCGTTCCCTCGGCCCGCGCGCAGGATGTCGTCGCCCGCCCCGCCGGCGACGATGTCCGTCCCGCGAGAGGCCCGCGCCACGTCGTCGCCCGGCCCGCCCTGCAGGTACGCCGACCTGTGAATGGGGTCGGACCGCGCGATGAGGGTGTCGTCGCCGGCGTCGCCGGCCACGATCCCGCCGAAGGCCGCCACCAGGTGGTCTGCACCGCGACCACCTCGGATCTCCACCTCGGGCAGCCCCTGGTCGCTGGTGGAGCCCGTAACGCGCACTGAGTCAGCCAGACGGCCGACCTTCACTCGCACGACCTCCACGGCCGGACACCGGACCGCGTGCGGGCGGGTGCGCTCACAGTCGACCTCGTCATCGGGCCGGAGGCGCTCGCCCGGGTCGCGGATCACGAAGGCGTCACCCGCACCGTCGACCCTGACGGACATCTGGTTCTGGGCCGCTTCCTCCGTCTTGATATGCAGCTCGAAGTAGTGGTCGCCCTCCTCCTCGACCCGCTCGAGCTGGAGCGTGGTGGCGCCGGCCGGGGCGGCGCCGAAGAGGAACGCCGCGCCGGCGAGAAGTGCGAGTCCACGTCCCGTGCGCATGCCGTTGGAACAGTCGGGATGCGGTGAGGTCGCGCTCGAGCGATATAAGGCGAGGGTGGAGTTCACCCCCGCTCATCGCGGCGGATCGGGCGAGCCGCTCGTCCTGATCCACGGCTTCACCGACACGTGGCGCACGTGGGAGCTCGTGCTGGCGAAGCTCGAGGCGCACCACGACGTGCTCGCCCCCACGCTCCCCGGCCACGCCGGCGGGCCGCCGCTCGACGGCGAGGTCACGAAGGCGACCATGGCCGACGCGATCGAGCACTCGATGGACGACGCCGGCTTCGAGACGGCTCACGTCGTCGGCAACTCCCTGGGCGGGCATGTGTGGCGCTGCAGATCGCCGCCCGCGGGCGGGCGCGCAGCCTGGTCGCGCTTTCGCCCGCCGGCGGCTGGGCGGACGACTCCTGGCACGAGCGCCTCGAGTTCTTCACCGCGATCCACGCGCAGCTCCAGGGCGTTGCGGCGTACGCCGACGCGATCGCCGCGTCACCCGACGGCCGGCGGCGCGCCACCCAGTTCATCACCGAGCGCTCCGAGCACATCCCGGCGGATCTGATCGCGCATCAGATCGTCGGCGCGGCGCGCTGCGAGACCCCGGTGCTGGTCGACGCCGTGCGCCGGATCGGCTACCAGCTCGAGACCGCCCGGGTCGATTGCCCGGTGCGCATCCTGTGGGGCACGGCCGACAAGCTGCTCGAGTGGCCGACCGCGGCCGCTCTGTTCCAGGAGGAGCTGCCGGGCGCCGAGTGGATCCCGATGGACGGTGTCGGCCACTGCCCGCAGCTCGACGTGCCCGCGGAGGCCGCCGAGCTGATCCTTGGGCTGACCGCGCCCTAGTCCTGCGGGTCGTCCGGGTTCGGGTCGACCGCCGGCGTCCGGCCCTCGCGGCCAAACGGCGCCTTCACGTCCAGCTTCACGTCGCCCTCCTCGAGGAAATTGAACTGCTTTCCGTCGTAGAGGGACGGCGGCGCGACCAGGCAGGGCGGCGCCTTCTGCGAGTTCTTGAGCGGCGGCGGCGTGCTCTCGGCGTCTTGGGCGTTCGGCACCTCGCCGCCGGACGGGTCGCAGTCGAAGCTCTCGATGCCGCCGAGCGCGATCGCCCTGTTGAGCGCGTTCGGCGCGATGTACGCGTTCCCGCGCTCGAACGCGGGCCGGTCGAAGAACGCCATCAGGTTCTTGGGATCGGTCAGGATGCCGATCTGCGTCTGGCCACGGCGGCCCGTCCCCCACGTGCCCACGAGGTCGGCGGCCGCGTTGCTGAAGAACCCGGCGATCGTGCGCTGATGGAAGTTGAAGTACGAGAGGATCGGGTTGAGCTGCTCGAAGAACGGGTGCGCGTTCTCGAAGAACGGCCCGAGCGCCCGCGTCGTCTCGGTCAGCGCGGGGAGGCCGTCCTCGGACGCGTCCACGAGCGGGTCGAGGTCCCTGAACAGGCGCTCGAGATCGGGAGCGAGCCTGCCGAGGGAGCGCAGCGTCGGGGCCAGGTCGTCGGCCGGCGCCTTCAGGTCGTTGATCACCGGGCGCGTCTCGACCGCGAACTTCTCCACCCGCTCCACCGTCGCCTTCGACTCGTCGAGGAAGGTCGGGAAGACCCGGATGGTCTCGGCGAGCTCGCGGTCGCGGGAGGCGGTGGCGTCGAAGGTCCTGTCTGAGTTGACGATCAGCTGGCGGAGCGCGCCCCGCTGCTCGTTCAGCGCGCCGAAGACCGCTCCCGTGTTGCGGACGAGGCGGGTGACGGCGACCTCCTGCTCGTCCAGCACCTGGAGCAGCTCGGCCCCGTCCGTGGCGAACCCGGCCAGGTTCCCGAGGGCGTCGTTCAGCGCCTCGGACGGCGACACGCCCTCGTCGCGCACGGCCTTCGCGAGCTCGCGCGTCCACTCCTGGAACGCGTCGCGCGTTGGCTGGTCCAGGGCGCTGAAGATCTCGTCGAGCTCGACCGTCGGCTCGACCTGGACGTCCTCGAGCCGGCCTCCGTCGGGCAGGTCCGGAGCCCCGGGCGTCCCCGGCGTGAGCTCCAGGTAGTTCTCGCCGAGCAGCGTCTTCTGGCGGAGGATCACGCGCGTGTCCTCGGGGATCGGGGCGTACGGCTCCTTGATCTCCACCTCGACCAGCGTCCGCTTCCCGCCCTCGTCCAGCTCCTTCTGCTTCACCCTGCCGACGTTGACGCCGGCGATTCGCACGTCGGCCTCGACCGCGAGCGTCGGCGCCTCGGGGACCGCCACGTCGAAGCGGTAGCCCTGCGGCTTCAGCGGCACCGGGCCGCCGAACGTGAGCCAGAGGAAGAGCAGCACGCCGAAGCACGACAGCGTGAACGCCGCGATGGCGAAAATGCGGCCGAAGCTGGGTGCCTGCTTGTTCACGAGGCGCACGCTCCCAGCAGCTGAAGGACCCCGTCCGTGACGGGCGTGCCCGCGATCAACTCGACGATCGCGGGCGGGGTGCCGACCTGGCCGAGCAAATTCCCGAGCGTGCCGCAGCTCACGCCGCCGAGCGACGCCCGCCGGAACGGGCCCTGCGCGTCGGCCGTCGAGAAGACCGACACGGTGTCCTGCGCGACCCAGGCGAGCCAGTAGAGGTAGCCCTCGTTGCGCGCCCGCTCGGCCGCCGTGCACGTGCCGGCCGTCTCACAACCGTCGCTGATCGATTCGGTGCCGTCCGGGTTGAACGCGCCGATGTCGAAGAAGCGGTTCAGCCCCAGCAGCGCGTCCGAGAAATCGGGCGCCGCCTCGGTGAGGCCGGCCGTCGAGGCGGCGAGGTCGCGGAGGAACGGCCCGGAGGCGCGTGCGAACGGCCGGATCTCGTCGCGCACGATCGGCGTGCCCTCCTCGGCCAGCGGCAGCACCTCCTCGTTCGCGTCCGCGAGCTCCCGGAAGGCGGGCCGCAGCGAGGTGAGCGCCGACGGCATCGTCTGGCTCAGGCGGTCGAGCTTGGCGAGCGCCACGCGGCTCTCCTTGAGCGTTCCCGGAAGGCGTGCGACGAACCGCGACAGGTCCTGCTCCTCGTCCGCGAACGCCCCGAGCGCCTGCTCGGACGCGCTCACGAGCCGCCTGATGTCGGCCTCGCCCCCGCCCAGCTCGGTCATCAGGAGGCCGTAGCGGTTGACGAGCCGCTCGAGGTTGTCGCGCCGGCGCGCGACGGCGCCGCTGACTGCCGCCAGGTGGCGGTGGAGCGGGCCGAGCCGTGCGAACGCCTCCTGCAGGTCCTTGCCGCCGCCGTCCTCGAGGCCCTTGCCGGCGCCCGTGATCAGCATCTTGAGGTAGTCGCGCGTGTCGGCGTCGAGCGCGGAGAGGAACTCGTCGGGATCGATGTCCGGCGCCGTGTTCCCGGCGGCGATCCGCGCGCCCTTCTCGAGCGGCGCGCCGTCGCCCGGGTCGATCTCGAGGAACATGTCCTTCAGCCCGGTCTTCGAGCGCAGCAGCGCGGTCGCGTCCTCGCGGATGAAGCCGTCGTACTTCGGCTCGAGCTCGAGCTCGACGACCGCGCGCCCGTCCTCCAGCTCCACCGTGCCGATCTGGCCGATCTCGATGCCGGCCACGCGGACCGTCTGGCCCTGGCCCGGCTGGACCGCCTGGGCGTCGGCGAGCTCGACCTCCAGCGTGAACGGCTCCTCCTCGACCAGCGGGAAGCGCAGCCGCTGGTTCTCGAGGATGTAGCCCGCAACCCCGAGCGCGATCACGAACAGCACGATCACCGCGATCAGGTCGCCGAGGTGCTTCCGCATGGCGAGGATCACCGCTCGGCCCTCCGCTCGAAGACGCGATCGAGGCCGCGCCTGAGCTCGCGGGCCGTGCGGACGAATGCGCGCGGCCGCGCCGTGGTCCGAGAGCCGGCCAGCGGCTGCCGGCCGCTCGTGGCCGCCGCGATCACCGGGAAGGCGCTGATCGGCCCACCGGGCGCGTGCAGGTCAGGAAGCTCCTGCGTCTCGCAGGGCACGTCGGGCCGGTGCGGCGGCGGCGTGTCGCCCCCGTCCGGTGGCGGGCCGGGCCGGACGCGGTTGCCCGGGAAGACGAGGCCGGCGTGGAAGAACTGGTTCGTTGCGTCCGCGAGGCGGCTCTCGCCCGACAGGCCGACGAACCCGCGGCCGAACTGGAGGCGCGCCTCCTGGTTGTCGTTCTCCGGCTCGTCCGGGTTCGGGATCTTCTGCTCGGAGAACGGCACCAGCACGTTGTTCGTGCACGCCGACAGAGCGCGCGCCTGCTCGAGCAGCGGGATGCTCCCCTCCGTCAGGGCGACGAGCGCCGGGGTCTGGCTGCGGAGGGCCTCGGCCGCGCCCCCCAGCTCCTCGGGGCTCACGAGCGCGCTCAGCTGCTGGATGAACGGCACGCCCGCGGCGAGCGTCTCGTCAGAGGACTCGACGCCCGGCAGCGCGTCGGCGGCGAACGCCCGGAGCGCCGGGAAGGAGGCGTTCAGCGACGCGAGTGACGGCATCGCGGCCTCGAGCGTGTCGCGGAGCTCCGGAATCGACGCCTCGAGCGCGACATCCTCGCGGGCGAGCGCGGCCGTCGTCGTGTTCAGGTTCACCACGAGCCGCTGAAGCGCGCCCTCGTCCGCTGCAAGCGCGCCGAAGGTGCGTGCCTGTCCGCGCAGGATGCGCTGGATGTCACGGTCGGGCTCGAGGCCCAGGGTTGCCTCGGAGGCGATCGCCGAGTCGCGATACGCCGGCTTCCAGAACGGGATCGACTCGTTGAAGCCGGCCGCGCCCTTGCCGGACAGCGCCAGCGAGTACTCGCGCAGGAAGGTCTGGAGGTCCTCGCGAGTGTCACTTTGGAGCGCGTTCAGGACCTCGCCGAACTGCACCGGCGAGGCGGTCTGCGTGGTCGGCACCGTGCTCGCGGACTCGAGCTCGGGCTCGGACGGGGATCCCGGCTGGAGGTCCACGAAGAAGTTGCCCTCGAGGAAGATCCGCGGCCGGATCTTGAGCTGCGCGTCGCGATGAATCGGGAGGCCCTTGTCCTGAATCTCCATCGTCACGCGCGCCGCGTCGGACCCGGCCTCGACCGGCTCGATCTTCGTGACCTTGCCCACGTCCACGCCGGCGATCCGCACCGGCGAGCGCGCCTTGATGCTGTTGGCGTCGTGGAAGAGCGCGTGCAGCTCGTACGGCTTGCTCAACGGGTTCGACGGGTTGAAGGCGAAGAAGCACGCGACCGCGATCACGATGATCACCAGTACGCCCGTCTTGAAGGGGCTGAGCCGGCTCATGGAACGTCCGCCAGGTTCTCGATGCCGAGCTCGCGCGACTTGTAGGTGCCGCCACGCAGGCCGGGGAAGTCGTTGTCGGTGACCGCCCAGTTCCCGCCGGTCGGCGTGTCATCGGACAGGACGCCCGACCCGTAGCGCGCGCCGGTTGAAAACGGCCCGCGCATGTACCCGACCTGCCCGACCTGGCAGTCGGCGTTGCCCTGCGCGTCGATCGCTGGGCTGTAGGGCGGGCTGTACACGCGCCCGAGCGCACCGCCCGCGTCGCTGGCGGTGCGCGGGTCCTGGTCCGGCGGCACGTCCCACGGACGCGAGCTCGTGATCGATCCGAGGGTGTTCGGCTGCTCGAAGTTGACCAGCTTGATGTTCTGGTTCAGGACGGTGCCGGCGCCGGTCGGGCCTGCCTGGACCGGCGACTGGAGCTCCCCGAGCGAGTGGATGAAGTAGACCGTGAAGTTGCACACGGTCTGGAACGGAGCGATGTACTCGATCGCCGGCCGGGTGACCGCCACCCCCTCGCGCAGGTCGCGCAGCGCGAGCAGCGTCGAGGGCTCCTCCATCAGGTCGCCCAGCGCGCCGAAGGAGTCGCCGAGGCGATCGCTCAGCTCCACCGTGCGCGGCAGGACGGGCGTGCCAACCGCGAGCGCGGTGTTCAGCGGCGGCAGCGAGCGCGGCAACTCCTGCGCCGCCGGGCGCAGTCGGCCGGCGAGGTCGGCGAAGTCGGACAGGAACGGCCGCGTCTTGCGGAACGAGTCGATCGAGGCGGCCAGCGTGGGCGGCGAGCGCTCGATCGTCTGCTGCAGCGAGACCGGGCTCTCGGCGAACGCGGCGAAGGTGTCGGCCATCTTCGCGAAGAGCCCCGCCTGGACCTCCGCCACGGGCGCGACCTGCGCGGCCGACTCACCCAGCTCCACGAAGAACTGGTCGAGCTCGGTTCCCTCCGCGGCGAGGTTCGACATGACGGGCACGAGGTTGCGGAACAGCGGGTTGAGCGCCTCGATCGCCACGTTCAGCGAGGCGCCGCGGCCCGCGAAGGCGTCGCCGAAGCCGACCGTGGCCGTCTGCACCGACCGCCGCGTGGGCGGGTCGAACGTGGACAGGACGTCCTCGAGGTCGAGCGGCTCGCTCGCGTTCGAGAGCGCGAGGGTGTCGCCCGGCGCGAGATCCTCCCCGCCCTCGGTCGGCGTCAGCTCGACGTACTTGAGCCCGAGGGCCGAGCGCGGCCGAACGCGGACGGCGGTGTCTGCGGAGAGCGGCTCGATCGTCTGGTCGAGCTTCATGTCGATCACGGCGATCGCGCGCTGCTCGCCGTTGATCTCGACGGCCTCGGGCGTGATGTCCTCGACTACCCCGACCCGGAATCCGCCGGCACGCACCTCGTTCCCGGCCACGAGCTTCGCGCCGGACGGGACCTCCGCGCGGATGTCGTAGGTCGGGACGAACGGAAGCCCCTGGTTCGCGTTGTAGGCGAGGAAGACCGCGACGATCGCGACGAGCACGGTCACCGCACCGACCAGGACCGGGCTCGCGACGATCGAGGCTGTTCCGCGGCCGCGCGTCATGGCCTGAGCAGGAAGTCGAGGAGAGGCTCGGTGGGGGCGCTCTCCGGGGCGGTCGGGGCATTCGGCAGGAGCTGCGGGGCGTCCTGAAGCTCATCGAGGTCGGGCAGGCGGGGCACGCGCAGCCGGTCGAGCAGCTCCTGGACGCCGGGCGGGAGCACGATCTGCGGCTCCGAGATGTCGCGCTGGCCGGGAAGGGGCCCCGCCTCGGGCTCGCCCGGGCCGCGCCGCTCGCCGACACGCCCGGCCGGTTCAGCATCCTGCGCCACGAGCGCCGCGGCGGAGCTGCCGCCGGCGGTCGGATCGGCGGTCGTGATGCCCGGCTGGTTCGGGCCGAGCCACTGGTTGCACCTGTCGATGACCGCCTGCGACGGGTTGTTCTGGAACCGCGAGCAGTCGGGGTCCATCTGGAGCCCGAGGCGCACCATGTGCGCCTCCCCGTCGAACATGTTCACCGACAGCGTCTGCCAGAACGGGTAGTTCCACAGCGCCTCGAAGCCGGTGAAGGGGCCCGCGTTCTCGATCGCGGTCGGGTCGGGCGCGGGCGGCGCGCCGGCCTTCGCGCGCGGGTCGTCCTCGAGGCCGCGCTCGCGGTCGTCCATGGTCTCGAGGAACTGGCGGAGGGGCTTCGCGAACGCGGGCGCGTCGCGCGACAGCGCGCGCAGCTCGTCGAGCTCAGCCTCGCTGGCCGCGAACGCCTCGGTGCCGCGCCTGCCCGCCTCGCCGAGGGCGTCGAGTGCGGGCCGCGACGCCTTGGCGAAGGGGCCGAGGCGAGTGAAGAGGTCGTTCAGCTCGTCCGAGCCGGCCTCGAGGTCGGTCAGCAGCGGGACGCTCTCGTCCGAGAGGTCGCCCAGGCGCGCCATCGTGGGGCGCAGCTCGTCCAGGAACTCCGGCAGCAGGTCGATCGAGCGGCTCAGCTCGCCCCGCCGGGTGGCCGTGATCTCGGCCGCGCTACCCGTCTCGCGGATCCAGCGCGCGATCTCGGCCTTCTCGCGCTCGAGCGGAGCGATGACCGTGTCGGCGTCGCGGATGAAGTTCTCGATGATGCGGTTCTGGCGGCCGAGGACCGCGAGCACGCGCGTGGTCTCCCGCAGGCCGGGGTGCGCGCGCGCCACAACCTCGCGCAGGTCCTCCGGCCGCCCGGCGAGGCCCGTCCCCAGCTCCGTCAGGATCAGCCGCAGCCGCTCGCGGTACGGGCGGCGCATGATGTTCTGGACGACGTCCACCGGGATCGTCGAAGCCGTCTGCGTGAGCGGCACCGTCCCGGTGCCGTCGGTGGGGAGCCGGTTCTCCGAGCTGCCCGGCTGGCAGTCCACGAAGTACTCGCCGATCAGCGACTGGGGCCGGATCTCGCAGGTCGCGTCCTCGCGGAAGTCGGCGAAGCCCGGCTCGGTCACCTCCGCCGTGACGACCGCGTGCGGCGGCTCACCCTTCTCCTTCACCAGGTCGAACCCGGTCGTCGTGCCGGCGCGGACCCCGCCCACGCGGAAGTCGCCGCCGTCCACCAGCCCGAAGGCGTTGTCGAAGACGAGCTTGTAGCGGACGCTGTCCGAGCCCGAGTCGCCGCCCGCGCCGAGGGTGAGCAGGGCGCCGCCGGCCGCGGCGGCGACGACGACCAGTGCGGCGAGCGCGCGCCTCATCCGGTCACCGCCCTGTCCTCCTCGTCGCACTTGAGCCGCGCGCGCTCCTCCTCGCTCAGCACGTTCGAGCCGTCGGGGGCGGGCGCCTCGGCGGCGCCGGGGCAGCGCTGGTACTGCTGGAACTTCACGGGGCACGGCGTGGCCGGCAGTGTGCAGTGGACCGACTCAGCCATCGACAGCTGGCCGCGCGCGTAGGCGCCGAGCGCGTCGAAGCCGCCGCCCGTCGTCGAGAAGTCGTCGAACCAGCCGAGGAAGTCGGTCGTGTAGGGCCGCAGCAGGCCGATGGTCGGCCCGGCGTTCGCGAACGCCGCCGCGGTCTCGGGCAGTGCGCCGCGGGTCTCGCCCACGTCGAAGCGGCGCCCGCCGGGCGCGTACGTGCGGTCGCGCGTGACGGTCGCGATGTCGTGGAGGGGCGGGAAGGCCTGGAGCAGCTCGATCGCGTCGTTCGAGCGGCCGGGGCGGGAGATCGTCACCGACAGGTCCTTCACGGTCGGGCCGGCGCCCTCCGCGAACGTGCGAGCGGCGGCCAGGAACGGCCCGAGCTGGGCCGCGGCGGGCCCGCTCGCCTCGATCAGCGGGTCGAGGTCGTCAAGCGCGGCACGGAGGTTCACGAACGTCGAGTTCGCGCGCCGCATGAACGGCGGCAGCAGCCCGATCGCGTCGGCGAGCGCCTCCTTCTGGTTCCCGAGCGCGCGCGTGGTCCGGTTCGCGTTGCCGACGAGCGCGGCCAGCTCGGTCCGGCGCTCGGCGAGGGTCGTGACGAGGCGCGAGCTGTCCACGAGGAAGCGCTCGAGTGCGGGCGTGTCGCGGGTCAGCTCGTTGAAGAGACGGCTCGTGGCCGAGAGCGACGGGTTGAGGTAGCGGAACCCCGCACGCGCCTCGTCGCCGGCGTCACGGAACTGGCGTGCCTGGTTCTTGAAGAAGTCCTGGAGCGCGACGCGCGTGTCCGGGTCGAGCGTGTTGAAGAGCTGGTCGAGCTCGACGTTCGTGCGCGTCCGGTCGGTGCCGATCGTCGCCCCGTCGGGCAGCTTGCGGTTCTGGGCCTGCGGCAGGGTCAGCTCCACGAACCGGTTCGCGATGCCGGACTGCGAGAGCTGCTGGATCTCGGCGCGCGTCCCCTCGGGCAGGGGGGCGTGGTCCTCGCCGATCGCGAGCGTGACCTCGGCCTGGCCGTCGTCGGTGATCGCGACGCCCTTGACGGACCCGATCGGCGCGCCGCCAAGCTGGACAGGGTTGCCCGAGACGAGCTGGCCGCCGTTCAGGAACCGGGCCTTCACCTCGTACCCGCCGCCGCCTCCGAAGATCAGGATCGCGAGCGCGATCGCAGCGGCAGCGGTGGCCGCGAGTGCAACGATCCGTGTCCCCACCCCCCTCAAGCCAGCGACTATACGAAGCGCCCGCTCAGCCCCGGTTTGCGCCGTGTTAAGCGTGCGTTCAGGCGCTCGCCGCCGTTGCACCGCGGCTTGGCGCACGCACGCTCCACACCGCGAAGGCGAGGACGGCCGCGCCGCAGACGATGTCCGCCCAGATGTGGAGATGCCGCCACCACGCGAGCCCGCTCATCCCCGGCGCCGTGTAGTGGGCCAGCCCGATCAGCCCGCTGATCGAGTAAACGGCGAAGAGGGCGGCGGCGGGGCGCACGGCACCACGCCGGTACAGCACGTAGCCGGCCGTCCCGCAGGCCGTCAGGACGACCCATGCGATCCAGATCGCGTCGGCCGTGACCTTCGGGCCGGGCCCGCCGTTCGGGAAGCGCTCGAACGCGAGGTAGTTGTCCGTGTAGTGGACGAGCGACACCGCGACGGCGGTGAAGAAAACGGTGTTCAGCAGCCCGCGGTTCGGCATCGCGCTCTGGGAGGGTACGTGCGGGTCGGCCGCCCGCGCTCAACCCGCGGGCAGGGACCAGAGCCCGTCGGAGCCGACGTGCTGCTCGAGTGCGACGCGGCCCAGGTCGGCGCGCGCCTCCTCGAACGGGATGTCGCATACCACCGCAACCTCCTGTGTCGCGAGCGGCTCGCCGGCCCAGCGGAGCACCTCCTCGACGGACGCCGGCGGCGGCCGGCGATCGACGGCCGGCACGAGGTTCGCCGTGACCACGTCGTAGGTCGCGAACGGCTGGAAGCCGGGGATCGCGATGCGAACGCCGTCCGCCCGCCGGACGACCTCGTACGAGGGGCAGGTGTACCTGCGCCCGCCCGACCAGTTCGCGAGCTTGTGGTCGAGCACGCAGGCGGCCGGATGCGGCCGGCGTGCGAGCCGCATGTCCTCCTCGAGCGCGTCCCGCACGGCGGGCTCGCGCTCCCACTGGAACAGCTCGCGCGGATCGAGCCCGGCCGCGCGCGCGGCGGCCTCGACCGTCCGCGGCTCGTCGAGCAACGCGCCCGCGAAGTTCCGGATCTGCAGTGCCCGCAGGAGCGCCTGGGCGCGGCCGGGCGCCCGCAGGCGCGTCGCCACGACCGCTCGGCAGGCGGGCAGGGTGGCGCTCACGCGGGCGCGCATCCGCGTGTCGATCGGCATGCGGTGCTCGCGCGCGATCGCCGCCGCGCCGTCGGCCATCAGCTCAGGCGTCAGGCCGCGGTCGATGTAGTCCTGTGGCCGCTCCGCGAGCACGACCATCCGGAGGTCCCACTCGATCGCCGCGCCGTAGAGCCAGGCCAGGCGCAGGCGGAAGGGCTCGGCGGACCAGGCCCAGGGGCAGCCGGGGTCGGTGAAGGTGGTGATGGAGACGGCCGCACCGGGGTCCTCGGCGATCTGCCGCTCGGCGCGGACGCCCTCGCCGACGGTCGCCTGTCCGGGGGCGGTCACCCCCCTGCGCTACCCGGGGCGGTCAGGGCTTACGCCCGGCGCTGGGTCAGGACCGGCTTCAGCGGCCGTCGTCGCCGTCGGCCACGCGCTTCAGCGTCACGAAGCCCGCCGCCTGCGCGTACAGCTTGTAGAGCCGCAGCCCGCCCGCCCAGCCCGGCTCGCAGGCGTTGTCGAAGACCTCAGCGGCCTCCTCGTCGGTCAGCTGCGGGATCTCGAGCCCGTCGGTCTGCGGGGCGAGCTGGGCGCGGATGTCGGCGATCGTCGCCAGGCGCTCCTTCTCGTTCGCGCCCTTCCAGTCGCGGCACGAGGCGAGTGCCGCGACTGAGCCGGCCACCATCTGGCCGACGGGGTCGGTCCCGGAGACGTCCACGACTCCGCCCTGCTCCGCGTCGGCCTGGGCCGCCGGCTCGTCGTCGTCAGAGCCGCAGCCGCCGAGCGCGATTAGCACGAACGCCGCGGCGGCTAGCGCCGCGCTTCGCATGTCAGCTCGACGGGCCGTACGAGATCTGGCCCGCGAGGTCATGCACCCAGTCGCGCAGCGCGCGGCTGGGCGTGAGCTGTGCCTCCGGTGCCGTCCTCCGAGCGGAGGCCGCGGCGGCCGTGCCCGGCTTGGGCGGCGTGTCCCACCAGGTGCAGCCGGGCTGATCCAGCTCGCGGCTCTCCCACTGGGCGAAGCAGGCGAGCAGACCCGGCACCTTGGCCATGTATCCGTTGCCCCCCACGCTCGTGGCGCAGTTCTCCGGCAGGAACCCTGGGGTCGACTGGTCCGCGACGGGGTTGATCGGCGGGTCCGCGGTGAGGCTGTCACGCGTCCCGTCGGGTCCCTCGTTGTCGTACCAGCAGTTGCCGGTGGTCGCCGTGGCCTCGTCCCACCAGAAGTCCACGCCGTTCGCTGCGGTCTCCGGCTTACCCTTGCTGAGGGAGGTCTTGTTCCCGAACATCTTCAGCGCCGGGAACGGCTTGAATCCGGGCGGGACCTGCCCCATGCGGTTCGCGAAGTACCGGTTCTGGCATGAGGTTGAGTAGACGAGGTCCCCCTCGGAGGTCGGGCAGTGAGTCTGCGGGTCCCGCTCGCCCTCGGGGGTCCCGGCGATGGCGTCGGGGATCGCGATGAGCATCGCGCCCTGGCGCCAGTTGTCGAAGACCCAGTTGTGCGAGAAGTTGCCGTCGTTGTTGCCCGGCCAGAAGAAGCCGGTCCCGACCGGCTGCGGCACGAGCGCCTCGAACGGGCTGTCCTCCCGGTAGACGTCAAGGTTGTTCGCGTAGAACCAGTTGCGGTCGATCTTCATGCCGTCCGCCGGGAAGCCGGGGTGGCCACCCGCCGACAGCGTGTCGGTCGTGAGGCCGTTGGCGTTGCCGTAGAAGTGATTGTTCGTCACCCGCACCGAGTTGCCCATCGAGCCGGAGTAGCCCATCGCGGAGCCGTGCAGGTCGCAGCGGCGGATCACCGTGTTGTAGCGGCCCTCGGGGTAGAAGCCCTCGTCACGGAACTCGCCGGTCTGCGGCGAGGCGCCCGGGTAGATGACCGCGTCGCCTGAGCCGAAGCCGTCGCAGTTCTGGACCATCTGGTGGTCCGACGTGAAGCTGAGATGGCCGTAGTCGGCGTTCCAGAAGAACTTCACCCGGTCCAGGAGAGCGCCGTCGGTCTCCTCGGTGTAGAAGCCGTGCTCACGCGCTCCGCGCATGAGGAAGTTGCGGCCCACGAAGCCGTCTGAGCGGTCCGTGCGCAGGACGACGTGCTTGGACCAGCAGGGGCTGTCCGCGTCGTCCTCGGTCCGGCACTCCGCGGCGGGAATGTCGCCGCCGGGGCGCGCCATCGGGTCCATGGGCTTCTTGTAGCCGCGGCCCGCGTCGAGGATCACGTCGTCGGGCTTGGCGCCCGAGCCCTCGATCTGCAGGTTGCAGCGGACGCAGTCGCCGAGCTCGACGTCGGGAATTCCGTGTCGGTCCGGCCGCGGCTCAGGCAGCGGGTCGCCCTTCACGGCGCGGCCCGTCACGTGGATCAGGTTCTGGTCGTTCTCGCAGGTCGCCTGGTACTCGTAGCTCGGCGTCTGCGCGCCGCTCTGCGACTCCTGCAGCATCGAGGGGTTGCACACGGGGTCGTTCAGCGGCGCCTTGCGCGACTTCGGCTCGGTGTAGCGACCGGGCATGATCACGATGCGGTCGTTGTTGCCCGAGTCGGTCACGGCGTCCTGGATGGACCGGTACTCGCACTCCTTGAACAGCGCGCGGTTGATCTTGCGCATCTGCTTTGCCTTCTTCTGGCCGTACTTGATCTTGGGCTGGCTCGGGCGGAGGCGGAAGCCCTTCTTCTGCGCGCTCTTGATCGAGCGAAGCGCGCCCTTCAGCGACTTCTTGCCCTGGCAGACGACGCGGACCTCGCCCGGGCCCTTGCCCGTCACGGCCGAAGCGAGCGAGCGAGCCTTCGGCACCTTGCCGCCCGCCGGCGGGCTGACGGAAGTGTCAGGCGTGGGGTCCGGCCAGTAGGACGGACGCTCGAGGTGGGCAAGGGCGGGAGTGGCTGCAAGCGCGACCAGAAGAAGCGCGAGCCCGAGGATGCGAGTCATATGGCGAATATAACTCGCCGATCCGCGCCAAGTAGCGGTGCTCAGCGCCGCCGCACGCGGATCTTGAGGCGTGCTTTAGAGAAGCCCGCGCTCGACGCCGCCGCGCGGCGCTTGCCGCGGCGCTGGAACCTGCGGCTGAGCACCGCCTCGCCGCGCTCGTCCGTGCGGACGCGGCGGCCGGCCAGGCGCACGAGCGCGGCCGTCATCGGCGCTCCCGCGTTCGAGGTGACGGTCGCGTGGAACTCTGTCCGCCGTCCGGCACGAGTGCGCCGCGGGCGCACCGTCAGTTCGAGCGCGGGCGGGGGATCGGCCTCGGCGACGCCCGCGATCTCGATCAGGTCGCCGTTGAAGGCGACGACATAGATGTTCTCCGGGGGGAAGTCCGTGCCGTGCGCCCCCACCGCGACCGCGCTCGGGCCATCGGGGAACGGCGCGAGCCCACCCAGCACGACGCACATGTCGGCGGCGGGCGTGACCTTCCACACCGAGCCGGCGCCGTTCGCGGTGACGAACAGGTTGTCCGCGGCATCGCGGTCCATGCCGTCGAAGCCCGCCGCGATGTCCTCGGGCGGGGCGACCGCGAACGGCTCGACGTCGCCCGTGCGGAGGTCCACCCGCTGAATCGCCGCCGGACGAAAGGTCTGCGCCACGTAGAGCCACCTGCCGGTCGTGTCCACCTGCAACCCGTTGCCCGAGTCGACCTTCGTCCAGCCGCGCTCCGTCTCGCCGTCGATGATCCGGTCGATGTTCATGCCGATGTCGTTCGACGCATAGATCACGCCGTTCGGCGCGCGGTCCACCCCGTTGGCCATCGAGAGCCCGTCGGCGTACGGCTCGGTCACTCCGGTCACCGGGTCCACGCGCAGGAGGCCGGCCGGACCCGTCTGGTCGCCGACACTGCCGTTCGGGATCGAGTTGCCGGTGCCGACGACGATCGTGCCGTCGGGCTCGATGGCGAGCCCGCCCGGCTCCTCCACCTGCGCGAACAGCTGTGGCGCGCCGCCGGGCGCGTCGAGAATCATCAGCCCGCCGTCGGTCGAGTAGTAGAGGTTGCCGTTCGGGTGCGCGATCACGGACTCGAGCGTCCCCTGGTTGCTCGCCAGCGTGCGCGCCTCCGCCGGTCCGCCCGGACAGTCGGGCGCGGCGTGCGCGGACGGCGCGAGCAGGGCCGCGAGGGCGAGCGCGGAGAGGGCCGGTCGGAGCAAGTGGGCCAGCGTAGCCGTGCGTTCAGGCGAGCGCGACGATCGCGCCGGTCACGACCGACACGACGAGGAGCGCCGTCACGACGCGCTCGTAGTGGCGCTCGGCGAGGCGCGCGAACAGGGGCCGGCCCGCCGCGTGCCCGACCGCCGCGGCGGCGCCGAGCGCGGCGAGGGTGCCACCGCCGGGCACGTCGAGGTCGGCCGCCCCAACGGCGAGCGCGGCCACGCCGACGATCCCGAACCCGACGAAGAGGACGCTGAGCGTGTCGCGCATTCGCGCCGCGTCGACCCGCCGATGGAGCAGGTACAGGATGAGCGGAGGCCCGTTCGTCGTGGTCGTGGTGGTGAGCACGCCGGCGGCGAGGCCGGCGACGCCGCGGGAACCCAACCCCGCCGGCACCGAGTGTCGCCTCGACGCCCGTTGCGGGCGCTCAGGCGACACTCGGCGTGCCGCGAGGGCGACGATCACGCTGCACGTCACGAGCAGCTGGAGCGCCGCCGTTTCGAGGCGGGCCAGGATGAAGCCGCCGGCCAGGGCCCCGAGGGCGCCCCAGGCGAGCATGACGGCCGCGTCCCGCCAGAGCGGTTGCGGGCGCCGGAACTCGGTCAGGAGGGTGAGCGCGCTCGTGAGGATCCCGAGCAGCAGCAGGCTCGTGACCGCCTGCTCCGGCGGCAGCGCCGCGGCGACAAGCGGCGCGGCGACGAGCGCAAACCCGAACCCCGTCGCCGAGTGGCAGGCGCCGCCCACGAACGCCGCCGCGGCGGCCAGGATCTCGGCGTCGGTCACGACAGCGATGATGCCGTGCGCATGCGACCGCTCGCCGACCTGACGACGCTTGGCCTGGGCGGACCGCCGGAGCGGTTCGTCGAAGCGAGCACCGAGGCCGACCTCGTCACGGCCGTCCGCGAGGCCGACGCAGCGGGCGAGCCGGTGCTCGTCCTCGCCGGCGGCAGCAACGTCGTGGTGGCCGACGAGGGGTTCCCCGGCACCGTCGTGCACGTGCTGACCCGCGGCGTCGCCGCTGACGGCGACGCATTCCAGGTCGCGGCGGGCGAACCGTGGGACCCGTTCGTGGCGGCGCGGGTGGCCGAGGGCTTCGCCGGGATCGAGTGCCTGTCGGGCATCCCGGGCTCGACCGGCGCGACGCCGATCCAGAACGTCGGCGCCTACGGACAGGAGGTGGCCGAGGTGATCACGTCGGTGCACGCCCTCGACCGGCGCACCGGCCGGGTGGCCGAGCTGGCCCCGGAGGAGTGCGGCTTCACCTACCGCTCGAGCGCGTTCAAGCGCGAACCGGGCCACTGGGTGGTGCTCGCGGTCTCCTTCGAACTCGAGCGCGCATCGGAATCGCGTCCGATCCAGTACGCCGAGCTCGCGCACACGCTCGGCGTCGAGCTGGGCGAGAGCGCACCGCTTCCGGCCGTGCGCGAGGCCGTGCTCGCGCTGCGGCGGTCGAAGGGCATGGTGGTCGATCCCGACGACCCGGACTCGGCCTCCGCGGGGTCCTTCTTCACGAACCCGATCCTCGACCCGGCGCACTTCGCCGACCTCGAGCGGCGAGTCGCCGAGACCCTCGGCCCCGACGCTCGTCCGCCCAGCTTCCCGGAGCCCGACGGCCGCGTGAAGACCTCGGCCGCGTGGCTCGTGGAGCGCGCGGGCTTCGGGCGCGGGCACGGCGCCCCCGGCCCGATCATGGTCTCGGCGAAGCATTCGCTGGCCCTGACGAACCGCGGCGGGGGGACGACGCACGAGCTGCTCGCCCTGGCGGGCGAGATCCAAGCGGCCGTGAGGGATCGGTTCGGCGTCGAGCTCGTGCCCGAGCCGGTGATCGTCCGGCCGGTCTAGACCCCGTCGGTCTCTAGCCGCGGCTCGGCCGCGTGCTCGCGCTGGGCCTCGTCCACCGCCCGGACGACCTTCTCCGGCTGCGACACGCCCGCGAACGTGAAGTCCGAATCGGTCGTACCCGCGGTGTCGAAGTCGACTGAGCCGACCTGCAGGATCCGCTCGAGGGCACTCTGCGACGTGTTCACGTTCTGCACGCGTTCGAGGCGCGCCTCCTGGGTGCGTCGCGAGATGAGCCCGCGCCGGATGTGGAGGCGCTGGGTCGTGATCGTGTAGGTGGTCGAAAGCCGCCGGACGAAGCCCACGACCACCGCCACCGCGAGGATGGCGACCCCCACGAGCGCCGCCGTCCCCTCATCGCCCACGAGGTACCCGATGCCGGCCGCGACGGCGGCCACCACCAGCCCCTTGATGTAGAAGGTGAGCGTCGACCGCCACGACGGGTGGCCGGAGAAGAGCTCGCGTTCGCCCGCCGCTAGATCCACGTGGCGACCCTATCCGACGACGCGCCCTCAGACGAGGGCAAGGCGTTCCGCGGCGACCCGCCGGGTGCCGTCGGCGCGCTCCGCGACCACGGTCAACACCGCGCTCTTCACGGCGAGCCGGCCCAGCCCGAGCGAGACGTCCGTGACGCCCTTGCCGACCGACCCGCTCCAGCGCCCGAGCGTGACGGGCAGGGGCCGGTCGTGGGTGCCGTCGCCGCGCGACTCCGTCTTCAGGTCGAAGGTCCGGACCACCGCATGGAGCTTGGACGCCTGGTCCACGGTCACGCGGGTCCGCAGCCCGGCGAGCGACGCGCGTTTTACGTCGAGGCCGAGCCCCGGGACCAGGCCGGACAGGCCGCCGGTGGCGAGCTCGCCCGCGGGCGGGCCGAAGACCCAGCTCTCGGGGACGCCGCCGGGCGGCAGCCGGAACGGGCCGGTGACCTCGAACGTGGCGCCGTGGGCGAGCACGCGCGCCTCCGACGGCAGGCCCGCGGGAAGCGGGGCGAGCGGCTCGGCCCGCTGCGAGCTGAAGTACATCCGCGTCCCGGACGGGTCGAACACCACGCCGGTCATCTCCGATCCCTCGTGGTCCGCGCCCACCAGGCGCAGGAACGGCGAGACGACCCGGTCCGGCGAGATCAGGCAGATCTCCATGTTGCCGCCGTCCTCGCACACGTAGACGTCGCCGGACGGCGAGACGGTCACGTTGTCCACCGCATTGAGCGCCGCCCCCGGCGTGTTCTCGCCGTCGTAGACGACCTCCATGGTCTGCTCGCGACAGTGGTATGCCCAGACCCGCTTGTCGCCCTTCGTCGTGTAGTAGACGATGTCGTCCGAGTACCAGAGGCCCTCGCCACCGTCGAACGGAGTCGCGTCGGGCACCTGGTAGCGCGGCTGCGTGCCGGCGGTGACGATGTTCGGGTCCGGCACCTCGAGCCAGCTGACGTTCCCGGCGCCGTCGCGCCGCGCCGCCTCGAGCACGCCGCTCGCCAGGTTGCCCGGCGTGTCGGGCGTGAAGCGGTAGAAGAGCCCGTCGCCCTGGTCCTCCGACAGGTACACGTGACCGTCGACCGGGTCGACGGCGGCCGCCTCGTGCGAGAAGTTGCCGAGGGCGGGGCGCGGAAGCTGAGGCAGGATCCCCGCGGGGTCCGCCTCCCAGATCATGCCGCCCTCGTGCTCCTCGCCGGAGAGCCACGTGCCCCAGGGGGTCGGGCCGCCCGCGCAGTTCAGGTTCGTGCCGGTCAGGATCCGGTAGGCGGAGTCGATCTCCCCGTCGGGGCCGAAGCGCATGGCCGATGACCCGCCGCCGAGGACGCCGGGAGCCTCCGAGTTCTGGACGAGCACGAAGCCGCCGTCGCCGGTGCGGAAGGTCGCCTGACCGTCGGGTGAGAAGTGCCACGGGTACGCGCCGATGAGGTCGCCGCCACGTGAGATCTGTCTGCCGGTGAATCCGGGCGGCAGCTGAAGGCCGACCTCGTTCGCGGGCAGAAGCTCACCGTAGGGGCCGGGACCTCCGACGGCGGGGGCGGCGAGTACGTCGCGCAACCACGCGGGCGTAAAGAGGACGGCTGCGCCGCCGATGCCGGTCGCGAGGAAATGGCGGCGGCGCAGGCTGAACGACGTATCGGTGGCCATGCCGATTACAACGCGCTGGCGCGCGCGGACTTGCGCCGTTCAGCTCGCGCGCGAGGAGAGCCAGCCGTAGCCCACGGCCATCGCCGTGTTCGACAGCCCGGCGTACCACAGGCCGGCGCGCGCGCCCGGGCGGCTGAAGGCCTGCGATCGCGACCACAGCGCGTCGGTGGCGATCTCGGTCGCGCGCAGCCAGGCGACCGCCCACCAGTCGCGCGGCTCGCCGCGGCGGTCGGCGATCGCGTGCGCCGCGGCGAACGTCAGCCAGATCGGCCCGCACCGGCGAAAGAGCTCGCGCGCGTCGTCGGACGGCTCGTCGTGGCCCAGGACCCTCAGGGTGCCGCCCGGCGCCAGCACCGCGCCGAGACCGAGCGCGAGGTCGAACCCCGCCATGAACCGGTTGTTCGCGCGCAGCGCCTGCTCGAGCTCCACCGGGCGATCGTATCCGGGCGGCCTACGCGCGCTCCACCCAGTACACCGGGCGCATCGTGCCCGCCTTGAGCGGCGCGCACAGGACGACCGCGTTGCGCAGGCGCTCCCAGCGGCGGAAGTAGGTGGCCGTCCGCAGCCCGGCCAGGCCGCACGTGAACGTCCAGGCGGCGCCGGCCAGCAGCGTGCCGCCCGCGAGGTCTTCGCGGATCTCGTCGCGCGGCTGTCCACCCAGCGCGAAGATCATCACCGTCCCGACGAGCGCCGCGAGGAGAAGCCCGATCACGAGCGCGGTCGCGGGAGCCATGATGCGCCGCGACGTTGCGGCCGGGCGCTCCCACGGCACCGCGGGCGGCGGCGGGGGCGCCGGGTCCAGGATCCGGTAGTAGAGGACCTCGGGGCCGGTCCGGCGCGCGAGCAGGAGCGCGCCGAGGACGCACCCGAGCGTCAGGCCGGCCATCGCGAGGATCAGGAGCAGCTCGTTCACTTCGAGCGACGCGGTGCTGCCGCTGGCCAGCGCGGCGGCCGCCAGCGCGCCGGCAAACGCGATCCAGGCCCAGCCGAACCGCTCGAGCTCGCGGCGGGCGGGCACGACGAAGGGCGGCGGCGGGGGTTCTTGGATCTGGGGCGCCCTCACGGCGCGAGTCTAAGGTTCGGCGCCGTGGCGCCCGCCTGTCTGGTCCTCCTGCTGCTCGTGTTCGCGGCGCCCGCCTCCGCGGCCCCGATCCGGCTCACCCCCGCCTCCGGCGAGGCCGGACGCGAGGCGGCGCTCCGGGTCGAGTCGGTCGCCCCGCGCTCGATCGTGCAGATCCGGATCGGGGATGGCCAGGTGAAGCTGCTGCTGGCCGACGGCGCGGGCCGTGTCACCACGCAGGAACGGATGCCCGGCGGCCAGGGCCGCCGCGTCCGCGTGGCGGTGCAGGACGCACGCGGGCGCCGAGCCGTGATGCACTACCGCGTGCGCTCGCGCTGGAGCGCCGTGCACTCGGCGGCGGCCAGCGACTGGTCCGGACGCAAGCTGCGCCTGGACGCCGACCTCCGCCGCAGCCGGCTGGTGGCGACCGCCCGGCTGCGCGGACTCACGCAGGGGAAGGCCGTCCAGGCGCTCTACGACGGGCGCCGGAGGGGCGTCGCGCTCGCCGGCGGACGCGGCCGCGCGCGCATCCGGGCCACGCTGCCGGGCGGCGCCACCGGGCGCACGCTGACGCTGGCCGGACGCGGACTCACCCTCGAGACCGTCATCCCGACGCCGCCGGCGCGGATCGTCGCTACGGGCGACATCGCCTGCAGGCCGCCGTACGAGGTGCGGCCGATGAACTGCCAGCACGCCCAGGTGGCCGCCCTCACGAGCCGGCTCCAGCCCGACGCGGTCGTGCTGCCGGGAGACATCCAGTACCGGAAGGGGACGATGCGCCAGTTCCGGCGCTCGTTCCACCGGAGCTGGGGAAAGCTCGACATGCCGCTTCGCCCGGCGCCCGGCAACCACGAATACCTCACGCCCGGAGCGGAGGACTACTTCGACTACTTCGAATGGCAGTCCGGCTGGCGGCCGCCACCGTGGTACGCGGTCAACGTCGGGTCGTGGCGGCTCCTCTCGGTGAACTCGAACTGCGTCATGGAGAGCGTCGACTGCTCGCCTGGGGTGGAGCAGGAGGAATGGCTGCGGGCGAACCTCGCGGCTGAGCCCTACCGGTGCACCCTCGCCTACTGGCACCACCCGCGCTTCAGCTCCGGCTTCCACGGCAGCAGCACGGCTCTCAACGGCCTGTGGGGAGCGCTCGACGACGCCGAGGCGGAGCTAGTGGTGGTCGGTCACGACCACCACTACGAGCGCTTCGCGCCGCAGAACGAGCACACCCAGCGGGACCCGCGCGGGATGCGCGAGTTCGTGGTCGGCCTGGGGGGCGCGCACCCCTCCATCATCCGCAAACAGGATGGCCGGCCCCAGGCGCCGCACAGCGAGTACGCGCAGAACAAGCAGTTCGGCGTCCTCCTCCTGAAGCTCTACGAGGATGCCTACCGCTGGCGGTTCGTGGCCCTGGGCGGAAGGGTGCTCGACTCCGGCAACGGGCGCTGCATCTAGGCGAATGGCCTCCGGTGAGCGCGACGTCGTCGTGGTGGGCGCGGGCATCCTCGGCCTCGCGGTCGCGCGCGAGCTCCGCCGCCGTCACCCGCGGTTCACCATCACGGTCCTCGAGCGCGAGGACCGGGTCGGCTTCCATCAGACGGGCCACAACAGCGGCGTCATCCACGCCGGGATCTACTACCCGCCCGGATCGCTGAAGGCGCGACTCTGCGTCGAGGGCGCGCGCTCCCTGTACGACTTCTGCGAGGAGAAGGGGGTCGGCTTCGAGCGCTGCGGAAAGCTCATCGTTGCGCTCGGCCGCGACGAGCTGCCGCGGCTCGACGAGCTCGAGCGGCGCGGGCGGGCCAACGAGGTGCCGGGTCTGCGCCGGCTCGACGCCGACGAGCTGCGCGAGGTCGAGCCGCACGCCGCCGGCGTAGCGGCGCTCCATTCGCCGGCGACCGGGATCGTGGACTTCCCCGCCGTCGCGCGAGCGCTGGCCGACGAGCTCACCGGCGAGGGGGTCGAGATCGCCACGGGCTGCGCCGTCGAGGGCGCCCGCGCCGCCGACGGGAGGCTGGCCGTGCGTCACGCCCGCGGCGAGACGCGCGCCCGCTTCGCCGTCTTCTGCGCCGGTGGTTGGTCCGACCGGCTGGCCGTTGCGGCGGGCGCGTCGCCGGATCCGCGGATCGTCCCCTTCCGGGGCGCGTACCTGAAGCTGCGGCCGGAGAAGCGGGAGCTGGTCCGGGGGCTGATCTACCCCGTGCCCGATCCCCAGCTGCCGTTCCTCGGCGTGCACCTGACCCGGCACGTGTCCGGCGAGGTGCTGGTCGGACCCACGGCCCTGCTCGCGCCGAGCCGCGACTCCTACAGCCTCGCGCGCGTGCGCGCGCGGGACGTGGCGGCGACGCTCGCGTGGCCCGGCACGTGGCGGATGGCCCGGCGCTGGTGGCGGACCGGCGTCGTCGAGATGAGGTACGCCGCCAGCCGCGCGCAGTTCGCGCGCGAGGCCGCGCGCTACATGCCGGGCCTCACCCGCGCCGACGTCGAGCCCGCGTTCGCCGGCGTCCGGGCGCAGGCGCTCGGCCGCGACGGGAAGCTGGTGGACGACTTCGTCTTCTCACGCACGGAGCGCGCGCTGCACGTGCGCAACGCGCCGTCGCCCGCCGCCACGTCGTCGCTCGCCATCGCGCGGATGGTCGCCGACGAGGCCGAGGCCGGCCTCGCCTAGCTCACAGCTCCTCCGCGATCCGCGGCGCCATCCGGTTGAAGACCCACAGGCCGAGCAGGAAGGTGAGCCCCGTGATCGCCACCGGCACCAGGAGCAGCTCCCCGTTCCCGAGTGCGAACGCCGCGCTCTGGGAGTCGTCCCCCACGAACGCGTGCCGCATCTGCTGGATGGCGGCCGCCAGCGGGTTCAGCATCACGATCTTCGAGATCTCCGGGTACTCCTTCGCGAGCAGCTCGATGGGATACAGCACGGGCGTCGCGTAGAAGAGCGCCTGCAGGATCACCTCCCACAGCGGGCGGATGTCACGGAAGGGCACGTACAGCGCCGACAGGAGCATCGCGAGCCCGAGCGCGAAGACGAACAGGCCGCCGACGAGGAAGGGCACCTGCAGCCAGGTCCAGCGGAAGTCGATCCCGGCCGCCCAGATGAAGACCATGACCGCGACGAAGTTCCCGATCAGGTTGAGCAGGGCCGTCAGGTTCACCGACAGCGGGATGATGATCCGCGGGAAGTGCACCTTCCGGACCAGGTTCTCCCGGTCGAGGACGGCGGTCACGGCGCCGCCGGTCGCCTCGGCGAAGAACCAGAAGAGGACCATCCCCATCAGGAGGAGCACCCCGTAGTGCTCCACGCCGGCGTCCACCTCGAGCACCGAGCTGAAGACGAAGTAGAGGATCCCGAACAGGAGCAGCGGCCGGATCAGCGTCCACAGGTAGCCGAGCGCCGAGTCGAAGAAGCGCAGGCGGTACTCGGTGACCGCGAGGAGCACCGCGAGGTTCAGGAAGCGGCGCGCGCCGCCGCCGAACGCCGACGGGCCGCGCATCCGGTAGGCCGGGATCTCGACGGAGCTCATCGTGAGACCGAGAACTCGTGGGGCAGGTTCACGGCGCCGCCGGCCGGGCGCGTCGTGTGCACGACCACCGAGGTGATGTCCTTGCGTATGTCGATCATGTCCGCGCCGGGCCCGGAGCGGGCGACGCCGGCGGTGAACGTGTACCGGCCGGCGGCCAGCCAGTTCTCGAACCGCAACCGCACGACGACCGTGGAGCCCGCCGCGAATGTCCCGGGCCGGTCCTCGTAGGTCGAGAAGACGAGGTTGCGCGCCTCGTCAAGGACCGCGATCGAGAGCACGGGCTCTTTGAGCTCCTCGTTGACCTTGACCTCGAACGCGACCACGCACGGGTCCCCCTGCGCCGACGCGCCGACGCGCTCGCCGGCGGCGTTCTCGATCCACGCGAGCGTGATCTCGGCCGATCCGCCGGGCCCCGCCTTCCGCTTGACGCCATCCTTGCCGACGCGGATCCGCCCGAAGTTCAGCTCGTTGTAGCTACGACTGATGCCCTCGGGATCGGCGATGTCGATGACATGCCCGCGCTCGATGAGCATCGCGCGGTCGCAGTACCGCCGCACCGAAGCCATGTCGTGCGTGACGAAGATGATCGTCTTCCGCTCGCGGCTCAACCGGGTGAACTGGTCAAAGCACTTCTGCTGGAAGGAGGCGTCCCCCACGGCGAGCACCTCGTCGATCAAGAGGACGTCGGCGTCGACCTGGAGCATCACCGAGAACGCGAGGCGCACGTGCATGCCCGACGAGTAGTTCTTGAGCTTCAGCTCGGTGAACTCCTCGAGCTCGGCGAACTCGATGATCGTGTCGTAGCGGCGCCGCGCCTCACGCGGCGTGAGGCCGAGCATCACGGCGTTCAGCAGCACGTTCTCGTGCGCCGTCATCTCGGGGTTGAAGCCGACGCCGAGCTCGATGAACGGCGCCAACCGGCCCCGCAGCCGGATCTCGCCGTCGTCGACCGCGTAGATGCCCGCGAGGCACTTCAGCAGCGTGCTCTTGCCGCTGCCGTTTCGGCCGACGATGCCGAAGAACTCGCCCGTCTCGACCTCGAACGACACGTCGTGGAGGGCGTCGAGCTTGTCGAAGCCCGGTCGCCGAAACGGGTGCAGGACGCGCTCCTTGAGCGTGTGCACCGCCTCCTGGGGGAGCCGGAAGGACTTCGACACCGATTCGACCCCCACGGCGGCCTCTCGTCTGAGCGCGATTGACACGCGCGACAACGTAGCGCCCTGCGGGTACGCGATCAGTGTCCTGTACCGTGGCCGCACGCGCCGTGGACGTCTGCACGATCATCGCGAAGAACTACGTCGCGCATGCGCGTGTCCTTGCCCGCTCGTTCCGCGCCCATCACCCGGACGCGCGCGTGTGGGTCCTCGTGATCGACGAGCACGAGGGTTTCATCGACCCGGCCGAGGAGCCCTTCGAGCTCGTCACCGTCGACCAGCTCGACCTCGACGACTTCGACCGCATGGCCGCGCTCTACACGGTGCTCGAGCTCTCCACGGCGGTCAAGCCCTGGCTGCTCCGTCACCTGATGGAGGCGCGCGGTCTCGGCCGAATCGTCTACCTCGACCCCGACATCCAGGTCTACGACGACCTGGGCGAGCTCGACCACCTGCTGGACGAGCACGCGATGGTGGTCACCCCGCACCTCACGGGCCCGATGCCGCGCGACGGCAAGCGGCCGTCCGAGACGGACATCCTGATCGCGGGCTCGTACAACCTGGGCTTCCTGGGCCTGCACTGGAACGCGGACACCGAGCACCTGATCGAGTGGTGGTCGGAGCGGCTCGCGCGGGACTGCATCGTCGCCCCCGAGCGCGGTTACTTCGTGGACCAGCGGTGGATCGACTTCGCTCCCGGACTCGTGCCGAGCTTCCACGTGCTGCGCGACCCCGGGTACAACGTCGCGTACTGGAACCTGCCCGCGCGGCGTGTCGAGCGCGCCGCGGGCGGCTACACCGCGGACGGGCGGCCGCTGCGCTTCTTCCACTACTCGGGATACGACCCGCGCGAACCCCACTCGCTCAGCAAGCACCAGTCACGGACCGACCTCGGCGCGCACCCGGTCGTGCGCGAGCTGTGCAACGCCTACGGCCGTGAACTCGAAGCGAACGGGTTCCACGACGCCGTGGGCTGGGAGTACAGCTACAACCGGCTGCCGAATGGGCTGGCGCTCGACGCCGCGGTGCGGGAGACCTACCGGCAGGCCGAGCTCGACGGGGCGGTGACGGAGTCGGTGTGGGAGCCCGACGGGGCCGAGGCTTTCACGCGGCTGCTGGCGGAGCCGGCGCCGGTGGGCGGCAGCTCCGGCGTGACCCGCTACCTCGCGAAGCTCCGCGATACCCGCCCCGACCTGAAGGCGGCGTTCCCCAACCTGGCGGGGCCGGACGCCGGCCGCCTGGTGGCCTGGGCGAACGCGTCGGGCCACGCGCTGCCCGCGCCGGGCGACCGCTCCGCGAACGGGGGGCCGCCCGAGTCCGACGGGGGGCCGAAGCTGGGCGTGAACATTGCCGGCTACTTCGAATCGGTGCTCGGCGTGGGCGAGGCGGCCCGCCAGGTCGTGCGCGCGCTCGAGCATCGCGGCGTCGATCTGACCACCGTCGGCCTGGTCGCGAGCAGATCCGAGCAGAGCGAGTCGTTCACCCACAGGGAGGGTGAACCGGAGCACCCCGTCAACCTCGTCTGCGTCAACGCCGACGTCTTCGAGGCCTTCGCATGGGACGTCGGCACGGACTTCTTCCGCGACCGCTACACGATCGGCCTCTGGTGGTGGGAGGTGGAGCGGTTCCCGGAGCGCTGGATGGGGGCCTTCCGCCACGTCGACGAGGTGTGGGTGGGGACGCGGCATATCGCGGACGCGCTCGAGGCGGTGGCGCCGGTGCCGGTGGTGCGCGTGCCGATCCCGGCGGTGGAGCCGGCACCGGCCGAGCTGACGCGCGCCGAACTCGGCCTCCCCGAGGGGTTCCTGTTCCTGTTCAGCTTCGACTACGAGAGCATCTTCAACCGCAAGAACCCGCTCGGCACGATCGAAGCCTTCACGCGCGCCTTCGAGCCAGGGTCCGGCGCGAAGCTCGTCCTGAAGTCGATCAACCACGATCACCACGCGGCCGAGCACGAGCAGCTGCTGGCCGCGGCGGCGGGCCATCCGGACGTCGTCGTGCTCGACCGTTACGTCGCGCGGGAGGAGAAGGACGCGATCACGGCCGCCTGCGACGCGTACGTGTCGCTCCACCGCTCCGAGGGTCTCGGGTTCACGCTTGTCGAGGCGATGGCGCTCGGGAAGCCGGTCATCGCCACGCGCTACTCCGGCAACCTCGACTACATGACGCCGAGCAACAGCTATCTCGTGGACTGCGAGCTGGTCCCCATCGGGGCCGGGTCCGACCCCTATCCCGCGGACGCCCGCTGGGCCGAGCCCGACCTGGACCACGCCGCGAAGCTCATGCGCGGCGTCTTCGAAGACCAGGACGGTGCGCGCAGGGTGGGCGAGCGCGGTCGCGAGGAGCTCTCGGAGTCCCACTCGCTGGCGGCCGCGGGGGCGGCGATGGCCGCGCGGCTCGAGCGGGCGGCGTCGCTTCACAGTCGCGTCGCAGCAAGCGCGGGATCGATGCCCCTGACCGATCTGGAAGCGATCTCCCGGCGCGTCCGCGCCGGTGCAGAGGGCTGGCAGACGCCCTTCCCGCGCCTGCGCCGGCTACGTCAGAGGATGCGGAATGCGGTCCTGCGCATGGTCCGCCCCTACGCGGCGCACGAGCGCCAGGTGGACGAGGAGATCCTGCGCGCGATGAGCGTGCTCGACGAAGCCATTCGCTCCCTGGCGGAGGACATGCTCGCCGTGCAGGAGCTCAGACAGCGAGTAACGACGATCGAGACGGATCCGGGGCCTGCGAATCAGATCGCGGATCTCGAGGCCACGATCGAGGCGTTGCGCGCGGACATTGCGCACGGCGCGCAGGGGGGCGCCGCGCGGGAGGCCCGCATCGACGACCTGGCCGGGCAGGTCGACGACCTGCGCGCCGCCACGGCCGAGAACTCGCGGTTCGTCGAGGCGTTCGGCCTATCGCCCGCGGGGATCGGCACGCGGCGGGAAGCCGGCCCGCTGCCGGAGGCCCCGCGCGAGCCCTGGAGCGAGGAGTACGTCGCCGCGCACCGGGACTTCATCGTCCAGGTCCTCGACGATCCGCAGGCGCTCATGATGTTCAAGACGGCCGGCCCGCTCCCCGACAGCTACGGCATCCGCTTCGACGAGCGCGTCGTCGAGTTTCCGTGGCTCTTCAGCCGGGATCTCCACGGCCGCGTCCTCGACGCCGGCTCCACCCTGAACCACGCCCACACCGTGGCGCGGATCCGTCCGCGCGTCACGGACCTGCACGTCGTCACGCTCGAACCCGAGCCGGAGGCCTATCCGTTCCTCGACGTGTCGTACCTGTACGAGGACATCCGCGACCTCCCCATGCGTGACGGGGAGTACGACGCGATCGTCTCGCTCTCGACGCTCGAGCACGTCGGCCTGGACAACACCCAGTACGGGCACCGCGCAGCACCGGCGGCCGACCCGGACCGCGAGGTTGCGCGGGCGATGGCCGAGCTGCGGCGCGTCCTCCGGCCGGGAGGCGTCCTCTACATGAGCGTCCCGTACGGCCGGCCGGACAACTTTGGCTGGGTCCGGGTCTTCGACGCGGCCGGCCTGGCGCATCTGATCGAGGCCTTCGGGCCCGCGGACGCCGCGACCGAGTTCTTCGTCTACGGCGAGGGCGGATGGCGACGGGCGGAGGCCGACGACGCCGCCGGCCGTGTGTACCGCGACCACTACTCGAGCGAGGAACCGGCGCCCGACGGCGCGGTGGCCAGCCGGGCCGTGGCGTGCGTCGAGCTACGGCCGTTGAGTTAGCGGCGTTCGTGGCGACCCTTCTGCGTGGAAAGTGGGGGTCCACGGCGGCCGTCGCAGGTCTGGTCGCTGCATGCGTCGTCGCGCTTCTCGGACCGTCGCTGAGCGGCGACAAGGAGTTCACGGCGAACGACATGCTCTATTTCACCGCGCCGTGGGAGGCCGAGCGGCCGGCGGAGCTCACGCGCCCCTCGAACCCCCTGCTCGGCGATCCGGTCTACGTCTTCAACCCCGACCTCGAGATCGCGCGCGAGGAGATCCGTTCGGGCCGGCTGCCCGCGTGGAACCCGTACGCGCACGCCGGACGGCCCCTCCTGGCGTCGCAGCAGGTGGCGCCGTTCGCCCCCACGAACCTGCCCGTGCATGTGCTCCCGTTCGACTGGGCGATCGGACTCGCGGCCGCGCTCAAGCTCGTGCTGGCCGCCTTCGGGATGTATCTGCTCGCACGCGCGCTCGCGCTGCCCCGGGCCGGGGCCGCCGTGGCGGCCGTCGCGTTCGCGTTCGGCGCCTATCTATGGGTCTGGCTCCAGCACCCGCACACGAACATCTACGCGCTGCTCCCCTGGATCGTGTGGCTGATCGAGCGCATCGTGCGCGAGCGGCGCGCCGCCGACGTCGCCGGCCTCGGCCTCGTCACCGGCGCGGCCCTTGTCGGCGGGCACCCTCAGAGCGCTGCCATCGTCCTCGCCGGCGCCGCCGCGTGGGCGGTGGCGCGCCTCGTGATGCTGGGGCGCACGGCGGGCACGCGCGCCGCCACGAGGGTCGGCGGCCTGCTCGGGCTCGGCGCCGGCCTCGGATTGCTGATCGGCGCTGTGATGCTGGTGCCCTTCATCGAGATCCTCGGGGAGGGCACGGAGGCGGAGCGCGGGGTCGATGCACCGCAGCGGCGCGGACTGCTCTCGCTCGCGTTCCCGGAGCTCTGGGGCCGGCCGGACAAGATCGACGTCGACCCGGCCGGTCCGCTGAACTTCGTCGAGCGGACGATCTACATCGGCGCCCTGCCACTCATGCTGGCCGCCGTTGCGCTCGCGCTCCCACGCCGCAGGACGCTGCTCCTCTTGGCCGGCGCCGTGGCCGCCACCTGGCTCGCGGTCTACATGCCCGCCACGAACTGGATCCGCGACCTCCCGCTGCTCGAGGCCATGAATCTCGACCGGCTGCTCATCCTCCTTGTCTTCGCGCTCGCGCTGCTGGCCGGGGTCGGGATGGAGATCGTGTGCAGCGAGCGAGCTCGGCTGCATCGCAAGCGGCTGCTCGCCGTGGGGGTCGCCGTGCTCGCGCTGCCCATCGTCGGCGCGGCCATCGTGTTGGGGTTGCCCGACCAGTGGGGGGACGCCCTCGGCCAGCTGCCCGCCCTGGACGACGACCTCGCGGACCTCGACTCGGTGCGCGCCGCGGCGATCCTCCGCTGGGCGCTGGCCGCCGGTCTGGCCCTGGGTCTCGTGGCGCTGCTTCTCCACGTTCCGCGCAGGCGAGTCGCGGCGGTCACGGTGGCCGCGCTCGCGTTTGCGGCGGCAGACGTGGTCTCGATCGACAGCGGATTCCACCCCCAGACCGAGCCGGAGATCGCGGACGCCACGCCTGGGGTGGTGAACGAGCTCCAGCAGATCATCTCGTCGAACGAGCGCATGGTCGCGACGGACACCACTTTCGGCCCGAATCAGGCGGCGCGCTTCGGGTTACGGGACGCGCGCGGCCACGACCTGCCGGCTCTGGCCCGGTACACGCTCCTCTGGCGCGCGCTCGGGGGCCTGGGCCTGCAGCGCACGAGCTATCTCCCGCCGGCCGGCCACGACCGGCTCGCCGACGTCTTCTCCGCCGGATGGGTGCTGGACGGACAGCGTCTCCGTCGTAACCGGACGGCGCTTCCGCGTGCGTGGGTGGCGTACGGCGCGCGCGGCGCGCCTGGCCGGGACGAAGCGCTCGGGGCGGTCAGCGTGCTGCCGACGCGTCAGCTGGAGAGCGCGCCCGTGATCGAGGGAGCCGAGAGCCGAGAGCCGGCGCGACCGCCGTCGCCCGCGCGCGTGCACGATGTCGACTCACAGCACGTCAGCGTCGAGCTCGAAGCGCGCGAGCCGGGCTGGCTCGTCCTGCACGACTCGTTCTATCCCGGTTGGGACGCCACCGTCGACGGTGACGAGGTGCCGATCTCCGCGGCCAACGGGGCGTTCCGCGCGGTCCCGGTTCCCGCCGGCGCCCACACGGTCGAGTTCAAGTACGCCCCGTCGAGCATCCGGATCGGGCTCGTGCTCTCGTTGCTCGGGCTTGTGACGGCCGCTGCACTGCTGCTCGCAGGTCCGCTCCGTCGGCGCGTGTCAGGATCGCGCGCATGAACGAGCGTCCGACTCGCCTGGATGGCCTCCGCCTGGTCGAGCTGGCCGTGCACGGTGACGAGCGGGGCTTCTTCCTCGAGACCTACCGGGCGGACCGGCTGGCGGAGCTCGGGATTCGCGAGGAGTGGGTCCAGGACAACCACTCGCGCTCGTCGCGCGGTGTCCTGCGCGGGATGCACTTCCAGCTCGGCGAGGGGCAGGCGAAGCTGGTGCGGTGTGCGCGCGGCGCCATTCTCGACGTGGTCGTGGACATCCGCCCGGGCTCCCCGACCTTCGGAGAGTGGGAGGCCGTCCAGCTCGACGAGGAATCGGGGCTGATGCTCTACGTCTCGGTCGGGTTCGCGCACGGCTTCTGCGTCACGACCGACGTGGCCGATGTGGTCTACAAGTGCTCGAGCTACTACGACCCGGCCGTCGAGCGGACGATCGCGTATGACGATCCCGACCTCGCAATCGACTGGCCCGAGCTCGACCTCGTCGTCTCCGAGCGGGACCGAAACGCTCCCCGCCTGACGGAAATCGCTCACGAGCTGCCATTCCGGTACGACGGCGCGTAGACTGCGCGCGGCCGGGCAGGGAACTTCTGGGGTCCGGAGCTGTTCTTACCCCCACAGCCGTGCCAACTCCCGAGCAACACACCCTGAACTACGCGCCGCTCGCCCGTTCTGAGCGTAAGGCCGGGCACGCCGCCGCTCCGTCGACCCTTCCCCGGCCGGAGGAGATCCGGACCCGTGAGCTGCTCGGGATCCCCGTCGCGATGACCGCCTACGAACAGGCGATGGACGTGATGGACGGCATGATCGAGCGCGGCGAGCGCGGCTGGGTCTGCGCCGTCGCCGTCCACGCCGTGATGGTCGCCCAGAGCGACCCCGAGATGCGGCGCGCCCTCACCGAATCCGCGCTCACCGTGCCCGACGGCATGCCCCTCGTATGGGCGGCCAACATGCTCGGGGAGCGGCTGCCGAACCGCGTGTACGGGCCGGAGCTCATGGCGCGCTACAGCGACCGGTGCGCGGAGCGCGGGCACCGGATCTGGCTGTACGGCGGGCGCGACCAGGGCTCACTGGTCCAGCTCGCGCTCTCGATGCGCCAGCGGCACCCGGGCATCCAGATCGTCGGCGGATACTCGCCGCCCTTCCGGGACCTCACGGACGAGGAGGAGGACACCCTCGCCGAGCAGATCAACTCGGCGAAGCCGGACGTGCTGTGGGTCGGCATCGGGGTTCCGAAGCAGGAGAAGTGGATGGCCCGGATGCGCGACCGGCTCGACGTTCCGGTGATGTGCGCGGTCGGCGCGGCGTTCGACTTCCACGCGGGCCGGATATCGCAGGCCCCGCGCTGGATGCAAGAGCGCGGGCTCGAGTGGACCTACCGAATCGCCCAGGAGCCGCGCCGGCTGTTGCCGCGCTACCTCTATTACAACCCGCGCTTCCTGGCCGCCTTCTCGGGTCAGCTCGCGCGCGAGCGCCGCAGGACCGCTTCCACCTAGGCTACGCCCGATGGCTGCAAGCGTCGCCGTAGTGGGGCTCGGCAGGATCGGGCTCCCGCTCGCCCTCTCGTTCGCGGACCACGGCTGTCACGTCATCGGCGTGGACCGCGAGCCGCCCGTGCTCGAGCGGATCGCGAGCGGCGAGATGCCGTTCGAGGAGACCGGCACGCAGGAGCTGCTCGAGCGCGTGCTCGCGGGCAACCGGCTCGAGCTCACGCGGCAGATCCAGGACGCGAGCACGGCGGACTACATCATCCTCACGCTGGGAACGCCCGCCCTCGCGCAGATCGAGATCGACGTCTCCCAGATCCGCCAGGCGGTGGACGACCTGATGCCGGTGCTGCAGAAGGGTCAGACGATCATCCTGCGCTCGACCGTCGGCCCGGGCACCACCGAGTGGCTGGCGGGGTACCTCGAGCAGCTCCGCGGGTTCCGGGTCGGGCACGACCTGTTCGTCGCCCACGTCCCGGAGCGGATCGCGGTCAACCACTTCCTCGAGGAGATACGGAGCCTCCCCACCATCGTCGGGGGCGTGGGCGAGGAGTCCGGGGCGCGCGCGGCGGAGCTGTTCGGAGTCTTCGGCGGGCCGCTCGTGCAGACCACGCCGGTGCAGGCCGAGCTCGCCAAGATCTGGACGAACATCCTGCGCTATGCGCAGTTCGCGCTGCCCAACCTGCTGATGATGCAGTGCGAGAGCCACGGCGCGAACGTCTTCGAGGTCATCGACCTGATCAACCGCGACTACCCGCGTGGCGGGATGGCGATGCCGGGCCTGACGGCCGGGACCTGCCTGCGCAAGGACTTCACCTTCTCCGAGGAGAGCTCATCCGCGCCCGGCATGCTCCTGGCCGTCTCGCGCGTGCACGAGACCGTGCCGCACTTCCTCGTGGAGGGGGTCAAGCGGCGGCTGAACGGCACCCTGCGCGACAAGAAGGTCACCGTGCTCGGGCTGACGTTCAAGCGCGACACCGACGACCCGCGCGACTCACTCTCGTTCAAGCTGATCCGCCTGCTCGAGCGCGAGCTGTGCAAGGTCGCCCGCCACGATCCGCATCTGCCGAACGAGTCGGACCCGCTCGACGAGGCGCTGTCGGGAGCCGAAGCGGTCATCGTCGCCACCAACCACTCGGCATACGAGGGCCTGCTGGGCCGGCTCGCGCCGCACACCCTTCTCTGCGATCCGTGGGACGTGGCGGGCGCCGGGCAGGTGTTCGCGTTCACGGACGAGCTCGTCCCGGCTCGAAGGTGAACCGCGCGCTGGTCACCGGCGGGGCCGGCACGATCGGCCAGGCGCTCGTACGCCGGCTCGTCGCCGACCCCGACTGGGAGGTGCGCGTCGCCGACCAGCGGACGCCGCCCGCCTGGATGCGCGAGGCGTGCGAGGTCGAGGTCGGTGACCTGCGCGAGCAGGATGTGGCCGATCGCGCCGTCGCGGGCACGACGCACGTCGTCCACCTGGCCGCCATCGTCGGCGGGATCGGGAACTTCCACAAGCTCCCGCACACGCTCCTCGAGGTGAACATGGCGCTCTACAACTCCGTGTTCCGAGGGGCGCTGACGCAGGACGTCGAGCGCCTCGTATATGTCTCGTCCTCGATGGTGTTCGAGCGCGCGACGCTGTTTCCGACGCCCGAGGAGCACGTCCACGAAGTCCCTGCGCCGCACTCCGCGTACGGGTTCTCCAAGCTCGCGGGCGAGGTCTACTGCCGCGCTCTCGCCGACGAGCACGGCCTGCGCTACTCGATCGTGCGCCCGTTCAACGCCTATGGGCCGGGGGAGGCGCCGGACCACGAGCCCGGCATCGCCCACGCCGTTCCTGATTTGATCCGGAAGGTGTTATCCGGACAGCAGCCACTTCAGATCTTCGGCTCGGGCGAGCAGACCCGCACGCTGACCTACGTGGACGACATCGCCGAGGGCATCGTCGCCGCGATGGCGCACCCGAGCGCCGAGGGCGAGGACTTCAACATCTCCGCCTCCGACGAGCTGACGGTCGCCGAGATCGCCCGCATCGTCTGGCGCGCCTGCGGCGAGGACCCGGCGACGCTCGAGTTCGAGCACCTGCCGAGCTTCGAGGTGGACGTCCAGCGCCGGTGGCCCTCGGTGGAGAAGGCGCGCCGGATGCTCGGCTGGGAGGCGGCGGTTCCCGTCGAGGACGGGGTCGCACGCACGGTCGAGTGGATCCGCGAGCTGGGCGCGGTGGCGCGGTGAGCGCGCGCCGGGCGCTGATCACCGGGGTCACCGGCCAGGACGGGTCCTACCTCGCCGACCTCCTGCTCGAGAAGGGCTACGAGGTGCACGGCATGGTTCGGCGTGCGTCGACCGAGAAGTTCGAGCGGCTCGAGCACATCCGCGACCGGATCACCCTGCACCAGGGCGACCTGCTGGACCACCGCTCGCTCGTGGACACGATCCGTGCATCGGACCCGGCCGAGATCTACAACCTCGCCGCGATGAGCTTCGTGCACGTGTCGTGGATCCAGCCGGTGCTGACCGCGGAGTTCACCGGCGTCGGCGTGACGCGGATCCTCGAGGCGATGCGCGAGACCGCCCCGGAGGCGCGCTTCTATCAGGCGTCCTCGAGCGAGATGTTCGGGAAGGTGCGCGAGGTCCCGCAGAACGAGCTGACCCCGCTGTACCCACGATCGCCCTACGGCGTCGCGAAGACCTACGGCCACTACATCACGGTGAACTACCGCGAGAGCTACGACCTCTTCGCCTGCTCGGGGATTCTGTTCAACCACGAAAGCGAGCGCCGTGGGCTCGAGTTCGTCACGCGAAAGGTCACGAACGGCGCTGCGGCGATCAAGCTCGGGCTGCAGGAGAAGCTGCAGCTGGGCAACCTCGACGCCGAGCGCGACTGGGGTTATGCGAAGGACTACGTCGAGGCCATGTGGCTGATGCTCCAGCAGGACGAGCCCGAGGACTTCGTCATCGCCACCAACGAGACCCACACGGTGCGAGAGCTGGTCGAGCGCGCGTTCGCGCGCGTCGGACTCGATCCCGAGGACCACGTCGAGATCGATCCGACCCACTACCGGCCCGCCGAGGTGGATCAGCTGCGCGGCGACTACTCGAAGGCGCGCGACATGCTGGGCTGGAAGCCCCGCACGAGCTTCGAGGAGCTGGTCGACCTGATGGTCGACGCGGACCTCGAGCGCCTCCAGGCGCGCGGGACGGTCGGTCGCTTCGAGAGCTGAGCCCTTGCCCGGCCCGACACTCGTAACGGGCGCGGGCGGGTTTGCCGGCCGCCACCTCCTCGCGCACCTCGAGGACCGGGGCGAGCGCGTGATCGGCCCGTCGAGCGCCGAGCTGGACCTGCGCGACGCTGCCGCGGTCCGCGAGCGAGTGCGCGAGGCCGCGCCGGAGCGCGTCTACCACCTGGCCGCGCTCGCGAGCGTCGCGCGGTCGTGGCAGGACCCGGCGCGGACGCTCGCCGACAACCAGGCGATGACGCTCAACCTGCTCGAGGCGGTGCGCCTGGAGGCGCCTGGCGCCCAGGTCGTGCTCGTCAGCTCGGGCGAGCTCTACGGCGCGCCACGCGCGCTCCCGGTGGATGAGGACGCCCCGCTCGCGCCGGAGAATCCGTACGCGGTCTCGAAGGCCGCGGGCGATCTGCTCGGCGGCGTGTACGCCAGCGCGCACGGGCTCGCGATCGTCCGCGCGCGGCCGTTCAACCACGCGGGGCCGGGACAGTCGGACGACTACGTGGTCGGCACGCTGACCCGTCAGATCGCGCGGGCCGAGGCCGCGGGTGAGAACTCGGTCCTTCTGCGGACCGGCAACCCGGACAGTGGACGCGACTTCACGGATGTGCGCGACGTCGTGCGTGCGTACGCGCTGCTCGCCGGGGCCGCCCCGGGGATCTACAACGTGGCGTCGGGCCGGACGCAGACCGTGAGGGGCCTCATCGAGGCTCTCCGCGAGCTCACCGAGCTGGACATCCGCCACGAGGTCGATCCCGAAAGGCTGCGCGCGCGGGACGTGCCGGAGATCTGCGGCTCGGCTCGCAGGCTCGAGGAGGCGACGGGTTGGAAGCCTGAGATCTCCCTGCGCCAGACGCTTGCGGACACGCTCGCGGCGTGGCGCGCTCAGGACGCGGCGTAGAGCTCCATCACCGCGCGCGTGAAGCGCTCCTCCGGAAAGTGCTCACGGGCGCGGGCGAGCGCCGCCTCGCCCTCGGCCTGCCTGGCCGCACGGTCTTCCCAGAGCGTTCTCATGCGCGCGGCGAGGGCGCGCGTGTCCGCCGGCGCGACGCAGGCGGGTGCGCCCGCCACCTCGGGCAGTGCGCCGATCGCGAACGCGGCCACCGGAACGCCGCTCCCCATGGCCTCGAGCGCGACGAGGCCGAACGTTTCCTCCCAGAGCGACGGCACCACGACCATCGCGGCACGCGCCCGCAGGTCCGCCATCGTCGGGGCATCGACCCGGCCAAGGAGCTCGACCCGTGCGTCGCCGCGCTCGGCCCGCTGGCGCAAGGCCGCCATGGCCGGGCCGTCGCCCGCGACCCGCAGGGGCACGCCGGCCAGCGCGGCGGCGTCGACCGCCGCCTCGAACCCCTTCTCGACCGTGACTCGGCCCGCCGCCAGGGCGTACTCGCCCTCGCCCGCGCGGCTCTCGGCCGCCAGCTCGTCGGCGGGCAGGTAGTTCGGGACGACCGCGATGCGGTCACGCGGGACGCCGAGCCACGCGAGCCGGTCGCGCGCGGCCGCGCTCGGCGTCGCGAAGGACTCGACCGCCTCGAACACGCGCGGCTGATGCCGGGCGAGCCCCACCGCGTAGGCGGCGCTCTCGGGCACCGCGCCGCGGCAGTTCAGGACGAGGCCGGGGAGCGTGTTCCGCCCACGGCAGCGAAAGCACGGCGCGCCGTCGCGAAAGCCCGCGTAGACGTTGCAGAAGAGGCGGTAGTTGTGCAGGTGGAGGACCACGCGCGCACCGGCGTCGCGCGCGGCGGTGAGGGCGCGCGGACCCAGCAGCGGAAGCATGTTGTGGCAGTGGACCACGTCCGCGGCGAGGTCGGCGACGGCGCGCGCCACCTCGTCCTCGTCGAGGCCGCCGCGCACGAGGGCGCGGCCGGCGCGCGCGGAGGAGACGGATCCCGAATCGCGCTCGAGGACCGCGTGCTCCACGCCGGCGCGCGCGAGCGCCGCGCGGTGTAACGCGACCACCCGCTCCTCCCCGCCCGGCATCCGGTAGCGGTTGTGGATGACCAGGACGCGCGGGCGGCCCACGGCCCGAGGCTAACCTGCGCTCGTGTCGGCCCCGCCCGCGGTCAGCGTCGTCGTGCCCACCCGCGACCGCGCGGCCTACTTGCGCATCTGCCTCGCGTCGCTCATGGCGCAGGACCTCGACGAGCCCTTCGAGGTGATCGTCGTGGACGACGGCGCGCATGACGAGACGCGCGCCGTCGCCACCGAGCTCGGCGCCGCGATCGCCGAGACAGGCGGCGACGCCGGCCCGAACGCGGCGCGCAACGCGGGCCTGCGCGCGGCGAGCGGCGCGCTGGTCGCGTTCGTCGACGACGACGTTGAGGCGCCCCCGGGATGGCTCGCGGCCTACGTGGAGGGCGTCCGGCGCCACCCCGACGCCGAGGCGTTCGGCGGCCCGATCCGCGCGCGCTTCGAAGGCCCGACGCCGCGCTCGTGCGGGCGCGAGGAGCCGCCGATCACGACGCTCGACCTGGGGCCCGCCGACCGCGAGGCGGAGTTCGTATGGGGCGCCAACATGGCCGTTCGCCGCGCCGGGTTCGAGCGCGTCGGCGAGTTCGACGCGTCGCTGCCGCAATTCGGCGAGGAGGAGGAGCTGCTCACCCGTCTGCGCGAGGCGGGCGGGCGGGTCGTGTACCTGGCGGGCGCCGGCCTCGTCCACCGGCGCGCGGGCGACGACGCCCGCCTCGGGGCGCTCATGCGCGGCGCCTACGTGCGCGGCCGCAACCTGCGCGGCCACGACGTGCGCCGTGGAGCCCCGCCGTCGCTCGGCCGCGAACTGCGCGTGCTCGCCGGGTGCGCGTGGCACGCGGTGCGCCGCCGCTGCCCGCAGGGGCTCGTGATGGGCGCCCATTCGCTGGGGCGAATCACCACGGCGGTGCGCGGCCGGTGAGCGACGCCCGGCCGGCGTGCCTCGTCACGAACGTCGTCTCGCACTACCGCGAGGGGCCGTTCGCCCTGCTGTGCGAGGCCGAGGACGTCGAGGTGATCGCATGGGCGCACCGCGGGCCGGCGCCGCCGGGCATGCGGCTGCGCACTCCGACCCAGCTCGGTGCGGCACGGCTGGCCGGGTCCGGGCGCTACCGCGCCGTGATCGGCGGCATGAGCGGGCGGGTCGCGCTGCCCGGCGCGTACCTCGGTGCGCGGCGCGCCGGGGTGCCGTTCGTCCTGTGGGCGACGATCTGGGCGCATCCGCGCACGCCCGCGCACGCGCTTTCGTGGCTGCCGCTGCGCCGGCTGTATCGCCACGCCGACGCGGTCGCCACCTACGGGCCCCACGTGAGCGACTACGTGGCCGAGCGGCGCGGGCGGGCGGATGACGTCTTCGTCGCCACGCAGGCCGTGTCGCCCGACCGGTTCGCGCGCGCGGTGGGAGACGACGAGCGGCTCGCCGCACGGGCGCGCGCGGGGGCGAACGGCGACGCGCCCCTCTTCCTCTTCGTCGGGAGGCTGGAGCGCGAGAAGGGCCTCGAGACGCTCCTCGAGGCGTGGCGGCGGGCCGGGGTGGCCGGCGAGGGCGCGCTCGCAGTGGCGGGCGACGGCCCGCTCGGTGCGCGGGTCGCGGGCCCGGGCGTCACGGCGCTCGGCCGGGTCGAGCAGGACGATCTGCCGGCGCTCTACGCGGCGGCCGACGCGCTCGTCGTGCCGTCGATCGCGACTCGGACGTTCCGCGAGCCGTGGGGACTCGTCGCGAACGAGGCGATGCACCAGGGGACCCCGGTGGTGGCCAGCGACGCCGTCGGGGCGGTTGCCGGCGGCCTGATTCGCGACGGGCGGAACGGGCTGGTCTTCCCGGGCGGGGACGCGGGCGTGCTCGCCACCCGGCTGCGGACGCTCGCGCTCAACCCCGACCTTCGCGCGGCGCTCGGTGGAGCGGCACGGGACGACGTCGCGCCGTACACGCCCGAGGCATGGGTGGGCGGGATGTCGCAGGCGCTCGCCGCCGTCGGCAGGAGCCGGGCATGAGCGGCGCCAGGCCCTACGCCACCGCGCGCCAGGGGCTTCGGACCCGGCTCGCCGACCGGGCCTCGCTGCGTGCGCGCAGCCGGCGGCTCCGCCTGTTCGAGCGCCTGCTGGACCCGCGCGCCGGCGAGACGGCCGTGGACGTGGGCTGTGGCACGGCCGGGCTGGCGACGCTCGGCACGCCGCTGGCCGTGACCGGGGTGGACCGCGTCCCCCGCGCCGAATACCCCGGCGAGCGCTTCGTCCAGGCGGATGCGACCGACCTTCCCTTTTCCGACGGCGAGTTCGACATCGCCTACTCGAACTCGGTGGTCGAGCACCTGCCGCCGGCCGACCGCCCGGCATTCGCGGCCGAGCTGCGCCGGGCCGGCGGGCGCTGGCTCGTGCAGACGCCGAATCGCGCGTTCCCGATCGAGCCGCACTCGCTCCTGCCGTTCGTGCACTGGCTCCCCCGCGGGCTGGGGCGCCGGCTGTGGCGGCTCGGCGTGTCCGGTGACCCGTACGACGAGGTACGCCTGCTCGGCATCCGCGAGCTGCGCGCCCTCCTCCCCGACGCCGTGATCGTGCGCGAGCGCTTCGGGCCGCTGACGAAGTCGTTTGTGGCGGTGGGACCGCGCGAGCGGGTCAGCCGAGCCCCAGCGCGGGGATGACCCGCTCCTCCATGACGCGCTGGACCGCCGCCGGGCGATACGGCCCGAGCGCCTCGGCCGCTGCCTGCCGGTAGGCGGCGAGGTCGGCGTCGGCGAGCGCGAGCCCGGCCACGAGGGCCGCGCCGAGGTCGGCGTCCACGAGCGCGGGCGCGAGCCGCCGCGCGATCGGGAGCGCCTCGTAGGGCCCCTCGGAGGGCACGGTCACGAGCGCCGCGCCGGCCGAGAGCGCCTCGAGCTGCGAGATGCCGTAGTCCTCGCGCCGCGACGCATTGGCGAAGAGGCGCGCGCGGCCGACCGTGGCGGTCCATTCAGCGTGCGACATCCGCCCGGCCCAGTCGACGCCGTCGGGCACGGCGACTCGCCTGCGCTCGAGCCAGCGGAGCGCGTCGGCGGGCTCGATGCCGCCGACCACGAGCCGGGCGCCCTCACCCACCCGCGCCCACGCCGCGAGCAACCGGTCGAGCCCGCGCTTGTGCGGATCGCCGGCGTAGGCGAGCACGTCGATGTCGCGGGCGGCGGGTGCAACAGACGGGCTCCGTCCCCCTATGGGCACCGGCAGCACGACGCGGGGAGCGGCGCCGGGCGCGGCCGCCCCGGCGTCTGCGCTCCACGGCAGCAGGCAGCGCGCGCCCGGCAGCGCGCGCCGTTCCGCGCGGCGCTGCCACGCCCCGGCCAGGCCCGGCCGGTTCAGCGCCGCCGGCGAGTCGAACCGCACGGCGTACGTTTCGCGCCGCGGCTGGAGCAGGGCGGCGGTCACGGTGGAGTACACGACGACGCGTGCGGGCGCCGGACCGGCGCGCCGCGCGGCAAGCGCCTCGACCAGGTCGGTCGCGGCGGGGTGCCGGCGCAGCGCACCCGCCGCCCCGATCGCGACCTCCGCAACGGCGCAGCTCAGGCCGGCCGTGCGCAGCCCGTCCGCGAAGGCCGCGTCCGCGCGTCGCAGGCCGGGGGTCGTGCCCAGGGAAACCAGCGCGACGTCCGTTAGGTCGGGCACGCCGCGGAAGTTAACCTCCGGGCCAGGTGTCCGCCGACGACTTCCTCTCGGGCGAGTCCGGTCACGTCGCCGGCATCCGCGCCATAACCAGGAGCACGCTTCGCGACCGCTCCCTCGACCTACGCCTCGCGCTGGGCGGGGCCGGGCGCGCGGCGCGCTCGGCCTCCGGCCCGCCGCGGCGTGTGCTCGTCGCGGGCATCTACGGGGTCGACGCCGCCCGAATGGAGCGGACGGTGCAAGAGCTGCGCCGCACCCACCACGACGTCGAGTTCGCACTCGGCGCGCGGGGAGCGCCCGCGCCGGAGCTGGCCGGCGTGACCGTCGCGCGCGACCTGGCGGGCGGGAAGTTCGAGAACCTGAACGCGGTCCTCGCGAACCAAGCCCCCGCCGGGCGCGACTGGCTCCTCGTCGTAGACGACGACGTGCTGCTCCCGCGCCGTTTCCTGGACCGGTTCGTGGCGATCTGCGAGGCGCTCGACTTCGCGCTCGCCCAGCCCGCGCAGACCTGGCGGAGCCACGCGGCATGGCGAGTGACCCGCCGCCGTGGCGGGGTCGTCGCGCGCGAGACCCGGTACGTCGAGATCGGCCCCGTCACCGCGTTCCGGGCCGACGTCGCAGCCGAGCTGGTCCCGTTCCCGCCGCTCCGCTTCGGGTGGGGGCTCGACGTCCACTGGGCGGCGCTCGCACGCGAGCGCGGCTGGCGGCTCGGCGTCGTGGACGCGCTGCCCGTGCGCCACGACCTGGCGCCCGTGGCCACCGGGTACTCGCACTCCGACGCGGTCGCAGAGGCGCGCGCCTTCCTGCGCGACCGCCCGTACCTGCCCGCGGACGAGGCGCAGCAGACGGTGGCCGCCCACGCTCGGCTTCCAGGGTGAACGTCTGCGTCGTGGCCGAGTACTACCCGCGCCGGCGCGACCCGGCCCTCGGCGTGTGGGCTCACCAGCAGGCGCGCGCCGCACGCGATGCGGGCGCGGACGTCCGCGTCCTGGTGCTGGAGCGGCCGGTGCCGCCCGCGCGCGCGCTGCGCAGCGCCGGGGCGCTCGGACGGTCGCTCCGCGCACTCGCGACCCAGCCGCGGCGCGAGGAGCGCGACGGGATCGCCGTGGAGTGCGTCCGCTTTCTCGCGCCACCGCGCGAGCGGAGCTATGCGCGCTGGGGCGGCTGGGCGCGCGAGCCGACCGAACGCGCGCTCGACCGGCTCGAACGGGACCGGCCGATCGACGTCGTGCACGCCCACTACGCCATCCCGGCGGGAGCCGCCGTGCGCGGGTGGGCGGCGGCCCGCGGCAAGCCTCTGGTCGTGTCGGTCCACGGCGGCGACGTGTTCGCCCCGCTGCTCGCGACCCCGGACGGCCGCGGCGCGGTCGCCTCCGTCCTGCGCTCAGCGCGGGTCGTGCTCTGCAACGGCCGCGAGACGCTGCAACGCGTCGAGGCGCTCGCGGCCCCGGCCGTGAACGCGCGCGTGGTGCACCTGGGCGCGGCGGCGCCCGCCCCTCTCCCGGAGAAGCACACGCGGCCCGCCGTGGCCACGCTGGCCCACGTCGTCGCGCGCAAGCGCCACGAGGACGTCCTGCGCGCGCTCGCGGACGAGCGGCTCGCCGGAGTGGACTGGGTGGTGATCGGGGACGGGCCGGAACGCGCCACGCTCGCCGGGCTGGCGTCCGAGCTCGGGGTGGAGGGCCGCATTCGCTGGATGGGTGCGCTCGACCACCCGCAGGCCCTGGCCGAGCTCGCGCGCTGCCACGTGATGGCGCTCCCCAGCGTCGACGAGGCGTTCGGGGTCGCATACGTGGAGGCGCTCGCGTGCGGCGTGCCCGTGGTCGCGACCCGCGGCGAGGGCGGGCCCGAGGAGATCGCGGCACTGGTGCCCGGCGTCACCCTGGTGCCGCCTCGCGCGCCGCGGGCCGTGGCCGATGCCCTCGCTGAGCTCCTCGCCGACAGGGGCGCTCTCGAGCGGCTTGGGCGGGCCGCGGGGGACGCGGCCGGCAGCCTGTTCGACTGGCGCCGCACCGGCGAGCTGACCGTCGCCGCCTACAGGGATGCCCTCGGGCAGCCTTGCTAAGTTGGGACCAGCGGCGCATTTGTCATTGCGCGCCGCGCCTACGGGAAAGCGATACCTCGCCCGGCCCGAACTGTTTTCGACTCAGGGGATGCTTCATCCAATGCTGATACGCCTGACAACGCTCTGTCTTGCAGCCGTCCTCGCGCTCGCTCTCCCAGGTGCCGCCTGGGCGCAGGGTGACGACGCGATCCGCGACTGCGCACAGGACGGCGACCTCGACCGCGGCTACTCGGACGGCGAGCTCGAGGACGCAAACGACAACCTGCCGGCCGACCTCGACCAGTACTCCGACTGCCGCAGCGTGCTCGCGCAGGCGCAGGGCGGTGGCGACGGCAGCACCGAGGAGGACGGGACGGGCTCCGGCGGTCCCTCGACCGGCTCCGGCGGCGGCGCGGACGGAACGGACGCCGCGCCCGGCACGGGCGGCACGGCGTCCGACCAGAGTGAGATCGCGGAGGGTGTGGGCGCGGCCCGCGCTGGGACGGAGCCCGCGGTGCTCGGCGATCCCGCGTACACGAGCGCTGTCGAGGCCGACGACGGACTTCCGACCGCGGCGATCATCGCGCTCGTCCTGCTCGTTCTGGCGGCCCTCGGCGGTGGGCTGTACGCGGCGCGCGACCGGCTCCCCGCCGGCGTCACGTCGCGCATTCCGGGCCTGAAGCCCGGGGCGGGCAGATAGCGGCGGAAGCGGCCGTCGTCTCGCGGGCGGCTGATCGGCGCCGGCTGGCCGGCGCGGGCATCAGCGTCCTGCTGGGCGCCGCGCTCGCAGCGGCAGCCTTCGGCGCCAAGGGCGGCTCTGAGCTGGGCCGCTCGGCCACGGTCGAGATGCTGCTCGCGCTCGCAGGCGGCGCGGCGTGCGCCGCCGGGATCCTCCTGAGCCCGCGGACGCGCCCGCGGGGTCTCGTGACGGTGGGCCTGTTCGTCCTCCTGGCACTCGTCACGACCCTGTCGATCGAATGGTCGGTGACCCCGGGGGCGAGCTGGATCGAGGCCAACCGGACGCTGGCCTACCTGGCGGTGTTCGCAGGCGCCGTCGCCCTCGGGAACCTCGGCCCCGGCGCGGCCGGGCTCGTCCTGCGGGCCGTGCTCATGGCGGCGACCGCCGTCGTGGTCTACGCGCTGGCCTCGCGCGTCTGGCCGGACGAGCTCGGCGGCATCGAGCTCTACGCGCGGATCGGCCAGCCGTTCGGATACTGGAACGCGGTCGGCGTCACCGCGGCACTCGCCTTCCCGCTCGCGCTCTGGCTGGGCTCGCGCCGGGACGGCCGCGCGGTGGTGACCGCTCTCGCGTTCCCGGTCGCCGGCCTGCTCTCCGTCACCCTCTTTCTCACCTACTCCCGTAGCGCGACGCTCGCCGCGCTGGTCGTCGTCGCGCTCTGGCTCGTCTTCGTGCCGCTTCGGCTGCGCACGAGCGCGCTGCTCGTCGCCGCGGCCGCCGTGGCCGCGCCCGTGGTGCTCTGGGCCACGAACGAGCCGGCGTTCACCGAGGACGCGGTCGCCGTCTCGGTGCGCGCGGACGCCGGACCCACGTTCGGGCTCCTGCTGCTGGCGCTCGTCGTCGTGCTCTACGCCGCCGGGCTCGGCTGGCTTTGGTGGCGCGCCGCACGGGAGGTCCCCGAGGCGCGCCGCACCCACGTCGGGCGCGCGCTCGCGGCTTCGCTGGCGGCCCTAGTGGTTGTGGGCCTGGCGGCCGTCACCCTGAGCGACCGCGGCCTCGGCGGCACGATCTCGGACCGCTGGAACGAGCTCAGGGACGAGTCGGCCGCCACCACCGGCGGCCCCGAACGCCTCACGAGCGCCGCGTCCTCGCGCAGCCAGTACTGGGAGCTCGCCGCCGACGTGTTCGCGGACGATCCCCTGCTCGGCGCCGGCGCCGGCGGCTACGAGACGGCATCGCTGCACCACCGGACGGGCGTCTCCCTCGCGCGCCATGCACACAGCTACCCGATGCAGACGCTGGCGGACCTGGGCCTGGTCGGCCTCGCCGTCTCGCTCGCCCTGGCGGCGGCATGGCTCGTCGCCGCCCTGCGCGCGGTCGGTGCCACGCCGCGGTCGCGGCTCGGGCAGTTGTTCCTGATCGGTCGGCCTGAGCGCGTCGACCTCGCCCGCGCGCCGGCATGGACGCCGGACCGGACCGCCGTCACGGCGCTCTTCCTCGCCGCGCTCGCCTTCGGGCTCCAGTCGGCGATCGACTGGACATGGTTCGTGCCCGGCCCGACGGTGATGGCGCTGGTCGCCGCAGGCTTCGTGGCCGGCCGCGGCCCTGCCCCCGAGGCGGCCGCCCCGCCCGAGCCCGAGCCACGGCCGCAGATCGACGCGGTCCGGATCGTGCTGGCCGGGCTGGCCGTCCTGGCCGCGGGGGCGATCGCGTGGAGCGCGTGGCAGCCGCAGCGCGCGAGCGAGCTGGCCGATCAGGCGATCGTCCTCTCCGGCCAGGGCGCGTTCGAGGAGGCGCTGGACCGTGCGCGAGAGGCCCAGGACGTCGACCCCCTTTCCCTGCGGCCGCTTTTCGCGGAGGTGCATGTGCACAGGCGCGCGCGCCGCATCGACGACGCCTACGCCGTGCTCAGGCGAATGGTGGCCCGCCATCCCGAGAACCCACTGGGGTGGATCGCCCTGGGAAATTTCGAGCTGGAGGCGCGCGACGACCCCGTCGCTGCTGTCACGGCGATGGACGCGGCCCTTTACCTTGACCCGATGTCCCAGGCGGCCAAGCAGACCCTGATAGACGCCCGCACGCGCCTGCGCGAGCTGGGCGAGCTCCCGCCGGAGCCGCCCCTTCCGGAGGCCGCACCGTGATCCGGCGCGCCGTCGCCCTCGCGGTGCTCGCGGTCGCATCGACCGTGCCTTCCGCCCACGCGTCGCCGACCCAGGAGTCGATCTTCATGGACGACCCGGAGATCGTGTTCTCGGCGCCCGACCGGCTCGAGGCCACGCTCACCGAGATCAAGGCGCTCGGCGCCGACCGGATCCGGGTCTCGGTGTTCTGGCACCTGCTCGCGCCCGCACCGAACCATCAGACGCGCCCGTTCCCGGCCGGCGCCGGCGCCGACCCGCGCAGCTACGCCGCCGCGAAGTGGGATCGCTTCGACGCCATCGTGACGACGGCGGAGCGGGTGGGACTCGAGGTGCTGTTCAACGTCACGACGCCGGCGCCGTACTGGGCCACGCCGAAGCCTCCGCGCGAGGACCTCGAGCACACCTTCCGGCCCCGCGCCGCGGAGTTCGGGGACTTCGTGACCGCGCTCGGGACGCGCTACTCCGGCACGTTCCGCGACGAGGCCATCGCCGAAGACCCGAACCCGCTGCTCGGGCCATGCGAGGCGACACCGAACTTCCCGGTGCCGCCGCCGCTCTGCCCCGACGACCCCGGGCCGGACAACCCCAATCCGCCCAACACGGGACCCGTCCTCCCCCGCGTCGATGCATGGTCGATCTGGAACGAGCCGAACATGCCCGGCTGGCTGACCCCGCAGTCGCACGAGGACGACCTCAGCCTGCCGGCGTCGCCGCACATCTACCGGCGGCTCCTGGACCGGGGGTACGAGGGCCTCGCGCGGACCGGCCACGGCAGCGACACGATCCTGATCGCCGAGACCGCTCCGCGCGGCGAGCGCGAGCGCTCCGTCACCCAGTCGATCAAGCCGCTGCTCTTCGTGCGCGAGCTCTACTGCCTCGACGCGCAGTTCCGGCATTTCACCGGCCGCGCCGCCGAGCGGCGCAACTGCCCCGACGGCGGGAGGGGCTTCCAGAACGCTCATCCGGTGCTCTTCAACGCCACCGGCTTCGCCCATCACCCGTACGCGTTGGAGCGGCCACCGGCCGCCAACGACCCGGCGCGCGACAATGCGCCGCTCAGCAACATCGGCCGCCTGCTGCGCACCCTGGACCGGGCGGTCAGCCGGCACGGATCGCCGAAGCGCTTCAAGGTCTGGTTCACCGAGTACGGCTACCAGACCGATCCACCCGACCCGTACGTCGGCTGGCCCTGGAAGCTGCAGGCCCGGTTCCTCTCCCACGCGGAGCTCCTCGCGTACCGGCGCTCGCGCGTCCGATCGACAGCCCAGTTCCTGCTCTACGACGATTCGCCGCTGCGCGACTACCCCGAGAGCAGCCCGCGTTACTGGGGCACCTTCCAGACCGGCCTGCGGACCGCGAACGGCAAGCGCAAGCCGGCCTATCGCGCGTACTCGCGCGGGATCCACGTGGACCGGAGCGCGCGGCGCGGGGAACGCCTGCTGGTGTTCGCGTACTACCGGCCGGCCACCGCCCCGCTCGAGGCGACGGTGCAGTTCAGGCCCACGGGCGAGAAGCGCTGGCAGACGGTGGGGTCGAAGCTGACGGACGCCCACGGCCACGTGATCATGCACCCGGAGGCCCGCCGCTCCGGCGAGTACCGGGCCCGCTTCAGCGCTCCCGGCGGCACGGCCAGGACGCTCGCCACCCCGGTCCGCGTCCGGCGCGGCTAGATCTACAGCGCGGCGGTCGTCGCGCGCTCGATCTCGTCGAGGCGCTCGAGCGGCAGCGGCCCGTGGCCCGTGCCCTCGCCGGCATCGAGCAGGAGCTGCTCGTACGCGGTGGCGACGGCGTCCCACGAGTACTGCTTCGCGCGCTCACGCGCGCGCCCGCGATACGCGTCGACCTCGTCGGGGTGGTCGATCAGGTACTCCAGCCTGCGCGCCAGATCGGGCACCCCCTCGCGGCCGGAGAAGTAGACGCCCGCCTCCCCCACGGTCTCCGCGTTCGGCTCGTAGTCGTTCACCAGTACGCAGTTCCCGGCGACGAGCGCCTCGAGGATCACGGGGTGGGTGCCGCCGACCTCGGTCGGCGCGCAGAAGAGGTAGGCGTTGCGCTGGAGCTCCCAGTACCCGCGGCCGAAGACGTACCCGGGGAAGATCACGCGCGGGTCCGCCGCGCGCCGCACGCGCAGGATGTACTCCGACGCATAGGGCGCGCCGCCCACGACCACGAGGCTCATCCCGCGTGTCTTCGCGGACGGGATGCGCGACCACGCCTCGACGAGCAGGTGCGGGTTGTTCTCGGGCTCGAGCCGGCCGACGAACAGCACGTACTTGCGTGGTTCGAGGCCGAGCCGGTCGAGCGTCTCGGTGCCCGTCTCGGGCGGCGCCTCGGCCCCGTAGGGCACGACGCCGATCCGCTGGCCGAAGCTCGCCTCGAAGATGTGCGCGACGGCGTGGGAGTCCGTGATCGCGCGCGTCGCCATCCGCGGCGACACCCGCTCCGCCCAGCGCAGGTAGGCCTTGGCGAAGCGATTCCACTTGCGCCGGTTCGAGTCGAGCCCGTCGATGTTGATCAGGGTCGGGATCCCGCGAGCGCGGGTGATGACGCACAGCGGACTGTTGCCGGCGATGAAGAACAGCGCCACGTCCGGCTTCAGCACGTACGCCGCGTGAAGGGCCGACAGGAACGTGTGCACGAACGTGTCGAGGTACTTGTTGCGGATCGTCGGCAGGTGGATCAGCTCGGCGCCCTTCCACCGGCTGATCGACGGGTCGACGACGTGCGGCCGGCAGTACACGGAGACCCTGTGCCCGCGCGCGACGAGCCGGCTGGAGATCTGCTCCACCGCCGTCTCGAAGCCGCTGTAGCTGGCGGGGATCCCGCGCGTGCCCAGAACGGCGACGTTCATCGCGTGCGTCCCTGCATCGAGGCCAGCGTATATGCCTCCTCGTGCAGGCGCGCGCTCTCGTCCCACGAGAACCGGCGCGCGCGCTCGCGGCCCCTGCGGGCCAGCTCGGCGCGCAGCTCGCGCTCCTCGTGCAGCCGGCCCATGCCGTCGGCGAGCTCGTCG
>DASPHG010000036.1:0-30213 GCA_035629775.1 Thermoleophilaceae bacterium | reverse complement strand
CTGTGTCGCCGCGGACACCCGGCTCGGTCTCCTTCACGGCCAGCTCCACGCTGGCCGGGAGCTGGATGTCCGCCGGCTTCTCGTCGACGTAGAGCAGCTCGACCTCCTGGCTGGGCGGCACCCAGCGCAGCGGGTCCTTGACGGACTCCTCGGGGATCGCGATCTGCTCGTAGTTCTCGGTGTCCATGAAGTGGGCCTCGGAGCCATCCGAGTAGAGGAACTGCATCCGCCGCGTCTCGGTGCGGACGGGGCGAAACTTCTCGCCGGCCCGGAACGTCTTGTCGATGACGTTGCCGTCCTCGACGCGCTTGAGCTTCGTGCGCACGAACGCGCCGCCCTTGCCGGGCTTGACGTGCTGGAACTCGACGACCTTGAAGATCTTGCCGTCGACCTCGATGTGGACGCCGTTCTTGAACTGGTTGGTCGAGATCACGGCCGCAAAGGCTAGCTATGGGGTCAGGAGTCGCCGAAGGGCGGACCCTCGACCGCGTCCGGGTCCACGCCTGCGGGCAGGCTGCCGTCGTCGGCCAGCTTCTGCAGGTGGGCCGCCAGGGTGGCCGCGGCGGCCACCTCGAGCAGCGGCGCGGCCGCCAGGTCCACGTCGCTCCACGCATGCGCGAGCAGGTCCGCGCGCGTGCGCGCGCCCGCGTCGAGGGCGGCGATCACGCGGCTTTCCCGCTCCAGGCGGTGGTCGCGGTACTCGCGCAGCTTCAGGTGCGGGTCATGGACGACCGGCCCGTGGCCGGGGCAGATCGCCTCGAGGTCGAGCGCGAGCAGGCGCTCGAGCGACTCCAGGTAGGCGGAGAGCGAGCCCTCGCCGGGCGCGATGAACACGCTGCCCGCGCCCAGCACCGTGTCGCCGGTGAAGAGCACCCGCTTCCACAGCAAACAGACGCTGTCCGCCGAGTGGCCGGGAGTGCCGATCACCGAGAGGGGCCCCACCGAGTCGCCGTCCGCCGGCGCCACCACCTCCACCCCGCCGAGTGCCGAGGCGAGCTGCTCCGCCCCCTCGGTGTGATCGAGGTGGGAATGCGTCAGGACGATGCCCTCCGCGGAACCGGCCGCGGCGGCGACAGCGGCGAGGTGACCCGGCTGCGCCGGCCCCGGATCCACCACCCAACCGTCCACGATCCAGGTGTTCGTCCCCTCCAGCGTCAGCGGGGACGGATTCGGCGCCACGACGAGGCTCACCCCCGGCGGGGGTTTTTGCGCGTTTTCCATCCGAAAGAGGGACACTAGGCAAATGGCCGAAGCGTTTGGACACGTGCGCGGCGACCGCCGCTGGGCGCTCGGCGCCGCGATCCTCACGTTGGCGCTCGCCGGTCTCGACGCTGCGCTCGACGGCGTGGTGTTGCTGGGCATCCTGGCCCTCGGCCCACTGCTCGCCGCGGCGCGTTCGGATCGGCGCGACACGACGCTGCTCGCGGCATTCGCGGTCCTCTTGGGGATCGCCTCCGGCCTGTGGAACGACAACTTCCTCGAGGGCGAGCACCTCACGCGCCTTCTGGCACTCGTGATCGGCGCGGCCGTCGCGATCTGGATCGCCGCGCTGCGCGTGGCGGGCGAGCGCACCAACGACCACCTGCTGGCGCAGAACGCCCTCGCGGTGACCCTGGTCGAGTCGCGGTCGCTCGCGGACGGGACGCCGCGCGCGCTCGAGTCGATCGGCCGGACGCTCGGCTGGCAGCTCGGCACGCTCTGGCGCGTGGACGAGGCACAGCAGGTCCTGCGCGTGGTGGACGTCTGGCAGGAGGAGGGCCTCGATGCCGCCGGGTTCATCGGCCTCAGCCGGCGGACGAGGTTCGCGAAGGGCGAGCCGCTGCCGGGCGAGGTTTGGGAGCGCAACGAGCCGGCGTGGATCGAGGACGTCAAGACGGACGAGCACTACGCGCGCGCGCAGGTCGCCCGGGAAGCCGGCTTGACCGCGGCGCTCGCGTTCCCCGTGCTCGGCGAGCATCGGGTTGTCGGCGTCGTCGAGTTCTACGCGCGCCAGCTCAAGACCCCCCACCCCGAGCTGCTTCGGCTGCTGCGCGGCTTCGGCAGTCAGCTCGGCCAGTACATCGAGCTGCGCCAGGCGGAGGAGGCCGCGCGCGCGAGCGAGGCGATCAAGACCTCGATCTTCGAAACCGCGCTCGACGCCGTGATCTCGATCGACAACGACGGCCGGGTCGTGGAGTTCAATCCCGCGGCCGAGCGGATGTTCGGGTACAGCCGCGAGGAGGCGCTCGGCCAGGAGATGGCGGCGCTGATAATCCCCGCGACGCTGCGCGAGGCCCACCGCACCGCGCTTCGACGGATCGTCGAGGGCGCGGAGCCGCGGCTCCTCGGCCAGCGCCTCGAGTTGACCGCGCTGCGCGCTGACGGGACGGAGTTCCCGATCGAGCTGTCGATCACCGCGGTCGGAGGGGGCGAGCTCCACCGACCGCTGTTCACGGGGTTCGTGCGCGACATCGCCGTCCGCAAGGAGATCGAGCGCGAGCGCGCGACCCTGCTCGTGCGCGAGCGGGACGCCCGCCGCGCCGCCGAGGCAGCGCAGCAGCAGACCGAGTTCATCGCCGAGGTCGGCACCGTGCTGGACACCGCACTCGACTACGAGCGCGCGCTCGAGGAGCTGGCGCGGATCGCGGTGCCTCGACTCGGCGACTGGTGTGTCATCGACGTGCTCGAGGAGGACGGCTCGCTGGCCCGCGTCGCGGCGGCGCACGCCCATCCCGACCGCAACGACCTGATCGAAGCGCTGCGCGACAGCTACCCCGCGGATCCGAGCGCCCCGCACGGCCTGCCGTTCACGATCCGCACCGGCGAGTCGCAGCTGATCCCGGAGGTCACCCCGGAGATGCTCACGGTGGGCGAGCTCGCCCAGGACCAGCAGCACGCCGGGATCTTGCGCGACCTGGGCTTCCGCTCGGCGATCGTGGTCCCGCTGCGCGCTCGCGGCCGGATCCTGGGCGCCATCGGGCTGGCGCTCGGCGACGAGTCCACCCGCCGCTTCGGCCCGGACGACCTCACCTACGCCGAGGACCTCGCCCGGCGCGCCGCGCTGGCGCTCGACAACTCGCGCCTGTTCACCCAGCGCCTGCGGATCGAGGAGGAGCTCCGCCGCTCGCGTGACGAGCTCGACTTCATCCTGGCCGGAGTCGCTGACGGTGTGACGGCGCAGGCGCCCGACGGGAGCCTCATCTACGCGAACGACGCCGCGGTCGAGACGCTCGGCTACGGCTCGGTCGAGGAGCTGCTCGCCGCGCCGGTCACCGAGATCATGAACCGCTTCGAGGTCTTCGACGAGGAGGGCAAGCCCTTCCCGCTCGACCATCTACCGGGCCGGATCGCGCTGACCGGCGAGAAACCCGACGACCAGGTGATGCGCTTCCGCGTGGTCGCGACGAACGAGGAGCGCTGGTCGGTCGTCAAGGCGACGCCGATCGTCGACGGCGAGGGCACCGTGACGATGGCGATCAACGTCTTCGAGGACATCACCGAGCACAAGGAGAGCGAGCTGCGTGCCCGGTTCCTGGCCGACGCCGCCGCGGTCCTCGCGGAGTCGCTCGACTACGAGCTCACGCTCCAGAAGGTCGCCGACCTAGCGATCCCGATTTTTGCGGACGGCTGCGTCGTCGAGCTCGCGGACCAGGACGGCCACCTCGAGCCGGTCGCGATGTCGCATCGCCAGCCGACGAAGATCGAGCTCCTCCGGCGGATGCGGGAGGAGTATCCGGCCGACCAGCACGCGCCGCGCGGCGTCGGCCGCGTCTACCGGACCGGCAGCTCCGAGCTGTACGCGGAGATCGATCCGGCGCTCGTCCGCGATGAGGCGGTCGACGAGCACCAGCGCGAGCTGGTCGACGCAATCGGGATCCGCTCCCTGATGATCGTCCCGATGAGCACCGGCGGCCGCCGGCTGGGCACGATCGCCTTTGCGCTGTCCGAGTCCCCGCGGCGATACGAGCGCGCGGACCTGTCCGTGGCCGAGGAGCTCGCGCGCCGGGCCGCGGTCGCGATCGACAACGCGCGCCTCTACCGCGAGCGCAGCTACATCGCGCGGACCCTCCAGGAGAGCCTGCTGCCGCCGGAGCTTCCGGACGTCGCCGGCGCTGACGTGGCCGCGCGGTTCCATCCCGCCGGCGAGGCGTTCGAGGTCGGCGGCGACTTCTACGACGTCTTCGACACCGCGCACGGCTGGAGCATGGTCATGGGCGACGTCTGCGGGAAGGGCGCCGACGCGGCCGCCGTGACGGCACTGGCCCGCTACACGCTCCGGACGCTCGGGGTCCAGGAGACCTCGCCGGCCGAGATCCTGAGAAAGCTGAACGACGCGCTCCTGCGGCAGCGAAGCGACCGCCGGTTCTGCACGGTCGCCTACGCGTCGCTCCACGTGAACGGCGGCGGCACCGCCGACGTATGTCTCTCGACCGGTGGCCATCCCCTGCCGTACGTCCTCCGCCGCGACGGGACGGTCGAGGCGGTGGGCGAGCCGGGGACTCTCCTCGGCGTGCTCGCGGACGTGAAGCTCACCGACACCGCCGTCACGCTCGAGAAGGAGGACGTCCTCGTCCTCTACACGGACGGGGTGACCGAGGCGCGCGGCCCCCGCGGGATGCTTGGTAACGAGGAGCTGGCCTCCCTGTTGGGCACCTGCGCCGGACTCGATGCGAATTCCGTGGCAGCGCGCATCGAATCGGCTGCTCTGGAAATACAGGAAGGGAGTCCACGCGACGACATCGCGATCCTCGTGGTGAAGATCCGGTGACGAAGGACACCAGACCCATGCTTCCCAGCACCGCACCCACGACCACCGAGCTGACCCTGCGCCTGAACCCGGGGCCGGAGGCCATCCCGGCTGCCCGGCGGGCGCTCGACGGCCTGACGGACCTCGTGGAGCGACCCGTCCAGGAGAACCTGCGCCTGCTCGTGACCGAGTTGGTTACGAACGGCGTGCGGTACGGGTCCGACCGCGGGCCCGTCGGGGTGACCGTCACCCTGGAAGAGGATTGTGTGCGCGTAGAGGTCACCGACTGCGGGCGCGGCTTCAGCCCGCCCGAGGCCCCGATGCCGCGCGAGGACGGGACCGGAGGCTGGGGTCTCCAGCTCGTGGATCGCGTGGCCGACGCGTGGGGCGTCAGGGTCGGCGACCACACGTGCGTGTGGTTCGAGCTGGCGCGCTAGGCGGCTGGATCTAGGAGGTCGCGCCCGTGCCGTCGATGACGGCGGCCTCGGGCGTCTCGTAGATCTCGAGATGGTCGTCGAGCCCGGTGATGCGGAAGACGCGGTGGACCGACTCGGGGCCCTGCACCACGGCGAGCCGGCGGCCCTCGTCCCGCGCGCGGGCGTCCGCTGAGACCATCACCCGCAGGCCGGTCGAGTCCATGAACGTCAGCTCGCGGAGATCGAGCACGAGCAGGTCGGGTCGGTCGTCCTCGAGCTGCTTCAGCGCGTCCTCCACCTGCGCGGCGTTCGAGAGGTCGAACTCGCCCGCGAGCGCGAGGCGCGTCATCGCCTCGTCGCGGTGCGGTTCGAAGGTCAATCGGCTCATGGCGCGGGCATCATTCCACGGCGGGGGCCAGTAGCGCCAGGGTTGCGGTGAAGCCGTGCACGAAGTTGCGCGCGCCGACCGGTCCGATCTCACCGGCGCAGAAGAACCCCGCCGCGGGGGCGCCGGCCAGCGCGTCCACGATGGCCGCGTCGTGATGAGGCGCGGAGAACATGTGCGAGCCGCGCCCGTTGCACGTGAAGATCAGCGCGCCGGCGGGGGGCCCGCCCAGCGCCGCCACGCCCTCGGCGACAGCCGCGCGGAGGTCTTCGTCCGCCGAGTCCGCGTCGCGCACCTGAATGCGCACCGCCTGGCCGACGTGCACACGCTCGCCGACCGTTACCGAACCGCTCGCGGGATCGGCCGCCAGCACACCCCGGACGAGGAAGTCGCCGCGCTCGTACTCGGGCTTGTTCGGGTCGACGACCAGCCCGAGGAGCAGGCCGCTGAGCGCCAGCGCGCGCTCGTCCTCCGCGAGCGTGGCCAGCGCCTGCTGGAGCCGCTCGAGCGCGGGCCGGCCGGCGAGCTCGTGGATCACGTTGCCCTCGGCCGCCGTAATCGCCATCTCGGGCCCCACGGGCTTCGCCCCCTGCGAGACGCACGCCGCCACGCGGACGCCCGAGAGCGCGAGACCGACCGCCCCGGCGGCGACCGCGCCGTCCTGGCCGAGAAGGACCCCGGCCTCACCTCGGGCACTCGCGAGCCCGCCCACCACCGGGAGGCCCGGGTGGTCATCGGCGAGCGCGGCCAGGAGCGGCTCGACCGGGAACGCGAACGGGTCCACCAGCAGCACGAGGGCGTCCACATGGTCGAGATCCGGCACGCCCGAAACGGCGAGCGCCCCCTGGCCGGCGCCCTCCGCCTGGAGCGCGAACGCCTCCGCGGTGCCCGACCCGAGCGAAGCGGCCCAAACCGCAACGCCGCCGAGCTCGACCTCGCGCCCCTCGCCGACGACGCCCTGCGCGCCGCACCCCACCATCGCGCGCGGGTGAAGGCGCTCGGCGACCGCGGCGAGCCCCTCCTCCGCGTGGGCCAGGTTCGGCGCGCCGGCGAAGACGATCACGGCGTCGGCCGGCGCACCGCCCAGCCCGAGCGCGGCCCGCGCGGCGGCCTCGGCGAACGAGTCCGCACCGGCGTCGCTCGCCGCGATGCCGACGGCGCACCGCACCGAGCCGCTCATGCGAGCTCCAGCTGCTCGCCGGCGCACGCAGGCGGGCCTGGGTCCTGCCCCAGCTTCCGTCTGAACTCGCCCGCCGACGTGGGCGCGTTCGCCGAGCGGTTGTTGTTGAACATCACGTGGACGACATCCGCCTGCTCCGCCAAGGTGCGGGCCCTGCCGGCGATCTCCTCGAGCTCCGCGTCGGTGTACTCCCAGCCGAACCGCTCGGCGACCGTGCGCCCAGTCAGGTAGCCCTCGGCGTTGCGTCCGTGCGCACGCAGGTACGCGAGCCGCGGGTTCGTCACGGCGTCCACCGGCGGCATGACCGTCATGTGCTCGTCGCGCGGGGCGTCCACGCCCACGAAGGTCGCGCGGTGCGCCGCCAGGAAGTCGAACGTCTCCGGGGCGCGCTCGCCCTCGACCCAGCCGCGGTGGCGCAGCTCGAGGGCGACGGGGCGCGGCGCGAGCGCGGCCAGGAGCGGCTCGAGCTCGTCGAAGCGGTGGTCGCGCGGCGAGAACGCCGGCGTGAGCTGGAGCAGGAACGCGCCGAAGCGGCCGGCTGCCTCGAGCGGCGCGATCGCCGCGAGCGTCTCCTCGACCATCGCCTGCTCGATTGCCGGATCCAGCACGACCCGGCCCCGGCTCGTCGTGCGCGCCCGTTCGCGCACCGCCGGTGGGAGCGACTCGAGCTGGGCCGAATGGCGGGACAGCAGCCGGTGGAGCTTGAAGTCGAAGGTGAACCCGTCCGGCGTCACCTCTGCCCACCGCCTCACGGTCCGCTCCTCGGGGACGGCGTAGAAGCTCGCGTTGACCTCGACCGCCTCGAAGCGGTCGGCGTAGAACGCGAGCCGGTCCCGCGCCGGCAGCCCGCGCGGGTACCAGTCCTCGACGAAGCCGGGATCGGCCCAGCTCGAGGTTCCCACGAGGATGCGGCCAGGCATGAGGCCAAGCTACTCCTAATGGCCGCGGCGCCCGAACGGAAGCAAAAGGGGACGGAGCCCTTCTCTTTCGCGCCACTGCGTCCAGTGGTCGAGCTAGCTCCCGCGGCGCACGGCCTGGACCGCAGCGGCTAACAACACGACCGCCCCCATCAACGCCGGTAGCCCGATGGCCAGGTACGTGGAGGTGGGGCTGTCCTGGTAGTCAGCCCACAGGTTCGACAGAGCGCCGTATGCGAGCAGTCCGGCGAACACACTCGAGGCCAGGAGGGCGACGGCTAGGAGGTACCAGAGGTACCGCATGCCCTCAGCGTACGACTGGCAGCAGCGACCGAGTAGAGGTGCGCTGTAGACCTCGTACCTGGAGGTCAAGAGGGCACACGTTTCTCGCGCCTCCTACCCAGCCGTCGTTCTCAAGTCGCCGCACCCCTACCCGCGGCGCCCGAAGGAGTGCGCCGTCGGCGCGACCGCGCGCAGCTCCGCGCCCGCCTCACTCGACCATGTGCGCGCCGGCTCGATGTGACGCACGTCGGCGACGGGGAGATCGGGGCGCTCGAGGCGGCCGATGCGCTCGACGACGACGTTGAGCGTCCCCTCACGCCGCTCGACGCGGCCCTCGGCGAGCACCAGCGACTCGGCCCGGACCGCCAGCCGGAACCGGTCGTGCACCGGTGGGGGGACGATCAGGTTGATCGTGCCGTGCTCATCCTCGAGCAGCATGAAGGTGACGCCGTTCGCGGTGGCGGGCCGTTGACGCGCGACGACCAGTCCGGCGACCTTCACGCGCGTGCCGTGCCGGGCGCGGCTGAGCGCGGGGCTCGACAGCACCCCGGCCGGGAGCTCCGGGCGCATCAGCTCGAGCGGGTGCGCGGCGGTCGTGACCTTGGTGGAGCCGTAGTCGGCGATCAGGAGCTCCCACGGCGTCATCTCGCGCAGCCGCGGCGCCTCCGCGGGCTCGAGCGGCAGCGCGAGCTGGACCGGTGCAACGCACGGGGTCCGTCCCCGATTGTTGCGGTCGAGCGGCAGCGCCGCCGCCGTCACGCCGAGCTGCCACAGCGCGGTGCGCCGGCGGACCGCGGGCTCGCCATCCACCAGCGAGTCGCAGGCGCCGGCCCATGCGAGCCGCTCGAGGGTCTCGCGGCCCGAGCCGCAGCGAGCGGCCAGGTCGGCGAGGGAGCGGAACGGGCCGCCGCGCTCGCGCTCGGCGACGAGCGCCTTCACGTCCTCGGTCCGCACCCCGCTCACGTAGGCGAGTCCCATCCGCACCCCACCCTCCTCGACGCGACACTCGGTGTGGCTTCGGCAGGCGTCGGGCGGCAGCACCGTGATGCCGCGCCGCTGCGCCTCGTGGACGAGCGCGTCAGGCGGATAGAAGCCCATCGGCTGCTCGTTCATCAGCCCACACAGGAACTCGGGTCCGTAGTGCTCGCGCAGCCAGGCCGACTGGTAGGCGAGCAGCGCGAACGCGGCCGAGTGCGACTTGGGAAAGCCGAAGCCCGAGAAGCCCACGATCTGCCCGTACACGCGCTCGGCGACCGCGCGCGAGGCGCCGTTCGCCATCCCGCCCTCGATGAACTTCTGCTCGTAGGCGCGCATCGCGGCCTCCGAGCGCGCGCGGCTCATCGCGCGCCGGAGACCCTCGGCCTCGCCGGCGCTGAAACCGGCGAACGCCATCGCCACCTCGATCACCTGGTCCTGGAAGACGATCGCGCCGAGCGTGTCACTGAGCACCGCCTCGAGCGACGGGTGCTCGTACGGCACGCGGTAGCTCGGATCCGCGCGCAGCGCCTTTCGCCGCTCGATGTACGGATGGACGGCGCCGCCGATGATCGGGCCCGGCCGCACGAGCGCGACCTGCACGGTCAGGTCGTCGAGCGACTCCGGCTTCGTCCGAACGAGCATCTGCATCTGCGCACGGCTCTCGATCTGGAAGGTGCCCGTCGTGTCGGCGCGCTGGATCGATCTGTACACGCGCTCGTCGTCGAAGTCGATCCGCGAGAGATCGACCACCTCCCCCCGCGACCGCGCGATCTCGGTGACGCAGCGCTCGACCGCCGACAGCATCCCCAGCCCGAGCAGGTCGATCTTCAGGAAGCCGGCGTCGGCGCACGACTCCTTGTCCCAGTGGACCATCTGCCTGCCGTCCATCGCGGCGGGCTGGATCGGGCAGATGTCGACGAGCGGCCGGGTGGAGATGACCATCCCGCCCGGGTGCTGGGAGACGTGCCGGGGCAGGTTCTGCGCGTCTTGGACGAGACGTACGAGCGCGCGCCAGCGCGGCGTGTCCACGCGCGCGCGGCCGAGTGCCTGGGCGAAGTCCGCGGCCAGGTCGCCCCCAAGGGGGTCTGACCCCTCCTGGTGGGGGGTCAGACCCCCTACGGCGGCGCGAGCGGCGCGTTCGATCTCGCCCGGCGGCAGGCCGAGCGCCTTGCCGAAGTCGCGGATCGCCGAGCGGTTGCGGTAGGTCGCGAACGACGCCACGAGCGCCGAACGGTCGTGGCCGTAGCGATCGTGGATGCGGGGGATCAGCACCTCGCGGATGTCACGCGGGAAGTCCAGGTCGATGTCGGGGAGCGCCTTCAGGTCCTCGTTCAGGAACCGCCCCAGCGACAGGCCCTTCTCGACCGGGTCCACGTGCGAGAGCCCGGTGAGGAAGCAGACGATCGAGGCGACACTCGAGCCGCGCCCGCGTCCCGGCGGCAGCACCGCGCGCGCGGCGTCCGCGCCGCGAACCTCGGCCGCAACCTCGCGCGCCAGTTCGAGCAGGTCGCGGTGGAGCAGGAAGAACCCCGACAGGCCGAGCGAGCGGATCACGCGCAGCTCCTCGTCGAGCCGGGCGCACGCCGCCGCGTGGCTCGCACGGCCGGCGTAGCGGTCGTCGATCAGCGCGGTGCAGATCTCGGCGAGCTTGCGGTCGGCGGCGGCGTCCTCGGAGCCGGGATAGCGGTAGCCGAGGTCCTGGGTCAGGTCGAAGCGCAGCCGCTCGGCGAGCCGGCCGGACTCGTGCACCGCTCGGACGCCGCCCTCGACGTCGCGGAAGCGCTCGGCCATCGCCTCGGGAGGCACGAGGACATGGGAGGAGTTTCCGCGCCGGCGCGGCTCGGACTCGTCGAGCGTCGCGCCCAGCCGAACGGCGACGAAGACGTCCTGGAGCGGGGCCCGCTCGCGCCCATGGGCGTGGACGTTGCCGGTGGCGACCGCGGGGACGCCCAGCCGCTCGGCGAGCTGGGCGAGCAGCCGGTTGCGGCGGCGGTCGCGGCGGCCGTACGGGCGCTGGAGCTCGACGCGCAGGTTGTCGCGCCCGAAGGCCTCCACGAGCCGCGCGCCCGCGCGTCGCGCCTCCGCGTGCTCGTTCTGCTCGATCCGCTTCGCGAGCACGCCTTCGCGGGCGCAACCGCTCAGGCAGACGAGGCCCTCGGCGTGGCGTTCGACCTCGGCGAACGGCAGGCTGGGTAGGAGGCGGTCCTTCTCGTACGCCTTCGTCAGTGCCTGGCAGAGGTTGCGGTAGCCGGTCGCGTCCTCGCAGAGGAGCGTCAGGTGGTGCCCGTCGTCGAGTGTCACCTCGGCGCCCGTTATCGGCCTTATGCCGACACTCGAGAGCGCCTGCGCCGTCTCCATCGCGCCGTGGAGCCCGTCGTGATCGGTGAGCGCGAGCGCCTCGTGGCCCTGCTGCGCAGCCACGTTCGCGAGCTCAACCGGATGCGAGGCGCCGTCGAGGAACGAGAACGCGGAGTGGCAGTGAAGCTCGACATACGTCATACGAACACATGTTCGCACAGCTATCGTGCCCGTGCATGAAGTGGATCGCGCTCGCGATCGCCGCCGCGGTGCCCACCCTCCCGGCTGAGCCCGCCGCGGAGCGAGTCACCGCCTACGAGGCCGCGGTCCATCTGGCCCGCGACATCGGCTCCCGCCCCGCCGCGAGCCGCACCGAGCTGCGCGCTCAGCGCTACGTCGAGCGGCGCTTCGCGCGCGCGGGCCTCGAGACGCGGATCACGCGCTTCCGCGTGCCCGGCCGCGGGCGCGGCCGCTCACGCAACGTGATCGGGATCCACGACACGCCGCGCCGGTGCCTGAAGATCGCGATGGCCCACATCGACAGCGTTCCCGCCGGGCCGGGCGCCGTGGACAACGCATCGGGCGTCGGGGTGCTGGTGGCGATCGCGGGGCGGCTCGAGCGGCTCGCCCCGCGCTGCGACGTGTGGCTGGTGGCCACCGGCGCCGAGGAGCGGCCGTACACGGGCCAGCCGGACCACCTCGGCTCGACCCGGCTCGTCAGGCACGTCCGCAGCGAGGGCCGCGCCCGCTCGCTGCGCTACGCGCTGTCGATCGACATGGTCGGGCGCGGCCGGCGGTTCCAGCTCCGCTCGCCGCGGGGCGGGCCACGCCGGGGGATCGAGCGCCAGCTGTTCGCCGCCGGGCGAAGCGCGGGAGTGCCGCTGCGCTGGCGGCGCGATTCGGGCACCGGCAACTCCGACCATCGCGAGTTCGAACTGGCCGGAATGCCCGGCCTCGTCATGCAGCTCTGGCGCGGGCTCGAGCCGTGCTGGCACGAGGGCTGCGACACGTGGCGACGGCTCAAGCCGCGCTCGCTGCGGCGCGCCCGGCGAGTGGTCGAGAGCGCGCTGCTACGGCCCTAGTGGCTATCGTCGCCGCCCATGGCGAACAAGCTCTCCGAGGCACTCGATCCGCGGGTGCCGATCTACCGCGACACCTACAACGAGTACCTCGTCCTGATCCTCTCCGCCGGCGGAGCCGCAGCTGGAACGCAGGTGCCGCTGTACATCGCGATGGCGCTGACCGACCTGTGGTCGCCCGCGATCTTCATCGGTGCATGCGTCGTGTTCGAACTGGTCGTGATCTTCGGCGTCGCGCGACCGCAGATGAGGGCGGTCGAGCGCGTCGGCTGGGCGCTCCTCTGGGGGGTCGCCACCGCGGCCATGGCCGCCTGCTTCTACTACCTGATCGCCGAGCCGACGCTGTAGTGCGTCCCGAGGACCTCCCGGTCGCCGGCGTAGAGGTCGAGCACACCTACGTCGACGCCGCCGGGCTGCGGACCCACGTGGCGCTCGCCGGGGACCCGGCGGGCAAGCCGGTCGTGCTCGTCCACGGATGGCCGCAGCACTGGTGGATCTGGCGCGGCGTGATCCCGCCGCTCGTCGAGGCCGGGTACCGCTGCATCTGCCCCGACCTGCGCGGCCACGGATGGACCGCCGCGCCATCCGACGGGTACGAGAAGGAGCAGTTCGCGACCGACGTCCTCGCGGCGCTCGACGCGCTCGGTGTCGAGCGCTTCCGGCTGATCGGCCATGACTGGGGCGGGTTCGCCTCGTTCCTGATGGCCCTGCGCGAGCCGCAGCGGGTGGAGCGCCTGCTGGCGCTTTCGATCATCCATCCGTGGATCCAGCGTGACCCCGGGCCGGTCGCGGCGGTCAAGGGCCTCTTCGACGCGAGCTACCAGATTCTCGTGGCCAGCCCGCTCGTCGGCCCCCAGGTCGTCCGGCGGACGCCCTTCATCAAGGCCGTGCTGGCGCGCGCGGTGTCGCCGGACTTCGACTGGCCGGACGGGGTGCGCAGCGCCTACGCCGACCGCTGGCGCGAGCCTGAGCGCGCGGCGGCGACCCAGGCCGTCTACCGCGCCTCCCTGCTGCGCGATCTTCCGGGCATCCTGCGCGGCCGCTACCGCGAGACGCGCCTGACCGTCCCGACCGTCCTCGTCCACGGGCAGAGCGACCCCGTCATAACCCGCGAGCGCGTGAAGGGCTGGGAGCCATATGCGGACGACATGCGCGTCGGCGAGGTTCCCGGCGGCCACTTCCTGCCCGACGAGAAGCCGGAGCTCGTGGCCGAGCAGGCGCTGGCGCTCTTCAGCCGTTAGGGACGGAGCCCTTTTCTTTCACGCCCGCTGCGCGTACCAGCGGCGGCCGACGAGGTCGAGGAAAACGACGACGTTGCGCCCGTTCACGAGCACGCACTCGAAGTAGCGGCGCCGGAGCGGCCTGCCCGTCCACCAGCGGTCCTCCACCACCCACTCCTCGAGGACGCACTCGACCGGGACCGCGCCGATCGCGTGCGGGACGCCGCGCGCGCCCGGCCGGACGCGCGCCGGCCGTGGCGCACCGAGGCGCCTAGCGGCCGGGCTAGGCATCCGTCCACGGCGCGAGCAGTGCGCGCCGCTCCGGCAGCCGCGAGTCGGGATCGACCTCGAGCACGCGCATCGCGGCGTCGGTCCCCGCCGCCTGGCGCGCCTGCCTGACCGCCTCGCCGAGTCGCCTGTGCCGCGCCGAGTCGCGCTCCTCGATCAGGCGGCCCTGGTCGTGCGCGGGCGGGCCGAAGGCCTCGACCTCCAGCGCGATCGAATCGGCGGGGGCCGGCAGCTCCGCCAGCTTCGGCGCGAGCGCGGTACCGATCCGGTTCGCGTCCGCGCTCGCCACGCGGAGCGTCGTCCGCGTTCGCCAGGTGCCGCCGGCGACGAAGCGCGCCGAGATGGCCAGTGCGCGCAGCGTGCGGCCACGCCGCTCCGGGCGCGCGAGCACACGCGCGACGAGCAGCTCGAGTGCGCGCTCGAGCTGCTGCCCGAGCGCCGACTCGGGGAGCGCGAGCCGCTCAACGACGGGCTCTGACGGCCGGCGCGGCTCGAGCGGCGTATCGCGGCCGTGGGCCAGGTCGAGCGCCAGGAGCCCCGGGTGGCCGAAGCGCTCTGCCACCGCGGGCGCGGGTAGCTCGGAGAGCTCGCCGAGCGTGCGAATCCCGAGCCGCTCGAGCGTGTCGGCCACCACGGCGAGCTCCGCCCGGGCGCGAAGCAGGCCGACGGGAAGCGGGGCGAGCCATGCGCGCACGGCCCCGCTGGCCACCAGCTCCGCCCGGCGCGGCCGCGACCGCCGCGCCGCCGCGTACGCCGAGAAGCGGCTCGGCGCGACGCCCAGGCGGATGCCGCGCCCGAGCGCGCGGCGAGTGGCGGCGAGCACGCCCTCCAGGTGGCCGCCGTGGATCCCGTGGAGCCCCTGCGCCTCGAAGAACGCACACCCCGCGCGGTCCGACTCGACCGCGGCGCCGATCGACTCGAGCCGGTCGAGGACCTCCCGCCACAGCGCGCGCACCCCCTCGGGGTCGGGCGGCGCCAGCCTGAGCTCCGGGCAGCGCGCAAGCGCCTCCCCCAGCCGCATCCCCGGCGTTACGCCGAACGCCTCGGCGGCAGCCGACACCTCGCCGACGCCCTGTTCGCGCCCGGCCTCGGGCGCCAGCGCCACCGGTTCCGCGAGCAACGCCCTCCTGTCCCCGACCGCGGCCAGCAGCTCGAAGCGGGGGTAGAGGACGCAGACGATCATACGAACACATGTTCGCATACCTCGCGGAGGCCGTGCAACGAACGGGGTCCGTCCCCTTTTGTTGCGGGCTAGGGTGCGGCGCGTGCCCACGGTCGTCCCTCTCGACGAGCTGCGCAAGAGCCCGACCGCCTGCCTGTTCGAGGGCGGCGACGAGTTCCCGGCGTCGATGTTCGTCACCGAGCACCCGCGCGGCAAGGGCGCGGCGCTTCACTTCCATCCCTACCCCGAGGCGTTCGTCGTGCTGGCCGGGGAGGCGGTCTTCACGGTCGGCGACGAGCGGGTGACCGTCGCGGGCGGGAACGTCGTGGTGGTGCCGGCCGACACGCCACACGGCTTCGAGTCGGCCGCCGACGACCCGCTCCGGATCGTCAGCGTCCACCCCAGCCCGCGCGTCCAGCAGACCTGGCTCTAGCCCCAGCCCGCGGCGAGCGCGGCGAGCGCGGGCGCGGGGTCGCGCCGCATCAGCGCCGCGAGCGCGCTCACGAGCCGCTCCTGCGGCTCCGGCCGCGCGCCCTCCCCCATCACCCCGATCCGCCATGCGCGTCCGGCGAACGGGCCGAGGCCGCCGGCGATCTCGATGCCATGGTCGGCGAGCAGCGCGCCGCGCACGCCTGCATCGTCCACACCGTCGGGCACGCGCACCGCGAGCAGCGGCCACAGCTCCTCGCCGTCGCGGGCGATCCGCTCGAGCCCCAGCTCCGCGAGTGCCGCCCGGAGCGCCGCGTGTGCGCGCCGGTGGCGCTCCCAGCGCGCCTCGAGCCCCTCCTCGGCCACGATCCGCAGCGCCTCGGCGAGCGCGTAGACCATGTTGATCGGCGCGGTGTGGTGGTAGACGCGGCCGCCCCCCGCGTCCCAGAAGCCGAGCACGAGCGACAGGTCGAAGAACCACGACCGCGGCGGCGAGCGGCGCGCCCGCAGCTTTGCGATCGCCCGCTCCCCGGCGGTGAACGGCGCGAGGCCGGGCGGCGCGTTCAGGCACTTCTGCGAACCGCTGAAGGCGGCATCCACACCCCACTCGTCGAGCAGCACCGGCTGTCCGCTCAGTGACGTGACGCAGTCCACGAGCAGGAGCGCGCCGGCGGCCCGGCAGCGGTCGCCGAGCCCGTCGAGCGGCTGGCAGACGCCGGTCGAGGTCTCGCCGTGGACGACGCAGAGCGCCTGCGCGCCCGTGTCGACCGCCGCGCCGAGCGCGTCGAGGTCGAGCGCCCGCCCCCACTCCGCTTCGACGCGCACCACGTCGGCGCCCGCGCGGCCCAGCGCGTCGGCGAGCCGCTCGCCGAACAGCCCGTTCACGCCCACGACGACCCGGTCGCCCTGCTCGACGAAGTTCGCGACGAGCGCGTCCATGCCGCCCGACCCCGTCGCCGACAGGGGGAGCGTGGCGGCGTTCGCGGTCCGGAACGTCGCGCGCAGGAGCTCGGCGACCTCCTCCATCAAGTCTGAGAACGACGGGTCCATATGGCCGACGGTCGGCTGCGACAGCGCGCGCAGGACCCGATCGGGGACGGGGCTCGGGCCCGACCCGAGGAGCAGCCGTTCGGGCGCGGAGAAGCCGCTCACAGCTCGGTGAGCGACTTCGGCAGGCCCGAGAGCGCCTCGCGTCCGTCCTCGGTGACGACCACGAGATCCTCGATCCGGACCCCGACCTCGCCCGGCAGGTACACCCCCGGCTCGACCGTGACGACGTGTCCCGGGGCGAGCGCGCCCTCGGCGACCGACGTCAGGCGCGGCTCCTCGTGGACCTCGAGGCCCACGCCGTGGCCGAGCCCGTGGCCGAAGTGCTCCCCGTGCCCGGCGGCGTCGATGATGCCGCGCGCGGCAGCGTCCACCTCGCGGCAGTCGGCGCCCGGCGCGACCGCCTCGAGCGCTGCGGCCTGCGCGCGCTCGACAAGCTCGTACACCTCGCGCGCGCCGTCGCCGATCGGCCCGGTTGCGAACGTCCGCGTGCAGTCCGAGCAGTAGCCGCCCACCTGCGCCCCCCAATCCACCACCACGAGCGTGCCGGCCGGGATCTCGACGTCCTGCGGCTCGGCGTGAGGCTGTGCTCCGTTCGCGCCGGCGGCGACGATCGGCGGGAACGACGGCTCGGCGTCGCGCTCGCGCATCGCGCGCTCGATCGCCCGAGCGACGTCGCGCTCCGTCCGCCCGACGAGCCCCGGTTCGACCACGACCTCGCGCAGGACGTCGTCGGCGAGCGCGGCCGCCGCCCGGATCGGGACCAGCTCCTCCTCCTCCTTGACCGCACGCAGGTCCTCGAGCATGCGCCCGGCGCCGACCAGTTCCACACCGTCGGCGACCGCCTCCCGAAGGCGCTCCCACGTGCGGACCGGTAGATGGTGGTCCTCGAACCCCACGCGCCGGCCCAGGCCCTCGGCGGCGTCCGCGAGCAGGTCCCGCCCGCCGCGGCGGCGGTCGAAGCCCGCCACCTCCGCCTCGGCGCGCTCGACGTAGCGGAAGTCGGTGAGAAACGTGCGCCGCCCGTCCGCGGCCACCACGGCGACGGCGTTCGTGCCGGTGAATCCCGTCAGCCAGCGCACGTTCACCAGCTGCGTCACGATCAGCGCGTCGAGCTCGCGCTCGCGTAGCTCCCGCTCGACGCGATCGGCACGCGCCCCGCTCAACCTGAGAGCTCCCCCTTGAGCATTTCGAGCGCCTCGCGGTAGCCGTCGATCCCCTTGCCCTGCACGGTCCCGACGCACAGCTCGCGGATCACCGACGTCCGGCGCCACTCCTCGCGCTCGTCCACCGCCGACAGATGGACCTCGACCGCGGGCAGGGCCGCGATCTCGAGCGCGTCGCGGATCGCCCACGAGTAGTGGGTCCACGCCCCCGGGTTCAGCAGGATGCCGTCCTGGGTCTCGCCCACCGCGTGCAGCTCCTCGCAGAACTCGCGCTCGCTGTTGGTCTGGAAGAACGAGGGCTCGAGGCCGAGCTCGACCGCCCACCGCTTCACCCGTACCTCGAGCTCGGTGAGCGTGGTGCGCGGGTAGTGCTCGGGGTTGCGGCGGCCGAGCTGGTCGAGGTTGACCCCGTGCATGACCGCGATCCGGGTGTTCAAGCGGCCACCTCGTCCACCGCGGCGCGCAGCTCGTCCGCCTCGACGTCGTGACCGGGCGTGACCTCACCCGGTGCCTCGACGAGCACGAACGGCACGCGGTCGCCCGAGCGCTTCTTGTCGCGCGCGACGAACGCGAGCACGTCGTCGACCGAGGCGCCCTCGAAGCGCGTCGGCAGGCCGCGGCCCTCGAGCAGGCCGGCCACCTCGGCGCGAAGCGCGTCGCGGCCCGAGAGCCGCAGGGCCGCCAGCAGCCCGACGGCGATCGCCTCGCCGTGGCGGTAGCGGCCGTAGCCGGTGGCCGCCTCGATCGCGTGACCGACCGTGTGGCCGAGGTTCAGGACCTGGCGGCGGCCGGCGTCGCGCTCGTCCTCGGCGACGATCGCGAGCTTCGTCCGCAGGCAGCGCCAGATCGTCTCGTCGTCCACCGGTCCACCCTCGCGCACGCGCGCCCACAGCGGCCCGCCCGCGATCAGGGCCGTCTTCACGACCTCCGCGTAGCCGGCGGCGGCCTCGGCCGCGGGGAGCGTCTCGAGGACGGACGGGTCCACGAGCACCGCCGCGGGGTGGTGGTACGCGCCCACGTAGTTCTTCGCCTCCGGGAGGTCCACGCCGGTCTTGCCGCCGTATGCCGAGTCCACCTGCGCCACCACCGTGGTCGGCACGCCGACCCAGCGCATCCCCCGCTGGTAGACGGCGGCGCAGAACCCGCCGACGTCCCCAACCACGCCGCCGCCGACCGCCACGAGGACGTCCTCGCGCGTCGCCCCGCTCGCGGCCAGGAAGCGCAGCGCCTCCTCGGCATGGGCGAGCGTCTTGTGCTCCTCGCCGGGCTTCAGCTCGTGCTGGGCCTCGGCGGGGAGCCGCAGGAGCCGCGCCACGTTCTCGTCCGTCACCGCGAACCGGCGCCCGCCGGGCGGTTGGAAGAAGCCGCTCCCGACGAGGCCGCGGCCGAAGAAGACCGGGTACTGCGCCGAGCCGGCGGCCGCCCAGGCGAGGCGCGTTCCGGCGGGTGCCTCCGCGAGCGCGGCGAGGGCGGGCAGCGCCCGGCGCACCCCGTCGCGCGGCAGCGGCGGCAGGCAGGCGCGCGCCAGCGAGTCGTAGACCGCCTCGCGGTCGCGCTTCAGCTGGTCGAAGCGACCGCGATCGCGGGCGAGGGGCCGGCCCTTGCCGGACGCCCGCCGCCACGCCTCGTCGGCGCCGACCTGGAGGTGGACCACGGTGTGCTCGCCAAGCACCTCGCGAACCCGTTCCGACTCGAGCGACCCGCCGCCGAGCGCGATGACCCTCGCGTCGGGGCGGCCCAGCAGGTCGAGCACCACCTCCTCCTCGCGCACACGGAACGCGTTCTCGCCCTCGCGGTCGAAGTAGCTCTCGATCGTCTCGCCGAGCACGCGTTCCACCTCGCGGTCGGAGTCGAGCGGCTCACACCCGAGCGCCGCGGCGGCGGTCCGCGCCGCGGTGGACTTGCCCGCCCCCATGAAGCCCACGAAGACGATTGCGCGCGGGCCGGCCCGACGATCGGGTGCGGTCAGCGCTTCCATCCGATCCGCTCGCGGTACGCGGCGACAGCGGCGCGCACGTCGTCGATGTGGTCGCCGCCGAACTTCTCGCGATAGGCGCCGGCCAGGACGAGCGCGACCATCGCCTCGCCCACGACCCCGGCGGCCGGCACCGTGCAGGAATCGGTGCGCTCGCGAAGCGCCTGCGCGGGCTCCTTCGTCTCGGTGTCGACGGATCGCAGCGGCTTCGTGAGTGTCGGCAGCGGCTTCATCGCGCCGCGGACGACCAAGGGCTCGCCCGTCGTCATGCCGCCCTCGAGGCCGCCGGCGTGATTCGTCTCGCGGTGCCAGCCGCGGTCCTCAGACCAGAAGATCTCGTCGTGCGCCTTCGACCCCACGCGACCCGCCACGTCGAAGGCATCCCCCACGCTGACGCCCTTCATGGCCTGGATCGACATGATCGCCTGCGCGAGCCGCCCGTCCATGCGGGAGTCCCACGAGACGTAGGAGCCCAGTCCCGGGACGACTCCGTAGGCGCGCACCTCGAAGACGCCGCCGAGGGACTCGTTCGCCTTCCTCGCAACGTTGATCTCCTCGACCATCGCGTCGCTCGCGGCCGGGTCGAGACAGCGCACGGGCGAGTCGTCGACGCCGGCGAACACCTCGGGCCCGAGCTCGTCCGGCGTCGGTGCGCGAACCGAGCCGATCTGCACCACATGGGAGAGGACGGTGACCCCCACCTCGGCGAGCAACGCCTTCACGAGCGCGCCGCACGCCACCCGCGCCGCGGTCTCGCGCGCGCTCGCGCGCTCGAGCACGTTGCGGACGTCGGCGAACCCGTACTTCTGGAGGCCGGCGAGGTCCGCGTGACCGGGGCGCGGCAGGTGCACCTCCTGCACATCGGCTTCGACCGGCCACGGGTTCATCCGCTCTTCCCAGTTGGCGTAATCGCGGTTGTCGATCCGGATTGTCACCGGGCTGCCGAGCGTCACCCCGTGCCGGACGCCGGAGACGACCTCGGCGCGATCGCGCTCGATCTTCATCCGCCCACCGCGCCCGTGGCCGAGCTGCCGCCGCCCCAGGTCGCGGTCAAGCCCCTCGCGGTCGAGCGAGAGCCCTGCGGGCAGCCCTTCCACGATCGCCGTCAGGCCGGGGCCGTGGGACTCCCCGCTCGTCGTAAAGCGGATCTGCATCGGAATCCCAGGCTATCCGAGCGCCTGGGCCGATCCGCTTCGGCTAGCGGCGCTCCGCTCCATCGAAACTGCGGCTGGCTGGGAGCGAGCGGGTCAGGGCCGCGCATCGTCGAGTGTCGCCTGAGCGCCCGATATGGGCGTTGCGGCGACTCTCGGCGAAGACGCCCGGGCTCAGCCGGCGCCGTCCGCGAGCAGCGGCCACTGGATCAGCGGCTCCTCCGCGGACTCGCCGTTCTCGACCCCGCGCGCCGACTGTCGGGTCGCCTCGCGCGCGGCCGCGCGCTGCTTCCGCTCGGCGCTCAGCTTGACCCGCTGAATGTCAAGCAGCCGAATGCGGAACTCGTAGTCGTCGACGGAGAAGAAGTGGTCCTGGCCCGGCCTGATCTGCAGGTAGGTGCATGCGTCGTTCTTCGGGATGCATGCGCCCTCGCCCTGGTGGCTCAGGGTCGGGTGGACGAAGAAGAGCGCCGCCTTCTCGTCAGCCGTGACGCCCATGAACATGAGCGCGGGCACCTGCCGGCTCGGAAGGAAGCTCATCCGCGTGAGGTTCGGGTAGTGCTGCTCACGGCCGGGGCGGCCGAACTTGAGGTCCAGCTGGTAGGTGAACTGCCTCGGGGGGCGCCGGATCACGACGGGCGGATCGTCACCGTCGTTCGGACTGTCGGGCGCGCCGAGGTTCGGCGTCCCGTTGCCATCGCCGCCGCCCTTGCCGGGGTCCGTCGGCCCGCCGAGGTCGGGGGCGTCGCTCCCATCGTCGCCGAGCGACGGCAACCCGGTGTCGCCGCCGGTATCCGGTGCAGGCTCATCGCCGGCGTCCTTCTCGCCGGGGAGGTAGGCGGTGCCAGGCTTGACAGCCTCCTTCTCGGGCTTCACGAGCCCATCGAAGGGGTCCCGCGCCTTGTACGAGTCGAGGTCCGAGCCGCCCTCCGCAAGTTCTTCGGCCAGCTCGACCTCGGCCCCGTTGGAAGCCGGCTGGGCGAGGATCGGCAGCGGGGCTTCACCCGGCGCCTCCTCGCCCTTCAGCATGAGCGCGGGCACGGCGACCACGAGCAGCGCGAGCCCGATCGCAACAGGCGCGAGCTTCTTGGCCTTGAGGTCGGCCCAGATGTCCAGCAGGAAATCCGCGTTCAGGTTCAGCTTCTTCATGGCGTGGCCGTCGCAGTCGGAGTCGGGGGAGGCGTGCCTGTGCCGGTCGGCGCGGGGGCGGTCGCGGGGGCGGCCGCCGCCTCAGGGCCGGTCGGCGTCGCGCCGGCGGTGGCACCCTCGGCCGCCGGCGTGAGGAAGACGGTCGCCTGCACCTCGGCGGTGAGCTCGGGGAAGGTCTCCGGCTCGGTCGTGTAGGTGACGGCGTCGATGGTCAGCAGGCGACCGCGGACGCGCACCTTGTCGCCGTCGACGTAGACGAAGCGCTTGAGCGAGTGGAAGAAGTCGGCCAGTCCGAAGAAGCTGCCCGTGAAGTTGAACTCGAGCGTGACCGCCTCGAGCGCGCCCGCTGCCGGCGCGGTGCCACCGGCAACCGGGGCAGCGCCGGCGGCCGTCGGAGCGGCGGCGCCCGTGGCGCCGCTCGCGCCGGTCGCGCCGGTCGCGGCCGGAGGTGCACTGGCCGTGTTGGCGGCCTCTGTGGCCCCCGCGACAGCCTGGCCCGCGCCGCTCTGGGGCGGCTGGCCGCTCGGTGCGGTGGGCGCGGCCGGGTCGGGCGCGGCCGGAGCCCCGACGGCAGCGACGGCGGCCTCGGTGGCCGGCGCGCGCTCACCGATCGTGATGCCCTCGATATCGATCCCCGTGCCGCTCGCGGCCTGCTCGAGCTGCACCAGGAGGCTCGGCATGTCCACCGAGGTGGGAATCGCCTTGCCCAGCGCGACCACAGCGGCGTAGTCGCGCGCGAAGCTCTCCTTCGCGGCGCGCACGGTGCTCGCCTGCGCCTCGGCGCCCGCGAGCTGCGCCTGCTCGGCCTCCAGCGTCTTGCCCGCGTCCGCGGCCGCTTGGCGCTGCGGCGCGAGAAGCATGAACCAGTACACGAGCACCAGCGTCAGCGGCGCCATGACCATCAGGATCTTCTTGTCGCGCGCGCTAAAGCTCATTCTCCGCCTCCGAGACTGGCCGGGACGGTGTCGGGCTCCGCATCGACCGGAGCCGGTGCGGGGGTCGCCATCATGACCTCGACCCCGAAGGAGTAGAAGCCGCCACAGGCGCTCTCACTCGATCCACCCGAGCTGCCTGCGGCCTCGTCCTCGTCCTCGCCAGCGGCGGTCTGGGTGAGCTCGACGTCCTCCGCCACGTGCAGCTCGCGCATCCGCACCATCGCATCCGCGACGCGCGAATGGCTCTCGGCGCAGCCGGTCAGGACCAGCATCGGGGCGATGTCGCCGCCGCCGTCCGCGGCTCCCGCCTGGGCGTCGAAGCCGGTGAGCCAGACGCGCTCGGGAAGGACGTGGGCGAGCTCGCGGAAGATCCGCTCCCAGTCGATCCGCTGGGTGGCGAGCGACTTGACCGCGGCCAGACGCGCATCCTTGACGCCGGCGAAGTCGCCGTAGCCCTGGAGGGTCACCGACTGGGTCTCCGCCTGTGTGATCTGCTGACGCACCGCGGCGATCTCCGAGTTCCGCGCGCTGACCTGGTTGGCGCTGACGACGTAGCCGAAGACCGCGAGCACCAGCAGCGCCAGTGCTCCAAGGGCGATGTACGAAGAGCGCGAGTCGCCCGACCCGCCCGTACGGGGGCGGTACCGAGCCGGGAGCAGGTTGACGGGCCTCATGACCCGACTCCGAGGGACAGGCCGAGCGCCACGGTGTGGCGGCGCGGATCCTCGCCCGCCGGAAGCGAGGCGCGGTCGAAGTTCCCAAGCGGCTCGGCCGCCATCACGTCGAGGCCGGTCGCCGCGCCGAGCTGCTCGTGCAGCCCCTCAGCGGTCGCGCGCGGGCCCGAGAGGACGATCTCGCGCACCGGCCGGGTCTCCGGCTGGGCGAGGTAGAAGTCGATGGACAGCCGGATCTCCTCGGCGAGCGCGAAGGCGTCGATCTCTCCCGCGTCGTCGGCGCGGGTGGCGAGCGGCCGCGTGAACAGGCAGCTCGAGCCGACGGCGATCGCGAGGTTCGTAATCGCCCCGAGGTGGCAGTAGACGCGCGCGGAGTCGTCACGCGCACCGCCGGCCAGGGCGCGCACGAGCGCGAAGGCATTCAGGTCGATCCCGACCGGCCGCAGGCCGGCCGAGCGGACCGCCTCGACGAGGCGCTCGATCATCGACTCGCGCGCGGCCACGACGACCACGTTGGTGCGCGGGTTGCCCTCGGCATCCACGCTGTCGCCCACACGCTGGAAGTCCAGGACGACCTCGTTCAACGGCATCGCGATCGTCTCGCTCGCCTGGAAGCGGACGGCAGCCTCGAGGTCCTTGTCCTCCTCGATCCGCGGCAGCTCGAGCTGGCGGACCACGATCTGCTGGTTGGCTACGCCGAGACGCACGTCGCGCGGCAGCGCACCGGCACGTGCGATCTCCCTCAGCACGTCCCCGAGCCCTTCGGGATTGATGACCTCGCCGTCGCTCATCACACCGTGGGGCAGCTCGGCGCTGACGGCGGACTGGATCCGCCCGTCGGCGACCGTTACGGCAGCGAGGAAGTCCCCGTCCAGGTCAAGGCCGACGCTCCCCGTCGGGCCCGTGGTATTGCGCTTAGTAGCCATGGAGATCACTCACCGGATCGGTCATTCGTCCAGGTGCCTTGAAATCCCCGGCCCAGCGCTGGACGCGCCTGGACGCGGCTACAAGAAGTTGTCTACGTACAGGTCGACGAGCTCTGGGCCGAACAGGACGCCGACGAGGCCGCCGAACGCCAGGAACGGGCCGAATGGGACCCCCTTCTTGCGCGCGTCCCGACCCTCGCGGGCGATGATCGCGAGGCCCACGAGCGACCCGGAGAGGAACGCCACCAGCATCGCGGGGGCGACCGCCGAGCCCAGATAGATGCCCATGACACCGGCAAGCTTCACGTCGCCCATCCCCATTCCGGCCGGATAGGCGAGGGCCGCGAGAAGGAGCGCCCCGAAGGCGATGGCGCCCGCGATCAGGGCGTCGTCGAGGTGGTCCGGGCGGAACGCCACGGTGGCCGCGAGCCCCCAGATCGCGGCCGGCAGGACGATCTTGTTGGGGATGATCCGGTGGTCGAGGTCGATCGCCGCGACGGCGATCAGGACGGCGACGAACGGGAGCCACAGCGCCAGGTCGTCCTCGACCCCGCGGGCGAGCGCCGTGGCCACGAAGGCGGCCGCCGTGAGCGCCTCGACGACCGGATACCGGGCGGAGATCGGCGCCCCGCAGTTGCGGCAGCGGCCGCGCAACAGGAGCCACGAGAGCACCGGCACGTTGTCGTAGGGCTTGACCGGCGCGTCGCACGCCGGGCAGTGCGAGGGCGGGCTCACCAGCGACTCGCCGCGCGGCAGCCGGTGGATGACGACGTTCAGGAAGCTGCCCACGGCGAGGCCCAGGAGGCCGATCAGCAGCACGTCCACGGGCGAGACCCTACGCGAGCATCCGGCGGCTCAGCAGCCGGATTCGGGGTCCGTCGAGGCGGTGCGCGTGCGCTGGCACTCGGTCCATGCCATGCGGTAGTACACGGACACGGTGTCGGTGCGCAGATCCGAAAGGCTGAACCCGGCGCTGTCGCCCGCCCAGGCGAACGTCGCCGAGTTCTTGAAGTCCACGGTGCTCGCGGCCACACCGCCGGTGATGCCCGCGGTGTTGATCCAGACGAGGTTGCTCGTCGGCGCGTAGATCGCCGCGTTCATCGCCGAGCTGTTGCGGAACTCCACCGTGTGGGTGCCGTTCGCGTAGCCGTACATGTAGATCTGGAAGTTGATCGCGTGACCCGGGTTGTTGAAGTTCGAGCCCTGGCCGAGCGTCATCCCGCCCCAGCCGTTCGCCCGCGCCGTGGCCGCCGACTGCCCCGAGGGGGTGCAGCTGGAGCCGGCGCGGTCGGGCGAGTCGAGGAAGAAGCGGATCTTTGCGTTCGCCGCGATCGTGATGAAGGCGTTGTTGCCGAGCGTGACCTTGCAGAAGTTGTAGGTGCCGCCGCCGAGCGTAAGCGAGCCGTTGTTGTCGATCGTCAGGTTTCGCGGCGAGGCGAGCGTGTTCGTGTACGTCACCTTGTTGCCGGAGTCCTGGCCGCTCGTGATCCGCGCGTTGTCGTTCACGGTGGCCGTGTTCCCCATGTCCACCGGCGCGAGCACGAAGGCGCCGTCCGCCTCCGATCGATAGGTGACCGGCCCGCCGAGCGTGCTCCCCTGGCCCAGCTGCGGCGCCGGGCTCGAACTGGTCCCCAGCTCGATGCCGCCGCTGATGTAGCTGTTGTTGCCCAGGTCGATCTGACCGTTCGAGCCCAGGACGCCGCCCACGATCGCCGTGTTCTTCACGCTGATGCCGTTGATCGCGAGGATGCCGCCCACCGGGAAGAGCTGAGCCCCGATGTACGACGCGACGCGGGCCTGGATGCGCCGGCGTTCGCCGTTGGCCTCGCCGATCGAGGTGATGCAGCGCTGGGTGACGGTCACCTCGCCCTCCGAGTCGGAGTGATGGACCGGGAGTCCGGCGCAGATGTCGCCGTCCTCGAGCGCCGGGGTGACGTAGTAGGTGTAGCTGGACTGGCCGTCGAGATCCTCCTTCACGCCGGCGCACTCGCCCGCCGCCGGCGCTCCGCCCGTCTCAGGGTCGGTGCCGCCCGCCGAGCCCGGGTCCACGGCCGCCGTCGTGAAGCACTTGGAGATGCTCTGGAGCCCCAGCACGTTCATGCGGAACATGGCCCGCTCGAGGCCCGCGTCGGCGGCCCCGAGGGCCCGCTTCGCGTCGCGGCTCGCGGTCGAGGTGTCCTGGAGCCGCTGGCTCACGGCGAACACGCTCGAGGACAGGACGCTGACCACCACGAGGATGCCGAGCGCCGCCGGCAGGGCGATGCCCCGCTGCTCACGAAGGATCCGGGTCATTCGGCGTTCACCTGCACGAAGCTCGCGTGGAGCGGGTGGTCGTAGAGCAGGACGAGGTCGGCCCCCGCGGAGCTGGACGTCCAGATGCGCATGCCGAGCCGGTTCCCGGACGGGATCGTCGCGCCGAAGCTCGAGTCGAGGAAGTCCAGGCCGATGCCCAGCGCGGTGGGTGTCTTCGGCCAGCTCGTCGTGTGCTCGTAGCCGGCGGTGCCGATCAGGGTGGGCGGATTCGACACGAGATCCGTGATGCTGTTCGGCACGTTGTAGAAGGCGACGCAGATCAGCGCGTCTGCCGTCGCGCCGTTGAAGGTCTGTGTCGAGAGGCTCAGGGCCGCGTCCCCCGACAGCGTCATCGAGCCGGAGATCGGGTTCGTGACCCACATGTGCCCCTTTGTGTTGTCGGTCGTCGTCGGCGTGCCGCTGCACGTCGTGTCGCGCCGGACGACCGCGCCGCCGGGCGTCGATCCGCCCGTGATCTCGTTGGAGTAGTTGTAGAGCGGCGGGGTCGGGACCGGCGCGGGTGGCTGGTCGATCCCCATCAGGTCCGGCGTGGGGCAGCCGGTCGTGGTGCCGCCGCTGCAGGTACCCGAAGCGGCGACGGTGGCGTGTGTCGGGTGCCCACCGGTGATCTCCTGACGCGTCGAGGAGGTGGCCGGCGTGTCGTAGAGGTAGTACGTGCTGACCGTTCCGCCGACGTTGTGCACGCACTCGATCGCGTTGCCACCCTCGTCCTCGCAGAACGTGTCGGGTGAGTCGAGGGGGTTGCCCTCGCCGTTGGCCGTCTCTGGGTCGCCGGCGAGCGTCGTCATGACGATCGGCTTGTCCGGACCGAAGGCGTTCGTCACCGTCACGGCGACCATCACCCGCCGGACCGCCGTGGTGGTCGCGCCCTGCTCGCACTCGGCGACCGTGGCCCCCACGCAGGTGACGTAACGGTAGATCTGGCCGCCCAGGCGACCGTCGCTCCAGGCCTCCGGGGCGGCCTGAACCGCGCCGCTCGCCGCGTCGACCACGAGCGGCTCGGTCGCCTGCGAGTCGGCATCGGGCCTGTACGTCGTGCCGCCGCCGCCCACCTGGAACGCCGGGCTGTCCGGATCGGTCGAGGCCGTCGGGGCGGCGTTCAGCGCGAGCTCGCCGTAGTCGAGTGTCCGGAGCTCCTCCATCTTCTGCTCGGCGACGTGCGATGCCGCCTCCTTCATCTCGGAGTAGCTCGTCACCCGCCGCGAGACGTCGAAGGTCCCGATCAGCGAGATGACGCCGACCGTGCCGATCAGCACCGCGAGCAGCAGCTCGATGGCCGTGAAGCCGGACTCGGAGCGCGCCCTAGCCCACATCGGTGTTCCTCAGGTAGAAGCCGTCGTCGAGGACGAGGTTCGCGAGGTAGCCCCCGGCCTGCTCGCCGGCCTGGGGCACCTGGATCCGTGCCTTGACGTAGGTGGGGCTGATCAGGTTCGGCTCGTAGCTGAACACGTCGCCCGGCAGCCGGCGGGCGACGACGACCTCCCCGTCCTGGTCGAGCGGCAGCTCACTGCCGACCGCCGCCTCCCAGCGCAGGCACTGGCGCAGCGCGGGGTCCTCGGGATGGACCACATCGCAGTCGTAGAGGACGTGCTTGTCGTCGCCGATGTTCACGTAGATCTGGGTCTTGCCGGGGGTCCACACCTTGTTCGCGCCCCGCAGCTCGCGCGTCATCACGTGAAGGCCGGCCTGGCCCTCCCGGATCGCGTTCGCCCGCTCCTGCTCCCGCGGCGCCGTCTGAACCGCTCCGTCGAGGAGCGTGAGCAGCGCAAGCAAGACGAAGCTGAACGTCGCCATCCCGATGAGGAGCTCGGCGAGCGACATGCCCCTCTCGGAGCGCAGGCGTACGAGAGTGAGGCGCAGGTTCCGACGCACGCTCATCCGATCGGCGGATGCCCGCGTCAGGTGAACTTTGTCCAGGCGAATCTGGACGCAAAAAAAGGGCGGGCCCGAAGGCCCGCCCCCTTTTCACAGCGATTGGTTGTTGGTTTACCAGTTCGTGGCACCCGTGCTCGGGCAGCCGCCCTCGCTCGGGGTGGTGCAGGTACGCGTCTGCGTACCGTCAGCCGCAACAGCGATCGTGAAATCGTTGCCGCTCTTCGAGTGACCAATGACCGAGTACGAGTCGAGGGCAGCGGTGATGGACACCTCGCCGTCGTTCGGGCCGATCGTGACACCCGGCTTGGCGCCGTTGTCATCGAGCAGAGCCGTCGTGTTGCACTCGGTGTAGTCCTGCGTCTCGGCGTAGCACGACTGCACCGCAGACACGAGGTTGCGGGCGTTCGACTTAGCCTCGGCGTCCTGGCCCTTCTTCTGCTGGCCCAGGAAGGCCGGCAGAGCAATGGCGGCGAGGATGCCGATGATCAGGATGACAACGAGGAGCTCGATAAGGGTGAAGCCCTTCTCGCTCTCCATACGCTCGCGGAGATTCCGCAGCATGTGAACTCCTCCTTTAGGAGTACTGGATTGACCTTGATGCCAGTCCGCCGCGGGTCGAAGCCGCCGTATGGAAGTCGAGTTCCTGGTGGTAGTCCGGCCTGCTCCTGGTGGGGGGAGGAGCACCGTGACTTTGCGTCCCCGCCTCACGACGGGTTTGCCCTTATCACCGTGGACTTCTGGCTTGGGAGGGTTATCGGTATTTGCGGGGCGAAACCTTGATCGGACGTGCGTCCATGAATCGGTAGGCAAGATTCAAGTTGTGCAAATCCGGCGCGTGCTGCTCCTGTTCGCCCTCGTGCTGGGCCTTTCCGCCCTCGTGGCGGCGATCGCGCCCTCGCCCGAGGACCGCGACGAGGGGTCCCAGGAGGCGCCCACGGAGCGCCCCGCGGCGGGCACAGCCACCCTCCAGCCGGCCTCGGTGTCGCTCAGCGTGCCCCCTCCGGGCGCGCGGTCGTCCATGCGACGCGTGCCAGCCGGCTCGAGCTTCACGCTCGCGGTCTCCGTGTCGGAGCCCGGCGATGTCGTGCTGGAGGGGCTGGGGCTGCGGCAGACCGCAGACCCGCTCACGCCGGCGCGCTTCGAACTGCTCGCGGACCCGCCCGGGAGCCATGCCGTGGCATTCGTCCCGGTGGCGGGCGACAGGCGGCGGGCTGGGCGGATCGAGTTCGAGGAACCCGCGACCGTCACGCAGCGACGGCGCGACCGCTGACGATCCGCCAGGTGCCGTCCTGGTTCGGCTCGTGCGCCTTCAGGAAGGCCGCCACGACCCGGGCATCGAACTGCGTGCCCGCTGCGCGGCGGAGCTCGGCGCGTGCGGCGGTGTGGCCGATACTCGGCCGGTAGACGCGGTCCGTCGTCATCGCCTCGTAGGCATCCGCGACCGCGACGATCCGCGCCTCGAGCGGAATCGCCTCACCGCTGAGTCCTAGCGGGTAGCCCTTGCCATCGGGGCGCTCGTGGTGCGCCGTGACCCAGGCCGCGATGTCCCACAGCTCGGCCCGCTCGAGCATGCGCGCGCCGAACTCGGGGTGCTTCTGCATCTCGGCCCACTCCTCGGGGGTGAGCGGCCCCGGCTTGTTGA
>DASPHG010000035.1:0-2649 GCA_035629775.1 Thermoleophilaceae bacterium | reverse complement strand
CCGCGACCGGCCCCGAGCACGTCACGGTCACGACCAACGGCTCGGGCTACACGCTGTCCTCGACGTCCAACTCGACGGGCGTGTTCACGATCACGAAGTCCAACACCTCGCCGGGCACGTACACCCGTGCCTGCAGCGGCGACACGAAGGGCTGCAACAACAGCACCTGGTAGTCCCCGACCGACCGCATCACGTCTCACAAGGGCGGGCCCTCGGGCCCGCCCTTCGTCGTTGCGTTTCGGCGCGAAACGTTCGTCCAATCCGGGCGGTTCGCCGCTGCGCGACATGCGCCGCTGCCGATCAGCCTCAGTGATGGACGAACGCGGCTTCACGATGATCGAACTCCTGGCAGTGGTCCTCATCATCGGGATCCTCGCCGCGCTCGCGCTGCCCGCGTTTCTCGGCCAGGCGGAGAAGGCGCGCGACGCCAACACGAAGGCCGACGTCCGCAACGCGGTCTCGCAGATGGAGGCATGCTTCGCCGAGCCCGAGAGCTTCGGCCCGTGCCCCGACGCCGAGCACCCGCTCGGCGACGGGGTCTCGCTGACGATCACCGGCGGCGGGACCGGCTACGTCGTCGCCAAGATGTCCCAGACCGCCACGATCTTCGAGATCGACCGCGGCCCCTCCGGCACCGCGCACAGCTGCACGCGGCCCGGCCAGGGCGGCTGCCGGAACGACAGCTCGTGGTAGTCACAGCCGACTCGTTGACCGCGGCCCCGCCGGGCCGCGGCGAGGACGGCTTCACGATGGTCGAGGTCATGGTGGCGGCGCTGCTGCTCGTCACCGGGATCCTCGCGGTGCTCGGGGTCTACAACGGCGCCCTGCAGACCACCGCCACGAGCAACACGCGGATCGCGGCGACGAACCTCGTGCGCGAGCTCGTCGAGACCGCCCGCGAGCTGGACTACGTGGACCTGGACGCGGTGACGTCGCAGCTGCAGTCGCGCGGCCTCGGCTCCGGCTCGCCGTGGACGATCGAGCGTCGCGGCCTCGAGTACACCGTCACCGCGTCGACGTGCGTGTTCGACAGCCCCACCGACGGCTACGGCGCGACCGCGCCCGCGAACGCCTGCGCCCCGAACGCGGCCGGGGGCGATTCCAACGGCGAGGACTTTCGCCGCGTGACGTTCGTGGTGCGCTGGCGCGACGACGCGCGGACCCGCGAGACGACCCAGGCGGCGCTGATCGTCAACCCGGCCGGCGGGCTGGGCCCGCGGATTCTCGGGATCTCGCCGCTGACGCAGGCGATCACCGCCAACGTCGGGACGGTCAGCGCGGTCTGGACGACGACCGCCGCGCAGAGCCTGCGCTGGGAGATCGACGACGGCGTGAGCGGGGGGAGCGTCACCGGCGCGACGAGCTTCACGGCGACCTGGAACATCGGCACCTCCGGCTCGGGCAGCGAGGTGCTCGACGGCGCCTACACGATGACCGCGCAGGCCTTCGACGACCGCGACATCCCCGGCGAGTCCAAGCGCGCGGACATCGTGCTCAACCGCCGCGCGCCGTACGCGCCGAGCGGCTTCGACGGCGGCCACAACACCCGCGCCGGCGACTGGGTCGAGTTCGACTGGTCGCTGAACCGCGAGCGCGACATCCTCGGCTATCGCGTGGTGTGGGCGGGACCCGATGACACGGCCGCGACCGCCGACGACGAGCAGGTCTGCCCCGCGCCGGCGGCCGGGCCGATGCTCGCTCCGACAACGGACAGCTGCGCGGACTTCAGTCCCGAGTCGGGGTTGCAGAGGTACTCGATCGTCGCGGTCGACCGCGATCCCGGCAACACCCTGCGCGACGGCACGAAGCGGACGCTCACGGTGGGGGCGGCCGGCAGTCCGCCGCGCAGCCCGCTGTTGCTCGTGCTCACGAACCTCAGCGGCGTCCCCCGGCTGACCTGGACGGCGCCGCTGCTCGAGGACGTCGCGTTCTATCGCGTCTACCGCGACGGCGCGAGCGTGGCGTACGCCGATCGCTACGACCGCACGACCGGCGGTCTCATCACGACCTACACCGACTCCGACGCCGGCGCGACCTCACACCGCTACTGGGTCACGACCGTCGACAGCGACTTCAACGAATCCGATCCGATCGGACCGGTCACGTGGTCGCCCTGAACCTGCGCGACGAACGCGGCTTCACGTTGATCGAGATGCTCGCGGCGATGGCGCTGGCGCTCGTGGTGGTGGGGGCGACGCTGGTCACGTTCACGACGCTGTCGGGCTCCGCGCACGACAACAACGTCCGCCTGGAGACGACGGAGGAGGCACGCGAGGCGCTCGACGTCCAGGCCCGCCAGCTGCGCAACCTCGCCAAGCGGCTGAACAACACGCCGGTGCTGGACACCGTGGCCGCGTACGACCTCATCTTTCAGACCTCCGACCCCAGCCGGACCTGGGTGCGCTACTGCCTCGACACGGTCAACGCGCCCGCCACGACGAGCCAGGCGCGCCTGTGGACGCAGGAACGCGCGCTCGTCGCGGTCACGGCATCGCCGGTGAGCGCGGCGATGCGCACGAACTGCCCGTCGAGCTCGCCGGAGTGGACGAGCACGCGCGTCGTCGCCGAGCACCTGACCAATCGACGCAACGGCTCTGACCGTCCGCTGTTCCAATACCGCTGCACGTCGGGCACGACCTGCACGTCGAA
>DASPHG010000034.1:0-46951 GCA_035629775.1 Thermoleophilaceae bacterium | reverse complement strand
CCTCGACGCTCACCGGCCGCTCCCCGTCGCGGCTCTCGGCGCGGTAGTGCGTCGCCCGCACCAAGCCGTGAGCGCGCGCGAAGGTCATCTCGATCGCCTGGTTGAAGTCGCCCAGGATGCGCGTCTGGAGCCGTGCGACGTAGCGAGCGTCGGCCGCCTCCACGAGGAGCTCCCCCGTGCCGACCTCGCGGTCGCCGATCGTGCCGCGGTAGCCGGTTCGCTCTCCGTCGGGAATCCCGGGATCGCTGAAGGGCGGGTCGAGGTTCACCGGTCGGCAAGCTACCTGGGTTAGCGTTGCGCGCGTGCGACTCGCGATAGTCGGAGCCGGACCAGCCGGGCTGGCCGCCCTGCGGGCGCTCAGGGCGCGCGGCTTCGACGCGGTGGCGTTCGAGCGCCGCCCCTGCGTCGGCGGGGTCTGGGCGCTGCGCGACGACGAACGGCCGACGGCCGCCTACCGCTCGCTCCACCTGATCACGAGCCGCGCTCGCACCGAGTTCGGAGAGCTCCCGATGCCCGACGGCACCCCGGACTACCCGAGCCGCGACGCGGTCGGCCGCTACCTGGAGGGGTATGCCGAGCACTTCGGCCTGACCGACCGGATCCGGCTCGGCGCCGGGATCCGCAGCGCGCGACACGACGGCGACGGCTGGGAGATCGAGCTCGAGAGCGGCGAGCGCGAGCGCTTCGACAGGCTGGTCGTGGCGAACGGGCACAACGAGGAGCCGAAGTGGCCGGACCCGCTCTATCCCGGCGATTTCGACGGTCGCCAGCTGCACGCGCTCGACTACACCGAGGGGGAGGACTTCCGCGACCAGAACGTGCTCGTGGTCGGGATGGGGAACAGCGCGATGGACATCGCCACCGACATCTCACTCGTGGCCGACCGGACCTACCTCTCCGCCCGGCACGGGACCTGGGTGATCCCGAAGCGCCTGCTCGGGCAGCCCGCCGACCAGATCATCAAGCCGTGGGTGGCGGTCCACGTCCCGTGGCGCATCCGCCAGCCGCTGTCGCAGTTCCTGCTGCGCCTGACGGTCGGACCGCCGGAGCGCTACGGGCTCCCCGAGCCCACGCGCGGGCTCTTCCAGGACCACCCGACCATCACCGACACCGTGCTCAGCCGGATCAGCCACGGCGAGCTGACGCCGAAGCCGGGCATCGCATCGCTCGCGGCCGGCTCCGTCGCGTTCACCGACGGCAGCGAGGAGGCCGTGGATGCGATCGTCTGGTGTACGGGCTATCGGGTGTCGATGCCGTTCCTCGACGATTCCCTCACCGGCCCGGATCCGAAGCAGCTGCCGCTCTACAAGCGGATTTTCCATCTGGACTGCCCCGACCTCTACTTCATCGGCCTGATGCAGTCGACGGGGTCGGCGTTCCCGATCGTCGAGCGGCAGGCCCAGATCCTCGCCGAGCACCTGGCCGGCGACTGGTACCTGCCCTCGCCGGCCGATCAGCGGCGCGACTGCGAGCGGCGCCACCGCTACGCGCTCGCGCGCTGGGGCGAGCACGGCCGCCCGGCGATGCGCGTGGACTTCGACCGCTTCATGCACGAGCTGGGCGAGGAGCTCGAGCGCGGCCGCACGCGGGTGGGCGCATGAGCAGGCGCGCCCTCGTGACCGGCGCGCGCGGCGCGTTCGGCACCGCCGTGCGCGCGGAGTTGAAGGCGCGCGGGTGGCGGGTGGCCGGGCTCGATCTCGAGGCCGACGGCGACGAGGTGATCGCCTGCGACGTGACCGACGACGACGCCGTCCCGGTCGCCGTGGAGCAGGCCGTCGACCGGCTGGGCGGCGGCCTCGACGCGCTGGTGAACAACGCCGGCATCGGCGGCCCGGCCAGCGCGGGCGAGCCGCCGGACGATCACGTCCGCCGGATGATCGACGTGAACCTCCTGGGAGCCTGGCGGGTGACCGCGGCCGCCATCGACCACCTGGTCACGAGCCGCGGACACGTGGTCCTGCTCGGCTCGCGGATGTCGTTCATCGGTCTGCCGCTCGGCGCCGCCTACGGCGTGTCCAAGCGGGCCCTGACCGCGTACGCCGACGCGCTGCGTGCGGAGTACGGGACGCACGTGGACGTCACCTGCGTGCATCCCGCTTTCGTCCGCACGCCGATCCACGACCGCACGCGCGCGGCGGGCCTCCAGCTCGAGGGCTTCTCGCATGAGGAGCCGCTCGAGCGCGTCGTCGCCACGATCGTGCGCGCCTGCGAGTCCGACCGGCCGGGCCGGGACGTCGCCGTCACGGGCGGGGGCCGGCTTCAGATGGGGGTAGCGCGCCACCTGCCGCGGCTCGTAGACCGGGTCGTCGCGCGCACGCTCGCCAAACGCGTCGCGGCTGGCGAGCTGGACGAGGCCGACATCGCGGCCGGGCTACGCGTCAGGCACGGGCGAAGCTGATCGGCAGCTCGTGCAGGCCGTGCACGCCGAGCGGCGTGTCGTAGACGGGCTCGCCCGCCGGCTCCACCGTCTCGATCCGCTCCGCCAGGAACCGGAACGCCTCCTGTAGCTCGGCGCGGGCCAGGTTCGCGCCGAGGCAGAAGTGGGGGCCCGCGCCGAAGGTCAGCGGCTTGGCCCGCCCGCGGTCGGCGGTGATGTCGAAGTCCTCCGCGCGGTCGTAGGCCTCCGGGTCGTGGTTCGCGGTCAGCGCGCACGCCAGCACGACGGTGTTGGCCGGGAACTCGATTCCGCGGTACTCGACGTCCTCCAGGGTGATCCGCGCCGTCAGCGCCGTGATCGGCTCGTATCGCAGGACCTCCTCGGCAGCGGCGACCGCGAGCTCCTCCGGGTTCCGCCGCAGCAGCTCCCACTGGTCGGGATGGGCTGCAAACAGGCGGATGCCGTGGGCGAGCTGGGCCTGCGTCGTGTCCACGCCGCCCACCAGCACGGCGCTCACCAGGTGGTTCATCTCCTCCTCGGTCAGCCGGTCGCCGTCCTCCTCGGCCTCGATCAGGTACGTGATCAGATCGTCGCGCGGGTCGCCCTTTCGCTTGGCGATCAGGTCGTTCACGTAGTCCACGAACTCCGAGGACGCCTGCTCGAGCGTCGGCAGCATGGTCGCGATCGCCACCGGGTCGAACTGCTTCTGGATGAGGTTCGCCCAGTGCCCGAGCTGCGGCGCGTCCTCGAGCGGCGAGCCCATCACCCCGGCGATCATGCGCGCCGGATAGGGCTTCGCGAACGCGTCGACGAAGTCGCAGCGGCCGTCGTCGGCGACGGCGTCCCAGAGCTTCTCGAGCTCCTGCCGCATCAGCGGGCGCAGCTTGTCCGCTTCCTTCGGGGTGAACGCGTGCTGCACGAGCTTTCGCTGGCGACGGTGGTCCTCGCCGCGCAGGTCGAGCAGGTTGCCCTTCATCCGCTCCCACATCGGGCCCTCGGTGACCCCCTGGACCTCCAGCATGAGGATGCCGGGGAAGTTCGCCTGCGGCGTCCGCATGAAGAACGCGACCGCCTCGTGGTCGAGCACGATCCAGCCGACCGGGTCCGCCCGTGCGATCCACGAGCGCTCGGCCAGACCGAGCATCACCTCGTGGAACCGCGGGCCGGTGATCGTCTCGTCCGTGTAGTCCCACTCCGGGAGCTCCGCCTCGGTGACCACTGGCATGGGGCAATCTTCGCGGAGTCCGAGCGCTGAGGCAAGTTAGCTAGACTAACTAGCGATGCGAACTAAATCGGCCGATCAGGCGGCGGAGCTCCCGGCGCGGTTGCGCCTGGCGATCGCGCGAACCGCGCGGCGCATGCGCCAGGAGGCGGGCGATGAGCTGAGCCCGTCGATGACCGCGGCGCTCGCGACGATCGAGAACCACGGACCGCTCACCCCGAGCGGGCTCGCCGACATCGAGCGCATCAAGCGCCCCACCGCCACGCGGATCCTCCACCGGCTCGAGGAGGACGGCCTGATCGAGCGCTCCGCGGACCCGAGCGACGGCCGCAGCGCCGTGGTGTGCATCACCTCCCAGGGCGCCGCCCTGCTCAAGAAGCTTCGCTCGCGGAAGAACGCGTATCTGGCGCGTCGGCTGCGCGAGCTCCCCGCCGAGGACGTCGCCGCGCTCGAGCGAGCGGCCGGGGTCCTCGAGCGGCTGCTGGACGGTGAACGGCGCTGACCGAAGCGCTACGCCGGTCCGTCACCTCGCTGAAGGTCCAGAACTACCGCCGCTACTTCGCCGGTCAGGTCGTTTCGGTCTCGGGGAACTGGATGCAGATCGTCGCCGAGGTCTGGCTGATCCTGAAGCTGACGGAGAGCGGTACGGCGGTCGGCCTGGTGGCCGCGCTCCAGTTTGCGCCGATCCTGCTGTTCGGCGCCTACGGCGGGATGCTCGCCGACCGGATTCCGAAGCGGGTGCTCCTTCAGTTCAGCCAGGCGGCCATGGCCGTGCCGGCGCTGGCCCTGTTCGCGCTCTACGTGTCGGGGGTGGTCGAGCCGTGGATGGTGTTCGCCCTCGTCTTCGTGCGCGGCACGGTCAATGCGATCGACAACCCAGCACGGCAGAGCTTCGTCATCGAGATGGTCGGCGCCGACCGGGTCGTCAACGCCGTCAGCCTGAACAGCGTGATCGTCCACGCCAGCCGGATCGTCGGTCCGGCGATCGCCGGCGGGGTGATCTCGATCTGGGGGGTCGGCCCCTGTTTTGTGCTGAACGCCGCCTCGTTCGCGGCGATGATCTTCGCGCTGCGCTCGATGGACGCCGCCGAGCTGGCGGACGCGCCGCGCGCGTCGCGCGAGCCGGGTGCGCTCCGAGCGGCGCTTCGCTATGTGCGGGCCACGCCCGCGCTGCGCCTCCCGCTCCTGATGATGGCCGTCGTCGGGATGCTCAGCTTCAACTTCCTCGTGGTGCTTCCGCTGCTCGCGAAGTTCACCTTCGACACCACGGCCTCCGGCTACGCGTGGCTGATGACCGCGATGGGGATCGGGTCGGTCGCGGGCGCGCTCGTCGCGGGCGCGCGCGGGTGCGTCACGAACCGGCTGCTGGTGCGATCGTCGGCACTGTTCGGCGCGCTGACGCTGCTGCTGGCGGTCTCGCCGACGATCGAGCTGGCCGCCCTGGCGCTGGTGCCGCTCGGGGCCGCCAGCGTGACCTTCGCCGCGGGGGTGAACTCCGCGCTCCAGCTCGCGGTCACGGCTGAGATGCGCGGGCGGGTGATGGCGCTCTACTCGATCGTCTTCCTCGGCACCACGCCGCTGGGCGGTCCGCTGTCGGGCTGGATCGCCGAAACGTGGTCGCCGCGGCTGGCGCTCGTCGTGGGCGGCGTGGCCGCGCTCGTCGCAGCCGTCGTGGCCCGCTCGGCGTTCTCGCGGGCCCAGCGTGGACCGCTACCTTCGGCGCGCTCGGATGTTGATTACGGGCATGGCACGCACAGGGCTCGTTCTCCCGATTGCTCTGCTCCTCGTCGCGCTGGCGCCCATCCCCGCGCAGGCGTCCTTCCCAGGGAAAAACGGGCCGCTCGTGGTGTCGATCGAGGACTGCTACCAGGCCGGTTACCTCGCGACGGTGAAGTGGCGCGGCGGTGACGTCCAGCCGTTCACCGAGGAGTGCGACTCCGGGGGGCCCGAGCAGCCGCAGGGGTTCGCCCATCCCGTGGCGTCGCCCGATGGCGAGACGCTTCTCGCGCTCCGGCACGGGGAGTCCGGCCCGGGTTACGTGACCCTCGGGGCGACCGGGAGCGACGTCAGCCCCGTGCCGATCTCGCGGGAGGATCTGACCATCTACCCATCGGGACCGTCGTGGGCCCCCGACGGCGAGACGTTCGCCTTCGACGGCGACCGGAACGAGGGCGGGAGGGACCGCGCGCCCCTCTGGGCGGTCCAGACCGACGGAAGCGAGCAGCGGTCGATCACCGGCGAGCGGGAGACCGCTTACGACAACCCCAGCTGGTCGCCCGACGGGAAGCTGATCGCGGTCAACGCCAGTCGAGGCGGGCTTCGCACCGGGCTGTGGCTGATCCGGGCGAGCAACGGGAAGCCGGTGCGCCGCATCGCCGGCACACGGGCATTCGACCCGGACTGGTCGCCGGACGGCCGCCGAATCGTCTTTCGCACGCTGTACCGGCAGCGCGAGATAAAGGGCGGGGCGTCGGGCGGGAACCTCTACGTGATCGACCGCAGCGGGAAGAACCGCCGCCGGCTCGTGCAGCGCGAGGACATCGCCGAGACGCAGCCGACCTGGTCCCCGAACGGGCGCTGGATCGCGTGGGTGTCGCTCGACTTCACCGGCGGGGACGTCGGATTCGACGTGTTCCCGAGCATCTGGCGCGTCCGTGCGCGCGGCGGCGAGCTGCACGAGCTCACGGACCTGCCGGAGCCCTACGTCGAGGAGGGCGAGTACGTGCCGCCCCACCTGACGTGGGTGCCGCGTCCGCGCTAGCCTCCGCGCACCGGTCCAGGCGAGGGAGGTACCGATGCGATTTCGCCGCAAGGGCGAGCCCGAGACGCAGCTCTGCTGTCCGCGCTGCAAGGAGCTGTTTCCGGAGGGGACGCTCGATTGCGACATGTGCGGCTTCAGCGCGCGGTCAGAGCTCGAAAAGGTCGAGTGCGAGCCGCGCGAGGGGGTCGTAGAGCAGGCGCCGGTGAGCGGGTCGGAGGTGCCCGCCCGCCGCGAGAGCTAGGTCGGCAGGCCGACCGGGCAGCTCACGCCGATCCCGCCCAGGCCGCAGTAGCCGTTCGGGTTCTTCGCCAGGTACTGCTGGTGGTAGTCCTCGGCGTAGTAGAACGGCCCCGCGGCCGCGATCTCGGTGGTGATCTCGCCATGGCCGGCCGCGGCCAGCCGCTCCTGGTAGGCGGCGCGCGAGGCCTCGGCCGCCGCCCGCTGCTCGTCTGACGCGGCGTACACCGCGGAGCGGTATTGGGTTCCGACGTCGTTCCCCTGGCGCATGCCCTGCGTCGGGTCGTGGCCCTCCCAGAAGATCTGGAGCATCCGCTCGTACGAGGTCTTCGCCGTGTCGAAGGCGACGAGCACGACCTCGGTGTGCCCGGTCGAGCCGGAGCACACCTCCTCGTACAGGGGGTTCGGCGTGTGGCCGCCGGCGTAGCCGACGGCCGTCGTGTGGACGCCATCCGCCTGCCAGAACATCCGCTCGGCGCCCCAGAAGCAGCCCATCCCGAACACCGCGGTCTCGACGCCGTCTGGGAACGGCGGCTCGAGCGGCGTGCCGAGCACCTCGTGGCGGGCCGGCACCGGCAGCGGCTGCTCGCGCCCTGGGAGCGCGCGGTCCGGATCGATCATCTTCGTCTTCTCGCGGAAGAGCATCCGTATGGACAGTAACGGCAGGGGGTAGAGACGTTTCATGCGGTGGCGACGGACGCGTCCGAGCGGCAACGTGATCGACCGGCGCGGCGCGCGCGGCGGTCGCGGCCTCGGCCTGCCGGCCGCCGGCGCGGGTGGGCTGGGCGCGATCGGCGTCGTCGTCTTCCTGCTCATTCAGCTGATCGGCGGCGGGACCGGATCGGGCTTCGGAGTGGAGGGGCCGTTCGGCGTCGGCCTGAACGCGCCGCAGCAGGCGCCGATCCCACCCGGCCAGGATCCCGACCGCGATCTGAAGGACTTCAGCGCGTACGTGTTCGACGACGCACAGGGGAGCTGGCAGCAGACATTCGATCGCGGCGGCCAGCCCTATCGCGAGGCGAAGCTGGTGCTCTTCAGCGGCGGGGTGAGCACGGGCTGCGGGAGCGCGACCTCCGCGGTGGGCCCGTTCTACTGCCCGGGCGACCAGCGCGTCTATCTCGACCTGAGCTTCTACCGCGAGATGGAGAGCCAGCTCGGCGCGAACGGCGACTTCGCCTGGGCGTACGTGATCGCTCACGAGATGGGCCACCACGTGCAGCGCCAGCTGGGGACGAGCGAGGAGGTCCGCCGACTCGAGCAGGAGAACCCCGACGACGCGAACGAGCTGTCGGTCCGGCTGGAGCTCCAGGCCGACTGCTACGCCGGCGTGTGGAGCCACACGGTCCGGGCGGCCGGCGACCTGGAGCGCGGCGACATCGAGGAGGCCCTGGGCGCGGCCGAGGCCGTGGGCGACGACCGGCTCCAGCGCCGCGCCGGCGGCGGGGTGGACCCGGAGAGCTTCACGCACGGCACCTCGGAGCAGCGCGCCCGCTGGTTCGCCGCGGGCGACGAGTCCGGCGAGCCGGCCGCCTGCGACACCTTCTCGCCCGACGACGTCTAGCGGCGCCGGCGCGGGCGCCTCACCACGCCCCGCCTCCTCCGCCGCCTCCGCCTCCGCCACCGCCGCCCGAGAAGCCGCCGCCGCCTCCGCCGGACCCGCTCGAGGGGGGCGCCATCGCGCTCGTGAACCCGCTGGACATGCTCGAGATGCTGGAGCCCGAGTAGAACCCGTCGCCGCCGCCGTGATAGCCGGGGGCGTAGATGTGGCTGGCCTGCTGGAGCTCCTCCGGCCCCGCAAGCTTCGCGGCCTGCAGCACGCGGTCGGCCAGCCCGAAGACGATGCCGTAGACCAACAGGCGCTCCCACAGCGCGACGGATGCCGGCGGCGCCTCCTGCAGCCGCGGGAAGTCGCGCAGGTAGCGGCGGAACGCCCTCCAGCGGGCAGCCTCCGTCCCGGCGGCCGCCGTCCATCGACGGCGGACGCGCTCGTTGCGCAGGCTGGCGAAGAGGACGAACGAGTTGACAGCCGCGGCGACGCCCAGGGCGATCTGGACGACCTCGGTCCAGCTGACGACGCGTGCTTCGAGGTCATCGACCCCCGCCCAGATCAGGATGATCGAGACCAGCGTCATGAGGATGGCCGCGACGACGACGGCGATCGTGCCGCGGTTGTCGTACCAGCGCCTGGCGCTGAACTCCTTCGCGACGGTGTCCTGCCAGGACGTGTAGCTCTTCGCGTTCTCCTCGCGGTTCTGCTCGATCCTGTCGGAGAGGTCCGAGAGGAGGACCGGCCCGCCTCCCAGCGCGCGCTTGAGGATCGACGCGACACGCGCCTCGACCGGGACCAGCCCGTTCCCGCCCTTCATCGTAAGCAGCAGGTCGGGCTGCGGGCGCTTGCCGAGCGCCCCCCAGCTCCACTTCTCGGTCGTGGCCGGCTCGCCCGTCAGCCAGCCGCGGCGAATCAGGTCGAAAACGGTCGCCGTGAACTCGGCACCGCCGGGCTCGGTGGACTGGCGCAGCAGGGGCCCGATCAGGGCAGGGGGGTCGTCGGACGGCGGCTCCTGCTCGTACTCGCGGTCGTAGCCCGCCACTCGCCGTTCACGCCCGAACACCAGCCAGACGAGCCCGAGGATGGCCGCGGCCGGGAGCGTGCAGAGCAGCAGCAGGTAGAGCAGGCTGCGCGGGATGTGGTCCAGTGCGTCGTCGATCTTGCGGCGGCTGTCCTCGTAATCGGCGGCGTCGGCAAGCTCCTCCGCGACGATCCGTTCGCGCCCGTCGCCTCGCATCACCTTGGCGCGCGCCGTTGAGGTGAGCATCGAGCGCGGAAACAGCAGCCGCATCTCCACGAACTGCTCGTCCGGGATCTCGAGAGCGCGGAGCCGCGCCACGCCGTCGGCGAAGGCCGAGTCGCCGCGCACGTGGACCGGGTGGGCGAAGACGCGAGCGTTCGCCGGAGTGACGCGCTCGGGCGCGGCCATCGTCGCCTGCAGGCGGCCGAGGCCGACCGTCCACGTGCTGCCCCAAACCTGGAGGTTCACGTCGACCACGTCGTCGTAGGCGCGCGCGAGCCCCGACATCCGGTAGCGGATCGTGTACGTGCGCCGTTCGTTGAACGCCCGGTACCGCCAGACGATGCGCATATTCCCGTCCACGACGCCGGAACCGAACTGCTCCGGGGCTCCATCGGTCCCTAGCTCGAGCGAACCACCTGGGCGGTATCGGTCGTTTCCCTCGGCGACGGTCACACCGTCGACGCGCTCTCCGTCGCGGAGCGGAATCTCGCGGAAGGCCCCGCTGAACGAACCGTCGTAGTCGAACGTGATCTTCTCGGTCACGAGGACTCCGCCGTCGCGCGCGACACGAACGTCCACCTCGGCGTCCGGGAGGGTGAACTCCTTGCCCGCCGCCGGAGCCGCGGGGAGCAGCAGCGCCGCCACCAGGGCGGCGAGTCCCCGCCGCATCAGAACTCGACCGCGACCGGCTCCCTCGCGGGGTCTCCGGCTGCTACCTCGAAGTACTCCCGGGTCTTGAACCGGAAGATGCCGGCGACGATGTTCGTGGGTATCTGCTGGACGGCGTTGTTGTAGGTGAGGACCGTGTCGTTGTAGATCTGTCGCGCGGTGGCGATCTTGTCCTCGGTCTCCCCGAGCTCGGCTTGGAGCTGCTGGAAGTTCTCGGTCGCGCGCAGCGCGGGGTACGCCTCCGCGACCGCCATCAGGCGACCGAGCGCCCCAGACAGCGCGGCCTCCGCCTGAGCCTGCTCGGCCGGCCCCTCAGCGCTCTGCGCCGCGGCGCGCGCCTCGGTCACGGCCTGGAAGGTCGACTGCTCGTGCGAGGCGTAGCCCTTCACGCTCTCGACCAGATTCGGGATGAGGTCGTAGCGCCGCCGGAGCTGCACGTCGACCTGCGCCCACGCGTTCTGGGAGCGGTTGCGTTTCGCGACCAGGGCGTTGTAGGTCACGACGACGAACGCCACCAGCAGGACGACGATCGCCACGACGATCAGGAGGGCCATGAGGGAGATTCGATCAGTTGCGGCAGCTCGCCGCAACCACGGTCGTCCGCCGCGCGGTGAATGCCACGCGCAGAGCGCGCGTCTTGCGGGCGTAGCGGAAGCGTGCCCGCCGGTTGCCGACGGTCACCGTGCAGGGCCTGAACGGCCGCCGCAAGGTCGCGAGCGAGGCCTGCACGGCGTAGCGCCGCCTGCGCTGTCCGCGCACGGTGAGCTCCCACCGTCCGCGCCGCTCGCGCGAGACGAGGGTCTCGCCACGGTGGAACTTGCCCCGCCATCGGCCGCGCGGCACCGCGATCAGGTCGAGCCGTCCGCGCCTGTGCGAGAGCGGCACGGCGTTCCTGCCCGGCCCGTAGTCCGCCAGCGTGTCGACGTCGGCGGGCAGGAGTGGCAGCACCGCCCCCGCGCGCAGGAACAGCGGGAGCTCATGGAGTGGGGCGGGCACGGTCGTCTCGTGCCCGCCGGCCTGGACCCTGGGCGCGCGGCGCAGCCGCAGGCTCCCGGAGCGCTCGCGGTAGGACAGCGCCCGCCAGAACTCGACCCACCTGCCGCGGGGCAGATAGACCTCGCGCTCCGTCACCCCCGGCTCGACCACCGGCGCCGCCAGCAGGTCCGGCCCGAACAGGTACTGGTCCTCGCGGACGCGCGCCAGCTCGTCGCTCGGATCCATGAGCGCCAGGTGGCGCATGATCGGCAGCCCGGTGCGCCGATAGACGCGGTCGGCGGCCTGGAGGTAGGGGAAGAGGCGCGTGTGCAGCTTCGCGTACCGGCGCCAGTTGGCGATCTGACCGTCGTCCTCCGCCTGCGGGCGCTCGCGCGGGGGGAACGCGACGCCGTTCCGCTGCATCCGCATGACCGGCGAGACCGCGCCGAACTGGACCCAGCGCGTGAGCAGCTCGTCGCTGAGCTCGCGCGTGCCGAGCGCGAAGAAGCCGCCGATGTCGGAACCCCACGTGCTCACGCCGGACAACCCCATCGACAGCCCGCCCTTCACCTGCGAGGCGAGGCCGTCGAAGTCCCACCCGACCGTGGGGTCGCCGCTCCAGACCACCTGCGCGCACCGTGCCGCGCCGGTGAAACCCGACCGCTGGAAGCGCACGATCGGCCGGCTCTGCGCCCGCACGAAGTCGTACGCCGTGCAGTGGTACTGCGTGGGGTAGAGGTTGTGCATCCGCGTCCCGTCCATGCCGTTCGCGTAGTGCGAGTCGAGCGGCGTGTACTCGCCGAAGTCCTCCATCCAGCCGTCGTGGCCGTCGGCCACGGCCTCGGCGAGCAGGTCCGCGTAGAACGTCCGCCCGGCCGGGGCGGAGAAGTCGAACTGGCCGACATCGAACCGCGACGTGGGCGAGCTCGCGTACGTGTAGGTGTAGGGATCGCCGCCCGCGTCCTTCGCCAGCGCCCCCGCCGCCGCGGCGGCGTCGAACCGCGGCTGGTATTCGACGCAGATCATCGGGTTGAAGTACGTGGTGACCGCGGTGCCGCGCGCGTGGAACGCATCGACGCGCTCGCGCTCCGCGTCCTGTCCGCCCACGTGGTCGCCGCAGGGCAGGTAGTGCAGGTAGGTCTGCATCACCGAGACGGGGGCGTCGGCCGCGCGGAGCTTCTCGAGCTGCGCGATCTGCTCGTCGAGAGATCCACCCGGCTGGAACCACGCACCCCAGACCCACGGCGCCGCCGGCGCGGGCTGGCGCCCCACGTGGCCCGTGAACCGCCGCAGCGCCGCCCGCGGGGTGCCCCCGCCGAAGACGCGGAAGCGGAGGCTCGCGGGCACCTCCTGCGGCGTCGAGACGCCGTCCGGCGCCGTCGTGACCTCGAGCGACCAGTGGCGGTCGGCGCCGAAGTCGTGGTAGGCGGTCTCCTCGTTCTCCACGAGCACGCCGTAGCCCTCGGACGACAACACCCACGGGATCGGGAAGTACGTGGCGTCGTCGCGCTGGCGGTATCCCGGCGGCGGCACGAACGCGGCAAGGACGGCGCGCTCGGCGTCCGGGTAATAGGGGCCGTCCGCGACGTAGGTCTCGACCCGTTCCGCGCCGCGGTGGTCCACCCGCTGCGGGCGCTCCCCGAGGCCATAGAAGCTCTCGGTCGACGTCGCGCCGAACCCGATTCCGAGCGCGCTGGCGCCGGGCGCGGCGAGCGGGGTGGCCTCGACCGCGATGGAGCCGCGCGCCCCCCGTCTGATCCGGACGCGCAGCCGCGCGGGGAGGGGCCCCGCGGTCTCCACCTCGGCGAGGAGGGCGCCGTCGACGCGCGCAACGGAGGTCGCGCGCACCGCCCCCGCCCAGCCGGTCGCGGTGCGCACGCCCAGCGGCATGGCGCTCGCCTCGTCGACCACCACCTCGCCGTCCGCGTCCACGAACGCGAGCGACCACGGATCGCTCTCGACCCGTGCGCGGAGGTCGCCCGACCCGATTGCGTACGTCTCGGCGCGCGCCACCGGAACGACGAGGAGCAGCGCGAGCACGGCGAGGATCAGGCGCACCGGCGCCGGAGTGTACGTCCCGGTTAGGAGTTTCACCGGGATTCCACCGGGTAGCCAAATACCGGTGGTTCTCCTCGATTTCCTCAAGCACGCCGTGCTTGGCACGGCGCCCACGACGCGGCCTACCATGGCGCAGCTCACCATCATCTCGACCGACCCGAAGGTCAAGCAGCCCAGCGGAACCCGGTCTCCGCGAGCGCGGGCGTAAGCGGGCTCTCCGGGAGCCCCTCGGGCACGCTCGGATCGTTGTAGCCCGCGGGGGCCACGTCGTTCGGCGTGTCGGGATGGAAGAGCGCGGCGAGATACTGGATCTGGCCGCGCCCGCACGAGAGCTCCCACTGGCCGCCGCCGTATGCGGCGATCCCCTGTTCGGCGCACCAGTCGTAGGTGTCGAAGAGCGACTTGAGCCCGCCGACGCGGGACGGCTTGACGTTGACCATCCGCGGCGCGAACGGAAGCGCCTCGATGTCCGCGATCGAGTGGATCGGCGCGTCCCAGGTGATCCGGTCCCGGTGGGGCGCGAGGACCGGCTCGGTCTCGTCGGTCAGCTCGGGATCCTCGATCCAGGCGTCGGGGAAGGCCTCGATCACGCGCCGGTAGAGGTCCGGGTCGGCCGGCTGGTCGACGGGCGTTCCCTTGTACTGGCCCTTGAAGTCCACCGAGTCGATGGCGCCCGTCGCGACCAGGTCGGCGATCAGCTCGTCCGTCCACGAGCTCGTCGGGTCGAGCTTGAGGCGCAGGCCGGGATAGCGCGCGAGCCGGCTGCTGACGGGCTCGACCGTGGGCGGCTCGCCGAGGCGCATCGACGCGACGAACGTGACCGGCCGCGCCTCGAGTCCGAGAACCTCGGTGAGTGGGACGCCGGCCTGGCGCAGGGCGAGGTCGAGGGCGGCGCTCTCGTACGCCCAGCGCCGGTAGAGCGGCGAGACGTCCATTACCGGAGGCGCGGGGAAGAGCTCGAGCCCGCCCACCAGATTGCAGAACGAGCCGACGGTGTGCTTCCCCGCGAGCGGCTGGACCGGCCCCGCATCACGCAGCGCGATGTGGTCGACGCCGTCGTAGGTCACGTCCTCGCCGGTTCCCTCCTCGCCGCCGCCGTGCAGGCGGATCACCGTCGAGAGCCGGGTGAAATGGGGGGTCTCGAACTCGTGCCCCTCGAGCGCGTAGCCCTCGATCTCGAGCGGCAGGTCGGCGACCCGGTCGAACGTGCTCAGCGCGGGATCCTCACGCGGTCGCGGCGGTAGCCGCGCTTCGTGGCGACCGCGCGCTGCCGCTTGGTCCGGATCGTCGCGCGCCCGCGGCCGTTCGTCAGCTTGGAGCGCTTTCCGGCCCTCACCTTCGCGCCGCGTACCGGCGCCACCACCCCGCCGCTCGGGGCCTTCACGCGGAACCGGACGCGTCTGCCCCGTCGCGTGGCGCGCAGCCGGATCTTCGGCCGCGTCTCCACGGGGGCGCCGGCCGCGCCCGAGTCGCCCGTGTCGCGCACCAGCACGAGCCCGCCGAGGACCCCCACGTAGGCGGTGGCGTCGGGGCCGATGCTGACCGGCGCGTAGTTGTTGTTGAAGCCGAGGCCCTCGCCCGTCAGGCGCTTCCAGACGGTCTTGCCGGTGCGGAAGTCGAGCGCCGTCAGGTACCACGGATCGTCGGGGTCGCCGGCTTCGTCGAGCGTATAGACGTACACGAGCCCGTTGGCGAGCGAGAGCTTCGGGACCACCGAGGGCGAGATCTCGTTCGAGTGCCACACGCGCCGGCAGCCCTTCCCGTCGGCGTCGATGTCCACGCGCTCGACGCCGGGCAGGGTGCGCATGCCCTGGAGAACGGCGGTCGGGCCCGTGTAGCCGTGGTTGTTCTCGACGATGAGCGAGTGGCCGGCGCCGATCAGCGAGTTGTCCGTCGATCCGGTGCCCGCCTCGAACACCGGCTGCTTGCATATCTGGCCGCCGTCGCTGCGCCGGTAGGCCACGACGTTCAGCGGATCGGCGTTGTCGGTGATCGAGACCCATCCGTCGCCGTGGAGCGTGGGGGTCGTGCCCGAGCCCGCGCTGACCTGGCCGGGCTTCAACTCGCCCGTGTTCTCGTAGACCGTCCGCCACCTGACCACCGGGGCACCGCTCGCGTCGGCCTCGAACCGGTACAGCGCCTTCTCGGAGACGATGTAGACGTCGCGCTCGTTGCCGACCGCGAACGAGTTCTGCACCACCTCGCCGAGGTCGTGGGTCTCGACCTCGCCGGTCGCGGGATCGATCACGGCCACAAGTCCCGCCGTCGTGGCCAGCCAGATCCGGCCACCCCAATCCGGCAGGGCGGAGATGATCTTCGCGCCCGAAGGGATGACGCCTGTCAGATCGTGGTCCTCCTCGACCTCGAACTTCCCGCCCTTCATGGCGACGACGAGGATGTGGCGCTCGGTCGTGGGAATCACGGCGCGGTCGCGGTGATCGAGGTAGAAGTAACCCCCGCCCGCGAAGTCCTGGAACGGATTGGTGCTGGGCGGGCGCGGCGGAAGCTCCATCGAGGCGAGCTCCTCGAGCGTCTGCGCGTCGAACAGCTTCAGGCGCACGGCGCGGAGCTGGAGGCAGGTCGTGACGATCTGGTCCTTCGAGTTGAAGGTGACGGAGCCGCACACCCCGCCGGGCGCCTCGTAGTGCGAGAAGGTCTCCATGCGGCGCCCCAGCGGACCGGACCAGGAGTTCGTGTCGGTCTGAAAGGCGTCCGAGTGGATATTGCTGCGCTGGTTCGGCGCCATGAACGGGTGCCGCGGCGCCGGGGCCGCGAATACCGGCCGCGCGCTCCACGGTTTGCCGACGAACTCGGGCGAGCCCCCGACGCCCGGCGTCTGGGGAATCTGGGCCTCGGCGGCCGGCGCCACGGTGAGCAGCACCAGCAGGACCACGAGCAACATCCGAAATACTTTGCCACGTGAGCGACCGGACTGAGCTGGAAGCCGCCGCGTTCCGAAGGCTGGTCGAGCATCTGCGCGAGCGCTCCGACGTGCAGAACATCGACCTGATGGACCTGGCTGGGTTCTGCCGCAACTGCCTTTCGCGCTGGTACCGCGAGGCGGGTGAGCAGCGCGGGCTCGAGCTGAGCGACGCCGAGGCGCGCGAGCTGGTCTACGGAATGCCGTACGAGGACTGGAAGGAGCGGTTCCAGACCTAATCCGACCTATTCACTAGGATTTGCTCTTGCGGGCGTCCGGCCCGCGCTTTGATGGCAACCTCGACTTCCAGTCTCGGAGAAACATGAACTTCTCGGCGAAGGCGGAGTACGGCGTCCGGCTGATGATCGAGCTGGGGCGGCGGCAGAGCGACCAGGCGGTGTCGCTGAAGGCGATCTCCGAGGCGGAGAACCTGCCGCTCGCGTACCTCGAGCACGTGGTCGCGCAGCTCAAGGCGGCCGGCCTCGTCGAGTCGAGCCGCGGCGCGCACGGGGGCTACCGGCTCGCGCGGCCGGCGACCGCGATCGACATGGCCGAGGTCGTGCAGGCGCTCGAGGGCCCGATCGCTCCCATGGACTGCTTCGGCGGCGAGGCCGCCCGGCACGTGGCCTGTTCCCACGAGATCGACCACGGCCACGGCTGCGCCACCAAGCTGCTCTGGACGCGCGTCCAGGGCGGCGTGTTGAAGGCACTTCAGAAGACCACGCTTCAAGAGCTGGTCGAATTCTCAGAGAAGGAGGCGGCCCCCGTTGGCTGATCTTGAGATCAAGGGCCTGCACGTGCGTGCGGGCGAGAAGGAGATTCTGCGCGGCCTCAACCTCGAGGTCGGCAAGGGCGAGATCCACGCGTTGATGGGACCGAACGGGTCCGGCAAGTCGACCCTCGCGAACGTGATCATGGGCCACCCCGGCCTCGAGGTCACGGAGGGCACGATCTGCTTCAAGGGAGAGGACATCACCGAGGCCGCGCCCGACGAGCGCGCGCTGATGGGCCTCTTCATGGCGTTCCAGTACCCGGTCGCCGTACCCGGTGTGACCGTGACGAAGTACCTGCGCACCGTGATGAACGCGCACCGCGAGAAGCGCGGCGAGGACCCGGTCAGCCTGAAGGACTTCCGCAAGACGGTCGAGGAGGCGATGGCGCTGACCGAGGTGCCGAAGGAGTTCTCGAGCCGTTACCTGAACGAGGGCTTCTCCGGCGGCGAGAAGAAGCGCATGGAGATCCTCCAGCTCGCGCTCCAGCGGCCGGAGATGGCGATCCTCGACGAGACCGACTCGGGGCTCGACATCGACGCCCTGCGGATCGTCGCGAACGGCGTGAACGCCACGGCGGGCCCCGACATGGGCGTCCTGATCATCACCCACTACCAGCGCATCCTGCACCTGGTCCAGCCCACTCACGTCCACGTGCTCTACCAGGGCCGGATCGTCAAGGACGGTGGCTCCGAGATCGTCGAGCAGCTCGAGGCGAAGGGCTACGGCTGGATTCGCGAGGAGGTCGAGGCGGCCGCCTCGCTCGGCTGATGGGGGTCACGGCCGTAACCCCCGCCGAGTTCCCGACGCTGCGGGGCGGCATCGCCTACCTGGACTCGAGCGCGACTTCGCAGACGCCGCAGCACGTCATCGACGCGATGACGCGCTACTACGCGGACTACCGCGCGAGCGTCCACCGCGGCATCTACCCGATCGCCGCCGAGGCCACGGACGAGTTCGAGTCCGCTCGCAGGCGAGCCGCCGAGTGGCTGGGCTGGGACGCCCAGACGACCGTCTTCACCCCGAACGCCACCGGTGCGATCAACCTGGTCGCGCGCGGCACGGTGTCCGAGGGCGACCTCGTGGTGCTGACCGAGATGGAGCACCACTCGAACATCGTGCCCTGGCAGCTCGCCGGCGCGCGACTCGAATACGTGCGCGTGGACGACGAGGGCCAGCTCGACCTCGACCACATGGACGAGCTGCTCGCGCGGGGGCCCAAGGTCGTCTCGGTCGTGCACGTCTCGAACGTGCTCGGCACGATCAACCCCGTCGAGGAGATCGTGCGCCGGGCCCGCGCGGCTGGCGCGATCAGCGTGATCGACGGCGCCCAGGCGGTTCCGCAGCTACCGGTGGATGTGGGCGCGATCGACGCCGACTTCTACGCCTGGACGGCACACAAGGCCTACGGCCCCACCGGCATCGGGGTGCTGCACGGCCGCCGCGAGCTGCTCGAGGAGATGCCGCCGCTGATCGGCGGCGGGCACATGATCAAGCGCGTGGACCCCGACTCGTCCACCTGGACCGACCTGCCCTGGAAGTTCGAGGCCGGTACGTCGGCCGTGGCCGAGGCGATCGGGCTGGGCGCCGCGGTCGATTGGCTGTCGGCCATGGGCATGGAGTCGGTGCGCTCCCACGAGGGCGTCATCACCGCCTATGCGCTCGAGCGGCTCGGCGCGATCGACGGGATCAAGCTGCACGGCCCGCCCGATGCCGAGCGGCGCGGGGCGCTCGTGTCGTTCGAGTTCGCCGGCCTCCACCCGCACGACGTGGCCGAGATCCTCGGCCGCGACGGCGTCTGCATCCGCGCCGGCCACCACTGCGCGCAGCCGCTGATGCGCCGCCTGGGCGTGACCGCCACGTCGCGCGCCAGCTTCGCCATCCACACGACGACCGAGGATGTCGATCGGCTGGTGGACGGCCTGGAGCGCGTCAGGAGCGTGTTCGCCTAGCCGTGGACGACCTCTACCGCGAGCAGATCCTCGACCACTACAAGCGGCCGCACAACTGGGGCGAGCTCGCCGAGGCCGACTACGAGTTCGAGGACACGAACCCGCTCTGCGGCGACGTGCTGAAGGTCCAGCTGAAGGTCGACGACCAGGGTGTGGTGGAGGACCTGCGCTTCTCGGGCGCCGGTTGCGCGATCAGCCAGGCCTCGGCCTCGCTCGTGTCGGACGAGATCAAGGGGATGACGGTGGACGATGTCGTGCGCCTTGACCGCGAGGCGGTGCTCGACCTGCTGGGCATCGACATCTCGGCGACGCGCATGAAGTGCGCGATGCTCTCGCTGAAGGTCCTGAAGTCGGCCGCGCTCGGTAGCGCGGCCGACTGGGACACCGACGAGGCGTCGGCGGCTGAGTTGGGCCAGGCTCCCGACCGCGGGGCCTAGACCGGGAAGTTCAGCCCGTGCTCGGCGCAGAGCCGCGGCACGCTGTCGGGGTCGAACTCGAGGCCGTAGCGGGCGCCCAGCTCGGCGAGCATCGACGGCTCGAAGTCCGGCCCGGCAACGGCGGCGCCCAGGTCGTCGAAGAAGTGCTCGAAGCCACCCGGCACGATGATCTCGAGGATCCGGCACGGCGCGTCGCCGGCGTTCCAGAACGTGTGCCACTGCTCGCGCGGCTTGAACACGAAATCGCCGGCGCTCGCGTACACGACCTCGTCGCCCAGCTGGGCGCCCATCTCGCCCTCCAGGACGAAGCTGTACTCGTCCTCGCGTGAGTGTCGGTGGAGCGGGGCGACGAGCCCCCGCGGCGGAATCGGATGCTCGACGAGCGAGAAGGCCCCGCCGGTCTCCTCCATCCACGCCATGAAGCGAACGCCGACGTTCTGCAGCTCCACGTACTTGCCGTCCTCGGGGCCGAGCTTGCGCGGGCCCTGCGAGGCGTCGTGGCGACGGAGCTGGCCGGGGGTGACGACTGTCATCTGAAACTCTCCTCCTACTTTCGATGAACATCAGTGTATGATGAAACTACAGTAGTCCGACCGGCCTGTCAAGATTCATCGAACAGAGATGTCTCGCGAATACAAGAAGCGTGCCCGGGCCCACCAGGAGGAGGAGACCCGCCGCCGGATCACCGAGGCGGCGATGACGCTGCATGGCAGCGTCGGCCCCGCGCGCACGACGATCAGCGCCGTGGCCGAACGGGCAGGGGTGCAGCGGGCGACCGTCTACCGCCACTTCCCCGACGAGGCGGCGCTGTTCGGCGCGTGTTCGTCGCACTGGGCCGCCCTGCACCCGGCACCGGATCCGGCGCGCTGGAGGCAAATCGCCGATCCCGGCGAGCGCCTGCGCGCGGCCCTCGGCGACGTCTACGCGTGGTATGGCAGCGACGAGCAGATGTTCGTGAACGTCTTTCGCGATGCCGAGCTCGTGCCCGGGATGCAGGTACCGGTGGAGGCGCAAATCCGCCGCTTCCAGGAGTTCGTCTCCGAGCTCGCGCGCGGCCGGCGCGAGCGTGGCCGCGCCCGGAAGCGGGTGGTGGCCGCCATCGCCCATGCCCTCTCGTTCCAGACCTGGCAGGCGCTCACACGCCAGGGGGGCCTGGCGGACGACGAGGCGGTCGCGATAGCGGCGGGAATGGTCGCGGCCGCGGCCGGGGAATCCCCCGCCTGATCGCTAGACTCTAAATCCGATCCATGAAGTCGGAAATCATCGACATCTGCAGCGTCTCCGAGCTCCCCCCGGGCGGCATGAAGCTGGTCGAATGGGAGGACCTCGAGATCGGCGTGTTCAACTGCAAGGGCGAGATCCTCGCGATCGAGGACCGCTGCTCGCACGACAACGGCACGCTCGTCGAGGGCACGCTCGATCAGGAGAAGTGCACGGTCGAGTGCCCGCGGCACGGCTCGGAGTTCGACCTGCGCACCGGCAAGCCGATCACGCTCCCCGCGTACGTGCCTGTCGAGACGTTCCCGGTCCTCGTCGAGGACGACACGATCAAGGTGGAGGTGGCATAGATGGCGACGCCCGAGGTAATTGCTGAGCGCCAGGCGCTCCAGGGCATCGGCTCCGACTACGCCGAGAAGTACGGCTTCCACGATGCCGAGAACTACCTCTACAAGGCACCCAAGGGCCTGACGCGTGAGCTCGTAGAGAAGATCTCCGAGTTCAAGGATGAGCCCGAGTGGATGCGCGAGTTCCGGCTGAAGGCGCTCGACCACTTCCTCGCGCGGCCGATGCCCACGTGGGGCAGCCCGTTCCTCGCCGAGGTCGACTTCGACAACATCCACTACTTCGTGCGCGCGTCCGAGCGCGCCGAGCGCTCGTGGGACGACGTCCCCGAGGACGTCAAGAACACCTTCGACCGGCTCGGCATCCCCGAGGCGGAGCGCCAGTTCCTGGCGGGTGTCGGCGCCCAGTACGAGTCGGAGGTCGTCTACCACCAGATCAACGAGGAGCTCGAGAAGCAGGGCGTGATCTTCACGGACATGGACACCGCGCTGCGCGAGCACGAGGACGTCGTCCGCGAGTACTTCGCCACGATCATCCCGGCGAACGACAACAAGCTCGCCGCGCTCAACTCGGCCGTCTGGTCGGGCGGGTCGTTCGTGTACGTGCCGCCGGGCGTCCACGTCGAGATGCCGCTCCAGGCCTACTTCCGAATCAACACCGAGAACATGGGCCAGTTCGAGCGCACGCTGATCATCGCCGACGAGGGCTCGCACGTTCACTACGTGGAGGGCTGCACCGCGCCGACGTACTCGAGCGATTCGCTGCACTCGGCGGTCGTCGAGCTGATCGCCAAGCCGGGCGCGCGGATCCGGTACACGACGGTCCAGAACTGGTCGCAGAACGTGTTCAACCTCGTCACGAAGCGCGCGGTGGCCCAGGAGCGCGCGACGGTCGAGTGGGTCGACTGCAACCTGGGGTCGAAGCTGACGATGAAGTACCCGTCGGTCTACCTCCTCGGCGAGGAGGCGCACGGCGAGATCCTGTCGATCGCGTTCGCCGGCGCGGGCCAGCACCAGGATGCGGGCGGCAAGATCATCCACGCGGCCCCCCGGACCACCTCGAACATCTTCGCCAAGTCGATCTCGAAGGACGGCGGACGCTCCAGCTACCGCGGCCTGCTCGAGGTAGCGAAGGGCGCCAGCGAAGCCAGGTCCACGGTGGTTTGCGACGCGCTGCTGCTGGACGAGCACTCGCGCTCCGACACCTACCCGACCATCCGGATCTCCGAGGACGACGTGAACGTCGGCCACGAGGCCACCGTGTCGAAGGTGGGCGACGACCAGATTTTCTACCTCCAGTCGCACGGCATCTCGGAGGAGGAGGCGGCGAAGCTGATCGTGAACGGGTTCATCGAGCCCATCACGAAGGAGCTGCCGATGGAGTACGCGGTCGAGATGAACCGCCTGATCGAGTTGCAGATGGAGGGCTCGATTGGGTAGCTCCACGCTCGAGCTCCCCCAGTTCAAGGGAGTCCCGGGCTGGGAGTTCACCGACATCTCGAAGCTGGACCTCGGCGCCTTCGAGCCCGGCGATCCCGCGGACGCGGATCCCGTCGTCTTCGACATGCCGGCGAACGCCGCGCCGCTCGAGGCCGGCCACGACCTGCTCGGGACCGTCGTCACCAAGGAGGACGCCTTCACAGTCCGCAACCGCGAGTCGTGGACGCACGGCGCGCTCGTGCACGTGCCCGCGGGCGAGCGGCTGTCAGAGCCGGTCGTGATCCGCGCGGCGGTCGACCGCGCGCTCGAGTGGCGCACGCTGATTGTGCTCGAGCCCGGCGCCGAGGCCGAGGTCTGGGAGGAGTGGGTGTCGGGTGACCGCGAGAGCGCGGGGCTCCTCAACGGCGTCACCGAGATCGTGGTCGGGGAGGGCGCGACCCTCCACTACGTGGGCGCGCAGTCGCTGAACGACTCCACCTGGGTGTTCGGCAACCAGCGCGCGGTGGTCGCGCGCGACGCCACGCTCGACTGGTCCTCGCTCGCCTTCGGCTCGATGCGCGGCAAGGTCTGGATGGAGACGAAGCTGGACGGCCCCGGCTCGACCGCGCGCGTCACCGGCGCGTACGTGACCGACGGGCGGCAACACGTCGACTTCGACACGCTCCAGGAGCACGCGGCCCCGAACACCGTCTCCGACCTCGCGTTCCGCGGCGTCCTGGGTGGGCGCTCGAGCGCGGTCTGGCGGGGCATGATCCAGGTCGATCCCGGTGCGCAGAAGACCGACGCCTTCCAGGAGTGCCGCAACCTCCTGCTGTCGAAGCGCGCGCACGCCGACGCGATCCCCGGGCTCGAGATCCAGGCCGACGACGTGCGGTGCACGCACGCCGCGGCGGTGGCTCAGATCGACCGCGACCAGCTCTACTACCTGCGCTCGCACGGCCTGCCGGAGGGGACCGCGCAGCGGCTGATCATCGACGGCTTCCTTCAGGAGCTCGTCGCTCGCCTCGCGGAGGGCTCGATCCGTGAGATCGCAGGGGGCGCGCTCGAGCAGCGCCTCGCGGCGCTGCTCGGCTGACGCCGTCCGTTAGCGCCGCTTCTTCGCGCCGCCCGAGCGCTTCTTCGCGCCAGCACTGCCGCGCTTCGCGCCCGACTTCGCGCCCTTCGCCGCTGCCTTCGTGCGCTTCGCCGCCGACTTCGTCTTGCGCGCGCCCTTTCTGGCGCTCGACTTCGCGGTCTTCTTCGCCGAGGTCGTCTTGCGCTTCGCCGCCGACTTCGTCTTGCGGGCGCTCGAGGATGCCTTCCGCTTGGTCGAGCTGGACCGCTTCTTCGCGGTCTTCTTGCGCGACGACGACTTTCGCTTGGTGCCGCCACCCGGCGCGAGATCGGCGGCCTGCTTCAAGGCAGCCTCGCCGAGGCCCTTCGCGCCCTTGCCGGCCTCCTTGAGCTGCTTCTCGAGCGCTTTTGCCGCGTCGCTTCTGCCGACGTCCTTCAACGCGGCCAGGGCGGAGTCGATCCCCGCGCTGACGCGGTCGCTCGCCGAGTTGCCGCCGCGGCGCGACGACGAACTCTTCTTGCGTGCCGGCGCGCGCTTTGTGGTGCGCTTGCGGGCGCTGCTCTTACGCGTTGCTGCCATTCACACTCCCCCTCCATTAGCGGCTGTGTCTGCGCAGCCTAACCGGACACGCGGCCGATGCGCGTCTAGGGCACGTCGTCGTCCACGACCTGGGCGGGCTTCGTGCCCTCGTTGCCCTGTGGCGGGTCGCGGTACTTGTCGTCGCCCGAGTCGACGTGCGGGTACTGAGTCCCGCCCCACCTCTGCGGCGGCTGGATCAGACACGGAGGCGCCGATGCCGACGAGCTCGTGTTCGGCTCGGTCACCTCGCCCTCGCCGGTGTTGTCGCAGTCCCAGGTCTCCAGCGTGCCGAGCGGGCGGAAGCGGTTGTAGAAGTTCGGGGCCGGGTAGGCGTTGCCGCGCTCCCACGTCTGGCGCTCCGTCTGGATGCCGAGCCCGCGCGTGTTGATGATTCCGAACTGCCGGAGGTAGTGTCGCGGCCCCTCGTTCTCGTTCAGCGGCGCGAGGCTGCCGTACAGCGAGCCGACGCCGTTCGTGAAGAACGCGCCCACCTGTGCCTGGTAGTAGTTGAGGTAGGTCAGGATCGGGTTGAGTTCCTCGAGGTAGGGGTGGAGCGACTCGAGCACCCCGGGCTGCGGGTTGCCCTGCGGGTCCTCGTCACAGGGCGCCGAGCCGTTCAGGCAGCGGAGGAACTTCTCGGCCTCGGGCAGCGTGTCGCCGGACTCGTCGATGACCGGCTCCAGGCTGCGGAACAGGTGCTCGAGGTCGGGCGCGAGCCTGCCCAGGTCGCGCAGCGTCGGCTGGAGCTGCAGCGCCACCGGCTGGAGCTCGCGCACGAGTGGCCGCGTGTCAACCGCGAACTCACGCAGCCGGTCGAACGTCATCCGCGACTCGTCGAGGAACGTCGGGAAGATCGCGATCGTCTCAGCCAGCGCGTCGTTTCGCGACGCGAGCGCGCCGAAGAAGTCGTTCGCGTTCACCACGAACTGCCCGAACTCCCCGTAGCGGCGGTTGATGGCCCCCAGCGTTACGCCCGTGTTCTTGATGAGCGCCCTGAGTGCCGGATCCTGCTCGTCGAGGATCTCGAGCACCGAGTTCCCGTCCTCGGTGAAGGCGACGAAGTTCGCGAAGGCAGCGCTCAGGTCCTCGCCTCGGTCATTGTCGATCGCGCGCGCGAGCTCCTTGATCCAGCCGCGGTAGTTGTCGCGCGTCGGCTTGTCGAACGTCGAGATGACCTCGTCGAAATCGACCGTCTCCTGCACCTGCACGTCGGCGAGCTTTCCGCCGTCCTCGAGGTCGGGGGCTTCCTTCGACCCCGGAGTGATCTCGATGTAGATCTGGCCGAGGAGCGACTTCTGGCGGAGCGTCACGCGGCTGTCCGAGGGAATCGGCGCGAACTCCTCGTTCATCTCGATCACGACTGTCTGGCCGCCGGCGCGCTCGAGCGACTTCTCCTTGACCTTGCCCACGTCGAGCCCGGCCATCCGGACGGGCGCCTCGTTCACGAGCAGGGCGGACTCCGGCATCTGGACCTCGAAGCGGTAGCCGGTCGGCTTGAGCGGGGTCGGCCCGCCGAATGAGACCCACAGGTAGAGCAGGATCCCGAAGCAGGACAGCGCGAACGCCGCCATCGCGAAGATCCGAGCGAATGTGGGCGCTTGCTTCTGCATCAGGAGGTGGGGCAGAGGCCGGGGTCGTTGAGCAGGTCGGTGACGCCCAGCAGGAGCTCGAGCGCGGGCTCGTCCTGCAGGAGACCGCGGATCGTCGTGCAGCTGGCGGAGACGTTGAAGCGGCGGAAGTTGCCCTGCGCGTCACCGGTCGAGAAGATCGAGGTCGAGTTCTGCGCGACCCACCCGAGCCAGAACAGGAAGCCTTCGTCGCGCTGAAGCTCTTCAGGAGTGCACGTTCCGGTCCGCTCGCATGTGTCGCTGATCCCCTCCGTCCCTCCCGGGTTGAACGAGAGCATGTTGAACAGGCGGTTCAGCTCGAAGAACGCGGCGCGCAGGTCGGGGCTCGCACGGTGCAGGTTCCGTGCGGCCGGCCGCAGGTTGTTGATGTACGGGCGCGCCTCCTGCACGAACGGCCGCACCTGGTCGCGGATGATCGGCATGGCCTCCAGGGCGAACGGCCGGATCGCGTCGTTCGTGGGCTTGAGCTGGCGCGCGGCGGGGCGCAGCGCCTCGAAGGCGGGCCCGGCGACCTGGCCGAGCTCGTCCACCGTCAGGAGTGTGCGCTCGGCCTGGGCGAGGGTCGTGGGGAGGCGTGAGACGGCCTCCGAGATGTTCGTGTCCTCCGCGGCCAGTGCGCCGAACGTGCGCTCCGCCGCCACGACCAGCCGCGAGAGCTCGCGGTCCTTGCGCGCGAGCTCCTCGAAGGTGCTGCCCGAGTTGTGCACGAGGCGCGCGAGCTGCACGCGTCGCTCCTTGAGCTTCCCGTTCAGCTCGGCGAGGTGACGGTGAAGCGGCCCGAGCCGGCGGAACACCTCGCGCAGGTCCCCGCCGCGGCGCTCGAGCCCGCCGCCGGCGCCGGTCAGCAGCAGGCGCAGGTAGTCGCGGGTGTCGTCGTCGAGCGCCGAGAGGACCTCGTCGGCGTTCACGTCGGGAGCTGTGTTGACGACGGGAATCGTGTCGCCCTCCTCGAGGGCGGGCTGTGCCTTCGTGCCCGGATCGAGCTCGAGGAACATGTCCTTCAGGCCGGTCCGCGGACGCAGAAGCGCTGTGGCGTCGGCGCGCACCAGGTCGTCGTACTCGGCGTCGAGCTCGAGCTTCACCACGGCGACGCCGTCCTCGAGCTCCACCTCGCCGAGGTCGCCCACCCGCATGCCGGCCACGCGGATCGTCTGTCCCTGGCCGGGCATCACGCCCTGGGCGTTGCCGAGCTCGGCCGCCAGCTCGAACGGCCCCTCCTCGAGGAACGGGAGCCGGAAGCGCTGCTGGTCGAGGATGTATGCGGCGCAGCCGATCGCGATGGCTGCGAGCACGATGATCGCCGCGAAGTCGCGCAGGTGCTTGCGAATGGCGAGGGTCACTCCGCGCCCTCCCCGAAGCTGGCCTCGGCGCGCCGCGGCGCGTCCGCCAGCCGGCCGTTCTTCAGCCGGACGAGCCCGAGGCGGCGGAGCTCGCGCTGCTCCGTCGCGGCTGTCGTATGGACGAGCGGGTCGAACGTCTTGAGGCCCTTCGCCTGGCGGCGCATGTGGTCCACGACCTTGTTCCACTCATACTGCGCCTTCGCCTCGCGCGCCTTCGCCTCCGCAGTGGCGACCACGCTCTGCGGGGTGATCTCGGTCTCGGCCGCGCGGGATCGCGCCGCATGCAGGTTCGGCACCTCTTGGAGTTCGCACGGCTGATCGGGCCGGAACTTCGGCCTGTAGCCGGTGGGCGGGCCGACCGGGCGCACGCCCTCGATCGGGAAGAGCTGGCGCGAGAAGTACTCCTGGCCCGCCTCGCCGGTCGTCACGAGCTGCACCGGCCCGCCGCCCGCCTGGACGCGGAAGAACGAGGAGTTGGCGTCGAACAGGCGGCTCTCGCCCGCCAGGCCGACGAACGCACGCTGCTGCTGCTCGACCCACGACTCGCCGCTGTTGTCGTCCTCGGGGTTCGCGCTCGCGAAGTCCGGATGGGGGATCGGCTCGGTTGCAAACGGGACGAGCACGTTGTTCTGGCACGCCGACAGCGCGCGCGTGAACCGGAAGGTCCGCCGCGAGCCCTTGTTCAGCTCGACGATGTCGGGGATCGCGTCGCGCAGGTCGGCCACGAGTCCCTGCAGCTCGTCCTCCGACACCAGCTGGCGGAGCTGCTGGACGAGCGGGATCTGGGCATCGAGGGTCGGCGAGGCGGCGCGTGTCCCGGGCAGCGCCTCGCGCGCGAACGCCCGCAGCGACGGAAGCGCGCTGTTGAGCGACTGGAGTGCCGGGCGGCCGACGCGCAGCACGTCGCGCAGCTGCGGGATCGTCGCCTTCAGGTTGTCCTCCTGGACCGCGAACGCCCCCATCGTGCGGTTCAGGTTCGTGACGAACCCCTTGAGTGCTTCCTCGTTCGCCGACAGCGCCCTGAACACCTGTCCCTGGCTTCGCAGCAGCCGCGACAGGTCGTGCTCCTCGGTGCCGAGGTAGGCCTCGGATACCTGGGCGCTGTCCCGGTACGCGCGCTCCCAGTACCGGATCGCCTCGTTGAAGCCGGCCGCGCCAGCGCCCTCGAGGGCGGTCGACAGCTCGTCGAAGATGATCCGGAAGTCCTCGCGCTGGTCGCGCCGGAGCACGTCCTGGAGAACCTGGTGCTGCTGTGTCGGGAAGTCGGCCTGCTCCGCCGGCAGCGTCGAGCCCGACTCGATCTCGGGCGCGCTCGGGCTGCCGGGGTGGAGCTCGACGAAGTAGTTCCCCTCGAGGAAGATCCGGTTCCGGATCTTGATCGTCGCGTCCTCCTTGATCGGAAGGGCCTCCTCGTCCTCGATCACCATCTTCACGCGCGCGAAGGACTCGTCCGCCTGCTCGGGCAGCAGCTCGCGCCGCTCGTCGATCGTGATCGGCTCGACCTTGATGACCTCGCCGACGTCCACGCCCGCGACGCGGACCGGCGAACGCTGCTTCATCTCGTTCGCGGAACGCACGACGAAGTTCAGCTCGTACGGGTCGTCGAACGGATTCGCCTTCGTGTAGGCGAAGTAGGAGCCGATCGCGATCACGATGATCGCGATCAGGCCCGCCCAGAAGGGCGACAGCGCGTGCCGGTGCCCCGGACGCTGGCTGAGGATGTCGCTGAAGGGAAGCCGCGCCATCAGGGGACGTCCTTCAGGTTCTTGACGCCGGGCCAGCCGGCGGTCGTCGGGCCGGCCAGGCCCGGGATGTTCGAGTCGGCCACGATGTGGTTGCCGCCCAGCTCGCCGACCTTGTAGCGGGAGTCGGTGATCAGGCGCTCGAGATAGCCGCGCTGGCCGGTCTGGCAGTCGGCGTTGCCGGCCGCGTCGATCGCCGGGCCGTACGGGTGGGTGTGCAGCGTCTCGAGCGGACCGAGGCCGGGCATGGTCGCGCCGATCGCGGGCTGATCGGCCGCGATGTCCACCGGCCGCTCGCCGGTCGAGTCGGACAGGCGGTTGTCCTGCGAGCGGTTGTCGGACCGGAGCACGACGCGCTGGATGGTTCCGCCGCGCACCGGCTCGGAGACGTGCTCGCCGATCGATGTCCAGTAGTAGTTCCAGTAGTTGCAGACCGTCTGGTACGGCGCGATGTACTCGACGAGTGGCGCGGCCACCGAGAAGGCGTCGTCCAGGTTCTGCAGGGCCAGCAGCGTGCTCGGGTTCGCCGCGAGGTCGTACAGCGCGTCCAGGACGCCCTCGGTGCGCTCGTACAGCGGCGGTGCCTTCTCCAGCACCGGGGTCCCGACCTCGAGCGCGCGCGCAAGGATCGGTGCGGAGCGATCCAGCTCGTCGGCCACCGGCTGGAGGCGGCGGAAGAGGATCTCCGCGTCGGCCAGGAACGGCTTCTGGATCGGCAGGCTCTCGATGCCGGCGTCAAGCGTGTCCGGCGAGCGCTCGATCGTCTGCGCGAGCGCCTCCGGGTCGCGTGACAGCGCCTCGAAGGTCGTCGCCATGTTCTCGAACAGCAGCGCGTAGGTGTCCGCGACCGGGGCGATCTGGCCGGAGAACCGGCGGAGCTCGGTGAAGAGAAGGTCGAGCCGGACGTCCGGATCCGACAGCGTGCGGAACACCGGCTCCGCGTGGGTCAGGAACGGGACGAGGTTCTGGATGATCTGGTTGATCGCCACGCCGCGGCCCGCGAAGGCGTTTCCGAAGCCCTCGATCGCGATGCGCTGGTTGTTGCGCGTCGGTTCGTCGAAGGTGCTGAAGAAGTCCTCGAGCTCGATCGACTCGGTCGCGAAGTCGAGCGGGATCGTGTCGCCCGCCGCGTAGCTCTCGGCGCTTCCGCCGAGGGTCAGCTCCACGTACTTGAGGCCGAGCGGCGAGCGCGGCCGGACCTTGACCGTGGTGTCCACCGGTACCGGCTCGACCTCCTTGTCGAGCTTCATGTCGATGATCGCGATCGAGTCGCCGGTCTCCTCGTCGACCTCCGGCCGGATCTTCTCGACGAGGCCCACCCGGCGGCCGCCGATCTGGACGTCGTTGCCGTTCACGAGGTTCGACCCGCCGTGGAGCTCGGCCGACAGGTCGTACGTCGGCACGAAGGGCAGGCCCTGGTTGGCGTTGTAGGCGAGGAAGACCGCGACGATCGCGATCAGCGCGGTGACCGCTCCCACCAGGACGGGGCTCGCGACGATGGATGCGGCGGGCCGGCGGCTCATGGCGCGAGGAGGTAGTCGAGGAGTGCCTGCGGCGGCCCGGAGTCGGAGTCGAGGGAGTCCGGCGTGAGCCCGGGGAGATCGGGCTCTGAGGGGACGTTCGGCAGGTCGGGCAGCGTGGGCGGCTTCCTGAGGCCGTCGAGCAGCTCCTGGATCTGCGGGGGCAGCGTGATCATCGGCTTCGAGATGTCCGGCTCGCCGGGCAGCGCGGGCGCCTCGGGCTGCCCGCGCGCGCGGCGGCGGCCGAGGCCCTCGTCCGCATCGAGGTTCGCCACGGTCTCGCCGGACGCGGACTGGCCCACGCCTGCCCCGCCGTCCTCGAGCGCCTCGAGCGTGCACAGGTCCTTGCCGTTGTGGATCAGGCTCGTCGGTCCCTCGGCCTTGCCCTCAACCTCCGCCTCGATGCACGGCTGGTAGGGGCCGACGCCGGTCGAGCAGAGCCGGATCAGGCGCTCGTCGGGATTGTTCTGGTACGCCGAGCAGTCGGTTTGCAGCAGGACGATCCGCAGGAAGTGGCTGACCTGGTCGAAGCCGTTGATCCCGAGCGTCTGCCAGTACACGTAGTTCATGAGCGCCTCCATGCCGGTGAAGCCCTCGCCGGGCTGAGCGGCGGTCTTGTCCGGCGCGGGCGGCGCGAGGCTCTCGTGCAGCGGGTCGTCGTCCACGGAGCGCTCGCGGTCGTCGATGGTCTCGAGGAACTGGCGAAGCGGCTTCGCCAGGCGCGGGGCGTCCTCGGACAGCTCGCGCAGCTCCTGGATCTCCTCGGCGGACTCGCGGAATGCCCGCCGGCCGACGACCGCCGCCTCTCCGAGCGCGCGTGTCGATCCGCGCGAGGCGTTCGCGAACGGCTCGAGCGCGACCAGCAGGCGGTGGAAGTCCGGGGCGGCCGCGCGCATGCGCTCGAGGAACGGGATCTGCTCCTTTGCGGTGGCGTCGAGCTGCGCAAGCGTGGGCCGCAACTCGCCCAGGAACCTCGGGAGCTTGTTCCACTGCGCCTGCAGCCGGTCCGCGCGCGAGGCCTGGATCTCGGCGGTCTCCATCGCCTCCTGCGCCCAGCGTGAGAGCTGCTCCTTCTTCGGCTCGACCGCGAGGCTCACACGGTCGGCGTCGGTGATGAAGTCGCGAATCGTCTCGTTCTGACGGTTCAGGATCGCGAGCGTCTCCGTCACCTCGCGCAGTGCAGGATGCGCGCGCCGGATGACCTCGTTCAGGTCCTCGGGGCGCCCCGCCAGCCCGACCCCCAGCTCTGACAGGATCAGCCGGAAGCGCTCCCGGTAGGGCCTCCGCATGACGTTCGCGATCAGGTCGGGTGGGATGGACGAGCTCGTGCGCTCGACCGGGACCACGCCGTCAACGGGCAGCAGGTCCGCCGCGGTGCCCACCTCGCAGTCCACGTAGTACTCGCCGATGAGGGACTGGTTGCGCACGCGACACTCCGCGTTGCTGCGGAGCGCGTCGAAGCCGGGCTCCGAGACCTCGACCTGCACGAGCACCCGGTACGGCTCGGTCTCGGTCAGCTCGAACTTGTTGACCGTGCCGGCGCGGACGCCGCCGATCTTCAGGTCGCCGCCCTCGACGAGCCCGAAGGCGTTGTCGAACTCGACCCAGTAGGTCTTCCCCTTCGATTCTTCGCTGGCGCCCGTCAGGACGACCGCGCCGGCGGCGGCCGCGAGGACGACGAGCACGGAGAGCGCACGCCTCATTCCATCGCTCCGATCGAGCGGTCCGACTCGAGGCAGTCGAATTCCTCGCGCTCCTCCTCGGACCAGACGTTGGAGCCGTCGGCCGCGGGCGACTCGGCCGCGCCCGGGCACTTCTTGTACTGGTAGATGTTGGCGAGCTGCTTGAAGACCTCGCCCTGGTTCGCGCGCGGGATGATGCCGCCGTCGGAGACCGTGAAAACGTTGAAGTAGGTCTGCGACCGCGAGAAGCTTCCGAGCGCGTCATACGCGCCGGTCTGGGAGAAGTCGTCGAACCAGGAGACGAAGTCCGGCGTGTACGGCCGGCCGTGCGCGACGATCGGGGCCGAGTCGCGGAACGCCTCGGCCGCCTCCGGGAACGAACCGCGCTTCTGGCCGAGGTCCACCGGGCCGGTCCCGAAGTCGATCTCGCGCCGCTCGGTGTCCACCGCGATGTCGGCCAGCGGCGGGTAGGTCCGGTTCAGCTCGAGCAGGTCGTTGGCCGGTCCTGGCGAGCCGGTCAGCCGCGCGAGGTCACGGACCGTCGGGACCGCCTCGTTCGCGAACGGGCGCAGCTCGTCGAGGAAGGGTCCGAGCTTCCGCGCCACGGGTTTCGACGCCTCGACGAGCGGATCCACGTCGTCGAGCGCGGCGCGCAGGTTCACGTACGTGGAGTTGGCGGTGCGCATGAAGCCCGGCAGGCGCGTGACGACCTCGGCCAGCGCCTCCTTCTCCGAGCCGAGCGCGCGCGTCGTTCGGTTCAGGTGGTTGACGAGCGGGCTGAGCTCACCCTCCTTCTCGGCGAGCGCGGTGACGAGGCGCGACGAGTCGACGAGGAACCGCTCCAGCACGACCGGGTCGTAGGTGAGCTCGCGGAACAGGCGGCTCGAGGCGGAAAGGCTCGTCTTGAGATAGGGGAGACCGCGGTTGGCGTCGTCGCCGGCTCCGGCGTACTGGCGCCGTCCGCCGCGGAAGAAGCCCTGGATCGACTCGCGCGTCTTCTTGTCGAAGAGGCTGAAGAACGTGTCGATCTCGACGACCGACGTGGTCCGGTCCGACTGGATCACCGAGCCGTCTTCGAGCATGTCCTGCTCGCCGGCCGCGGCGTCCGCCGCGCTCGCGGACGGCAGGTGGACCTCGATGAAGCGGTTCGCCACCGAGGACAGCGAGCCCGGGCGGATCACGAACCGTGAGCCGACCGGCAACGGGGCGTGCTCCTCCTGGAGCTCGAACTCGACCTCGGCCTGGCCGTTGTCGGCCACCTCGAAGCCCGTCACCTGGCCGATCTGGACGCCGCCGAGCTCGACCAGGTTGCCCCTCACGAGCTGGCCCGCGTTGACGAAGCGCGCCTTCAGCGTGTAGCTCTCGCCACCGCCTCCGAACAGGAGCAACGCGACAAATACGGTCGCCGCGATGACGGCTGCCAGTGCGGCCAGCCGCGCGATACCGCTTCTATGCGCCTGCGGGGCGCTACCCATTCATCTCCACGCGCGTGTCTCCCGGCCACCCGGCCGCGGTGGAATCTACCGTCGCGACGCGTGTTTGCGCGCCGGTTCGGCTTAGCGCTCGGCCGCGGTGCGCATGAGGAAGGCCAGGCTCACCAGGACGGCTCCGAAGCCGACCGCCCGCGCCATCTCCACCATGTAGGCGATCCCGTCCCGATGCGCGTCCACTACGTCGGTCAGGGCGGCACCCGGGTAATGGAAGCCGGCGATGGCGAAGACCGTCGCCGCGGCCAGGGACGCGCGCGCGCACAGGGGCAGGCGGCGCCAGTCGAACGCCGCGAAGGCGCCGAAGACGAGTGCGAGGACAAACAGTGGGCCAAACGTCATACCGCTCCAGCATCGGCACGGAAGGCGTTTTTCGCAACCCCACCCGCGTGGGGTAGGGTCGGCGGCGTGGGCGATCCCACGGGCGATTCCGCGCTGGCCGAGCAGATCGTGGACGCGATCCACGACTTGGGTGGGCGCCATTCGGGCTTCCGGGCCGTGCACGCGAAGGGTCTCGTCTGCGCCGGCACGTTCACGGCGACGCCAGCCGCGGCGGCGCTGACCCGCGCCCAGCACATGCAGGGCGAGCCGGTGCGGGCCACCGTCCGGTTCTCCAACGGGGGCGGCGACCCGAAGACGCGCGACGGCGCCAAGGACGGGCGCGGGCTGGCGGCGAAGCTCTACCTGGAGGACGGCAGCCGAACGGACATGGTCGCGATCACCCTGCCGCAGTTCTTCGTCCGCACGCCGGAGGACTTCCTGGCCTTCACCCGCGCGCGCAAGCCGGACCCGGACACCGGCCAGCCGGACATGGCGCGCCTCGGCGAGTTCCTGGAAGCGCATCCCGAGGCGCTGCCCGCGATCCAGCACGCGCTCTCCCAGCCCCCGCCCGCCAGCTACGCGCAGCTCGAGTACCACGGGATCCACGCCTTCCGCTGGATCGCCGCCGACGGCAGCGAACGGTGGGTGCGCTTCAGCTTCCGCCCGGCGGCGGGGGTCGCGGGGCTGTCGGAGGAGGAAGCGCGCGAGCTGGGCGCCGACTACCTCCAGGAGGAGTTGCCCGCCCGCCTCGCGGAGGGGCCCGTCGAGTTCGACCTCGAGGTGGCGATCGCCCAGGAGGGCGACGATCCGGACGACCCGACACAGGCGTGGCCCGACGACCGCGAGCGGGCGACCGTGGGCAGGCTGTCGATCGAGGGCCTCGATACCGAGCGCGAGCAGGACGGGGACGTGCTCGTGTTCGACCCGACGCGCGTGACGGACGGGATCGAGCTCTCGGGCGACGCGATCCTTCGCGTGCGGCCCGACGCCTACGCGGTGTCGGTCGAGCGCCGGAGCGGCGCCCGCCGCCAGTGACCGAACCGCCGCAGCCACGCACCGCCGACGAGGAGCTGTTCGAGGCCGACAGCCTCGAGATCGCCTCGCTCCTCAGCGAGACCGCGCGCGTCGAGCGGATCACCGACGAGCTGTGGGCTGGCTTCAACGCGCTCTCGGGCCTCGGGCCGGCCGCCGTCGTATTCGGGTCCGCGCGCACGCCGCCCGACGACCCCTGGTACGCGGCCGCACAGGAGGTCGGGCGCCGCCTCGGTGAGGCCGGCTTCGCGGTGATCACCGGCGGGGGGCCGGGAATCATGGAGGCCGCCAACCGCGGCGCGGCGGAGGCGGGCGTCGAGTCGGTCGGCCTGAACATCGAGCTGCCGTTCGAGCAGCGGATGAACCCCTGGGTCACGCGTGGAGTCGAGTTCCACTACTTCTTCACGCGCAAGCTGATGTTCGTGCGCTACTCGTGTGCCTACGTCGTCTTCCCGGGTGGATTCGGAACGCTCGACGAGCTATTCGAGTTCCTGACGCTGATCCAGACCGGGAAGGCGCATCACCATCCTCTCGTGCTCGTGGGCGGCGACTACTGGGGCGGCCTGCTCGACTGGCTTCGGGACGTGGTGCTGGCGCGCGGCGCGATCGCGCCGGAGGACCTGGAGGCCATCCGGCTCTGCGACGACCCCGCCGAGGTGGTCGCGTACGTCAGCGCGTGACGAACACGGCGGCTGGGTAGGGCCCTGGTGCGAGCCGGGAGGGATTTACCACCGTATGGGTGGTCAATCCAGCTTTGCTCAACAGGGGGCGCTTGAGTTCTTGCTGTTGCAGTTGCGCCCCGAGGCGGGGTGGTCCGGGCTGTCGGAGGGGTGATTCGGGTTCGGGGCCGGTTCTTCCGGCTCAGGCGGGGGGCTCTCGGCGGGCGGCGGCTCCGACTCGGGCGGCGGTGCCGGGCGGGGTGACGGTGACGGGGCCGGCGCGGGCGACGGCGAGGCCGGGCGCTGGCCGTCCCGCTGCACGAGGCGGTCCCCATCCGCGCCCGTGAGGGGGCCCCGGGTACGGGCGCTTCCCGAGCGCTGCGGCCGGGCGGCCGGGGCGCCGCCGCGAGCGACCGGGTTGCCGCCGCTGACGGGCACGAAGGCGGTTTCCACCGGGGCGGGGTGTGCGCCCGTCAGCTCCGCGTCGGCCACCATCACGACTCGTCGGCGGCCCGCCTTGGTTCGGCGTACGCCCGCGACGGCCGACTCGCGTGCCGGCCGGTCGCGTTCGGGGGCCAGGCTGCGCTCGGCGACGCGCTCGCGCTGGAGGCGGTTCGGGCCGTCGCTCCCGGCCGTCAGGCCGAGCGCGCCGGAGACCACGGCGACCATCAGCACCGCCGCCGCGCGTGCCGGGGCGGCGGGCGTCGGCCAGGTGAACGCGAAGATCCGCCGGCGGCGCGGTGCTGGGGCCACCGGCTCGGGCTCCGGCTCCGGCACGGGCTCGACGCGGTCCGCGAGATGGACGCTCCAGTCGGCGTCGAAGCGCGCCCCGGCGTTCGCGACCGTCTCGCTGCGCAGCCAGCCGACGCCGGCCGCCGAGCCGTGGACCGGCGCGCCGGGCGCCAGCGGCTCTCCGGCGGCGGCGACCGCCAGTGCCGGCAGCCGCTCGGCGACCTCGCTGTCCGGCGCGTCCAGCGCCGGCGGGCGGCGCAGGAAATGCAGGAACGCGGTCTGGGTGACCTCGGCAGCGGTCTCGACCGAGCCGGTCGCCGCGAGCGCCGCCTCGAAGACCACGCCGCAGTAGCTGTCGTACAGGCGCACGAACGCAGCGCCGTCGCCGCCCGCGGCCCGGCGTGCGAGTTCCGCATCCCGCGGAAGCATCTCCGTGGCAACCCCGCCCATGCTTCGACAGTACCCCCGCGACGGAAAATACTCCCCTCTCGGGTGAATTTCTAGTTCGCGGGTGTGCGCGGACGGGTAACGGGTCCGTGTGAGCCTGACGCCCGCAGTAGCCCTGAAGCGGGAATCGCTGTGGGTCGACCGCGCCGACGACGCGGGATTCCCGGTGCTCGACCGGCCGCTCTCGGTCGACGTGGCCATCCTGGGCGGCGGCATCGTGGGCATCAGCACGGCGCTGCTCCTGAAGCGGGCCGGCATGACGGTCGCCGTCGTGGAGGCCGAGCGCGTGGGCACCGGCGTGACCGGGCACACGACGGCCAAGCTGAGCGCGCTGCACGGCCTGACCTATCAGCAGATCACGCCGGCCGTGGGCGAGGACGGGGCCCGCGCGTACGCCGCCGCGAACCAGGCCGGAATCGAGCGGATTGCGCGGTGGGTCGAGGAGGAGGCGATCGACTGCGATTTCCGGCGCAAGCCGAACTACACGTACGTCACCTCGCGCGAGCGGCTCGGCGACATCGAGAAGGAGGTGGAGGCAGCCCAGCGCGCGGGGCTCGCCGCGGTGTACACGGACGAGACCGACCTCCCCTACCCGATCGCGGGGGCAATCCGGCTGGACGACCAGGCCGAGTTCCACCCGCGCCGGTTCGTGCTCGCCCTCGCGAAGCTGATCCCGGGCGACGGAAGTTACGTCTGCGAGCACACACGCGCGACTGGCGTGTCCGAGGGCAAGCCGTGCAAGGTGCAGACGACGAGCGCGCCGCTCACGGCAGGGCGGGTCGTCGTCGCCACCCACTTCCCGTTCCTCGACCGTGGGCTGTACTTCGCGCGCATGCACCCGGAGCGCTCGTACGCCCTCGGCGTCCGGGTCCGGGGCGCGGGCCCGCAGGGCATGTACATCTCAGGCGAGCAGCCGACGCGGTCGATCCGCACCCACCCGACCGCCGACGGCGAGATCCTGATCGTGGGCGGCGAGGGCCACAAGACCGGCCAGGGCGGCGACACGCTCGAGCGGTACCGCGCGCTCGAGCAGTTCGCGCGCGCGCACTGGGACGTCGAGGCGGTCGAGTACCAGTGGGCGAGTCAGGACAACGAGACGGTGGACAAGGTTCCCTACGTCGGCAGCTTCGCGCCGCAGTCGCATCGCATCTACACCGCCACCGGGTTCAAGAAGTGGGGGCTCGCCCAGGGCGTGGGGGCGGCGATGATCCTCGAGGACCTGATCCTCGGCCGGCAGAACGAGTGGGCGTCGGTCTACGACCCGAACCGGGTGAAGCCGCTCGCCCGCCCCTCGAGCGTCCTGTCATTCACGAAGGAGAACGCGAACGTCGCCGGCCGCTTCGTCGGCGACCGTGTGACGAAGCGCGGCGGGCGCGACGCCGCCGAGCTGCAGCCCGGCGAGGGCGACATCGCGCAGCTCGACGGCGAGAAGGTCGCGGCATTCCGCGACGACGACGGCGTGCTCCACGCGGTCTCGCCGGTGTGCACGCACCTGGGCTGCCAGGTCAACTGGAACTCGGGCGATCGCAGCTGGGACTGTCCCTGCCATGGCTCGCGGTTCTCCCCCGACGGGGAGATCCTGCACGGTCCGGCGGTCAGGCCTCTCGAGCGGAGGAAGTGAGCTCGACCCGCCGATCCTTGCCGAACAGCGGGATCGGCTCGCACATCTCGAGCAGCCGCGACGCCGTGCGCGCGCCGATGTGCTCCCCGAGCCGCTCCGGGCTCTCGACGTCGGCCGTCAGGACGATCGAACGGCGGTCCTCGTAGCGGCGATTGATGATGGTGTAGAGCTGCTCGAGCGTCCAGTCGCTCTGGCTCGCGACCGCCATGTCGTCGAGCTGGAGCAGGTCCACCGCGGCCAGCCGCTCCATGATTCCCACGTAGGTCTGGTCGGTGCCCTGCTCGTAGGTGGAGCGGATCTGGGACAGGAGCCAGGGCGCCGTATAGATCGCTGCCGTCCGGCGCGCGCGCAGGGCGTGCTGCGCGATCAGCATCGCGAGCGTCGTCTTCCCGGTGCCGCGGTCGCCGAAGAAGAAGAGCCCCTTGCCCTCGGCGAGGTTCGCGTCGATGCGCTCGCAGAAGCGGCGGACGTAGCGGACGGTCTGGGATTCCATGTCGTTGACCGGTGCCCGGTCGAAGGCCAGGTCGCGGAACCGCTCGGGGATCGTGCTGTGCAGGCCGCGGGTGCGATTGCGCGCGATCCGCTCGGACCGGCACCGGCACGGGTGGGCGTCGCCGGCCTCGTCGAGCACGAGGCCATTGCCGTCGCACTCGCCGTAGGGGCACGAGCTGCTGCCCAGCCCGCGCAGGTGCGGGTTCGCGGCGCGGGCCTCGGCGGCGTCCAGCAGGTCTGGCTCGGTCACCGGCCCAGTGAAGCACGCCCTCCGGCGGACGGGACGCCCCGCCTTCGCTGTTTGCGCGTTCTTCGCGTACGATTGCGGGCCTGAGAATGGGGGAGCCCACACCGCCCATCCCGGCAGGGGAGAAGCGGGCCGAGAGCGAGCATCTCGCGGCAATCGTCCGCTCCTCCGACGTTGCGATCCTCTCGAAGGACGAGAACGCCGTGGTCACGAGCTGGAACGAGGCCGCCGAGCGCCTCTACGGCTACACGCCCGCGGAGATGGTGGGGCAGCCCGTCGCGCTCCTCCTTCCCCCGGAACGGCATGGCGAGGAGATGGAGATCGTCCGCAAGATCTTCGCGGGCGAGCGGGTCGAGCACTACGACACCGAGCGCGTCCGCAAGGACGGCACTCGAGTCGCCGTCTCGCTCACCGCCTCGCCGATCCACGACGCCAAGGGCAACGTCGTGGGCGTCGCGACCCAGGCGCGCGACATCTCCTCGACGACGGTCGCGCTCCGCGAGGCGGAGCAGCGCCTGGAGGGCGCCTTCATGGGTGCCCCGATCGGGATCGCCGTCTTCAGCGTCGTCCCCGAGTCGTTCGGCCGGATCGAGCAGGCGAACGCGGAGCTCGCGCGCCTCTACGGCTACACGATGGAGGAGCTCGCCGAGGTGGGGCCGGGCGATCTGACCCACCCGGACGACGCGGAGCGCGAGCGCCTGCTCTTCACGGACCTCGCCGAGGGCCGGCGCGCCTCGTTCGCGCTCGAGAAGCGGAACCGCCACAAGGACGGCAGCTGGATCTGGGTGTCGCTCACCGTGTCGCTCCTCGAGGGGGAGGATCCGCCGCGGTCGGCACTCGCGCACGTGCTGGACGTGACCGAGCGCAAGATCGGAGAGGCCGACCTCGAACGGGCGCGCGAGAACCTCGAGCGCTCCAACGCGGAGCTGGACCAGTTCGCCTACGTCGCATCGCACGACCTCAAGGAGCCCCTCATCCTGTTGTCCGCCTATGCCCGCATGCTCGCCGAGCGCTACGGCGACGACCTGAACGAGGAGGGACGCACCTTTCTCGGCCACGTCCGCGGCGAGGCCGGGCGGATGAAGACGATGATCGAGGACCTCCTCGACTATTCGCGCGTGGAGACGCGGGCCGAGGCGCCCGCGGCCGTGCCGCTCGCCGACTCGGTCGAGACCGCGCTCCGCACGCTCCAGCCGCGGATCGAGGAGTCCGGGGCCCAGATCGACGTGCGACCGGGCCTGCCCGTCGTGGAGGGAAGCCCGGCGCAGTTCGAGCGCCTGTTCCGCAACCTGCTCTCGAACGCGATCAAGTTCCGCGCGGACGCGCCGCCGACGGTCACCGTGTTCGCCGAGCGCGCGGGGGACGAGTGCATCGTCTCCGTGCAGGACAACGGGATCGGGATCGACCCCGCCAAGGCCGACCGGATCTTCGAGTTGTTCCAGCGCCTCCACGGCCAGGAGCGCTACGCAGGGACTGGGATGGGACTTGCGATCTGCAAGCGGATCGTCGAGCGCCACGGCGGGCGGATCTGGGTGGAACCGGCGCCCGGCGGGGGCAGCATCTTCAGGTTCGGGGTCCCGATCTAGCGGATACGCTCGATGGCGATGGTGGGCCAGACTCGCGTCCTGATCGCCGACGACCACCCGCTCTTCCGGGGGGCGATCGCCCGCGTCGTGAACGAGGACGACGGGCTCGAGCTCGTCGGGGAGGCGGTGGACGGTCAGGAAGCGCTCGAGCAGATCCGTGCGCTCAAGCCGGACGTGGCGGTAATCGACGTTCGCATGCCCGCGCTCGACGGCAGCGATGTCCTCACCGCCGTCCGCGCCGAGGGGCTGCCGACCAACGTCGTCTTCCTCTCCGCCTTCCTCGACTCGAAGACGGTGTATGACGCTGTGGCGGCCGGGGCCAACGCGTACCTCTCGAAGGAGGCCGAGACGTCGGAGATCGTCCGCGCCATCCAGGCCGCGGCGCGCGGGGAGACGATCCTCGGCCCGGAGGTCCAGACCGGCCTCGCCGAGCAGATCCGGCTCCGTGAGGAGAGCGACGCGCGCCCGCGCCTCTCCGACCGCGAGCACGAGGTGCTGCGGATGATCGCTCAGGGCATGTCGGCGCCCGAGATCGGTGAGCGGATCCACCTCAGCACCGCCACGGTCAAGACCCACCTCCAGCACCTGTACGAGAAGCTCGGGGTCTCCGAGCGGGCGGCCGCCGTCGCCGAGGGCATGCGCCGCGGGCTCCTGGACTAGCCGATCGGCTGACCGGTATGTAGTCGGTCGGGAGCCGATCGACGGATCGAAGTTCGACCCCGCGGGGCCGATGATGCAGGTGAGCCTTGGTGAGCATCTACATCTGCGACGACGTCCCCGAGCTGCGCCAGCTCCTCCGCATCGTGCTCGAGGAGGATCCTGATCTGCACGTGGTCGGCGAGGCGGGCGACGCCCGGACCGGCATCGAGGAGATCGCCGAGCTCCAGCCCGCCGTGGTGGTGCTCGATCTGTCGATGCCGGGCATGGACGGCCTCGAGGCGCTTCCGATCATCCGCAGGGTCGCTCCCGACACCCGGGTTGTCGTGTTCTCCGGGTTCACCGAAACCCGGGTGGGGAAGCTCGTGTTGGAGCAGGGAGCAGACCGCTATATCGAGAAGGGCGAGCCGCTCGATCGGGTGCGAGACGTGGTCAGAGAGCTCGCCCGCAGCCGCTAGCCTCACTCGGGCTCGCACACCACACCTCTCAGGGGGGATCCCGCTTGACCACGCCGTTCACCAGGATTTTGTTGCTCGTCGGCCTCGCGGCTCTGCCGCTCTTCGCCGCCGCACCGGCCCAGGCCGCGAAGAAGATGGAGGTCGCGATCCAGGACGACGGCGTGTTCCTCTACAAGAAGTCGTATTACGACCGCGAAGCTGCCTTCCGCCAGGCGCGCGAGCTGGGCGTGAGCCGGATCCGGATGAACGTCCTTTGGTCGCGGGTGATGACGCCGGCCCACGCCAACGCGCAAGACAAGCCGAGCGCGGTCGCCTGGGAGTGGTCGCTCTACGACAGCGCCGTGGACCGGGCGAGGGCCTACGGCCTGAAGGTCCAGCTAGCGCTCACCGGCGACCCGCCCCGCTGGGCCTGCGGGCGCGACCTGGCGCCGGGCGACTGCGACGGTTACAAGCCCGACGTGCAGGAGTTCGGGGAGTTCGCGCGCGAGGCGGCGGAGCACTTCAAGGGTCGGGTGGACCGCTTCTCGATCTGGAACGAGCCGAACTGGCACACGTGGCTGAGCCCGCTCAAGCAGGGGCCGCTGATCTACCGCAAGCTCTACCAGGCCGGCTACAAGGCGATCAAGGGCGAGAGCAAGCGCATCAAGGTCCTGATGGGCGAGCTGGCCCCGGAGGCGCAGAAGCGGATCGCGACCGCGCCGCTCCGCTTCCTGCGCGAGATGGTCTGCGTCAACAAGCGGTTCAAGAAGACGAAGAACGCGAAGAAGAAGTGCAAGGGCAAGATGAAGCTGGACGGCTTCGCGCACCATCCGTACGACTTCACGGTGAAGCCCACGAAGAAGCCGAAGCGCGACAACGTGACGATGGCCAACCTCGACGACCTCGTGGACACGCTCGACCGGCTGCAGAAGAAGCGCCTCATCCAGTCGAAGCCGAAGAAGACGCCGATCTACCTGACCGAGCACGGCTACTACGCGAGCGGCAGCCGGGCGCGCGGCGAGGCCAAGCGGAAGAAGTGGACGGTCCAGGCGTTCAACATGGCCCAGAAGCACCCGCGCGTGAAGACGATGCTCTACTACATCCTCGTCTCGCCGCCGCCCAACGACACGAGTGCGTTCTTCGACCTCGGCATCGTCGAGACCGACGGAACCGAGACACCCACGTTCAAGGCCTTGAAGAAGTGGTCGAAGAACGCGGCTCGCGACGGCAAGGTCGCGAAGCCGGGGCGATGTAGCGCCTGCTGAGCTAGCGCTCCGCTAGGGACGCAGGCCGCGCGCCTTCGGGCCCGCACCGGCCTCGTGCGCGACGAGCTCGTGCGCGCGCTCTGCCCAGTCGCACAGGAGCGGCCGGGTGTCGCGCGGATCGATGATCTCCTCGACGCCGAACCGCTCGGCCGTGCGGAAGGGCGAGCGCACCGCGTCGAGGCGCTCCTGGATCTCGGTTCGGAGCGCGGCCGGGTCCTCGGCGGCCTCGAGCTCGCGCCGGTAGGCGGCCTCGATCCCGCCCTCGACCGGCAGCGAGCCCCAGTCACCCGACGGCCAGGCGTAGCGAAGGTTCAGGCGGGCGTGGTTGCCGTGGCCGGCGCCGGCCACGCCGAAGACCTTTCGCACCAGCACCGACACCCACGGCACGCTGGCCTGGTATCCGGCGTAGAGGGCGCGCGTCCCGCGGCGGATGGTGCCCGCCCGCTCAGCGGCCGTGCCGATCACGAAGCCCGGCTGATCTACGAAATTCACGACCGGCAGCCGGAACTGGTCGCACAGGTCCACGAAGCGCGCCATCTTGTCGGAGGCCTCCGCCGTGAGCCCGCCGCCGTAGTACGCGGGATCCGACGCCAGCACTCCCACCGGCCGTCCGCCGAGCCGCGCGAGCGCGGTCACGAGCGACCGCCCGTAGCGCCCGCCGATCTCGAACACGCTGCCGCGGTCGAAAACGGCCTCGAGGATGTCGCGCACCCGGTAGGGCTTTCGCCGGTCGCGCGGGACGATCGACAGAAGCTCCTCCTCGCGCCGATCGGCGGGATCGCTCGCGCTCGCGACCGGCGGGACCTCCCAGACGCTCTGCGGGAGGTAGGAGAGGAACCGCCTGAGCTGGTCGAGCGCGTCGTCCTCGTCGGCGGCCTCGTTGTCGACCGCCCCGGCGGCCGTCTGGGTCCGCGACCCACCGAGCTGCTCCTTGTCGGGTGCCTCGCCCATCGCGGCCGCCACTACCGGCGGGCCGGCCACGAAGAGCTGCGCGGTGCCGCGGACGATCACCGAGAAGTGCGCGGCCGTCACACGCGCGGCGCCCAGGCCCGCCACCGGGCCGAGCGCGGCCGCGACGACCGGCACCAGCGAGAGGTTCTCGACGACGAGCTCCCACCCGGGCACGAACGGCACGTACGTGAAGCCCATCGTCTCCAGGTGCTTCACGCTTCCGCCCCCGCCCGTGCCGTCAACGAGCCGTACGAGTGGCAGCCGCAGGTCGTGCGCCATCCGCTCGGCGTAGACCATCTTCTGCCAGATGGCGGCGTCGGCGGCGCCGCCGCGGACCGTGAAGTCGTCGCCCTGGAGCACTGCGCGGCGGTCGTCGATCCGGCCCTGGCCGACGACCATGTTCGCGGGCAGGAAGTCGGTCAGCTCGCCCTCGTCGTCGTAGGAGCCCTTGCCGGCGATCGTGCCGGTCTCGTGGAACGTTCCGGCGTCGAAGAGGCGTTCGACCCGCTCGCGTACGGTCAGCCGGCCCGTGTCGTGCTGGCGGGCGACCCGCTCCTCGCCGCCCATCCGCCGCGCGAGCTCCTCGCGGCGGCGGAGCTCCTCGAGCTCGGGCTCCCAGGTCACGGCGCGAGTCTAAAAGGGGACGGAGCCCAAATCTTTCAGGCGGCGGCGCTTGCGCGGGCGAGCGGCGGGCGCTCGAGCCGTCTCGCAGCGGAACCCGTGAGCCGTCCCTCCTCGACGAGGCGCGCGCTGACGCTCTCGAGGATCGCATCCGACATGGGTGCGAGCTCCTCGAGCGGCTGGTGCCGGTTCTGGCGTGTGTGCAGGTCGGCCTGGCGGATGGCGGACGCGCCCACCCGCCGATAGATGTCGATCAGCAGGCCGATCTCGAGGCCGTACCCGATCGCGAACGGCACGCTCTCGAAGAGGGCGCGCCGCGCCGCCATCTCGCCGGCCAGCGGCTGCTGCAGCCACGCGAGCTCGGGATAGAAGCGGCGCAGGAGAGGGCGCGCCAGCAGCGTGGTCACGCGACCGCCGCCGGTCGGCTTCACATCGCCACCGTCGCGCCAGGGCCGCCGGTAGAAGGCCTTGACGTACTCGACGCCCGGCTCGCGGAGCGGCTCGATCAGGCGGTGGACGAAGTGGGGCCCGAAGTCGGCCGAGTCGGCGTCCACGAAGCAGATGATGTCGCCCCGAGCCGCGGTGAGGCCGCGCCACAGGTTGTCGCCCTTGCCGGCCACCGGTCCCAGCTCGGGGAACACGCCGGCCGTCCGGACGACCTCGGCGCCCAGCCGGGCGGCGGCCTCCGCGGTGCCATCGGTCGAGTCGTGCTCGGCCACGAGGACCTGGTCGACGAGGCCCTCGGAGCACAGCGCCACGAGGTCGCGGACGATCGGCGCGATCGTCGCCACCTCGTTCCGCGCCGGAACGAGCACCGTGACGGACTCACGGCGCCCAGGCACCTACAGCTCCTGAACCGCCCCGAGCACCGCGGTGATCGATTCCTTGGCGTCGCCGAACAGCATCGAGGTCTTCGGGTCGTAGAACAGAGGGTTGTCTATACCCGCGAATCCCGAGGCCATGCTTCGCTTGAGCACGATCACCGCGCCCGACTCGTCGACGTTGAGGATCGGCATTCCGTAGATCGGGCTGTCGGACTGAGTCCGTGCGGCCGGGTTGGTCACGTCGTTCGCGCCGATCACGAGCGACACGTCGGTGCGCGAGAACTCGTTGTTGATCTCGTCCATCTCCTTGAGCTGCTCGTAGGGCACGTCCGCCTCTGCGAGCAGCACGTTCATGTGGCCGGGCATGCGGCCGGCCACGGGATGGATCGCGAACTTCACGTCGACGCCGCGCTTCTCGAGTTCCTCGGACAGCTCGCGCACGGCGTGCTGGGCCTGGGCCACCGCCATGCCGTACCCCGGCACGACCACGACCTGGCTGGCGTAGGAGAGCTGGATCGCCACGTCGTCCGCCGAGGTGGACGTGACGGTGCGGCCCTCCTCGTCGGCCTCGCCCGCCGGGGTCACCACCGTCCCGCCGAACCCGCCCATGACGACGTTCCCGATCGACCGGTTCATCGCCTTCGCCATGAGGTTCGTGAGGATCGTTCCGGACGCGCCCACAATCATCCCGGCAACGATCATCGCCGTGTTGTCGAGCGCCATGCCGGCGGCCGCCGCGGACAGCCCGGTGAAGGCGTTCAGGAGGGAGATCACGACCGGCATGTCCGCGCCGCCGATCGGCAGCACGACCATGTTGCCGAGCACGGCCGAGAAAAGCAGGATCGCGATGAAGAGCGCCTCGGATTCCTCGCCCGCCGCGATCGCGACCGCGCACCCGACCGCCCCGAGCAGGAGCAGGGCGTTGAGCACGGCCTGCCCCGGCAGCATGATCGGCCGGCCGGGCAGAATCTCCTGAAGCTTTCCGAAGGCGATGTTCGAGCCCCAGAACGAGACCGAGCCGACGATCGCCGCGAACAGGATCGGGATCATCTGCTCGAGCTCGATGTCGCCCCCGACGTGGCGGAACTCCGCCCACGACACGAGCGCGATCGCGCCGCCGCCCACGCCGTTGAACAGCGCGACCATCTGCGGCATCGCGGTCATCTTCACGTTGCGCGCCGCCGGGATGCCGACGATCGTGCCGACCACGATGCCCACCACGATCAGCTCCCAGTCGCCGATCTCCTCCTTCAGCAGGGTGGCGGCGACGGCGATCGCCATTCCGACCGCCGCGATCTTGTTGCCCTGGACGGCGGTGGCCGGGTGCGTCAGCCTCTGCAGGCCGACCACGAAGAGGATGAACGCCAGGATGTACGCCGCCGCGATGAAGTCTGGGTCCTGGAGGAACTCCTTCATTCGGCGTCCTCCGGCTTCTCCGCGGGCGTCGGCTTCTTCCTGAACATCCCGAGCATCCGGTCGGTCACGAGGAAGCCGCCGACCACGTTGATCGTCCCGAACGCGATCGCGATCACGAGGATCACGTCCTCGAGGAGTCCGGACGCGGGGCCGATCACGAGCAGTCCGCCGAGCACGACGATCCCGTGGATCGCGTTCGTCGCCGACATCAGCGGCGTGTGCAGCGTGTTCGGGATCTTCGAGATCACCTCGAAGCCGACGAACGCGGCCAGGATCAGGATCGTCAGCTCAGTCAGCAGATCCACTGACGAGTGCTCCCTTCACGATTTCGTCCTCGGGGTCGATCTTCAGCGCGCCCTCGTCGGTGATGAGCTCGAGCAGCGACTGGATGTTGCGCGAGTAGAGCTGGGACGCGTGGTCGGGCATCGTCGAGGGCAGG
>DASPHG010000033.1:0-3083 GCA_035629775.1 Thermoleophilaceae bacterium | reverse complement strand
GATCTCTCCCCTGCTCGAGGAGATCGCCGAGGGCCGTGAGGACGTGCGCATCGTCAAGCTCAACGTCGACGAGAACCAGCTCACGGCGGCGCAGTACGGGATCCTCTCGATCCCCACGCTGATCCTCTTCAACCACGGCGCGGAGGCCAAGCGGCTGCGCCCGACGCGCAACAAGAGCCAGCTCGAGCAGCAGCTCGAGCTCGAGCCCGCGGCCTGAGCCCTGCGGGGCCTCGGCCCTGACGCAAGAGTTCCGAAGGCCGGCCGCGCCTGAGCGCGGCCGGCCTTCGTCGTTGCTAGTCGATCCCGACCGGCGCGGGCGCCTGCGCCACGCCGAGGCCGCTCGCGACCGCGGCCCCGAGGTCGGGGTCCACGTTCGTCCAGTACTGCACGATGCGCGGCTTCATCTCCGGCTGCACGTCGGCGTCGGTCGCGTGGCCGAGGATGTTCGCGGCGAGGTGGTCGCGGTCCTCCTGTGACATGACCTCGCGCACGAGCGTGCCGGGCTGACCGAAGTCGTCGTCGTCGGCGCGCAGCGTGTAGGCGGAGCGCACCATGTCGCCGTCGGTGTGCCACGTCGCCTCCTCGCCGTAGCGCGCCTCGTCGGCGTGCGGACCGCCGGCCGTGTTCGGCGCGTAGACCGGGTCGCCCGGGTTGACGAAGCGCATCGCGCCGTCCTTGTTGTAGCTGTGCACGGGGCACTGGGGACGGTTGACCGGCAGCTGCAGGTAGTTCGGGCCGATCCGGTAGCGGTGCGTGTCGGGGTAGCTGAACAGGCGGCCGAGCAACATCTTGTCCGGCGACGGGCCGACGCCCGGGACCATGTTCGCGGGCTCGAACGCGGCCTGCTCGACCTCGGCGAAGTAGTTCTCCGGGTTGCGGTCGAGCACCATCCGGCCGACCTGGATCGGCGGGTAGTCGCCGTGCGGCCAGACCTTCGTGAGATCGAACGGGTTGAAGCGATAGCTCGCCGCGTCCTCGAAGGGCATGACCTGCACCTCGAGGTTCCACTGCGGCGCGTTCCCGTCGCGGATCGAGTTCCACAGGTCCGCGCGGTGGAAGTCGGGATCCTCGGCCGCCATGTCGCCCGCCTCGGCGTCGGTGAAGTTCTCGATGCCCTGATCGGTCTTGAAGTGGTACTTGATCCAGAACTTCTCGCCGCCGGCGTTGACCCACATGAACGTGTGGCTGCCGTAGCCGTTCATGTGGCGCATCGTCTTCGGCGTCCCGCGGTCGGACATGAGGATCGTGACCTGGTGAGCGGACTCGGGCTTCAGGGTCCAGAAGTCCCACTGCATGTTGTTGTCGCGCCGATCGGTGTCGGCGCGGCGCTTCTGGGAGTGGATGAAGTCCTGGAAGTTCGACGGGTCGCGCACGAAGAACACCGGCGTGTTGTTGCCGACGAGGTCGTAGTTGCCCTCCTGCGTGTAGAACTTCAGCGCGAAGCCGCGCGGATCGCGCGCCGTGTCGGGCGAGCCGAGCTCGCCGGCGACGGTCGAGAAGCGGGCGAACATCGGCGTGCGCTTGCCGACGCCGTTGAAGAGGTCGGCCTTCGTGAACTGCGAGACGTCCTCGGTGACCTCGAAGAAGCCGTGGGCGCCCGCGCCCTTGGCGTGCACGACACGCTCGGGCACGCGCTCGCGGTTGAACTGGGCCATCTTCTGGATGAGGTAGTGGTCCTGCAGCAGGATCGGGCCGTTGGGGCCGACGGTGAGCGAGTGTGAGTCGCTGGCCGCTGCGATGCCGGCGTCGGTGGTGGTGGGCTTGGGTGTCTGGTCGCTCATGCAACTCCCTCTGTCTGGTCGTTCATGCAACTCCCGTCGAGTGATCGCGGGTCGTCAGCTGGCACGCCGGACAGACGCCCCAGTACGTGACGTCCGCCTCGTCGACGACGTAGCCGGCGGCGTCGGCGGGCGTCAGGCACGGGGTGTGCCCGGCGGCGCAGTCGACGTCGGCGACCTCGCCGCACATGCGGCACACGAGGTGGTGATGGTTGTCGCCCACGCGCGCCTCGTAGCGCGCCGGGCTGCCGGCCGGCTCGATGCGCCGCGCGAGGCCGGCCTGGGCCAGCGCGCGCAGCACGTCGTAGACGGCCTGGATCGACACGGCGCCGACGCGTGCGCGAGCACCGGCGGCGACCTCGTCGACCGTCGCGTGCGGCTGTTCGCGAACCGCCGCGAGCACCGCGAGGCGCTGCGCCGTCACCCGCAGGCCCGCATCGCGCAGGCGCCGGGCGTCATCGGTTTGCGTGGGCGTGGCCGGGTCCAGCAGGCCTGCCACGCTAGCACGAAGACTGGAACGCCTCCAATGTCGGAGCCCGTCGAAAGCTGGCGCGTCAGCCCGCGCGCGCGACCGAGATCCGCAGCTCGCGGCCCTCGATGCTGGCGGTCTCGCCGGCGCCGTTTCCGGCGTACGCCACGCTGACCGCGAGCACCTCGCCCGTCAGGTACGTCTCGTGGTGGCGCGCCGCCGCCAACAGCGTCTCGTCGCCGTCGAGCCCGAGGTCGATGCGATCGGAGATGTCCAGGCCGGCCTCGCGGCGGGCGAGCTGGACGGCGTGCACGATCTCCCGGGCAAGCCCCTCGCGGCGCAGATCGTCGTCGATCGAGAGCTCCAGGGCGACGGCGTGCGAGCCCTCGCGCTCGAGCTGGTAGTCCTGCAGCGGCGCGAGCGCGACGAGCAGGTCGTCGGGGCCGAGCGTGTGGTCGCGGCCGTCGATGAAGACGCCGATCGCGCGGCCCTCGCGCAGCGACTCGGCGACGTGATCGGGATCGAGCGCGGCGATCGCCTCGGCGACCTGCGGCATCGCCTTGCCGAAGCGCGGGCCGAGCGTGCGGTAGTTGGGCTTCAGCGTGTAGGAGCCCAGCTCGTCGGCCTGCTCGACGAAGCGCAGCACCTTGACGTTGAGCTCCTCGCGCACGATCTCGCCGAGGCGCTCGATCGCCTCGCGCTCGCGCCCGGCGGCGACGACCACGACCTCGTGCAGCGGCTGGCGAACCTTGATCTTCGCGGCGCCGCGCGCGGCGAGGCCGAGGCGCACGGTCTCGCGCGCGATCGCCATCGCCCGCTCGAGCGCCTCGTCGCGC
>DASPHG010000032.1:0-2967 GCA_035629775.1 Thermoleophilaceae bacterium | reverse complement strand
GCTGCGGCGCTGGCGCGTCTTCCATCCGCCGACCCAGCGATTGCGACAGAAGATGCTCGTGAAGTTGACCAGCCCGTCGTACCAGTCGTGGCTGCCCGCGACGGCGAACAGCTCCGGAGGCTCCTCCGAAGCGCACGGCAGCGCCGACCGGTACGGGCCGAGCATGCGGTTCTCGTACTCCACCGCCTTGGGCACCGGGTACACCGCGTCGCCCCCGAAGACGAGGACCCGCCCTCGCTCCGTGCAGTACGTCTCACCGTCGCGGTCGAGCGTGATCGCCTCGGTGGCCAGGAGCCTGGCCACGGTGTACGTCGAGTTCCAGCCGTCGCCGAGGTCGGCGACGTAGTCGAGCCACAGGTCGGGGTGCTCGGAGTAGTCGGGCACCTCGGCCGGCTCGTTGGCCTGCGACTCGCGGTTGTCGGCGTAGGCGCTGAACACGCCCGACAGCAGCACCCGCACGGCCGTGTCGATGAGCTGGTGGGGATCGAACCAGCGCACCATCGGCCTGCGCCGGAAATCGAGGTCGGACTCCGTGGCCGGGCGAGGAGGACACGGCGCGCCGGCGCCGTTCACATCGGTGGTCTGAGCCATCTACGCGGTGTCCCCGGCAGCCGCGCTCGCCGGCCCCCCGCCCGCGTACACCGCCCGGAACCACAGCTCCGTCAGCTGGCGCACCGCCTCGCGCATGTCGCGTCCGTTGCGGATGACCTCGATCGTCAGGTGGCGCTCGACCATCGCGCACAGCGCCTGCGCCGCCACCCGCGCCGGGATGTCGTCCGGCGCCTGCCCGCGCAACTGGTCGCGCGCGATCCGCGCCTCGGCGCCCGCGATGAAGCGGTTGACGTAGGGCTCCCACTGCGACGGCATGTGCTCATCGGAGCCATACAGATGCGCGGCGAGCATGAGGATGGGGCCGTTGCGGTTCACGACGCCCACGAAGCGCGCCAACCCCAGCGCGAGCTCCATCCGCGGATCCCCCGCGCCCTCGAAGTACGGCGACGCCGCGTCGTCCATGTCGGCGAACGCCTGCTGGATCAAGCGGTCCATGACCGCGCGCTTGTTCTCGAAGTAGAAGTAGACCGTCGTACGCGAGACGAACGCCCGCCGCGCGATCGTGTCGATCGTGACCTGCTCGTGGGAGCCCTCGCTCAGCAGCTCACGCGCGGCCTCGAGGATCGCGTCCTCGGTCGCGTTGCGGGGGGCAAGCGCCCCCGAGGCGTCGGAGGACGACGCCGGGCTATCGGCGGGCTTCGAAGTGTGCAGCGATCCGCTCGCGGGTCTTGTCCGGGGTCACGATCTCGTCGATGAACCCGGCCTTCGCGGCGATCGCGACCGGCAGGTGCTCCTCCTCGTAGGCGGCGGCCAGCGCGGCGGGATCGGCGCCCGCCTCCAGCTCACGGCGGTGGACGATCTCGACCGCCTGCGGCGCGCCCATGACGCCGATCGTGGCGCCGGGCCAGGCGAGGGTGAGGTCGTGTCCGAGGTCGCGGCAGTTCATGACGATGTACGCACCACCGTACGCCTGTCGCATGGTGACTGTCACGCGCGGCATCTCGCAGACCGAGAACGCGCGCAGCAGCTCGGCCCCGCGACGCAGCACGGCCTCGCGCTCCTGGCGCACCCCGGGGCGATATCCGGGCGTGTCGGAGAGCACGATGAGCGGGATCCGGTACTTGTCGCACATGTTCACGAACCAGGCGCCCTTGTCCGACGCCGCGGCGTCGAGCACGCCGCCGAGGTAGCGGGCCTGGTTGGCGATCACGCCGACCGGGTGGCCCTCGATGCGCCCGAAGCCGATGACCATGTTCTTCGCGTAGCGCTTGCTGAGCTCGAGGAACTCGCCACCGTCGAGCAGGTGGCGCGTGACGTCGCGCACGTCGTAGACGAGGCGCTTGTTCGTCGGGATCGCGTCCGACGGGTCGCCGGGCAGCGGATCGACGGGCTCGCGGTAGGGCAGCGGCCCGCCGGTCGTGCCCGGAAAGTACGACAGCGCCTGGCGGATCAGCGCGGAGGCCTGCACGTCGTCGTCGGCCTCGATGTGCGAGACGCCGCTCTTGCGGTGCACGCGGGGGCCGCCGAGCTCGACGCCCGTGACGACCTCGCGGGTGACCTTCGCGATGACGCGCGGTCCCGTGAGGAACATCTGCGCCTCCTCGCCGACCATCATCACGAGCGTGCCGAGCGACGGCGAGTACGCCGCCCCGCCCGCGCAGGGCCCGCAGATGACGCTGATCTGCGGCACGGTCGCGCGCGACGTCGCGCGGAAGATCGACGCGTAGGCGCCGAGCGCGCCGATGCCCTCCTGCAGCCGCGCGCCGCCGGAGTGCAGGAACCCGACGACCGGGGCGCCCGCCTTGTTGGCGGCCTCGATCGTCCTGACGATCGTCGCCCCGCCGGCCTGGCCGAGCGATCCGCCCTTGTGCTTGACGTTCTGCGCCCAGACGTAGACCGGCCGGCCGTCGACGCGACCGCTGCCGCAGATGACGCCGTCGCCGGAGTGGCTGCGCGTCGGGTGAAAGGACCGCTCGTCGAGCAGCAGGTCGATCCGCGCGCGCGCCGGGATCGCGGGCTCGTGGACGACCTCCGCGCCGTTGCCGCCTGCGCTCGCCTCGGACGTCACCGCTCCCCCGGCCGTCACGTGGCCTTCCGGAACACGAGGCACGCGTTCTGGCCGCCGAAGCCGAACGAGTTGGACATCGCGACCGTCAGGCCGGGCGCCTCGCGCGGGCCGTCGGGGATGTAGTCCAGGTCGCAGTCGGGATCGACGTCCTGGAAGTTCAGCGTCGGCGGCAGCAGCCCGCGCTGCAGCGCCCCGACGACCGCGACGGCCTCGACCGCGCCGGCCGCGCCGAGCAGGTGCCCGATCGCCGACTTCGTGCTCGACACCGGCGGCGCGCCGCCGTCGAAGATCGAGTGGATCGCGCGCGTCTCGATGCGGTCGTTGAACGGCGTCGACGTGCCGTGCGC
>DASPHG010000031.1:0-5235 GCA_035629775.1 Thermoleophilaceae bacterium | reverse complement strand
GACGCGGTGCACGGGCTGCACGCCAACCGGCTCACGACCGAGCAGATCGACGTCCTCGTCGACAAGTTCGCCCAGGGAGCGCGGCGCGCACGCGAGGCGGGGCTCGACGGCGTCGAGACGCACTCCGCCAACGGCTACCTGTTCACGCAGTTCCTCAGCCCGGCCATCAACGACCGCACCGACCAGTACGGCGGGTCGCTCGCCAATCGCGCGCGCTTCCTGCTCGAGGTCATCCGCGCCATCCGCGCGGAGGTCGGCGACGACTTCCACGTCCAGTCGAAGATCAGCGCCGTCGACAACGGCAACGCCATCTTTCCGTGGGAGAAGAAGGGCACGACGCTGCAGGACACGCTGCAGGTCGTCAAGTGGCTGGAGGAGGCCGGCATCGACGCGATCCACGTCTCCATGGGCAACGCGTTCCCCCATCCGCAGAATCCCGCCGGCGAGTTCCCAATCGACGTGGCGGCGAAGGTCTACAACCAGATCCTGACCGGCGGCGGCGCCCGCGCGCTGCGCAACTGGCTCGTCTTCCAGACGCCCGGCCTGCGAAACGCCTTCAAGCGCTTCTGGGAGCGCACCTGCCCGCCGCTGGACCAGGTCGAGGGGCTCAATCTCGCCAACGCGCACAAGATCAAGCAGGCGGTCTCGGTCCCCGTCATCTGCACCGGCGGATTTCAGACCGCCTCGGTGATCCGCCGCGCGATCGAGGAGGGGCAGTGCGACGCCGTCAGCATGGCCCGCACGCTGGTCGCCAACAACGACCTGCCCAACCTGTTCGCGGCCGGCTACGACCGCGCCCCGCGGCCCTGCACCTACTGCAACAAGTGCCTGCTCAACACGCTCGTCAACCCGCTCGGGTGCTACGACGAGCGCCGCTTCGCGTCGAGGGAGGAGATGGTCGAGCAGATCTTCTCCGTCTACAAGCCGAGCGACACGTGGCAGGCATCCGCATGAGCGATACGACCACATCGAAGGGAACGATGCACATATGAGCCGGATGCGGATCGCGCAGGTTGGCGCCCTCGTCGCCCTTATCGTCATCACCGACTCACTGCTCGGGCGCGGCGGTCAAGCGGCCCCCGCGGCGGAGGCCGAGTACCGCAACACCCGGTTCTGGCGGATCTTCCATCGCATCACGCAGCGCGTCGACCAGCGCCGCGGCTGGGACAGCCTGCCGGTGCCGCTGGGCCTTGCGGTGCTCACCGGGATTCGCAACGTCCTGCGACGGGAGAACCTCTACAACACCGACGACGCGCCGATCATCAACGAGCGGCCGCTGTCCCCGCTCGAGCCGTCCTACCTGACGCGACGCACGAACGACGGCAGCTACAACGATCTCGAGAACCCGTCGATGGGCCGCTCCTACCGCCGCTTCGGCCGCAACGTGCCGTTGACGGGCACGTGGCCGGAGCCGGAACCCTCGATCATGGAGCCCAACCCGCGCGTGGTCTCGCGCACGCTGCTCACGCGCGACGAATTCGTCCCCGCGACGTCCGTGAACAACCTGGCCGGGGCGTGGCTGCAGTTCATGGTCCACGACTGGTTCTCCCACGGCAAGGGCGACAAGACCAAGCCGTGGAAGGTGCCCCTCGAGCCCGGCGACACGTGGCACCAGGACCCGATGGAGATCCCCCGCATCATCGCCGACAAGACCCGGCCTCCGGGCGCCAGCGAGCATCCGCCGACGTTCCTCAACACCCAGAGCGCGTGGTGGGACTCGTCCCAGCTCTACGGCACCACCCTCGAGCACCAGATGCGCGCACGCACCGGGACCGACGGCAAGCTGCACATCGGATCGGACACGCGGCCGCCGCACAGCGGCGAGAACCCTGACGGCGAGCCCAAGAAGGAGGCCGGCTTCTGGCTGGGGATGCACATGCTGGGCGAGCTGTTCGAGATGGAGCACAACGCGATCTGCGATCACCTCAAGGCCCATTACCCCGCGTACGACGACGAGGAGCTCTTCCAGCGCGCGCGCCTGATCTGCGGCGCGCTGCAGGCCAAGATCCACACGATGGAGTGGACGCCGGCCGTCATCGCCCACCCCACGATGAAGATCGGCATGCGCGTCAACTGGTTCGGCCTGGCGGAGGAGCGCATCCACAAGCTGCTCGGCCGGATCTCGGCGGACGAGGCGATCTCCGGCATCCCGGGCTCGCCGACGGCACACTACGGCGTGCCGTACTCGCTGACGGAGGAGTTCGCGGCCGTCTACCGAATGCACCCGCTGCTGGCCGACGACTGGAGCTTCCGCTCCTCGAAGGACGACAGCACGGTGCGCGACATGACGTTCCGGGAGATCTCCGGGCCGGCCGCGGTCGACGTCGCTGACGAGATCGGCCTGCAGGACCTCTTCTACTCCTTCGGGACCTCGCATCCGGGCGCGATCGCACTGCACAACTTCCCCCGCTTCCTGCAGGAGTTCGAGCGGCCTGACGGCGTCGTGCAGGATCTTGCGGCCGTGGACGTCCTGCGGATCCGCGAGACCGGCGTCCCGCGCTACTGCGAGTTTCGCCGGATGCTGCACATGCCGGCGCCCAAGACGTTCGAGGAGCTGACCGACAACCCGGAGTGGGCGGCGCAGTTGCGCGAGGTCTACGGGGAGGTCGAGCGCGTCGACACGATGGTCGGGATGTTCGCCGAGACCAACCCGGTGGGCTTCGCGTTCAGCGACACGGCGTTTCGCGTGTTCATCCTCATGGCGTCGCGGCGGCTGAACTCCGACCGCTTCTTCACGACGGACTTCACCCCCGAGGTGTACACGGTGGCCGGCATGAAGTGGATCGACGACAACGAGATGACCGACATCATCCTGCGCCACCTGCCCGGCCTGCGCCCGCAGCTGCGCGGGCTGGACAACGCCTTTGCGCCCTGGCCGAAGGCCGGGGCGAGCTGATGGCGGTACGCAACCCGCCGCCCCCCGTCGACTTCGACGCGGCCCGCATCGACAAGGGGCCGCTCACCCCGCTGCAGCTCAAGCGCGAGGCGATCGTGCGCGAGCACATGGACTCCGAGAATCGCCACGAGGTCGAGCCCGCGATCGCGACGTTCGCCGAGCATCCGCGCTACGAGCTCTACAGCATGCACGAGGTCTTCGACGGCCACGAGGCCGTCAACCTGTACTTCACCGACCTCTGGAAGACGTTCCCGGACCTGCGCGCCGAGCTCATCAACCTGCGCCACGCTGAGGACGCGGTGATCATCGAGGTCGACCTCGCGGCCACGTGGCTGGGGCCGTTTCGCGGCCTGCCGCCGACGGGCCGCAGCTATCGCTGCCGGCAGGCGGTCTTCTTTCTCTTCGAAGACGACCGCCTGGTCATCGAGCGGGTGTACTTCGACGCGATCACGGTCCTGCGCCAGCTCGGCCTCGCCGACGACCCGACCAAGCTGCGCGGGCAGCTGACCGCGGTGCTCACCCACCCGGGCACGGTCGTCCGCGGCCTGAAGCGCATGATCTCGACGCGCAAGCGCTCGGGCGGATGACCGTCGTCGGGTGAGCTCCGGCGCGCTGCTCATCTACGGCGCGTCGGGCTACATGGGCGCGCTGACCGCGCGCCGGGCTCAGGCGGCCGGCCTGCGGCCCGTGCTCGCCGGCCGCCGCGCGGACGCGATCGCGCCGCTGGCGAAGGAGCTCGGCCTGGCCACCCGCGTGGCGTCGCTGGAGGACCGGGCGGCGCTCGCCGCCGCCCTGGACGGCATCGACGTCGTGCTCAACTGCGCCGGCCCGTTTCCCGCCACGACCGTGCCGATGGCGCAGGCCTGCATCCGCGCCGGTGCGCACTACCTCGACCTCGCCGGCGAGGTGCCCGAGTACGAGGCGCTGCTCGCGCGCGACGGCGAGGCCCGCGCCGCGGGCGTGATGCTCATGCCGGGCGTGGGCTTCGGCATCGTCCCGACCGACTGCATGGCGGTACATCTCAAGCGCCGTATGCCCGACGCGGTGCGCCTCGAGCTGTCCTTCCAGGCGGTGGGCGGCGTCACGCGCGGCACCGCGACGAACATCTTCACCGCCCTGCACAAGCCCGGCGTGCAGCGGCGCGACGGTGAGCTCGTCAGGGCGCTGCCCGCCGAGCGCGGGCACGAGCTCGACCTCGGCGCGGGCCGCACGCGCGTCTTCACGAACCCCTGGCGCGCCGACCTGACGACCGCCTATCGCTCGACGCAGATCCCGACCATCGAGACGTACACGGCGCTGCCCCCGCCGGTTCGGCTCATCATGCGCTCCAGCCGTCGCGCGGGCCGGCTGTTCGCGTCGCGCCCGTGGCAGGCGCTGCTGCGCCGCGCGATCCGCCTCATGCCCGAGGGCCCGAGCGACGAGGCGCTGGCCAAGGGCACGAGCCACGTGTTCGGGGCCGTGGAGAACGCCGCCGGTGAGCGGGCCGAGGCGCGCCTGCGCGGCCCCGAGGTCAACCTCTTCACGGCGCTCACCGCGGTCGAGGTCGCCCGCCGCGTGCTGGCGGAGCCCCCGCCGCCGGGGTTTCAGACGCCGGCCGGCGTGTACGGTCCGCAGCTCGTGCTCGTCGAGGGCGTCGAGCTCACCGACGGTTAGAGCATCAGGGCGGCGGTGCGCTCGCCCAGCGCGGCGATCGTCATCGACGGGTTGCGGCCGACCGCCCCCGGGATGACGCTGCCGTCGGCGACGAAGAGGCCGGGATGGCCGAACACCTCGCCGCGATGGTCGACGACCGCATCCGCGGCGCTCGTGCCGGTCGCGCAGCCGCCCAGCGGGTGGACGGTGGCAAGCTGGCGCAGCAGCCGCCAGGAGAGCGGCACCCGGAACTTGCCTCCGGTCGACTCCGAGAGCCGCTGCTGCGTCGCGATGATCTCGTCGATGACGCGGCGCGAACGGGTGACGTCCCAGGTCAGCCGCAGCTCCCGGCGCCACGGCGCGAACGGCGCGCGCCCGATCCTGAGCTGCCCGTCGCCCGCGTCGACGCCCTCGCCGAGCCAGACCATCATGTTGCGGGCGGGGTTCTTCTCGTCCAGGCCGCGGCGCAGGTGGGACTGCAGCGCCCACGCGAGCGGGTTGACGCGGCCGGCGCGCAGGCCGGTCGTGAGCGCGCCGAGCAGCATGTTGGGAAAGCCGTCGTCCTCGATGAAGAAGCGCTCCCCGCCGGCCGACCCGTCCATGAAGTCCAGGCCCGTCGTGATCGTCGGCCCGATCGACTGCTGGACGTCGGCCTCGGCGCCGTAGACCGCCGTCGTGAAGACGTTGGCGTTCGGGCTCCAGCGCCG
>DASPHG010000030.1:0-19036 GCA_035629775.1 Thermoleophilaceae bacterium | reverse complement strand
CGCCGTCGATGCCTTCGGTCGCGTCGTGCCGGCCGCAAAGGCATCGCAGGCCGCCGACTGGAGCGTCCGCGGCAGCCAGAGCAGCGGCTTCACGCTCCGCAACCAGAAGTCCGACGAGTCGCTCGCGCTCGGCCTGGGGAGTCGTCTCGTCACCTCGAGCGATCCCGACCGCTTCCTGTTCAAGGCGACCACGGGCTGCCGTCAGTACCCCGAGATCCAGGTCAACGCCGCGGGCGCGCCACGAAAGGGGTCCGCCCCCAACGGCGAGGTGTCGGGGCTGGTCGACGCCCACATGCATCACATGGCGTTCGAGTTCCTCGGCGGGCGCGCCCACTGCGGCCGGCCGTGGCACAAGTACGGCGTCGAGTACGCGCTGAAGGACTGCCTCGACCACACCGCGAGCGACGGCTGTGGCGCCGTTCTCGAGAACGTGCTCTTCGGCAACCCCGCGCGCTGCCACGACACCGTCGGCTGGCCAACCTTCAAGGATTGGCCGCACCCCAACTCGCTGACCCACGAGAGCTCGTACTACAAGTGGGTGGAGCGCGCCTGGCGTGGCGGCCTGCGGATCTTCGTGAACCTGCTTGTCGAGAACAAGGCGCTCTGCGACCTGTATCCGCTGAAGAAGAACTCCTGCAACGAGATGGACAGCGTGCGGCTTCAGGACCGCGACCTGAAGAAGCTCCAGGACTACATCGACGCCCAGTACGGCGGACCGGGCAAGGGCTGGATGCGCCTCGTGAACGATCCGTATGAGGCCCGCCGCGTTATCAACAAGGGCAAGCTCGCCGTCGTCCAGGGGATCGAGATCTCGCAGCTCTTCGACTGCAACATCTACAACGGTGAGCCGCTCTGCTCGAAGGCGATGATCGACGAGCAGCTCGAGCAGGTCTACAAGATGGGCGTCCGCCAGATGGAGATCGTGAACAAGTTCGACAACGCGCTCGGCGGGGTCGCCGGTGACGGCGGCGAGGTCGGGGTCGTCACGAACCAGGGGAACAAGAAGGAGACCGGCCGCTACTGGGACATGAAGACGTGTCAGATCGGCCAGGGCGACAAGGAGCAGATCGGCGCCCCCCGCGACGTTCTGATCGGCAACGGCCTGAACGCGCTGCTGCCGCCCGGCTCGGTGCCGGTGTACGGGGATCCGCCGCACTGCAACACCTACGGCCTGAGCGACCTCGGCGAGTACGTGGTCCGGAAGATGATGAAGCGCGGGATGGTGATCGATCCCGACCACCTCTCCCAGGCCGCGCGCGACGAGGTTCTCGCGCTGATCGAGGCCGACGACTACCCCGGGGTCATGTCCAGTCACAGCTGGTCGAACCTGCAGGACTACCCGCGCATTCTCGCTCAGGGCGGGGTGGTCACGCCGATGGGCAACTCCGTGACCGGGTTCGTCGAGAGCTGGGAGAACATCCGCCCGAGCTTCGACAAGCGCTACTACCCGGGCTTCGGTTACGGCGCCGACATGAACGGCTTCGCCAACCAGGCGGGTCCCCGGAACACCGACCACCCCCGGGTGGAGTACCCGTTCGAGTCGCTCGACAAGGGCGTGACGATCGAGCAGCAGGTCAGCGGGGAGCGCAAGTACCACATCAACGACGACGGCATGGCCCACTACGGGCTGTTCCCCGACTGGGTCGAGGACCTGCGGATGGTCGCGGGCGACGCGATAGTCGAAGACCTGGCGCGCGGCGCCGAGTCCTACCTGCAGATGTGGGAGCGCGCCGAGGGGTTGCAGCCGGCGCACACGTGTGGGCCCGGGGGAGGCCCGATGACGAAGCGCGGCGTCCGCAACGCGCGGCTCGGGCAGACGGCGCGACGCCTGCTGAAGGCTCGTGATCGTCAGCCTCTCACCCGTGGCCGCGTGTGGCGCTACTGCGTTCGCGAGCCCGCCGAGGGCAGGCGACCGCGCGTGTTCGCGGTCTTCAACAAGCGTGGGCGGCTTGCGTTGATCGTCAGCACAGCGCGCACGCACCGCGCTCGCGGCGTCGGCGCCACCGAGCCGGCGAAGCGCATCCGCGGCGCCAAGCCGTTCGGCAAGGGCATCCGCGTCGGTCGGCTGAAGAACAGGAGCCGCTTCGTCTACGGCGTCAAGCGCGGGCGCACGCGGTACGTCGGCGTCGCGTCTCGCAAGGTGGGCAGGAAGCGCGGCAGCCTCCGCCGCTACCTGCGCCTCGCCGGCGTCCGTTAGTCACAATCCCCCTCCGTGGGAGGGCGCAGGGGTTTCTCGGCGGGCGTTGCCGCATGCGCGGCCGCGCTCATGGTCGTGCCGGCGGGGGCGGGTGCCGCGCCGGTGCTGTCGCGCGAGGTGCCGGCCGGGGCGGCGCGGATCGCGGCGCTCGACCGCGTCGGGCCCAGTGAGAAGGCGATCGACGGGGCGCTCGGGGATTGGCGCGGCCGGCTGCCCGGCTTCGGCGGCGCGGTCGTGTACTCGGCCGGCGAGCTGATCTATCAGGACCACCTCTTCGACGCCTACGGCGGCGACGACGGCCGTGACGCGGAGCGCCTGACCGCGCAGGATCCGCTCGTGGACGTGCTGCCGGAGGCCTACCGGATCGAGTCGGCGCTCCAGGCGAACCTTCCGGGCGAGTTCGGCCTGCCCGCCCCGGAGCAACTCGAGTACAGCAGCAACTACGGCGACCTGGACCACGCCGACCAGGCGGACCTGTCGGAGCTGCGGCTCGCCGCCACTCGGGACGACCTGTTCGTGCTGGCGCGCACCACGACGATGCTCGAAGGGACCGACGCGGAGGGGAACCCGCGGCCGCGGACCGCCCTCCTCCTGCTGCTCGACACGGACGGGGCGGACGCCGCCGAGAAACGGGCGGTCCCGTTCGGCGCCGGCACCGAGACCGCGCGCGCCGAGATGGCGCTGCTCCTCACGGAGGATCGCGGCCTGCTCGCCGACCTGCGCTCCGGCGCGGTGCAGGCATTGCCGGCCGGGGCGGTCGCGACGAGCGACTCGGGATGGACGAACGCGCTCGAGGCGCGCGTGCCGCTCGACCTCACCGGCAAGGTGAAGGCGGTCGCCGCCGCGACCGGCCTGGCTGACGCGGGCGGCGACGGTCTGAAGAGCCTCGGTCTGGCGGCGAACCTCGCGAACGTCGCCTTCCGCACCGACGAGCCCGTGCGCGACTGGTGGGACAGGCAGCAGGCGCTCGCCCTCCACTCCGGCACCATCGACGAGTTCTTCCAGCCGGTCGCCCTGCGCGGCATGCGCCGCGGAAGGAGCGAGCGCTGGTCGCCCGGGCCCGGCTACCACGAGCGAATCTTCCGCTCGAGCGAGGCCATCTCCGAGGAGCGCGGCCGCGAGGGCGTCCTCCAGCACTACGGCGTGTACGTGCCGAGCGCGCACCGGCCCGGCACGCGCAGCCCGCTCCAGCTCTGGCTCCACTGGCGCGGCGGCACGGCGAACGCCGCGGCGTCGCTCGCGCCGAAGATCTTCCACGAGCTGGGCGAGGCGGTGGACACGATCGTGGTGTCGCCGCGCGGCCGCGGCACGTCGCGCTGGTACGTGGGCAAGGGTCACGTGGACTTCCGCGAGGTGTGGCGCGACGTTCACCGGCGCTTCGCGATCGACCGCGCGCGCACCTACGTGGCCGGCCATTCGATGGGCGGGTGGGGCTCGTTCCTCCTGTCGATCCTCTACCCCGACCGCTTCGCCGCCGGCCTGCCGGCGTCGCCTCCGGTCACGCAGGGCATGTGGACCGGGCTCGACTTCGCCGGCTGTGACGACTACGAGGCGGGCGGCTACACCCCCTGCTACGGCGGCGCGAACGACGGCGACGCGCGCGTGCAGCACACGCGCCGGCTGCTCGAGAACGTCCGCCACGTGCCGTGGGCGATCTATCACGGCGCCGCCGACGAGCTCGTGCCCGCCTCCGGGGTGACGCGCCAGGTCGAGCGCCTGATCCAGCTCGGCTACCGCCACCGCTACTACCTCTTCCCGACTCAGGAGCACTACGGGCCGCCGGTGTGGGACGAGTGGCAGGAGGGCGCCCGCTATCTCCACCGGTTCGAGCGGCCGGCGAATCCCGCGCAGGTCACCTACATCCGCGACATGCCGTTCGAGCGCGCGACCGAGACGATCCAGGCCGACGAGGTTCCGCTCGACTTCTCCTTCAACCGCGCGTACTGGATGTCGCGGCTCGAGCCGGTCGATCCCGAGGCGGGGGTCGCGCGGTTCGACGCCACCTCGCACGCGATCGCCGAGGAGCCGTACACGGCGATCCCCGAGGCGGGCGGGCCGGCCGCGCCGGGTCAGGTGGGGCCCTACGCGATGACCGGCATGCGCTGGCTGACCGGCCTGGTGGGCGCCGCGCCCGCGGCCGAGAACCGGTTCACGGCGACGCTGAGCGGGACGCGGCGGGTGCGGCTCAACCTCGAGCGGATGGGGATCGACGTCACGCAACCGGCGACCGCGTCCATCGAGACGGACGGGCCGCTCACGCTCGAGCTCCGTGCCGACTGGGGCCCGGGGGAGCGCCGCGTCAGGACATTCGAGCTGCCGGCGGGGACCAGCGAGCTGGAGCTAGAGCCAGCCGGCGAGTCCTAGCCCGACCGCCAGCGCCACGTCGATCGCCGCGAGGGTTCCGACCACGCGAAGCTGGCGCCTGCGGTCGTCGCCCATGTCGTAGACCCAGGCCGCGATCGCGAAGAACGTCATGTAGCCGAACAGCACGATCACCGGGAACGTCTCGGTGTTCCACCACCAGTACTCCCAGGTGAAGTAGCCGGTCCACTCGAGGAAGAGCTCGACGATCACGCAGACCGTGGAGAACCCGATTACGAGCGGCACGCGGTAGCCCTTCGGGGGCAGCGTCTTCACGAAGACGACTCCCGAGATCAGGAAGAGCAGGCAGATCTCGATGTTCAGGCCGATCAGGATCAGGAAGCTCGTGTCGCCGGTGACCGCCCAGAGCGGCGCGCGGTCCGAGGCGTGGAAGATCGCCGAGTTGACGAGCTCGTTGAACCAGTCCATCAGCCAGAACGCGAGCCCGGCGAGCACGATGTCCCAGCGGCGGCGCTCGATCTCGACGGCGTACACGTAGACCGCGAGCCCGAGCAGCGTGACGGTCGACCAGTCGAACGTCTCACCCTCGCGGAGGATCTCCAGAGCTTCGCGCGCCGCGTCGGTCACCGCGTGAAGGTCCACCCGAGCTCCTCGACCACGACTCGGTCCCGCGTCGCCTGGACCGTGACCTCGGTGAACTTCCCACCGTCCTCGACGGCGCCGTATTGGGTCCGCGGGATGTCGTCGAGGCCGCGGGCGCGGGCCTGCTGCCGCAGGCCGTCGACGTGGTGCAGGCGGACGATCTCGTCGCCGACGCGGATGCGCGCCGGCGAGCAGTAGACGTTGAAGTTCAGGAGGTCGCCGTAGCGGCGGTTCTCGCTCGCGCCGAGCCGGCGGTGCGAGGTGTCCCGCCGCGGGTTACGCAGCGGCCGGCTCGTGAGCGGGACGCCGGTGCGGTGGAACGTCCAGCCGCGCTCCGGCGGGTCGGCGACGTCGCGCTCCCAGTACCCGGTGCGCCCGCGCCGCTTCCCCTCGACGCGCAGCACGCGGTGGATCGTGCCCATCCCGGTCTTGTGGATCGAGATCGTCCGCGTGATCCGCCCGGGGATCTTCGGCTGCTCCGTCCAGCGCTCGGCGGGAAGCTGGATGGGCGCGCCGTCGCCCTCGCCGCGCTGGTCCTCGTACGAGTAGCTGAAGAAGACGGGGTCGTGGCCGGAGATGTCGAAGTCGTACATGCGCGTGAACATGTCTCCGCGGCGGCCGATCAGGAACACGTACGAGCCGCCGGCCGACAGGTTCACGGCGCGGAACCGCCCGCGGTGCGGGCCGCACATCTCGTAGCTCTCGTCGTTCGGCAGCCAGGGGTCCCAGAACGTCAGCCGCTGGCCGCCGCGCCGCAACCCCCAGATGTGCGACACCTTGCCGGCGCCGATGTCGGTGCGGTTGCCGGCGGGGTCGGTCCAGGTCTCGTCCTCGATCGGCGATACAACCGACCAGGACCAGGCCTTCACCGGCGGGAGCGTGTAGCCCGGCCCGGTCCAGAACGGGGTCCCCCAGCGGTTCGTCCAGTTGAACAGCGACGCATCCTTGAGGGCGTTGTCCATCGTGTAGATCCGGCGCGCGGTGTCCAGCGCCACCAGCTCGTCGTCGTCCACCGCGATCGACTCGACCCGCCCGTCGAAGCAGAGCGGCAGCGGCATCCGCCGCCACGGCCCATCGCCCGCGCGCGCCCGCACGTAGATCCGGCCGGCGCGGGTGAAGAACTCGTACAGCCGGTTGAAGGTCTCGGTGGGAGTGCGCAGGTGCGGATTTACCACGGGGCCTGGCCCCGTGGTAAACGCGGGCCACGATGCGGGCGGCTCGCCGCCGGCTTCGGCCGGGACCTGGTCGGGGATCCCCGCCGTGCCGCCGCCCAGGGCGCGGCAGCTCTGTTCGACCGCGCCCTCCTCGACCGGGTCGGTTGGCGACTGCGCGAGCGCCGGCACGGCGGTCACCACGGCGATGACCAGGGCAGCTCGCAGCGGCGTCTGCATCGCGCGAGTTGTACAGGGCGTTACATTCCCGCGCGCCATGGCCCGCGCGCTGCTGCTTGCTGTCGTCCTCGCCCTGCTTCCCGCAACCACGGCGAACGCGGCGAAGCTCGTCACGCTCGAGGCTCCCAGCCGACACGTCGATCCGAAGACCGCGTCGTTCGGCGGCGAGGGCCCGCACGAGCTGAAGGTGAACGTGCTGCTGCCCGACGGATACACGCCGGGCAGGCGCTACCCGCTCCTCTATCTGATGCACGGCGCGGGTGAGAGCCACCGCTCCTGGGCGAACCCGGCGAAGGGCGACGTGCGCCGGACGCTCGACGGCCTCGACGCGATCGTCGCCATGCCGGAGGGCGGCCTCGGCTACTACACGAACTGGTGGAACGGGGGCGAGCGCTCCGACCCGGCGTGGGAGCGCTACCACCTCGACCGCGTGATCCCGCTGCTCGAGCGCCGGTTCCGGATCCGGCGTGCGCGCCGCTGGCACGCGATCGCGGGGTTCTCGATGGCCGGCTTCGGGTCGAGCTTCCTGGCGACGCAGCGGCCCGGTTACTTCGGGACGGTCGTGCCGATGTCGGGGCTCGTCTCGATCCGCCGCGCTGAGGTCCAGCAGGGGCTGTCGGCGATCAGCGGCGTGCCCTACGAAGAGGTCTGGGGACCGTGGGACGGCTTCTATGCGGAGGGGCACGACCCGCTCACGCTCGCGCCGAACCTGCGCCACACGAAGGTGATCCTGCGCACGGGCAACGGCGTGCCGCGGCCGGGCGTCCCGGCCGACGAGCAGGCGCTCGCGAGCGGCGCGCTCGAGGCCTATCTGTTCACGCAGAACGAGGAGTTCGCCGCCGCTCTGCGCACCGCCGGCGTGGACGTGGACTACCGCTCGCACGAGGGCGTCCACGACTGGCCCTACTGGCGCGAGGACATCGCAGAGGCGCGCGAGATCGGCCTGTTCCGGCGCGTGGCGGCGTCACCGCGGCGGTGGGTGTACTCGACGGTGGCCGAACGCGGCGAAGCGTGGCGGTTCCGCTATCGGTTCGACTCGGCTCCGGCGGAGGTGATCGAGTTCGAGCGCCGCGGCTCTACGTTGCTGGGTAGGGGCTCGGGCGAGGTCGTCCTGCGGGACCGCTCCGGCTGTCGGATGCGCCTGGAGCTCCCCTTCGAGCGCGAGCTGCCATGCGTCCGCCCTTAGCCCCCATATGCGGGGCTAGGAGCGCAATCGTCGCTAGCCGAGGGCCATTCCCGGCGCGACCTTGACCTCGACGAGCTGCGGGCCGTCGGCGGCGAGCGCCTCGGCCAGGGCGGCGTGGAGGGCGTCGCGGCCGTCCACGCGCTGGGCGTCGACGCCGTAGGCCTTCGCGATCGCCGCGCACTCGAGCGCGGGCAGGTCGAGGCCGGGCGAGCCGGTGACGGCCTCCATCTCGGCGAACCACTTGAGGATCGCGTACTCCTCGTTGCGCAGGACGAGCACCTTCAGCGGCACGTCGTAGGCCGCCGCCGTCCAGAACGCCGTGACTGCGTACTGGACCGAGCCCTCGCCGATGACGCAGACGACCGGGCGGTCGGGCTGGGCGATCTGCACACCGACCGCCGCCGAGAGGCCGAATCCCAGGCCGCCGCCGGCGCCGAAGTAGTACGAGCCGGGCTTCGACAGCCGCAGGCGCGCGCGCATCGCGAGTGTGCTCGACGGCGACTCGAGCACGAGGATGCCGTCCTCGGGCCACAGGTCGGCCAGCACGGCTGCCGCGACCGACGCCGAGATCGGATCCGAGTCCTCGGGATCGCCGAGCGGCCACGGCTCGCCCGGTGCCTCGCGATCGCTCTCGTCGACCTTGAAGCACAGAACCTCGAGCGCCAGAGCCGGATCCGCGAGGATCGCGTCGCCCATGGGCGCCCGCGCGGCCTCGTCCGGGTCATTCGTGATCTGGACCAGCTCCGTGTCGTCGCCCAGCAGCGGGCCCGGGATGTTCGGGTAGTAGGGGAAGACCGACGAGCCGACCACGACCACGAGGTCGTGGTCCTTGAGCGTCTCCGAGGCGGGCCCGATCGCGGGCGGCAGGATGCCGCGGAAGAGTGGGTGGTTCTCGGGGAACCCGAGTCGGCCGCCCCCCGGGGCCGGAGTGGCCCACACCGCGAGCTTCTGCTTCTCGGCGAACTTCACGGCGGCGTCCCACCCGCCGCACGCGTCGATATCGGGGCCGGCGACCATCGCCGGACGCTTCGCCTTGCCCAGCTTCTCCACCAGATCGCCGAGTCGAGCCGGGTCGGGCCCCTGCCGCCCGCCCACGACGCGCCGCGTCTGGTGTGCGACCTCGGCCGCGTCCACCTCGCCCTCCCAGTCGTCCATCGGGATCGATACGAACACCGGGCCGCGCGGCGGCAGCGACGCCAGATAGGTGCCGCGCGCGAGCGCGTGCGGCACGTCGCGGGCGTGCGGCGGCTCGTAGCTCCACTTCACGAGTGGGTGCGGCATGCGTGTGGCGTCGCGGTTCGTCAGGTTCGCCTGGAGCGTCATGAGCGACCGCGTCTGTTGCCCCGCGGTCACGAGGAGCGGCGTCTTGTTCGCGTGGGCGTTGAAGATGGCGCCCATGCCGTTGCCCACGCCCGGCGCGGTGTGCAGGTTCACGTGGCCGACGGTCCTGCTGGCCTGGGCGTAGCCGTCGGCCATCCCGACGGCCACGGCCTCTTGGAGCGCCAGCACGTAGCGGAAGTCGTCGGGGAACTCCTTGAGCATCGGGAGCTCGGTCGAACCGGGATTGCCGAACATCGTCGTCATCCCGCGCTCGCGCCACATCTCGTAGACGGCCTCGCGTGCGTTCACGGGCGGGAGCCTATGTGACGTCAGTCGCGCTCGACCCGAGGTCCCGGAACGCCCGCGCGGAGCGCCTCGAGCTGGGCGGCGAACGCGAGCCCGAGGAACAGCGCCACCGCGGCGGCGAAGGCCCACAGCAGCACCCCGATGGTGCCCGCGATCGGTCCGTAGGTCGCGCCGAAGTTGTCCGTTGCCTCGATGTACAGCTTCAGCACGCCCATGAAGGCGAGCCAGAGAAGCGCGTGCCGGCACGCCGCAGGGTCTCGAGTGCTTCGTCGCCCTCGAGCTCTCCTTGCGTCTGCGGAACGTCGCTGGCGGTGCTCACCCGAGCTCCGGCTGGTGTTCGGCCACATGGCGGTCGAGCGTCTCGCGCACCCACTGCTGCTCGGCGGGAGTCGCGAGCCGGTATCGCCCGAGCAGCTCCCCCTGCCCGGTGAGCGGCAGCCCCGAGATCGTCCACGACACCGCGAAGCGCTCGAACAGGAGCTCCGTGCGGCGCCGCCAGAGGTCATCGGCGGACGCGGCCGCACCGCCGGCCGGCTCGCGCAGCTTCGCGGCCGTCCCCGGCGACACCCGCTCGCGCAGCGTCAGCACGTTTCCGTCGGCGTCCGCGTAGTCGAAGGTCCGCGCGGGCTCCTGCCTCGCTCGCTTGCGCGCCCGCTTGCCCACGACTGAGATGCTTACAGGCGAGGGGGAGAGGGAGCCTGGACAGCCAGACAATCAGCCTGATCACCGTCCCGCTGTTCACGGGCGCGATCGGCTACGTCACGAACTGGAGCGGCGTCTGGATGCTGTTCTGGCCGATCGAGTTCAAGGGCATCAAGCTGCCCGGGCTCGCACCGCTCGCCAACATCATGCCGCGCCGCGTCCAGCAGATCCCGGGCGTGATGCAGGGCGGCGTCGGCTGGCAGGGGATCATCCCGTCGCGCGCCGCGAAAATGGGCTCGATCGCGGTCGACAAGGGGATCGCGAAGCTGGGGTCGACGTCCGACTTCTATGCACAGCTCGACCAGGAGCGCATCGTCGAGCACGTGCTCACGAGCGCTCGCGGCGACATGCACGACGTGGTCGAGCGGATCATGCAACGCGAGAACCCACGGCTCTGGAACGATCTGCCGCCGCAGTTCCGCGAACGCGTGCACGAGCGCGTCCAGGAGCAGCTGCCGACGATCGTTCGCGACATCATGGACGAGATCGGCGACAACGTCGAGCAGCTCCTCGACGTGAAGCTGATGGTGATCAAGCGCATCGAGGAACGGCCCGAGCTGATGAACCGGATCTTTCTCGACATGGGGAAGAAGGAGCTGCGCTTCATCATCAACTTCGGTTTCTGGTTCGGCCTCGCGCTCGGCATCCCGACTGCGATCCTCACCGAGGTCGTATTCCACCAGTGGTGGCTGCTCCCGCTCTGCGGCGTGGTGATCGGCTACGTCACCAACTGGATGGCGCTCTGGATGATCTTCGAGCCGGTCGAGCCGCGGAAGCTGTTCGGCCGGTTCACGGTGCACGGGCTCTTCATCCGGCGCCAGCCCGAGGTCGCCGGCGTGTACGCCGGGATCATCGCCGACGAGCTGATCACGCTGCAGAACATGGGCGAGGAGCTGATGCACGGCCCGCGCTCGGACCGCACCCGCCAGATGATCGAGACCGCGCTGCGCCCCGCGGTCGACCGCGCCGTCGGCCGCGTGCAACCGGCCGTGCGGGTGGCGATGGGGACGCGCGAGTACGACACGATCCGCGACTCGGTCGCCTCCGAGGGCGTCGAGTACACGATGACTCCCCTGACCGACGACGGGTTCAACCGCGAGCAGAGCAAACGCGTCCGCGAGCTGATCCACGAACGGATGCTCGAGTTGCCGCATGCGGACTTCTCGGAGATGCTGCGGTCGGCGATGCGGCAGGATGAGTGGCTGCTGCTGCTCCACGGGGCCGTCCTCGGCTTCGGGGCAGGGCTGCTCCATCTGGCGCTCTTCGGATGACCATGGATCCAGAACCAAACCGGCGCGACGACGAGGAGCTCTTGAGGGCCACGCCCGCGCTCGCCCGCATGGCGGCGCTCGCCTGGCTGCGCGGACTGCGCTGGGGCGCGGAGGCGAGCGCGAAGGCGTACGTGCGCCTCCTGCGGGCAGCGGCGGCGGGGGAGAACCCCGCCACGGCTGTTCAGGAGATGGGCGGCGACCTGCGCCGGTACGCCCGGGAGCTGCTCGGGATCGCGGACCAGATGGAGGAGGAAGCGGTCGCGGCCGACGCGAACGGCACGTCCGCCGAGGCGCTCCGCCGGCGTGGCGAGGAGCTCCTGCGCATGTCGGCCGACGTCCACTACGAGGAGGACGGACATCCCGCGTTCGCCCGCATCCTCGAGCAGCTCGCGCCCGACGAGGCGCGCATCCTGCGGCTGCTCGCGGCGGGCGGGCCCCAGCCGGCGGTCGACGTGCGCACCGGCGGTCCGCTGGGCGTCGGCGTCGTGGCCACCGAGCTGGTCGCTCCCGGCCTGACGATGATCGGGGCTGAGGCCGGCTGCATGCGCATCGACCGGCTGCACGCCTACCTGGACAATCTGAACCGGCTCGGCCTGATCTGGTTCTCGCGCGAGGCGCTCACCGACCAGGCGCGCTACCAGGTGCTGGAGGCGCAGCCCGAGGTGGTCGAGCCGCTCGCCAAGGCCGGGCGGGGTGCGCGCACGATCCGGCGCTCGATCCACCTGACGCCGTTCGGGACGCACTTCTGCGAGTTGTGCATACCTGCCACTACCGCCGAGTTCGAAGCGCTGCGACAATAGACCCGTGACGGCTCGCCTCTTGGCCATCGTGCTGTCGGCCGCAATCCTCGTAATTCCCGCGACCGGAGCCCAGGGCGCCTCGAAGGCCAAGCCGCGCGCGTTCAGCTCGTGTGCCGCGATCGGCGACTACGCGCGCAAGCACGCGAAGCGGATCGTGGGCCCGCGCGGGCTGCCGGTGCGCTTCGGCTTCGCGGTGGCCGAGAGCCGCGACGGAGGGTCGCCGCCGCCGATGGCGACGCCGCAGGAGGGCGGAGTCCGCGACGGGACGGTCGACTACTCGACCACCAACGTGCAGGAGGAGGGGGTCGACGAGCCCGACCTCGTGAAGACGAACGGCACGCACCTCTACGCGATCACGAACGGGACGCTCCACGTGTTCGACGTGCGGTCCGGCGAGCCGAAGCTCGTCGGCTCGCTCGGTCTGCGCGGGTTCGGTCACGAGCTGCTCCTATCGGGGGACCGGGTGCTCGCGCTGACGACCTACTGGAACGACAAGGTGCTCCAGCCCCCGCCCGAGCCGCAGCCCGACCCGAACGACGGAGCGTTCGCGCCGTACCCCTACTACTACGCGGAGCCGGCCACGCGCATGTTCGAGATCGACGTGAGCGACCCGGCGGCGCCGCGGCTCCTGAACAGCCTGACCGTCGAGGGCGGCTACGTGTCCGCGCGCATGCGCGACTCGGTCGCGCGCGTCGTGGTCTCGACGCCGCCGTCGCCGTGGGCGATCCCGACGGACGGGTCCGAGTCCGCCGACGAGGCCGTCCGGCGCCAGCGGCGCGCGATCCGGCGGAGCAAGCTGTCCACGTGGATGCCGGACGCCGTGCTGCGCGACCGCGTGCGCAAGACGCGCCGGCTGCGACGGGTGGTGGCGTGCGACGACGTTCGCCGGCCGACCGGCTTCTCCGGGCCGGGGATGCTCACCGTGCTCACGCTCGACCTCGCGAAGGGCCTCAAGCCGCTCGACTCCGATTCGCTGATGACCGACGCGCAGACGATCTACGCGTCGAAGCGGAGCCTCTTCGTGGCGACCGAGCGCTGGCTCGATCCGACGGCCGACGATCCCGAGCGCGCGGTCGAGCCCGGGCGGTTCACCGCGATCCACAAGTTCGCGATCGGCGATCCCGAGTCGGCCGAGTACCGCGCGTCCGGACAGGTGCGCGGCTTCGTGCTGAACCAGTTCGCGCTGTCCGCGCGCGAGGGCGTCCTGCGCGTGGCCACCACCGACCAGCCGCCGTGGCGTGCCGGCGCCGAGCAGCGCGAGAGCGAGAGCTTCGTGACCACCCTCGACGAGGAGGGCGGGGCGCTGAGCGAGATCGGCCGCGTCGGCGGGCTCGGCAAGGGCGAGCGGATCTACGCGGTCCGGTTCATCGAGGACGTCGGCTACGTGGTCACGTTCCGGCAGGTGGATCCGCTCTACACGGTTGACATCTCCGACCCGCAGAAGCCGGTCGTCCGCGGCGAGCTGAAGATCCCCGGCTTCTCCTCCTACCTCCATCCGGTGGGCGACGGCCTGCTGCTCGGGATCGGCCAGGACGCGACCGACGGGGGCCAGACCCAGGGCACCCAGCTCTCGCTGTTCGACGTCTCCGACCTGGACGCGCCGAAGCGGCTGCACCAGGAGACGCTCGGCGACTCGACCGGATCGGCGGCCGAGTACGACCATCACGCCTTCCTCTACTGGCCGCCGACGAAGCTGACCGTGGTGCCGCTCAGCGACTATGCGTTCGACGACCCGTTCGAGGGTGCGGTCGGGTTCTCCGTGGACGCCGGCACGGGTTTCACGGAGCTCGGGCGCGTGGAGCACGACGCGGGCGGGGACGAGTACGGGGCGGCCGCGGTCCTGCGAACGGTCGTGGCCGGCGGGCACGTCTTCACGGTGTCCGGCCTGGGCGTGATGGGAAGCGAGCTGGACACGCTGGCGCCGGTGGCGTTCACGCCGTTCCCGGCGAGCGGCTAGAGCAGCTCGAGCACCCGCTCCACCGGCCGCGCGAGGACGGCGCGGTCGCCGCGCTCGACCACCGGCCGCTGGAGCAGCGCCGGGTGCCGAGCCATCAGCGCGATCACCTCGTCGTCCGAGAGGTCGCGCCCCTCGACGTGCTCCTTGTAGGCCGGCTCGCGCTTTCGCAGCAGGTCGGCCGCCGGACCGCCGGCCTTCCGCACCAGCTCGCGGATCTTCTCCTCGGGCAGCGGATCGACGTGGTAGTTCACGCGCTCGAAGTCGATCCCCCGCTCCTCGAGCAGGGTCGCGAGGTTCCTGCAGGTCGTGCAGGCGGGCTTCTCGTAGACGGTCAGGTCGCTCATGCGTTCAGGTATGCAAGCACGGCGAGCACGCGCCTGTGGTCCGAGGGCGTGTTCGTCAGGCCGAGCTTCGAGAAGATGCTCGTCACGTGCTTCTCGACCGCCCGCTCGGTGACCACGAGCGCCGCGGCGATCGCCTGGTTCGACCGGCCCTCGGCCATCTGCCCGAGCACCTCGCGCTCGCGCGGCGTGAGCTCGTCGAGCGGATCGTCGCGGCGCTTGCGCCCGAGGAGCTGCGACACGACCTCCGGATCGAGCGCCGACCCGCCGTCGGCCACGCGGCGGACGGCGTCGAGGAATGCGTCCACATCGCCCACGCGGTCCTTCAGCAGGTAGCCGACCCCGGCCGCGTTGTCGGCCAGCAGGTCGAGTGCGTAGCCCTGCTCGACGTACTGCGACAGCACCAGCACGCCCACGTCCGGCAGCTCGCTCCGGATCTCGTGCGCGGCGCGAAGGCCCTCGTCGGTGTGGGTCGGCGGCATCCTGACGTCGGTGATGGCCACGTCGGGCTTGTGCGCGCGCACCTTGCGCAGCAGTTCCTCGGCGTCGCCCGCCTGGCCTGCCACCTCGAGCCCCGCGTCCTCGAGGATGCGGACGATGCCCTCGCGCAGGAGGACGGAGTCCTCGGCGACGACTACCCGCATGGCACCTCCGCTCGCACGACCGTCCCGCCACCGTGCGGGCTCGACACCTGGAGCCGGCCGTCGAGTGCCGCGACGCGGTCGGCCAGGCCGCGCAGGCCGGATCCCGCGCCCGGGTCGGCGCCGCCCACGCCGTCATCGCGCACCTCGACCCGCAACGTGCCGTTCGCCCGCGCGACGCTGATCTCCGCGTGCGTCGCGTCGGCGTACCGCGCGACGTTCGTCAGCGCCTCCGCCACCACGTAGTAGGCGGCGGTCTCGACGGGCTCGGGGAGCCGCTCGCCGGGCACGTCGCCAAGCTCGACCGGGAGCGGCGCGCGCGAGGCGAGCGCGTCGAGCGCCGGACCGAGGCCGCGGTCGGTCAGGATCGCGGGGTGGATGCCGCGCGCGAGCTCGCGCAGCTCGTCGGTCGCCTGAGCGAGCTCGGCGATGCTGGCGTCGAGCAGCGCGGCTGCGGCGCCCGGGTCGCTGTCGAGCTTCGAGCGCGTGAGACGCAGGTCGAGCGCCAGCGCGACGAGGCGCTGCTGCGCGCCGTCGTGCAGGTCGCGCTCGAGCTGACGCCGCGCCGCGTAGCCGGCCTCCACGATTCGCGCGCGCGACGCGCGCAGCTCCTCGACGCGCGCCCGCAGGGCCGCCTCGAGGCGCTCGTTCTCGAGAACCAGGCCGGCCGTCGCGCCCCGTAGCAGCCCGATCAGGAACCCATACGGCACCGCGGCCATCGCCAGCAGGAGCGCGAAGAAGAAGACCTGCGCGACGCCCTCCTGCAGCGCGACCCCGGCGACGAGCTGGGCCGTGGCCATGACGAGCATCACCACGCCGGCCCACATCACCGGTGCGACCGCGGCGCGTTCGGCACCCTGCGCGGCGCGCCAGCGCCCGATCACGGTGCGGCCGGCCATCAGGAAGATCGCGATCGCGGGCAGGGCCTGGACAGCGGTCATGGCCTGCGCCGTGGCCATGCTGTCCATGACGAGTAGGAGGTTCTCGGGGCACCCCTCGCAGTAGTCCGCGTTCGGCGTCTCGATGAAGAGCAGGGGCGGGATCTGGAGCCCGATCGCGACGAAGTACGCAGCGCCGGCGAGCAAGCGGTGGCGGCGCGTCTCGAGGCGGCCGGCCGGGAACGCGAGCAGCAGGTGGATGAGGGCCGCGTAGAAGGTGTTCAGGAAGAGGTAGGCGATCGCGAACACGATCTCGGCGTTGGCCGACGCGAGCGGCTGGACGAACCACGCGAAGCCGACGATCACCATCAACGCGCCGGTCCCGTTCTCGGGCCGCCGGTCCCAGGCGTAGAGGCCGGTCCCGATGAACGACCACCCGAGTACGAGGCTCACCGCGATGAGCGCGGCGCGCGTGTCCGTGTGCTCGCTGTTCGCGACGACGAGCGACGTCCCGACCCCGGCCGCGACGCCGGCGGCGCCGATCCCGACGAGGGCTCGCCTAAGCCCGCTCATCCACGACCCGGCGGATCGCCTCGCCGGAGAGCTCGCTCTTGGGGATGAAGCCGCGCGCCCCGCTGCGCTCCACCAGCGGGCCGAAGTCCGACGCGTCGCGGCTCGACGTCAGCACGATCGCCGGCGAGTAGCCGTTCACCAGGAGCCGCTCGGCCACGTCGAACCCCTGCCCGTCGGGCAGGTGGACGTCCAGCAGCACGAGCTCCGGGCGCCAGTCCTCTGCGGCCTGGAGCGCATCGCCCCCCGACGCCGCCTCCGCGACCACCTCGAAGCCGTCTGCCTCGAGCATCCGCCGCGCACTCGCACGGAAGCCGGCGTGGTCGTCGACGATCAGGACCTTCATGGCATGAAGTCTGGCCGCTCGCGCCGTCTTTCGCCATACGGGTAGCCGCACCATGGGGGCGGAGAACCGCACCCTCGGGACGCCAGCCAGCCGCATTGGAACGCACCCGCCGCCGCGGGAGTCTGGGGCCATGCAAACCACGAACCCCCCTGGAGGTGGCGTAATGCAAGCCAAGGGCATCGCGGCCCGCATGGGCCGCTGGAGCAGCGAGCACAGGAAGGCGGCCATCTTCGGCTGGCTGGCCTTCGTGGTGATCTCGGTGGTAGTCGGAATGAACGTCGGCTCGAAGAAGCTCACGGATGCAGAGCGCGTCCAGGGCGAGGCGGGCAAGGCGGAGCAGGCGATCGTCGACGCGGGGATGGACCCGCCGGCCGGCGAGAGCATCCTGATCTCGAGCGACACGATGACGACGAAGGACCGGGCGTTCCAGCTCGCGATCGCCGACGTCGAGCGTCGTGTCGACAACGTCCGGGTCGTGGAGAACGTGGAAACCGGCCTGACCTCGAAGGATGGTCACGCCGCGCTGGTCACGTTCGACGTGAAGGGCGACCCCGAGACGGCGGACGAGCACTACGACGCGATCACGGCGCCCGCCGTGGGAGCGCGTGCCGCTCATCCCGAGTTCCAGATCCAGCAGTTCGGTGACGCGAGCTCGATGAAGGAGATCGAGGACATGTTCATGGACGACCTGCACAAGGCGGAGACGCTCTCGCTCCCCGCCACGCTGGTCATCCTGCTCCTCGCCTTCGGCGCGCTGGTGGCAGCCGGCCTGCCGGTGTTGCTGGCGCTGTCGGCGGTCGCCGCGACGATCGGCCTCGTCGCTCTTCCCAGCCAGCTGCTCCCGATCGACGACGGAACCGCGTCGGTGATCGTGTTGATCGGAATGGCGGTGGGTGTGGACTACTCGCTCTTCTACATGCGCCGCGAGCGCGAGGAGCGGGCCGCGGGCTACGACTCGAAGACGGCCGTCCAGCGGGCGGCGCAGACGTCGGGTCGCGCGGTGCTGATCTCGGGCGTGACCGTCATGACCGCGATGGCCGGGATGTTCCTGTCTGGTGAGAAGGGATTCATCGGGATCGGCCTGGGCGCCATGGTGGTGGTGGGCGTCGCGATGATCGGTTCCCTGACGGTCCTGCCGGCGATGATGGCCTGGCTGGGCGACCGGGTGGAGAAGGGCCGCGTGCCGTTCGTCGGCCGCCGCCGGGCGGAGGCGCGCGAGTCGCGCATGTGGGGCGCGATCGTCGATCGCGTGCTCAGGCGGCCGGTCGTCTCGGCCGTCGCGGCCGGGGCGTTCCTCGTCGCGCTCGCGATCCCGGCGCTCGGGATGAAGACGGTCACCCCGAGTCCGTCGGATTACCCGAAGGACCTGCCGGCGGTGCAGGCGTACGAGGGCATCCAGAAGGCGTTCCCGGGCAAGGAGTTCGCCGCCACCGTCGTCGTCGAGAACGGGAACCTCCGAAGCGGCGAGGGTGCCGCGGCGCTGGCCGAGCTCGAGCAGCAGGCGCTCGCGAGCGGTCAGATGACCGAGCCGGTCACGACCCGCTACTCGGACGACGGCACCGTCGCCGAGGTCTCGATCCCGCTCGCCGGCGACGGCGCTGACGCGGAGTCGAGGGCGGCGCTTCAGACGCTCCGGGACGAGATCGTCCCGGCGACCGTCGGCACGGTCGGCGAGGTCAACGTGTCAGGCATGACGGCCCAGACCGTGGACGCGGCGGAGGGGCTCTCGAAGAGCATGCCGCTCGTGTTCGGGTTCGTCCTGATCCTGGCGTTCGGCCTCCTGCTGGTGACCTTCCGGTCGATCGTCGTCCCGATCAAGGCAATCGTCCTCAACCTGCTGTCGGTCTTCGCGGCCTACGGCGTGTTGAAGGTCGTCTTCCAGGACGGGCTCGGCGAGAGCCTTCTGGGTTTCGAGTCGAACGGAGGCGTCTCCCCGTGGGTGCCCCTGTTCCTGTTCGTCGTCCTGTTCGGCCTCTCGATGGACTACCACGTGTTCATCCTGAGCCGGATCCGTGAGGCGTTCGACTCGGGCATGAGCACCGAGCAGGCGGTGGCCTCCGGCATCAAGAGCACCGCCGGCGTGGTCACCAGCGCAGCCGTGGTCATGATCGCCGTGTTCTCGATCTTCGCCAGCCTGTCGGCGATCGAGTTCAAGCAGATGGGCGT
>DASPHG010000029.1:0-61725 GCA_035629775.1 Thermoleophilaceae bacterium | reverse complement strand
CGCCTGGCGTCGGGCAGCTACCCGGCGATGCCCTACCGGATGGTGGGCGGCACCTCGCTCGCCGAGACCGGCCTGACCGCCGGCCAGTCGCTCTGCTACCGGGTCGAGGCCATGAACCAGTGGGGCACGGGCGCCCTCTCGCCGGAGCGCTGCGTGACGCCGACCGCCCCGCCGCCTGCGCCGCCGGCCGAGAAGCCCACGCAGCCCGCGCCGGCGCCCCAGCCTGCCTCGCCGCCGGAGGATCCGCTGCTGGTCGACCTCTCGCGGGCCAACCGCACCCTGCGGGCCGCCCGGACCGGGCTGTTCACGTTCGCTTTCCGGGCCACCCCCGGGCTGAGCGGCCGGGCCTCCTTCGCCACCGCTCGCCGCGTGCGGCTCACCCGCCGGGCGCGCCCGCGCACGGCCAAGCTCGGCTCGCGCCGCTTCCGCGCTTCGAGCGGCGGCACCGCCCGCGTGCGCATCCGCCTGTCCAGCAGGGCCCGGGCGCTGCTCAAGCGCTCCAAGCGCCTGCGGGTCAGGGCTACCGTCAGCGCGGGCGGCAAGCGCAGCACACGCACCTTCGTCCTCAGGGCTCCCCGCAAATAACCTCGGGCGGTGCCCCCGCCGCACCGCCCCGTAGACGCCGCGCAGTCCTTTCCCAAGCTCGAGGAGGAGATCCTCGAGCGCTGGCGCGAGCGGGACGTCTTCCACGAGTCGGTCCGCCGCCGCGAGGGCGCGAAGCCGTTCGTCTTCTATGAGGGCCCGCCCACCGCCAACGGCCGCCCGGGCGCCCACCACGTGCTGTCGCGCGTGTTCAAGGACGTGTTCCCGCGCTTCCAGACCATGCGCGGCCGGCAGGTGCACCGCAAGGCGGGCTGGGACTGCCACGGGCTGCCGGTGGAGCTGCAGGTCGAGCAGGAGCTGGGGTTCACCGAGAAGGAGGACATCGAGCGCTACGGGGTGGCCGAGTTCAACGCCAAGTGCCGCGAGTCGGTGCTCGAGTACGTGGACGAGTGGAACCGCCTCACCGAGCGGATCGGGTTCTGGATCGACACCGACGACGCCTACTTCACGCTCGACAACTCCTACATCGAGTCGGTCTGGTGGTCGCTGAAGCAGGTCTGGGAGAAGGGCCTGCTGTACGAGGGCCACAAGGTCGTGCCGTACTGCCCGCGCTGCGGCACGGCGCTCTCGAGCCACGAGGTCGCGAGCGGGTATCGCGACGTCGAGGACCCGTCGGTCTACGTCCGCTTCCCGGTGAGCGGCGAGGAGGGCGTGTCGCTGCTCGGCTGGACCACGACTCCGTGGACGCTGCTCTCGAACGCGGCGCTGGCCGTGCACCCGGACGTCGAGTACGTGCGGGCGCGGGTCGGCGCGGAGATCCTCATCGTGGCGGCGCCGCTCGCCGAGCGCGTCCTCGGCGAGGGCGCCGCGATCGAGGCGCGCATGCGCGGCGAGGAACTCGCGGGTACCGCGTACGAGCCGCCGTTCCCCTTCATCTCCGACTACGGCGAGCGCGGGCACACCGTCCTGACGGCGGACTTCGTGACGACCGAGGACGGCACCGGGATCGTCCACACGGCGGTCGCCTTCGGCGAGGACGACTTCCAGCTCGGGAAGCAGTACGGGCTGACGGTGCAGAACCCCGTGCGCGCGGACGGCACGTTCGACGACCGGATGGGCCCGTTCGCCGGCCGCTTCGTGAAGGACGCCGACCCGGACATCGTCGCGGCGCTCGAGAGGTCGGGCCGGCTGTTTCGGTCCGAGAAGTACCTGCACGCCTACCCGCACTGCTGGCGCTGTGACACGCCGCTCCTCTACTACGCGAAGCAGTCGTGGTACGTGCGGACGACCGCGGTCAAGGAACAGCTGCTCGCCGCCAACGAGTCCGTCAAGTGGTACCCGGACCACATCAAGCACGGGCGGATGGGCAACTGGCTCGAGAACAACGTCGACTGGGCGCTCTCACGCGAGCGCTACTGGGGGACGCCGCTGCCGGTCTGGCGCTGCGAGGCGGACGGCGAGCACGTGCGCTGCGTCGGGTCGCGCGCCGAGCTGCGCGAGCTCGGCGCCGAGCCGCCGGACGACCTTCACCGCCCGTACGTGGACGAGGTGACCTTCCCCTGCCCGGACTGCGGCGCGGAGATGCGCCGCGTGCCCGAGCTGATCGACGTGTGGTGGGACTCGGGGGCCATGCCGTTCGCGCAGTGGCACGCCCCGTACGAGAACGGCGACACCTTCGAGCGGCGCTTTCCGGCCGATTACATCTGCGAGGGCCTCGACCAGACGCGGGGCTGGTTCTACTCACTGCTCGCCATCTCGACGATGCTCTTCGGCCGGTCGTCGTACGAGACCGTGCTGTGCCTCGGCCTGCTCCTCGATCCCGAGGGCCAGAAGATGTCGAAGTCGCGTGGCAACATCGTCGACCCGTGGGAGGTCCTGAACCTCCACGGAGCGGACGCCTTCCGCTGGTACTACTTCACGTCGAAGCAGCCCTGGGACGGCTACCGCTTTTCGCTGGACACCGTCGGCGAGTCGGTTCGCCTGTTCATGCGGCAGCTCTGGAACACCTACGGGTTCTATGTGCTGTACGCCAACGTGAACGACGTCGAGCCCCACGGCGCGAGCGTGACCGAGCTCGACCGGTGGGTGCTCTCCCGCCTCCACACCACCACCGCGACCGTGACCGAGCGGATGGAGGACTACGACACCACCTTCGCCGGCCGGGCGATCGCCACGTTCGTGGACGACCTGTCGAATTGGTACGTGCGCCGCTCGCGGCGGCGGTTCTGGGACGGCGACCCGGCGGCGTTCTGGACGCTCCGCGAGTGCCTCGTCACCGTCGCCAAGCTGCTCGCACCGCTCACGCCGTTCATCGCCGACGAGCTCTACGACAACCTCGACGGGACCGAGCCGTCCGTGCACCTGTGCGACTTCCCGGAAGCCGGCGCGCGCGACGCGGAGCTCGAATGGCAGATGCAGGTCGCGCGCGACGCGGTCGAACTGGGCCGCGCTGCGCGCGCACACGGGAAGATCAAGGTGCGCCAGCCGCTGGGGGAGGCCGTGATCGTGGCTGCCGCGCCCGAGCGGGCCGCGATCGAGCGCTTCGCGGACCTGGTGCGCGAGGAGCTGAACGTGAAGGAGCTGCGCTTCGTCGAGGAGGCCGACGAGCTGGGGCGCTGGGAGCTCAAGCCGAACTACCGCGCGCTCGGCCCGCGATTCGGCAAGCGGATGCCGCACGTGGCCGCCGCCGTGGCCGCGGTCGATCCCGCGCGCGCCGCGGAGGTGCTGCGCGACGGGGGCGCCGTCGGGATCTCGGTCGAGGGCGAGGAGCACGAGCTCCGCGCCGACGACGTGCAGATGGTGCTCCAGCCGCTCGAGGGCTACCAGGTGGAGCGAGCCGGCACGCACGCCGTGGCGCTCAACCTCGACCTGACCGACGAGCTGCGCCGCGAAGGGCTCGCGCGGGAGGTGGTCCACGCGGTCCAGGCCGCGCGCAAGAGCGCGGGCCTGAACGTGGAGGATCGCATCGCGCTACGGCTGGGCGGCGACGCCGAGCTGCTCGACGCCGTGCGCGGGCACGAGGACTACGTCACGGGCGAGACCCTCGCCACCTCGCTCGACCTGGCGGGCGCGGACGGCGGCGAGCCCGCGGCCATCGAGGGCCGCGAGCTGCTGATCGAGGTGAAAAAGGCTTAGCCCGGAGGGCTACTGCTCGGTCAGGCTCGCGACCTGGATCGCCGTCATCCGCGGGCCGGAAGCCTGGAAGTTCGTGCCGGCCGAGACGGAGCACCGGATCTGGATCAGGCCGGCGCTGCTCAACGTGATCGCCGTGTTCACGTGGATCGTCTCGTCGAGCGTGGCGGTCGTGCCCGCCTCGTAGTTGTGGTTCGAGCGCTCGAGCGGACTTCCGCCGTTCTCGAGCTCGCATTCGATGGCGCGCTTGTCGCCGGCGTTCAGGCCGATGGGGTGGATCGTCACGGCGGTGTTGATGACGTAGCTGCCGGGCTCCAGGTTCAGCCCCGTGAGGACGGTGTCGGCGGTGCAGCCGCCCGGTTGCGGGCAGATGTCCGTGTTGAAGCTGGTCTCGTGGACCGTGAACGCATCCGAGGGCCCGCGCGGGCCCGTCGCTCCGGTCGCTCCGGTGGCGCCAGCCTCCCCAGCCCGGCCACGCTTTCCGCGCTTGCCCTTCAGGCTCTGGCGGGCCTTCTTCGACAGGTCCTTCGCCTTGAGAGCGCCGTTCTCGACCTGGGAGCTCGAGCTGATGAGCACCTTCGTGGCGGCGCCCGCCGTGGCCAGCGATGCCGCGACGACGACGACGATCAGGACCACGACGGAGCGGCTGGGACGGCGGATGCGATTCATGCCGCCACTGTAGCCACGGCCCGGTTATCTACGCAAGACGTCCGATTACGCCAGCGCCGGCTCGAGCTCCTGCTCGAGCCGCTTCTTCGGCAGCGCGCCGATGATCTTCTTGGCCTCCTGCCCGCCCTTGAAGAGGATGAGCGTCGGGATCGACATGACGCCGTACTGCGCCGCGGTCTGCGGGTTGTCATCGACGTTCAGCTTCACGACGCGCAGGTCCTGGCGCTCGTTGTTGAGCTCCTCGAGGTGCGGCGCGATGATCCGGCACGGCCCGCACCAGGGCGCCCAGAAGTCCACGAGGACGGGCTCCGGCGACTCGAGCACCTCTGCCGCGAAGTTGTTGTCGGTGACGTCGATCATGTTGCCCGCCATGCGCTGGTCTCCTTGGGATAGTCGCTATACAAAATATAGCGGCCTCTACTTGCGGCGCGGAGGCTAGCTCAGCAGCCGGTGTTCAGCTGCCCCGGGCTCGGCGGCACCTGCGCGCAGAAGTCGAGCTTGTTGTTGTTCCCGTCGAACGCCTCGTTGTAGGAGGTGTCGTTCTCATCGTCGAGGTTGCGTCGTGCCGCGCTCGGAACGCTCCCGGTCGCGATCGGCGCGTACTCCTGGGTTTCGAACCCCCCGCAGCCGCGCTGGTTGTCGAAGAACTCGGTGAAGCCCTGGCCGGTCGTGATCCAGCCGAAGGCATCCGCCTGCACGGCGCACGACGAGGCCTGCGGGTCGGGCGGGAGAAGCTGGAGGCCGCGCGCCGCGAAATCGCCGATGCCGTCGGGCCAGTCGGGCGCGTTCAGGTTGAGGCCGTCCCAGATCCGGTCGTACGGATCCACCTGCGTGGCACCGGCGACGCCGTCGGCCACCACGTAGGTGCCGTTCGGACGCGGGCTCGCGTCGGCCGGCAGCACGAAGTCGGGGCTTCCGTCCCCGCTCTGGCCGTCGACACCGCGGAGCACCCAGTCACCGAGCAGCTGCGAGCCCGCCAGGGCGGGGATGTTCCCCGCCAGCTCGACGAACGAGCGGCCGTCGGAGGGCGCGCCGGCGGCGGCGGGGCGGAGGAGCACCTCGTTGATCCGGTACTCGTCACATCCGTCGCCCCCGGTGCCCTTCGAATCGGCGGCGAACGTCCGGCACCAGCGAGTGCCGACCGAGTCGTTGGCCTGGTGATCCTCATCCTCGGTCGACTCGACGAACTGGAGCGAGTGCCCGCTGGCGAGGGGGGTCGCGATCACGTTCGAGTCGAACGGAACCGTGTCGATCGCGCCGTTGGCGAACATCTCGAGCGGCTCGGCGGCCGGCCCGAGCGTGGCCATCTTGTCGCAGCCGAAGCTCGTTTCGGTGGCGGAGCCCTCGATCAGGACGCGCTCGTCGGGCTCGAGCTCCGACGCGCCGGGCCCGGACGGCATCGCCAGGGTGCACTCGCGTGCGCCGCCGCCCGTGCCGATCACGATCTTCGCGCTCGCGCCGTTCATGTCCACCGGCACCTCGGCGTCGTTCTTGATCTCGATGAACTTGTCAGCGCCGAGGCCGACCTCAGTGAAGACGATCTGACCGGCCAGCGGGCCGCAGCTCGCCGGCAGAGCCGGGTCGTTTGAGTAGACGAGGCAGTACGGGCCCTCCTGCGGGTTCGGATCGTCGTCGGCTGAGACGCGCGCCCAGTAGGTGCCGGGCGCGAGGCCCGAGAGCGTGATCTGGTCGACCTCGCCCGGCCCGCCGATCACCTGGTCGGGATCGGGGACGTTCGAGCTCGTCGAGTCGAAGAGGTCGAGCTCGAGGTCGATTCCCGCAACCGGCCGGGTCGAGACCTCGAGGTGGCCGTCGCCGGTCACCGTCATCGGCACCCAGTCGGCGTCGAAGGCGCACTTGCGCTGGAACGCCGGCGAGCGGCTGGCCAGGACGTTCGTATTCACGCCGTGCCCGTCGTCGGGCTCGCGGCCCAGGTCGCGACACGCGGCGTCCGCGGCGACGTCGCGCGTGAGCGCCAGGTTCCCGCTGACGTCCTCGACCGCGGGTGCGTCGAGGCCCGCCGCGTAGGTCACGCTCGTCCCGGACCGGTCGCGGTCGGGGCTCGCGGAGGGCTGGAGCGGGAGCTCGAGCGTCACGCCGGCGCCGAGCGGTCCGTGTCCTACCGGGTCCATCGGCCAACCGTCGGAGCTGAGCGAGTACGGAGTGGCCGCGTCGCCCGGATGCGCAACGTCCTCGGACCACTCGGTCAGCACGCAGTCGATCTCGCCGTCGATCCCAGGCTCGGGGGCCTTCGTGCAGCCGCCGGCAGCGGGGGTCTCCCCGAGCTGCGCGGACAGCAGGACGGGCCTGACCTCGTCGGTCGTCCCGGTAAAGCTCATCACGTGCGCATCGTTGGGGTTCGGCGCGCGGTCGGTGATCCGGTCGCCCTGGGCCCCGCTGCCCGTCACCGACACGTTCGGGGTGGCGCCGCCGTCCGGGCTGGACAGCTCGGCGACCCTCACATAGAGCGTCCTGTCGCCGGGTCCCGAGTCGCCCTCGACGTTCGTCTCCCCGCGACCGGCCACGTTCAGCGCGAACGGGGAGATGCCGTCGACGCCGTGGGCGATCGGCTCGGAGAAGGTGGTCAACACGGCATCGATCGTGCCGTTGGGGGTCCCCAGCTCGCCGGGGGTGTCGAGGTCACCGGTCTTCGCGGCGACCAGGACCGGCGCAGCCGCGTCGACCGCGATCTCGCCGACGAGCGGGGGTGCGTCGGCGGCGATGTCGTCGGTGCCCTCGGCCAGGTCGTGCAGGTCGCCGGCCACGTGGTCGTAGGAGACGGCGGGGGTGGCGTCCGTGTCGAACTGGCCCGTGCCCTCGGCGAACGGGACGCGCGTGCGCGCCCCGGCGAAGGCGATCTCGGGCCCCAGCACGCGGCCGGCGACCGTGTACGGGGCCGTCGCCGTCGAACCGGTGACGACCTCGCTCCACTCGATGTCGACAGCGTCGAGCCTGCCGTCGGAGTCGGTGTCGGCCGTGCCGGCTTCGACGAGCGCGGGGGCGATCTCGTCGCGCGTCTTCCCGGTGTAGGTCTTCGTGACGGCCTCGAGCGCCGCCTGGTCGCGAATCGGGTCCGATCCGCCCGTGTAGGCCAGGTCGGGCGCGGACCCCGTATCAGGGTCGGCCGGCTCGGCGAGGTCGATCGACAGGGTCGCGCCCGCCGCGTCCGCGATGCGCGTGATGTCGAAGCCGTCGGCAGCGGCTGGGAACGGCGCGGCGGTGTTCTCGGCATGCACGAGCGGTTCCGACCAGCTCGTCTCGAGCCGGTCGAGCCGGGCGTCGGCGTCGGTGTCCGCCGTGGCCGCCGCCATCAGCACGGGACCGGCCCCGTCGACCGCAGGCGGCGTCGCGCCGAGGGCGAGGCTGCCCGCCCCGTCGCGCACGTCGTTGTCCCCGTCGGGCGCATACGCGACCACGGGAAGGGCGCCCGTGTCCCCGGTGCCCGACTCGGCGAGCGTCAGCTTGACCAGGTTGCCGGCGGCCTCCTCGGCGCTCAGCGGCGAAAGGCCGTCGACGGTGAAGGAGCCGGGGGCGTTCTCCTGGTCGTGGAGGACGCTCTCCGAGAAGCGGAGGGCGACCGCGTCGAGCGAACCGTCCTCGTCCTCGTCGCGGGTCGTGGCGGTGACGAGCCGTGGCCGCAGCGCGTCGGCCGTGCGGCCGGTCCAGGTCGTCGCCTTCGGCTCGAGCCCGGCGCTGTCGCGGATCGGGTTCGTCCCGCCCGTGTAGCTGAGGTTCGGTGCGGACGCCGTGTCGAGCGCGGCCGGCTCCACGAGGTCGACCGCCAGCGTCGCGCCCGCCGCCTCGGCGATGCGGGTGATCGCAAAGCCCGCGGCGGACAGGGCGAAGGGGCCGGCCAGGTTCTCGGCGTGGGCGAGCGGCTCTGACCATGTCGTGTCGAGTCGGTCGATGCGCGCGTCGTCGTCGGCGTCGGCCGTCGCCGCGGCCAGCAGGACCGGGCGCGCGCCGTCAGCCGCCTGGAGCGAGGAGCCGGTGGTGGTGTTGCCGCCGGCGTCGCGAACGTCGTTGTCGCCATCAGGCGCGTACGCGACGGTCGGAAGCGCGCCGGTGTCGCCGGTGCCGGACTCGGTCAGCGTCAGCCTGATCGCGTCGCTCGCCGCGGACTCCGCCGTCGCGGGCGAGAGGCCGTCGACCGTGAAGGAGCCGGGTGCGTTCTCCTCGTCGTGAAGGACGTTCTCCGAGAAGCGGAGATCGACCGCGTCCAGCGAGCCGTCGTCATCTCCGTCCCTCGTGGTGGCGGAGACGAGCCGCGGGCGCAGCGCGTCGGCCGTCACCCCGGTCCAGGACTTCGCCTCGGGCTCGAGCCCCGCCGCGTCGCGGATGGGGTGCGGGCCACCGGTGTAGGTCAGGTCCGGCGCCGAGGCCGTGTTCAGCGCGGCCGGCTCCTCGAGGTCGATCGCGAGCGTCGCGGCCGCCGCGTCCGCGATGCGCGTGATGTCGAAGCTCCCGGCGGTGGCCGGGAAGGGACCGGTCGCATTCTCGCTGTGGACGAGCGGCTCCGACCACGTGGTGGCCAGCCGGTCGATGCGCGCGTCGTCGTCGGCGTCAGCCGTGGCCGCGGCCAGCAGGACCGGCCGTGCGCCGTCGGCGGCGTCGATCGACAAATCCGGCGTGACGTTGCCATCCGCGTCGCGGATGTCGTTGCCGCCATCCGGCGCGTATCCAACCTCCGGGAGCGCGCCGGTGTCGCCGGTGCCGGACTCCGTGAGCGTCAGGCTGATCGCGTCGTCCGCGGCCGCCTCGGCGCTCGCGACGGCGAATCCGTCGACGGTGAAGGAGCCGGGTGCGTTCTCCTGCTCGTGGAGGACGTTCTCCGAGAAGCGGAGGTCGATAGCGTCGAGCGAGCCGTCTGCGTCCCCGTCGCGGGTGGTTGCGGCGACGAGCTGCGGCGCCAGCGCGTCCTCGGTCAACCCCGTCCAGGTGGTGGTCTTCGGCTCCAGGCCGGCGCCGTCGCGGAGGGGACTTCCGCCTCCGTAGGCGAGATCAGGGCGCGAGGCGGTGTCGGGGTCGGCCGGCTCGGCCAGGTCGACGATCAGCGAGGCCCCGTCCGCCGCGTGCACTCGCGCGACCGCGAATGACCCGGCCGAGAGAGCGAAAGGCGCTGCCGTGTCGTCCGTGTGCACGAGCGGCTCCGACCACGTCGTCTCGAGCCGATCGATCCGAGCGTCCCCGTCGGCGTCGGCTGTCCGGGCGGAGAGCAGGATCGGGCGCACACCATCGGTCGCCTCGGTCGAGGAGCTCGGCGTCACGTTGTTGCTCGCGTCGCGCACGTCGGCGCCCGGCGCGCGGACGTAGGAGACCGTCGGCTCGAGGCCCGAGTCGCTCGCCGCGGCCTCCGCGATCTCGATCTCGATCTCGCGCCCGCTTGCGGCACCCAGGCCGGTGACGGTGCGACCACTGATCGCGAACGTGGGGTCGGAATGCTGGATGTCCTCCGAGAAGCGGGCGGTCACCGCGTCGAGGCGGCCGTCCGCGTCGCCGTCCGCGGTCACGGCCGTGAGCAGCACCGGTGCGACGCCGTCGGCGGCATTCACGAAGCTCTCCGCCGCATCGTTGCCGGCGGCGTCCTTCACCGGAAGTCCCACGCCCGGCACGTAGCGGACGCTCGGGCGCTCGCCGCTGTCGGCGGCGGACGCCTCGGCGATTCGAACTTGGATGTAGCGGCCGGTCGCGGGCTCGACCGAGGTCACATTGCGCTCGCTGAGCAGGAAGGGGATGCTGCCGCCAGCGTCGCGCGGGTGCGCCACGGGCTCCGAGAACGCCACCGTGACCGCGTCGATCCGGCCCGGCTGGCCGCCGGTGTCCTGCGTGATCGCGGCGACCACGACGGGCGCCGCGCCGTCGGCCGGGGCGACGGAGCCGCGGACGGCCGCGTTGCCCGCCTGGTCGGTCACGCCTGCGCCGGCGACCCATGCCCCGGGACGGGCGTCGCCGCTCACCTTGTTCTCCACGAGCGAGAGCGTGATGTCCGATCCGTTCACCCGGACGGTCGGCCTGATCGTCATGCCGAGCACGGCCAGCCCCTTGCTCCCGGATGCGCGCACCGGCTCCGAGAAGCGCAGGCGCATCGAGTCGAGCAGGCCGTCGCTGTCGGAGTCGCCGGTCGTGGCGCCTACGAGTCGCGGCGAGACGCCGTCACGAGTGTTCTGGAAGGAGCCCGGGAAGGCCTTCGCCCGGCGGCCGGCGCGGATCGAGAACTTCCGCTGGTTCTTGCGCGCCGGCTGCTTGTAGCCGACCGCGGGCCGTGCACCTGAGTCCGGGGCACCCGACTCGGCGACGTCGATGTTGAGGAAGCGGGCCCGGGCGCGCCCAACCCGCTTGACCGTGTAACCCGCGACCGAGAAGAGGAACGGGCCGCTCCGCTGCGTGCGGCTGCGGACGTCTCGCGAGTAAGTGACGCGCACGCCGTCGACGCGTCCGTCCGAGTCGGTGTCGCGCGTGACGGCGCAGGTGATGCGCGGGAAGGCCGGAGCCTGATCCTGCATGTCGAGCGCATGGCGCGCCACGTTCCGCTTGCCGCGCGCGGGCGCCACGGCCGTCCGGCCGCGGCCGGGGCCGTAGGAAAGCCGGATCGCGCCGCCCGTATCGCAGTTCTTGCTCTCGGCAACCGCTAGGCGCTGCGTCTTGCCGCGCGCGCCGGCCACGTCCGTGACGCGATGGCCACGGATCTCGAAGGCGAACGGGGCCTCGGAGTCGCTGCCGCCCCGGACCCGCTTCGACCAGCGCACCGACACGGCGTCGACGTGCCCGTCGTTGTCGGCATCGACGGCGAAGGCGGCCTTCATCTTGGGCGGCTTTGCGGCATGCGCGGGCGCGGCCATGAGTAGGCCGGTCAGCGCCGCGCAAGCGGCGCCCAGAATGCGCTTGTGCGCGGTGGACAGCACCCCGCTGGTCCCATCGGTGCCTGGCCGCTCTGCGCTTAGTTTCGGCCGCGTGTACTAGACACCCCGCGCAGCATCAGCGCGGGCACCTTCCAGACCGCCTCGGCGGCGATCCGAGCGGTCATCTTGGACAGTCCGGCCTGGCGCTCCCGGAAGACGATCGGGATCTCCCGGACGCGGTACCCGGCCTTGATCGCGCGGTAGGTCAGCTCGATCTGGAATCCGTAGCCCTCGGCGTGCACCGCATCGAGGTCGAGAGACTCGAGGACCTCACGGCGAAAACACTTGAACCCGCCCGTCAGGTCGTTCACCTTTACCCGCAGGACCGCACGCGCGTACCAGGATCCGCCGCGGCTGAGGATGCGGCGGAGGAGACCCCAGTCGCTCACCCCGCCGCCCGCCACGTAGCGCGAGCCCAGCACTAGGTCCGCGTCCGCGGCGGCGCTGATCAGGCGCGGGACGTCGGCCGGCGAATGGCTGAAGTCGGCGTCCATTTCGAGGATCAGGTCGGCCCCGCCGGCGAGCGCGCGGTGAAAGCCCGCGATGTAGGCAAGGCCGAGGCCGCGCTTCTCCGGCCGGTGGAGCACCTCGACCGCCTCGAGCTCGGCCGCCAGGGCGTCGGCGATCCGGCCGGTCCCGTCCGGCGAGTTGTCGTCCACGATCAGGATGCGGTGGTCGGGCGCGGCCTCGGCGAGTTCGGGCAGCACCGCGTGGACGAACGGCTCGAGATTGACCGCCTCGTTGTAGGTGGGGAGGATCAGCCAGGCCCCGGGCACGGGCGCGTACCCTAGAGCGCGCATGCGGAACGCCGAGCTCGCCCTCCACTTCGACGAGCTCGCGGACCTCTACGAGCTCGACGGCGCCATCGTGCATCGGGTCCTGGCCTACCGGAACGCCGCGAAGGCGATCCGCGAGGCGGGCGCGTCGGTCGCCGAGATGACGCGCGCGGGCACCGTCACCGAGCTCCCGGGGATCGGCAAGACGATCGAGGAGAAGCTGACGACCCTGCTCGAGACGGGCTCGATCCCGTCGGCGGAGAAGCTGAAGGCGAAGTACCCGCCCGGGCTGGTCGAGATCACCCGCCTCCCGGGGCTCGGGCCGAAGCGTGCGCGCAAGCTCTTCGACGAGGTCGGCATCGCCTCGATCGAGGACCTCAAGAAGGCGGCCGAGGAGCAGCGCCTGCGGGAGATCCGGGGCTTCGGGCCGAAGGCCGAGGAGAGCGTCCTGCTCGCGCTCGCCGCGGGCGAGGACGGCAGGCCGAAGCCGAAGCTGCTGCTGTCCCGCGCCCTCCAGATCGCCGAGGCGCTCCGCGACGCGCTTCGGGAGCAGCCGGGCGCCGACCGCGTCGAGCTTGCGGGCAGCGCGCGCCGCTGGACCGAGACCTGCAAGGACATCGACCTCGTCGCGACCGCGTCCGACCCGCGCGCTCTCGCGGACGCGTTCTGCACCCTGCCGCTCATCGCCGAGGCCAGCTCGCCCGGCGAGGCGGGCGCGCGCGGGATCACGCACAACGGCATCAGCGTGGACCTCCGGATCGTGTCGCCGGAGAACTTCGGCAACCTGATCCAGCATCTGACGGGCTCGAAGCAGCACAACGAGGCGCTGCGCACCGCGGCGGTGAAGCGTGGCTTCCACGTGTCCGAATACGGCGTCACCGACGACTCGACCGAGACCACGCACGCGTGCGCGACCGAGGAGGAGGTCTACGAGCTGCTCGGCATGGACTGGATCCCGCCCGAGCTGCGCGAGAACCGCGGTGAGCTCGAGGCGGCCCGCAAGCACAAGCTGCCCGCGCTGGTCGAGCTCGCGGACATCCGCGGCGAGCTCCACTGCCACTCGACCGCCTCGGACGGCCGCAACACGATCGAGCAGATGGCCGAGGCCGCGCGCGAGCGCGGTTACTCGTACATCGCGATCACCGACCACTCCGCCTCGCACGGCTTCGGGAACGACGTGCAGCCGGACGAGCTGCGCGCGCAGATCGAGCACATCCGCTCGCTCGACCTCGACGGCATCACGGTGCTGGCGGGGTCCGAGGTGAACATCCACACGGACGGGTCGCTCGACTACGAGAACGATCTGCTGGCCGAGCTCGACTGGGTCGTCGCCAGCATGCACACGTCGTTCCGGATCGCCGAGAAGGAGATGACGGCGCGGATGATCACGGCGATGGAGCATCCCCTCGTGGACGCGATCGGCCACCCGACGGGCCGGCTGATCGACCGCCGGGAGCCGTACGGGCTCGACCTGGAGCAGATCGTGGAGGCGGCGATCCGCACCGGCACCTTCCTCGAGATCAACGGGAACCCGGACCGGCGCGACCTGAACGAGTGGAACGCGCGCCTCGCGGCCGAGCGCGGCGCGATGCTCGTGATCGACTCGGACGCCCACGGCGTGAACACGCTCGCGAACGTCCGCTACGGCGTGGCTACCGCGCGGCGCGCGTGGGTGGGGCCGGATCGCGTGGCGAACACGCGCGCGTGGCCCGAGCTCGATCGTCTGCGGAAGCGTTCCCGGAGCTGACCGGCTCGATGCGGCGGAAGCCCGGCGTGCGGATCAGCCGCGTGGGCTTGAACGGAGACGTTGGCTCCACGTAGAAGCGGACGCCGTCGCGGCCCTCGATCGCCTCGACGGCAGCCGACTGCTTGCGCCAGGCGAGCGCCGCGGCGATCACGTAGCCGGCCGCGATGGCGGGCACCTGCGGGACCAGGAAGGCGACCGCGCCGGAGAAGACGGTGAACAGCGCGAGCGCCCACAGGCGGTTGAACAGGATCGCCCCCGGCTCGAGCTCGGGCAGCGCGGCCTGCGTGCGTGCGCCCGCGAGCGCCCGGCCGATCCCCTGGGTCACCTCGGGCCGGCGGCCGAGCCAGAGGCCGCCCACCGCGGCCACCGCCCACCAGCCGAGCGCGATGTAGAGGAGCGTGCGGTCCTCCTTCGCCGCCGCGCCGGCGATCGCGACCGCCGCCAGGGCGGTCGCCGCGCCCGCGAACAGCAGCACGCTGGTCCGGAGGAAGTCGGGGAACCTCATTCTCCGACCAGCACCTCGAGGACGGCCACGAAGCCCTCCGTCCCCTCCACGACCTGGTCGGCCTGCTCGACGATCGCCGCCGGTCCCTCCGCCGAGCGGACCCCGACCTTCACCGCGACGTCGAGCGCGCCCTCGTCCACCAGCGCGTCGAGCGCGGTGAACGCGTCGAGGTCGGTGGCGTCGTCGCCGCCGAAGATCGCGGTCCGGACGCCACTTCGCTCCACCAGCTCGCGGACCGCCTGGCCCTTGTTCACCGGGACGGGTGGCCTGACCTCGAGGACCTTGCGCCCCCAGTGGGTGTCGAGGCCGGCCGCCTCCGCCTCCTGAGCGATGCCCTCGACACGTGTGCGCGCGACCTCTTCGTCCGGCACGCCGCGCCAGTGGAAGGCGACGATCGGGCCCTTGCGCTCGATCCGCACCCGGAGCCGTCGCAGATCGGCGTCGTCACGCTCGGCCGCGAATCCGGTCACCCGGTCGGTCCAGCTCGCGAATGCCGGCGAGATGTGCGCGCGCGTGGAGCCGGGCTCGAGCAGCTCGGCCCCGTGCGACCCCGCGTACGCGATTCCGCCCACGCCGACGATCCGTCGCGCGTCCGCGGCCGCCCGGCCCGAGATGCACGCCACGAGCCCGTAGCGGCGCGCGGCGCGGCCGAGCAGCCGCGCGGCGCGATCGGGCACGTGCGCGTCCTCGGCGCGGGTCACGATCGGCGCCAGTGTGCCGTCGATGTCGCACAGGAGCGCGGCACGACCGGGGTCGTCGGTGACCGGTCGCAGGGCGGCGGCGAGCGTCTCGGCCGTGGGAGCGGGCACGCTCCGTAGTATGCCCGCCATGTCCGCGCGGCTCGCGGCGATCGGCACGCTCGCCGGGGTGTTCAGCGCGCTCTTCGGAGTCGGCGGGGGGACCGTGATCGTCCCGTTGCTCATCCTCTGGCTCGCCTACGAGGAACGCGAGGCGACCGGGACCTCCCTCGCGGCGATCGTCCTGATCGCGCTGTTCGGTGCGATCGGGCACGGGGCGTTCGGCAACGTGGATCTCGCGAAGGGGCTCTTGATCGCCCCGCCTGCGGTGGCCGGTGTCGTGGCCGGCACGGCGCTCCAGCAGCGGATGCCGCAGCGCGCGGTCAGCGCCGTGTTCGCCGTTCTCCTGGTCGCCTCGGCCGCGGTGATCGCCCTCTGATGGACGTCGCGGCGCTTCTCGCCGTTGCCTTCGTGGCCGGGATGCTCGGCGGCGTCGTTGGGGTCGGCGGCGGCGTGCTGTTCGTGCCGGCGCTGGTGGTCCTGATGGAGCTGTCACAGCTCGAGGCGCAGGCGACCTCGTTGGTCGGCGTGGTCGCGGTGGGGATCGTGGGCGCGTGGCGCCAGCAGAGCTACGGGAACCTGCGGCCGCGCGACGCGCTCGCGATCGGCCTGTTCTCCCTCGTCGGGGTTGTCGTGGGGGTGGTGGCCGCGAACGAGCTCCCCGAGCGGGCGCTCGAGGTGATGTTCGCGGCGCTCAGCCTGTACTTCGCGTTCGGGCTGGCGAGGCGGGCGCTTGCACCCACTCGAACTGATCCTGCATCCCCGTCAGCCTGAACAGGTCCTCGATGTGGCGCGGCGGCTCGACGAGGGCGAACGACCGGCCCGCCTGCTGCGCCTGCAGGCGGTGCGACACGAGGATCCCGAGCGCCATCGAGTCCATGAACGTCACGCCGCGCAGGTCGATCACGATCCGTTCGGGCTGCTCCCGCTCGAGCAGCTCGATCCGGAGCTTGAAGGGATCGACGGTGCCCAGGTCGAGCTCGCCGAAGACCGCCAGGTGCGGAACTCCGTCGGGGTCGCTGCGCTCTACGCGCATCCGACCAGCCTAGACCGGCGCGCCCGGAGCGCTTGCGGGAGCCACCACAGGGCCAGGCCGAGCGCGAGCCCCACCGCGAGGTTGACGAGGAAGCCGACTCCGGCGACGAGCAGCGCGAGCGCGACGTCGCGGGCCCCCTCGAGGTCCCGCGCCAGCGCTATGTGGAGCAGCCCGGCACCCGCCAGGAGGGCCGCCAGGATCGGGAGCGGGAAGGCGGTCAGCAGGACGGCCAGCCCGCTCCCGAGCGCGAGGGCGAGCGTGACGAGGGCGACCCCCATCACGAGCGGCGCGCCGCCGGTCCGGGCGCCGAAGGCGTGGTGGGCGGTCAGCCCGCCGGCGCCGTGGCACACGGGCATTCCGCTGAGCGCGCCGGCGAACACGTTCGCCGAGCCGAGCGACATGGCGAGCCGCCCGGGCCGGATGGCCTGAGCGCGCTCCCCGAAGTAGGTGCGCGCGGCGTCGGCCGTCGCGAGGCACGAGTTCGCGAACGAGAGCGGGAGCTGCGGGATCACGAGCACGGTGAATGCCGTCAGCAGGACGTCGGCGTCGAGGTGCGGCAGCGCGATGGCCGACGGGCCGAGCGCCAGGTCGCCGCCGCCCTGGACCAGCATCACCGCCGCCCCGACGGCCACGAGGACGAGCGAGATCGCGGCCTTTCGGAGCGCGAGCAGCAGCGCCAGCGCGACCAGGGCGAGCGCGGCCGCGGCGGCCGTCCCGAGGCCGTGCTCGTCGAAGGCCGCCGGCGGGTCGGCCACAAGGCCCCATGCGATCTTGAGGAACAGCAGCCCGACGGTGATCTGAACGCCGCGGATGAGCGGCTTCGGGAACGCCCGCGCCGCGAGGTCGATCAGCCCGGTCCGCCCGAGGATGAGGAAGATCACTCCCATCAGGAGCGCGCCGGCGGCGATCTCGTCGGAGCCGAGGTCCTTCGCGATCGCGATCGCGCCGAACGCCTTGAGGGGCTGCACCGGGATCGGGAGCCCGTAGAGGAGCGCGACGGCGATGTAGAGCAGGCCCGCGGGCAGCAGGACCGCGGTGGCGGACAGCCCGTTCGCCACGATCAGGGCGACGGCGATCGGCAGGAGCACGCCGACGTCGGCGACCGCGCCCGCCAGCTCGTGCGCGCCGAAGCGGACGCCGTTTCCGCGATTTGCGGGCATTCGCCGAAGTGTCCCAGCCCGCTGTCCGCGTGCGGATCTAGCTTGCTCCCATGCGCCTCATCGTCGCGCGCTGCGAGGTCAACTACACCGGGCGGCTGAGCGCGCGCCTGCCCGAGGCGCTCCGGCTGCTGATGATCAAGTCGGACGGGTCGGTCATGGTCCACGCCGACACCGGCGGCTTCAAGCCGCAGAACTGGATGACGCCGCCGACGGTCATCGAGGAGGAGCCCAATCGGATCGTCGTACGCAAGCGCGGCGGGGAGGACCAGCTCGACATCCGCGTCGTCGAGGTGCTCTCCGACGTCACCCACGACATGGGCGAGGCCGCCGCGCTCGAGAAGGACGGGGTCGAGGCGCACCTCCAGGAGCTGCTCGGCGAGCGGCCCGAGTGGTGCGGCGAGGGGTTCCGGCTGGTCAAGCGCGAGTGGCCGACCGACATCGGCCCGGTGGACCTCATGTGCCGCGACGCCGACGACGCCTGGGTCGCGGTCGAGATCAAGCGGGTCGCGACGATCGACGCGGTTGAGCAGCTCACCCGGTACCTCGAGCGGATCCGGCTAGACCCTTCGCGCGCCGACTGCCGCGGCGTGCTGGCGGCCGAGCAGATCAAGCCGCAGGCGCGCGTCCTGGCCGAGGCACGAGGAATCGAGTGCGTGGAGGTGGACCTCGCCGTGGTCCGCGGCGAGCGCGAGCCGGCGCTAACCCTCTTCGCCTAAAACGGCGGCTGGGTAGGAGCGCGCGCCCGGCCGCGACAGCGAGCGATGCCTTTTGGGCGCTATAGCCCCCTCAAAGCATCAATCGACGCACCAGACTCCCGCACCACCCTTTACCCAGCCGGTCGTTTCGTCGCCCTACCGCCATCGCGCCGCCGGATCGCCCGTCGTGGGCGGCCCGTAGCCCTGTTCGCAGTCGCGCAGCCGGTAGACGGTCGCCTCGGGGCCGGTGCGCTCGAACTCGCGGTCGTAGTAGAGGTGGGTCGAGCGGTCGAAGTCGAACGGCACGCTCTCGCCCGGGTCGTACGGGTCGGCGCGGAAGACGACGTCGGCTTCGCGCTCGAGTCGCCGGTAGTAGGCAAGCGCGCGCGGCAGCCCCTCCTGTTCGGCGCGGACCCTCACGAAGCTCAGCACGAGCACGTGGCAGAAGCCGGCATCGCGGTAGCGGTCGATCCGCTCCGGCCCGGCGGCGTAGAGGTAGCGCGTCGGGCGCGCGGGGAGCGGCGGGTAGCCGTGGCGATAGCGCGGCGGCGGACCGAACCCGGCCACGAAGCCGCGGTACCAGTCACTCGGCGTGGCGGGCTCGATCACGAGCCGAAGCCGCGGCCGGTACTCCTCGAGCAGGAAGTCGCGTGCGATTACGCGCGTGTCGTCGCTGCGCATGAGCCGAGCGGTGCGGACGTCGGCGAGGACGGGCTGGATCAGCACCACCGCGAGCAGCCCCACGAGCGCGAGCCCCTGCCGGGCGGGCGCGAGCGACAACGAGCGTGCCGTCCGCGCGAGCGCGAACCCGGCGAGCATCGCGAGGATCGGGTAGGTGGGCATCATCCAGCGCGCGAAGTGGCGCTCGGCGGTGCCGAGGTACAGGTAGAGCACGAGCGGGAAGAGCGCCAGGAGGACCGCGCGCATGCGGTCGCGGCGCCACTGCCAGACCAGCCCGACGAGGGCCGCGATCGCCGCGCCCCAGCCGAGGCCCCACGTGAGCGTGCCGGGGTAGAACGCGTACGGGTTCTCGTCGCCCTGACCGAGCTTCGGCTCGTCCGCCGCGTAGCTCTGCGACCGCAGCTGGTCGAGCGCCTCGCCCAGGTCGAACAGGAAGTACGGCGTCGTGATGAGGAACGCGGCCACCATCGCGGCGATGGCGAGCCCAGTGTCCACGAGGACGGGCCGCGGCCGCTCGCGCACGTGCACGGCGGCGGCGACGAGCAGCGGCACCAGCAGCAGCCCAGCCGTGTACTTGAACCCGATCGCGAACCCGATCGAAGCCCCGCCGATGACGAACCAGCGGCGCGACCCGTCCTCTGCGATTCGGACGGCGGCGTACACCGCGACCGCCACCGGTAGGAACGCCCCGACGTCGGTCACCGCGTAGCGGGAGTACGCGACCGGCAAGAACGCGAACGCGAGGATCGCGGCCGCAGCGATGCCCTCGAAGGTTCCCCAGAGCCGCCGCGCGACCGCGAACGTCCCGGCCACGCCGACCATGGCGAGCGCCACGGCGATCGCTCGAGCGATGAGGTAGATGTCGGTCGGGTCCTCGCGGAACTGGGCGGTGACGTCGTCGAAGCTCGCGATCCAGAGCGCGATGTGGACCAGGTAGGTGAACCCGGACGGGTTCTGGAAGTAGTCCGGGTTCAGGCCGTCCTCGAACATCTGCACCGCGCGACTCGTGAAGTGCAGGCTCTCGTCGGCGTGGAACGAGTACGGGAGGCCGTGCCGCAGTCCGTACACGCGCACGGCGAGTCCGCCCACCAGGACTGCGGCGAGCGCGGCGTACGCGGGGGTTGCGAGTCGGCGCGCGGTCAGCTCGCCCGGCAGGCTACGCGTGTGAGGGGGCGGGCTCGCGCGCGGTGTCCTCGACGAGGTGCGCGAAGTCCGGCCACAGCGCGAGGTCCAGCTCGGGCACGATTTCTCTCAGCCCACGCACGTCCGACTCGAGGAACTTGAGCATCGGGACCTCGATGTCGGGCCACAGGTCGGGACGCGTCATGCGGGGCGCGCCCGCGGGCGCGTCGCCACGGCCGAGCACGCGGCGGGCGCGGTCGAGCGTGCCCTGGCGGAGACCGTCCGGCGCGAAGCCGTCGTCGACCCCCAGGAACCGCATCGTCCGGGCGTACTCACCGGCGGGATCGCGCATACAGCGCTCGAGCTGGAGCACCAGCACGCGGTCGCGGTCGTAGAACTCGAGCACGCGCTTGAGCTGGCGCGTGTAGCACCCGCGGTTCGGGCTGTTCGCGACGATGTCGGCCTCCTCGCGCTCGCGCGTCGATCGCGCGACGTCGGCGGAGTAGCGCACCACCGGGTCCACCAGCATCACGATCAGCTTGGCGTCGGGCGCGGCGCGCTTCAGCAGCATCGGCGTCCACGCCTCGTAGACGTAGTCCGGGCTCCACTCGCCGACGACCTTGCCCTCGGCCCGCGCAAACCGCGCGTGGTACGCGGCCACGTCCTCGTCGGTCATCGCGCGGCTGCAGAAGGTCTCGAAGAACTCGAGGCTCCGGCCGCCCTTCGGCCGGACGACGTCGGGGTGCTCGAGCATCAGCTTGTGCCACCAGTTCCAGCCGGAGTGCGACGTGCCGAGGCCGACGAAGTCGGGCGGACCCCCCTCCGCAGTGCGGGTGGGCGCGGCGGCGGGCGGCTCGGAGCGCGGCCGGCGCCTTCCCTCGGCGAGGTGGGCGAAGTTCTTCCAGAGGCTCACGTCGAGGTGCGGGACGAGCTCGCTCAGCTCGAGCACGTCCTCCTCGAGCTCGCGGACGATCGCCTCCGAGAGGTCGTCCCAGATCGGCTCGCGCCGCGAGCGGGTGGGCGTCCCGCGCGTGCGCGTCAGATCCTTCGGCACGTGCGCCGGCGCGCCGATGAACTCGAGCGTCTGCGAGTAGTGATGGAGCGGGTCCTGCGTGCACTGCTCGTACTGGAGGACCAGGACCTGCTCCGGGTCGAAGTAGTCGTACAGGCGGCGGAGCTGCTCGGCGTAGCGGCCGCGCTCGGTGGCGTCGGTCGAGAGCCATTCCCACTTCAGCCCCGGCTTTCGCGACGACGTGTGCAGCACGCCCGAGCGGTAGCGCTCGACCGGGTCGCGGAACATCACGAGGATCTTCGCGTCGGGTGCCGCGCGCTTGACGACCCGCGGGCCCCAGACGTCGCGCATGTAGCGCGGCGTCCACTCGCCCGCCAGCTCGCCCGGGGCGCGCGGGAACTGGTCGTGGTACCTCGCCACGTCCGCGTCGGTCATCGGCCGCTTGCCGAACTTGTCGAAGAAGTGCTGTTCCTTCTTGCGGTTGCGCGGCGTGCGGATCTGCGGATGGCTCTTCAGGAGGCGCTGCCACCAGGTCGTGCCCGACCGCTGTGTGCCTACGCCGACGAAGTCGGGCGGCCCGGTGATGAGGGTCTCCTCGGCCATCGGCGGCGCAGTCTAACCGGGCAACTTTGGCGGTCTAAGCCGCCTGCGCGGCGCCCCAGCCACGCTCGGCGCGAAGCTGGTCGCAGAACTCGAGGAGCTCGTAGTCGCGGCTGTACCAGTCGCGCAGGATCTCCTTCGCGGCGTCGTCGAGGGGCTCGTCGCCGCTGCGGTCGCGCTTGTGCGAGAGCGCGGGATCGGTGGGCAGCTCGAGACCGGCGGGCAGCTCGAGGATGCGCTTCAGCTGCTCCCAGTCGGCGTTCAGCGTCTCCTGGCGCCCGACGTAGAGGATCTGCTCGTCCCGGGCGCGGACCTCGTCGGGCGTGCCGACCCAGCGCCACATCGGTCGGAGGTGACGGATCGCCTCCATCGCGGCGTCCGCCCGCTCGCGCGTCGTCTCGTCGTCCGAGACCAGGCCGTGCGCGAGTGCGGACGGCGTCGTGAAGGTCTCGAAGGTCTGGCGCTCGGCCGGGCGCCACTCCACGTAGTAGCGCGGCTGGCCCTTGCGCAGCCGGCTGTAGAACCCGCTGAAGAACCGCGAGATCGGGTCGCGCAGGCAGAAGAAGACGTGGTCGCCGTCGGGCACGTCCGGCACGCGCATCCCGTGCCGGCGGTGGATCTGGATCCGCCCGTACGGGGTCGGCGCGACCTTCTCCGCCTTCTCATCCTTGATGTAGGCGAAGCCGTTCTTCTTGAGCGCCGCGCGAATTGCGGAGCCGCCGGTCTTGCCGACGTGGACGAAATGGACCGTCACGCGTCAGCGCGTCGCTTCGACGACGGTCTGGAGGTGGGCGGTGAGATCACGCTGCACGTCCTCGTACTCGGGTAGCCCCGCGAGGTTCCGGGTCTCCTGCGGGTCGGCGCGCAGATCGTAAAGGAGGTAGACCTCGCCCTCGGGGTTCGTCGCGAGCTTCCAGTCGCGGTTCGCGACCATCGCCTCGCGCCGAAGTTCGGACAGCGCAACCTCGCGGTGCTCGCGCGCCGGATCGGCGATGACCGGCATGAGCGAGCGCGCCCGGCTGCCCTCGACCGGCTGGCCGCCGACCGCGTCGACCAGCGTCGGCCCGAGGTCCATCAGCTCGACGAGCGCGTCCGAGACTCTCCCGGCGGTTGCGGCCGCGGCGTCCGGCGCCAGCCGGACGATCATCGGCACGCGGACGGCTCCGTTCAGGAAGTTCTGCTTGTAGAGGAGCCCGTGGTCGCCGTTCATCTCGCCGTGGTCGGACACGAACGCGATCACGGTGTTGTCGAGGTCGTGCCGCTTCTTCACGACCTTCAGCACCTGGCCGATCTGGTCGTCGATCAGCGCGACGTTGCCGGCGTAGTCGGCACGCAGCGCCGCGATCTCATCGCGGGAGAGCTCGGGCCGCTGCTCGAGCTTCTCGTCGAGCAGACCGCGCGGCCGCTCGTGGTCGTCCGGAACCTGCTCGACGGGCGGGGGCATGTCCGCCGGGTCGTAGCGGCTCGCGAAGGGCTCGGGCGTGTCCCAGGGCTCGTGCGGGCCGCCGAAGCTGACCCAGCAGAACCAGGGCCTGTCCTCCCCGTACGCGTTCAGCCACTTCACGGCCCGCTGGCCCACGTACACGTCCGAATACAGCTCGAAGGGGAGAGGCGATGGCCGCACGACCCACGGCTTGTTGTCGTAGCGGTCCTTGATGTCCTTCTTGTACGCGCCGTACACGCCCTCGTCGCGCCAGAGCTGGGTCATGTGCGTGCGCGAGCGCGTGGCCGCGCGCGGGCCCGAGATCTCGTCCACCACGTCGAGGCCGTACGCGTGCAGCAGGTGCTCGCGCTCACGCAGGTCGCCGAGGTGCGGGTGCAGGTGCGTCTTCCCGAACACGCTCGTCGCATAGCCGGCGTCGCGGATCGCGCGCATCCACGTGGGCGACTCGGGCGGCAGCGTGTGGCGCTGGTTGTGCCAGACGTCCGTGTTGTGGGGGTACTGCCCTGTGGCGAGGCTGACCCGGGCGGGCACGCAGACGGGCGAGTTCGAGTACGCGTTCGCGAACCGCACGCCCTCGGCCGCCAGGCGGTCGATGTTCGGCGTGTCCACCCAGTCGCCGGTGCATCCGAGCGCGTCCCACCGATGCTGATCGGTCATCAGCAGCAGGACGTTCGGATGATCGGGGTCCCGGGACCCGCGCCGCGTGAATCGGCCGAGCACGCGCGCAGTGTGACAGCCGAGCAGGAACGAGAAGCGGCGGCCCCGTTTCCGGAGCCGCCGCTCTCATCCTTTGCGAGTCCTAGGCCGTCAAACCTTCGGGCAGGTGAACTTGTTGCCCCACTCGGCGCACGCGCCACGGACCGGATCGCCCATCTCGTTGCGCAGCACGACGATGTCGTCGTTGCCGTTCAGCAGACCCTCATGGCCCCACTCGCCGAACAGCTTGCTGTCCGCGAACGGGAGGCCCGGGAGCCGCCGCAGCGGGTTGACGTCGATCCTGATCCCGCCTCGACCGAGGGGGACGTTGACCGTGTGCACCCTGTTGGCGAAGACCGTGATGGCCTCGCCCGGGAGCAGGAAGTCACCGATTCCGAACTCGTAGTAGAAGGGCTGATTCTCGAGCTCGTACTGGTAGAGGAAGACCGTCTGCGACGAGGTGTTCTTGACGGTGATCCACTCGTCCTCGGTGCCCCAGTTCTGGACGTCGAGGTCGAGATCGCCGTCGTACTTCTCGGCGCAGGTCGTGCGGCACGGGAACATCTGCCCGACGCGCATCTCCATGTCCGGGTCGAACAGGTAGGCGCCGTCGCCGATCTGCTTCTTGTCGTTGCTCGCGTTGTCGAAGATCGTCTCGTTGAGGCCCCAGTACAGCGTGTTGGGCTCGGAGGCGAGCTTGCCGGCGTCCCTACTCTGGCCGACGACGACGCGGATGGAGCCCCGGGCGGGGATGACCGCGTTGGCCGGGAAGTTGTAGCCCGACTTCATCTTCGTCGCGACACCGTCGTCGCGGAGGTGCGAGTCACGCAGCGTCCAGCCCTTCAGCGGGACGGCGGTGGTGCCGGTGTTGACGATCCGGACCCACTCGCCCCAGGGCTTGTCGAAGCCCTCGGCATCCCACTTGACCTTCATGATCAGGTTGTCCTCGGTCGCCTGAGGTGACGGGCCCTTGTCGCCGCACGCCTCGGGGTTCCACAGGCCGCGGCCGGCCAGCTTGGCCTCCTCGGCGGCGCGCACGTAGGCGCCGTTCCACGGCCACTCCTTGCCGTTGGGGAAAGGCAGCACGAGGCCGGCCTCCAGCAGCTCGATGGCGGGGTCGATCCACTTGCCGCCCTGCTTGACCTGCAGCGCGCGGCGTGCACGCTTGGTCTTGCCGCTGCCCTCGCTGCTCGCGAATAGCGCGACCAGGCGGAACTCGCCCTTGATCAGCTTGTCGAGCTTCTCGGCCGCCTCGACGCCGAGGCAGTTGCCCTTGCGGGAGGCGTGCGTGTAGCTCTTCAGCTCAGGCGCCTGGATCCCGATCACGCGGACGTTGAGCTTGTCGCCCCACTTGCCGTTGCTCTTCTTGACGTAGGGGCGGAGCGTGTCGCCGTCGGCGACGTACTTGACCTTGGCCTCCCAGACCTTGCACTTGGCACCCGACTCACCGGGCACACAGGGGACCTTGGCCGCGGCGCCGGCCGACGGAGCGGCGACGAGCGCGATCAGGACGGCGGCCATCAGGCCGAGAACGGAAACCCGCATCTATGAACCCTGCCTTTCGAAACTTGTCTTTGACTTGAGCGCGTAGACAGCACGCACCCTGTGGCCCTATCGGCACCTGAAAAGGTGAACTTGAGGGCTATCCGCGTCGTTCCTCTGACGCCGCGGGCGATTCGCGCCGCGCTGGTAGCGTCCGCGCGCGTGCAGCGGACCGAGCGACTCCCGCATCAGCGCGGCGAGCGCGCCGCCGTCAACCGCCTCGAGCTGCTCCCCGCCGGCCTCCTCCACGTTCGTGCCCGTCTTGGCACCGAGGCGCTTGCGACGGGCGCCGAGCTGGTGCTGCGCGCCGAGGCCGCGGGAGTGGAGCGCCGCATACGCTTCCAGCCCGACGAGCGCGCGGGGCGCCTCGGGCATGCCTTCGTCGACCTGCGCGACCTCGCCCCGCCGGCCGGTGACGACGCCTGGGCGATGAGCCTGAGCGTCGGCGGTGGCGACCCGTCCCCGCTCAGGATGCGGCGCAAGCATTTGGACGCCACGGAGCGCGTCGTGCGCGGGGAGGACGGCTACTACCGGCTGCAGGCCCGGCTGCCGAAGCGGACCAAGCAGCCGCTGATCCGATGCCGCCGCCTGGATCCGCACGCCGAGGTGACGCGGGTGGAGGTCGGCGATCGCGCGATCGTGATCCACGGCGAGCTCCCGCCGGAGGCGGGCGAAACCAGCCTCGTCGCCACCAGCCGGCGCGACAAGGCGGAGCGCACGACCGGGGTCGAACGGGCAGGAAGGCGGTTCAGCGCGGAGCTCGCGCTCGCCGACCTCGCCCGCGCGGGTGACGGGGAGGTGTGGGACCTGCGCGTCGCCACCGCCGGAGAGCGCCTTCGACTCGCCGCGCACTCGGACGGAATCCACGAGAAGGGCCGCGTGGTCGAGTTCCCGCCGCGCGCCGCGGTGGCGGACGGCGCGGCACGCCGGCTTCGTCCCTACTACACCGCCCGCAACCGCCTGTCGGTCAGGTCGCGGCCGATCCCGCTCGACGAGGCCGAGCGCCGCGTCGCACAGCCGCGCGGAGGGCCCGATCCGCCCCCGCGGCGAGTGGGCGAGACGCCCCAGCTCGGCCGGCGGCGTGGGGCGCTGTTCACACTCGTCAGATGGCTCCAGGCGGTCGTCCGCCCGGTCATGCGCCTGTTGCGGGGCAGCCGGCGCTCGTCGGCCTCACCCGTGCCGCAGGAGGGGAAGGTGTACATCCTCCTCCTCAACGCCTACGCCATGGGCGGCACCGTCCGCACCACGTTGAATCTGGCCGAGCACCTCGCCCAGCGCCACGACGTCGAGCTGATCAGCGTGGTCCGGAAGCGCGACCGGCCGCTCTTCCGGGTTCCGCGGGGGATCGACCTGACCGTCGTGGACGACCGGCGCCGGCGCGGTCGTGCGCGCGGGTTCTTCGAGCGCGGCGCCCGGGCATTGCCGAGCATGCTCGTGCATCCCGAGGACTGGGCGTTCAACCTGACGACCGCCTGGAGCGACGTGCAGCTCGTCCGCAAGCTCCGCTCCCTCGACAGCGGCGTCCTCATCACGACCCGGCCGGCGTTGAACGTCATCGCCGCTCAGTTCGCCCCGCCGAGCGTCCGGGTGATCGGGCAGGAGCACCTGAACTTTCGCGCCCACCGACCGGGCCTCGCCCGCCAGGTGCGGCGCCACTACCGGGATCTCGACGCGCTCGTCGTGCTGACGCACGACGACCAGCACGACTACCGCGAGGTCCTGGCCGGCGCCGAGACGCGGATCGAACGGATCACGAACGCCGTGCCCCGTCTCTCCGGCGAACCGCGCGCGGAGCGCGACAAGATCGTGCTCGCAGCCGGCCGCCTGACCTGGCAGAAGGGGTATGACCTTCTGATCGACGCCTTCGTGCCGGTCGCCGAGAAGCACCCCGACTGGCAACTCCGGATCTACGGCGACGGCGCGCGGCGCAAACGGCTGGCGCGACGCATCCTGCGCGCGGACCTGTACAACAACGTCTTCCTGATGGGGGTAACTCGCCGTCTCGGCGAGGTCATGTCGAGAGCCGGCCTGTTCGTGCTGAGCTCGCGCTACGAGGGATTCGGAATGGTCATCGTCGAGGCAATGAGCAAGGGGCTGCCCGTGGTCAGCTTCGACTGCCCGCGCGGTCCGGGTGAGATCATCGACCCCGGCAGGGACGGCATCCTCGTCCCGCCGCAGGATGTGGAGGGCCTCGCGCGCGCGATGCTCGAGCTGATCGAGGACGACGAGCGGCGGCGCCGGTACGGTGCCGCGGCGACCGAGAAGGTGCGGGAATTCGAGATCGACCAGGTCGGTGAGCAGTGGGAGTCACTGCTCTCCGAGCTGATCAAGGACGATGGCAACAGAGCTCCAGCGACCGCCGCAGCGTAAGCCGCCCATCCAGCTGTCGGGCAACATCACCACCGCGGTGCTGGTGGCGACGGCGCCTGGCGACGAGGGCGGGCCCGCCGCGGCGCTCCCCTGGGAGGGCGGCAACCTCCTCGACCGCGCGCTCGGGCTGATGGCGGAGCTCGGGCTGCGGGACGTCCACGTGATCACCCGGCCGCAGTACGAGGATGCGCTCCGCGCCTCGGCCGAAGCGGCCGGAGCGGCGCTGCGCGTCTGCGCGGATCCGAGCCGGGACCTGGCCGAGGTGGCCGAGCTCGCGGCCGGCGCGAGCGGCGGGTTCGTCGTCCTGCATGCCGACGTGATCGTGCAGCGGGGCGCGCTCGAGGGTCTCCTGGCCAATCCCGGCATCGCCTCCGGCGTCCTCGGCGCGGGGCAAGGGGGCGGCGGTGGCATGTACGCCCTGCGCGGCAGGCTTGCGCGCGGGCGGCTCGTGAGCGCCTCGTCCGCCTACCACTCCGTCAGCCAGCCGCGCATGACGTTCCTCGGCGTGCTCAAGGTCGCGGCCCGCGACATCGGCGAGCTCGCCGAGGCCGCCGAGGAGCTCAGCCGACTGATGGAGGGCGGACCGCCGCCCGAGTGGCGCCGGGAACTCGACAACAGGGTCGAGGGCTGGCGCATGTCGCTCGGCCGGACCGCCCTGAAGGCCGAGCGACGCTCCGCACGCGACGCGCTCCAGGCGGACGGCCGCGAGCGGGGCGAGCTCCCGGCCCTCGAGCCGAACGAGTATGCGCGCCGCCGCCGCGAGCTCGCGCGCGAGCTGCCGGGCCCCGAGGAGTCGGACCTTCGCCTCCGGGTCACGGCGCTCGAACAGGACATCGTGTCCCTCCTGCTCGTCGGGCTCGTCCGGAGCAAGGTGCACCTGGGGAACACGTTCGTGCGCGGCTTCTTCTGGACGCGCGCGCTCACTCGCGCCGCCACCGAGCAGGCGGCGGTCACGATCCACAAGCACGACGAGGAGCGCGTCAAGCTCAAGTCGGCGGTCAAGGGCGCGGACGGGTTCTTCACGACCTTCTTCGTCAGCACGTGGTCGCGCTACGTCTCGCGTTGGTTGGGACGCCGCGGCGTCTCGCCCAACCACGTCACGATCTTCGCGCTCTGTCTCGGGCTGGCGGCCGCCACCGCCTTCGCGACCGGCGAGCGCACCGGCTACGTCGTCGGCGCCGTGCTCGTGTATTTCTCGTTCGTCTTCGACTGCGTTGACGGGCAGGTCGCGCGCTACACGCGCCGGTACTCGAAGTTCGGCGCCTATCTCGACTCCGTCTTCGACCGCACGAAGGAGTACGCGGCCTTCGCCGGCCTCGCGATCGGCGCAAGCAGCTCCGAGGTGTGGATCATGGCCGCGGCGATGCTCACGCTCCAGACGTTCCGTCACTTCTTCGACTTCTCGTTCGGCGCGACCGACCGCCAGGCGATCGCCGAGACCCCGCAGCCGTCGATCGCGCAGGCGCCGGACGAGGCGCTCGGCCGCCTGCGGATGAAGTCACGTGGCACGCTCGAGCCCAAGCTCGGCGCGCTCGAGCACAGGGAGGCGACGGCGGCCGAGGTGCGCGAGGCAGCCGAGGACGAGGAGGACAACGCGTCGCGCGAGCCGAAGCCCCCGCGGCCGAAGTCCCTGTCGAAGCGGATCCTCGGCTTCTGGCGCGTTCTCGACCGGGTCCCGGGGCTCATCTGGCTCAAGAAGATGGCCGCGTTCCCGATCGGCGAGCGCTTCGCGGTCATCTGCATCACCGCCGCCCTCTTCTCGCCGCGCGTCACGTTCATCACGCTGCTCGCCTGGGGCAGCTTCGCGCTGCTCTACACGACGACCGGGCGCACGCTGCGTACGCTCGCGAAGTGGAGGTCGCTGCCGGGATGAGCATCGCGCCGGCCATCACCCTCGCCGAGCGCGTCGCCCCGCGCCCGGGGACCCAGCTCGAGCTGTACCGCGAGGACGGCCCGCTCGTCCGGCTCGTCGGAGTCGCGCTCGGACGCCGCATCCCCGTTCGCCCGCTCGTCCTGGCCGTGATCGGCGCGGCGGGGCTGTTCGCCGCGATCGCGGTGGAGGGCGACGGCGCGTCGGACGGCGTCGTCGCGGCCGCGGTCGCGTGGTTCGTGCTGTGGGCAGGGCTCTCCGCCGGCCGGCCGCACACGGACGAGTTCGCCTGGGCGCTGCCCGGGGTCCTGCGGATCGGCGAGTACGGCGCGCTCATCTGGATCGGCGCGATCGTCGGCGAGTCGGGCTCCGCCGCCGCGTTCGCGCTGATCGCGGCCCTGGCCTTCCGCCACTACGACCTCGTCTACCGCTCGCGCATCCAGGGCACGCCGCCCGCCGCGTGGCTCGACGTCGCAACGGGCGGCTGGGACGCGCGGATGCCGCTGGCCGTCGCGCTCCTGGCGCTCGGCGCAGTCCCCGAGGCATTCTTCGCGATCGCCGCCGTTCTGGGGCTCGTGCTCGTCGCGGACTCGGTGCGCTCGTGGGCTCGCCATACGGCGGCGCCCGTCTCCGTCTATGAGGACGAGGAGGACGAGGGCGATTGATCGGGCTCGTGCTGGCCGCGGGTGCGGGTCGTCGCCTGCAGCCGCTCACGGATGACCTGCCGAAGACGCTCCTCCCCGTCGCGGGTGAGCGCACGATCCTGGACATCGCGCTCGCGAACCTGAAGGCGGCCGGACTCGACGACGTGGTCGTCGTGACCGGGTTCGCGGCGCACGCCATCGAGGACCGGCGCGAGGCCCTCGAGCGCGACCACGGGGTGGGGCTCGAGCTCGTGTTCAACGAGAAGGCGGAGGAGTGGAACAACGCGTATTCGCTGTGGGTCGCGCGCGAGCACCTCCGCGACGGAGCCATCCTCGTCAACGGCGACACTGTGCACCCGGCGAGTGTCGAGGAGACGGTCCTCGCGGCGCGCGGGCCGGACATCGTGCTCGCGGCCGATACCGACAAGACGCTCGGGGAGGAGGAGATGAAGCTCCACCTGACCGACGACGGCTTCATGGACCGGATCAACAAGGCACTCGACCCCGCCACGGCGGCCGGCGAGTACATCGGCGTGACGCTGATCGAGGCCGCGGGCGCCGAGGCGCTCGGGGCCGCGCTCGAGGCGACGTGGCGGCGCGACCCCGACCTGTACTACGAGGACGGCTACCAGGAGTTCGTGGACCGCGGCGGGCGGATCGGCATCGCCCCCATCGGCCCGGTCGAGTGGGTCGAGGTCGACGACCACTCCGATCTCGCGCGCGCGCGGGAGGTGGCGTGCCGCTACTGACGCGGATGGTCGCGACCCCGCTCGCGGTCGACATCGGCCCGGGCGCCGTCCAGGCGCTCGCTCCGCTCCTCGCGGACCGCCGGATCTCGAGCGGCGGGCACGTCGCGGTGGCGGTCGGCCCGTTCCTCGGCGAGGAGCTGGCGGCGACACTTCGGCCCCAGCTCGAGAACGCCGAGTTCTTCACGGTCGAAGGCGGCACGCTCGTGGCCGCGCGCCAGCTCGCCGAGGACCTCCGCGGGGGAGCGTTCGACGCGCTCGTGGGGATCGGCGGCGGGCGCACGCTCGACGTGGCGAAGTACGCGGCCACGCTCACCGGCCTGCCGCTGGTGGCCGTGGCCACGAACCTCGCACACGACGGGATCGCGTCGCCGGTGTCGTCGCTCGTGCACGACGGCCACAAGGGCTCGTACGGCGTCCAGATGCCGATGGCGATCGTCGTGGATCTCGACTACGTCCGCCGCAGCGAGGCCCGCATGCGCCGCTCGGGGATCGGCGACGCGGTGTCGAACCTGTCCGCGATCGCCGACTGGCGGCTGGCCGAGCAGGCGCGCGGCGAACCGGTGGACGGCGTCGCCGCCACGTTCGCCCACACCGCGGCGGCCGCCATCGTCCACCGCGAGGACGGCATCGACGACGACCCGTTCCTGGTCGCCCTGGCCGAGGCGCTCGTCCTGTCGGGCCTCGCGATGGCGACCGCCGGAAGCAGCCGCCCGTGCAGCGGCGGCGAGCACGAGATCCTCCACGCGATCGACGTCCTCTTCCCCGAAAGCGACGCGAACCACGGCGAGCTCGCCGGCGCCTGCGCGCTGTTCGCCGCATTTCTTCGCGGCAACGAGGCGCAGGCGGCGCTGCTCGACCGCTGCCTCAGCCACCACCGCCTCCCCAGGACCCCGCGCGAGCTCGGCCTGGACGAGGACCAGTTCACCCAGGCGGTCCTGCGCGGCCCGTCGACGCGCCCCGACCGCTACACGATCCTCGAGCACCTCGACCTCGACGAGCGGGGCGCGAGGAGCCGAATCGATGCCTACGTCGCGGCCTTCGATAGCTGAGCTGCGGGCGGCCACCCAACCGCCTCAGATCTTCGAGCGAAACAGCGGCGAGCACTGGGCCGGCCGCCTGTACATCAGGCGCGCCTCGCCGTACGCGACACGCGTGTTCCTGCGGCTCGGCCTGTCCGCCGACGCGGTCACATGGCTGTTTCTGCTCTCAGGCCTCGCGGCCGCGGGAGTGCTGTGCCTCGACGGCGTCGTCCCCGCTGTCGGCGCGGTCCTCCTGATCCAGCTCCAGATCCTGCTCGACTGCTCCGACGGGGAGGTCGCGCGATGGCGCGGCGAGTCCTCGCCGCGCGGGATCTACCTCGACCGGATCGGCCACTACCTGACCGACGCGGCGCTCCCGATCGCGCTCGGCGTCCGGGTGGACGACGTCACGCTCGGCCTCGTCGTCGCCGTGCTCGTCCTGCTGATCAAGTCCGAGACCGCGCTCGTCCACCTCGCGCGCGCCGAGAGCGGTAAGCCGCCGGCCGCCGATCGCGCAGAGGTCTCCGCGCCCCGCGGCGGCCTGCTGCGGGCGACGCGGCGGGCGTTCGGCTTCGTCCCGTTCTACCGGGCGTTCGTCGCGATGGAGTTCACGCTCCTCGCGCTCGCAGCCGAGCTCGCCGGCCTGAGCCATGAGCTGCTCGTGGTGCTGGTCCCCGTGGCTGCCCTGACCGCGCTCGGCCACCTGGCGGCGATCCTCGCCTCCGACCGGCTGCGATGACGGTTAGGGCCGGGAGCTGTGTGACCGGCCGCGTACCCTGAGTGCACGAATGCAGACGGTCAAGTCCACAGATCCGGCGCTCCCGCGGTCCGCGGAGCACCGCTCACGCAACGGCGGAGCGGTGCCCGACGACGACGTCTTCAGGGGCGACCACCACGTCTACGAGCCGTTCAAGGTCGGGCTTCCGCCGCTGCGCCCGTACGTGCGCGAGGTGTGGAACCGGCGCCAGTTCGCGCTCCAGCTCTCGAAGACGAAGCTGCGGGCGAAGCACTACGACACCGCTCTCGGGCAGCTCTGGATGGTGCTCACGCCGCTGCTCATGGCGTGCGTCTATTTCCTCCTCGTGATGGTCATCCGCGGCGGAAGCCGGGGCATCGACTTCTTCGCCCACCTGTGCGCGGCGCTGTTTGCGTTCCACCTGTTCTCGCAGTCGGTCCAGCAGGCGTCCACGTCGATCGTCCGCGGCGGCAAGCTCGTCCTGAACACCGCCTTCCCACGCGTGTTGCTCCCGCTGTCCTCGGTGGTCCACGCGTTCCGCCGCTTCCTGCCGACGGTGCTGATCTACGCGGTGATCCACACGGTCGTGGGGGTGGTCCTCGGGTGGGAGATCCTGCTCACGATCCCGCTGCTCGGCCTGATCCTCCTGATGGCCGCCGGCGTCTCCTGCCTCGCCGCGGCGCTCCAGGTGTACTTCCGCGATCTCTCCAACTTCCTCCCGCACCTGCTGCGGATCTGGCTCTACACGACCCCGATCCTCTACACGGCCGAGCAGGCGTCCGACCGCGGCCTCAGCGTCGTCATGTGGCTGAACCCGATGGCGCCGATCATCCGGGCGTGGAGCTCGGTGATCGACGAGGCCAAGCTGCCCCCCGCGGAGGTGTTCGCCGCCGGGATCGCGTGGGCGGTCGGCCTGTTCCTCGTCGGCATCCTCTTCTTCATGTCACGGGAGCGTGAGCTTGTCGTCCGTCTCTGAGCTTCCGTCCAGCTCCACCCGCCCGCCGCGCGAGTACCAGATCGACGACGGCTACAGCATCATCGTCCGCGACGTCTCGGTCACGTACCGGACCTCGGTAGAGGGCAAGCCGACGCTCCAGAGCACGATCAGGCGCGTCGGTCGCCGCCAGCGGATCGTGCGCGAGGTCGAGGCGCTGAAGAACGTCGACTTCCGCGTCCGGCGGGGGATGGTCTACGGCGTCGTGGGCGCGAACGGCGCCGGCAAGTCCACGCTCATGCGCACCGTCACCGGGATCCTGCCGCCGACCGAGGGGACCGTCGAGGTCAAGGGCCGTGTCAGCACCCTGCTGGCGCTCGGAGTCGGCTTCAACAAGGAGCTCACCGGCCGCGAGAACGTCCAGCTCGGCGGGCTGGCCGCGGGTCTCTCGCGCGAGGAGATCGAGGACAAGTACGAGGAGATCGTGGACTTCGCCGAGCTCCACGACTTCATGGACATGCCGATGCGCACGTACTCGTCCGGCATGTACGGGCGACTCGCGTTCTCGGTCGCCGTCTCCATGGAGCCGGACATCCTGGTCATCGACGAGGCACTCTCGGTCGGCGACGCCCGGTTCAAGAAGAAATCGTTCGAGCGGATGCAGGACCTATGCAGCGAGGACCGCACGATCCTGCTCGTCACGCACGCCATGCGCACTGTGAAGAAGCTGTGCGACCGCGCCATGTGGCTTCACAAGGGCGAGATCGTGATGAAGGACAAGGCGCAGGAGGTCGTGAAGCACTACACCCGCTTCCTTCAGGTCGCGGAGGACGACGAGCTCACGGCCGAGGAGCTCTGACCCGCGGCCAGCACGGCGCCGGCGGCCAGCAGCACCCAGGCCAGCGGGTCCTCGAGGAAGGCCGCGTAGACCATCGTGTGCACGATCAGCGCGGTGAACGCGGCGGCGATCGCTACGCGCGGGAGCGACCCGCGCGCGCGAGAGATGAGCGTCGTGAGTGCGACCGCGATGAGCGCGACGTAGAGCACCAGGCCGATCAGGCCCTGCTCCGCGACGACCGTGATCGGAGTCGTATGCGAGGCGGTTACGGCGTTCGGCCGGCTCAGGTCGCGCTTGCGCCGGTACTCGTACTGGAACGAGCCCGAGCCGAAGCCCTGGACCGGTCGGTCCGCCCACAGGTCGAGGCCGCCGGACACGAGCTTCGACCGGCCGACCGTCGCGTCGTCCACCTCACCCGGACTCGGGATGTCGCCGCGCACCGCGAGGGCCGCCGCCCCGCCGATGGCGCCCACCGCGACGATCGCGGCCACGATCAACGCGACCGGGCGCAGGTTCCAGCGGAGCGCGGCGACGACCGCGAGCCCCGCGAGCAGCGCCGCGAACGACGACTGCGAGAACGTGAGGACGAGTGCCGCCCACAGCACGGCCAGCGCGGCCGCGAACAGGTAGATGTCACGCCGGCGGGTGGTCCATGCCACCACCGCGGCGACCGCGATCATCACCTCGGCCAGGAAGCGCCCGTAGATGTTCGGGTCGAAGAAGAGCGAGTTCACCCGGAAGTACGACCCGAACGCGTTCGACGCGATCACCTTCGGGTTGAGGAGCAGCGTGCGCGTCGCGTACTCGACGAAGCCGATCAACGCGAACACGAGCGCGAGCGCCAGCGCGACGCCGAGGCACCAGACGAGCAGCCGCCGCGTCCACTCGATGCGGAGGAGCAGGCCGAAGAGCAGGGCGAAGGGGACGTAGAAGAAGACGATCTGCTGTGCCGCGGGGCCCACGTCGTCGGCGTAGATCGCCTGCACCGCGTAGACCACGACGAACGCGAGCAGAACGGCCGCGAGGGGGCCGGACGGACGCGCGCGGCTGCCCGCGGGCGCCCGTCCCGCGGCGAGCGCCGGCAGCTGCGCGAGCGTCCCCGCGGCAATGACGCCGTACAGCGGCACCAGCAGGTTCGCCGTCAGCCCGGCGGCCTCGATCGGGACCCGGAAGGGCAGCGCGGCGAAAACGAGGACCGGCAGGAGCAGCGGGCGGCGGGACATGAGAAACGCGAGCACGGCGAGCGCGAGGAGCGCCACCGCGCCTGCGACCGCGGTCAGCGCCGGCCGGTCGCGGAACGTGGCGAACTGGTCCGTGTCCCAGATCTCGGCGATCAGGAGGACCGGGGTGAGTACGAGTGCCCCGGCCATCGCGGCCGCGCGCGGGCGCGGCCGGTCGAGCAGCACGGCGGCGGCGGCCAGGACCGCGGCGGCCACGAGGCCAACGTGCCCGAGGAAGCTTTCTAGCGGCGCACCAGGGTCCATATCCGCCTCGTGGTGGTGGCCGGTGGGGAGATGTCGTCGTCGAGCGCTCGGCTCCAGCCGGCGACCCCGGGGCGCACGACCAGCCCGCGCCCCAGGCGGTAGGCGACGAAGACGGTTTCGCCTCCGTCGGAGCCCGCCGTGGCGACCAGCCGGCCACGCCCGACGTCGCGCGTCTCCTGCCAGTCGTCCCAGGGTCCCCCGAGCGCGCCCGCCGTGCCGGAGAACAGGTTGATTTCGTCGCTCAGCGCGGCGAGCCCTGTCGGTTCGCGCACGGGCCGCGCGAGCTCCGCGCCGAGAAAGTCGCGCGCCCGGCGCTCGGAGGGCTCGCTCATCATCCGCGCCCCGAGTGTCATGGTGCGCTGAAGCGAGTCGAAACCGACCGTGAACAGCTTCCCGCCGCGGCGAACGAACTCCTCGAGCCGCATCCCCAGCGCCTCCGGAAGCCACCGGGTGTCGCCCGCCAGCACCACGCCGTCGTGCCCCGCGAGCGTCGTGCCCCCGGTGCGTGCCAGCTCGAGGTCGGTGGTGACGTCGTAGCGCAGGCGCTGGCGGTCGAGGTAGGCGAGCAGCCGGGCCTCGCTCTCGGCGAAGCCGCGCGGCAGGCGGCCGCGGGCGAAGGGTCGACCGATGCGCGCCGGGCGCTCGCGGGCGAGGGAGTCCGGCAGGCCGTCACCGTCGTCGTCGACGTCGTTGCGGCCCTGCCAGGTGAGAGCCGGCAGCACGACCAGCACGTCGCGCGGCTGCGGCGCGGAGACAGGCACGACGGCGCGTGCGGTCTCGCCGCCCGCCCGCACGGTCAGCACGTACGCGCCGCCCGGCCCGTTCGGGATCGGGACCGCCAGCCGCGCTGCGCGCGCGCGGCCCCGTCGCGCCCGAGTCCCGTCCAGCCGTCGCAGTGCCCAGCGGTAGGGCAGCCCGCCGGTGTCGATCCTCATCCGCGCGCGCGTACCGGGCGCGACCGGCAGCAGTGGCGGCGTGATGGCGACCGGCCGCACGACCACGCCCACTCCGCCGGCGGCGCGGCCCGAGGCGGGCGGCGGGAGCTCGCCGGGTGCCGACCCGCTGTTGCCCGCGGCGTCGCGGGCGGCGGCGGTGATCATGTAGGTCCCCGGCGGCGCGTCGCGGACGCCGATGTCGCCCTCCCACCGACCGCGGCGCCGCCCGTCGAGGGGAAGCTCTTTGACGACCCGCCGCGGCCGCCGGATGTCGGTGCGCCACACGGAGAACCGTGGCTTGCGCGCGGGTGCCGCGACCTCGGCGACGGCGGCGGTGCGGCTGGCCCCGTCGATCACGATGGGCCTCGACCGAGGGGCGTCGACGGCGCGGATCTTCGGCCGCGGCGGCGTCAGGTCCAGCCTGATGTCGTGCTTCAGCGTGTTCGTGCGCCCCTGGTCGCGCAGGCCGACGCGCACGCTGTACGTGTCCTCCGGCGCGACGAGCCCGTCGGTAGTGGTCCCGTCCCACTCGAGCTCGACGAGGCCCTCCGGGTAGGGCTGGTTCGTCACGACGCGCCGGACGATCCCGCCGTCCTCGTCGAGGATCGTGACGGTGACCTCGTCGGCCTCCGGCAGCTTGAACCGGATTCGCGCCGTGTCCTGGACACGGTCCTTGTTGGGGGAGAACGCCTCCGTGCTCTCGCGGTAGCGCAGCAACGGCGGCTGCTGCTTGAGGCGTTGGGCCGCGAAGAACGCCCCGATCGTTGCGGCTACCAGCAGCAGGAATACGGCCGCTGCGAGCCGGCTTGGCTCCGAGAGCGCCCGCACGGCGCGGGATTCTAGGAATCCGGGGGCCTGCTCAGCAGTACGGGCTGTGTGACCCATCCCACACGGCGGCTCGCGGCCCCGGTTAGCGTGCGCGGATAGCCAGAGGAGGAGAGCTCGTGCCAGCACTGCCGCCAGGTCCGTCCGCGCCGTCCGTGTTCCAGACGCTCGGGTGGTGGAACCGCCCGCTGGCCTACCTCGAGCAGAACCGCGCGCGCTTCGGAAAGCGCTTCACGATCCGGCTGCTCGGCATCCCGCCGTTCGTGATGCACAGCGACCCGGCGCACATCAAGGAGCTCTTCACAGCGCCGCCCGACGTGCTCCACCCCGGCGAAGGGGCGCGGATCCTCGAGCCGGTCGTCGGCTCGAACTCGGTGATCCTGCTCGACGAGTCCGCCCATCTGTCGCAGCGAAAGCTCATGTTGCCCGCCTTCCACGGCGAGAAGATGGAGAAGCTGTCCGATCTCGTGGCCGAGGTTGCCGAGCGCGAGGTGGAGGCCTGGCCCGTCGACACGCCGATCGCGCTCCACGCCCGGCTCCAGGGGCTCACCCTCGAGGTCATCCTGCGTGCGGTCTTCGGCCTCGACCCGGGCGAGCGGCTCGAGGCACTGCGAACCCGCCTCACGGCGATCCTCGAGATCGGTTCGAAGCCCGCGGGTCTCATCCCCCAGCTCCAGCGCGCACCGCTCGGCTTCGGCCCGTGGGCGACCTTCGACCGGCTGAGCGAGGAGACGGACCGGCTTATCCACGACCTCATCGAAGAGCGCCGGGCGGACGCCGAGGAGCGCGACGACGTCCTGTCGATGCTGCTCGAGGCGCGACACGAGGACGGGGCGCCCATGTCCGGGATCGAGCTGCGCGACGAGCTCATGACCCTCCTGGTGGCCGGGCACGAGACCACGGCGTCGGCGTTGGCGTGGGCGTTCGAACGGATCGCGCGCACGCCGAGCGTCGCGGGAGCGCTGGCCGCCGAGTCGCGCGCCGGGGACGGCGACGCCTACGTGACCGCCACGATCCAGGAGTCGTTAAGGCGGCGGCCCGTCCTACCGAACGTGGCGCCGCGGCTGGTCAAGAAGCCGGTCACGCTCGGTGGCTGGGACTACGAGCCGGGCGTCTCGCTCGTGGGGAACGCCTATCTGGTGCACCACGACCCGGAGATCTACCCCGACCCGTACGAGTTCCGCCCGGAGCGCTTCCTCGACGAGGCGCCGGGCACCTACACGTGGATCCCCTTCGGCGGCGGCCGGCGCCGGTGCCTCGGGGCCAGCTTCGCACTGCTCGAGATGAAGCTCGTGCTGCGCGCGGTCTACGCGCGCGGCGGCGTCCGGCCGGCGGAGGCCGGGATGGAGACACCGCGGCGACGCAGCATCACGATCAGCCCGCGCCGTGGGGCCAGCGTCGTCGTGACCCGCACGGTCGGACAGATGACCGAAAACGAACAGGTGGCGCTGACGGCAGGGTGACCTTAGGTTGGTCGTATGACCAATCGCATCTGGCGTACCTTTATCGCGGCCGTGGCCGCCACCGCAGTGACCGCCTCCATGGGGGCCGGGGTGTCCATGTCCGCGTCGGCCTCGGCGAAGTGCGAGTACTCGGCCTGGAAGATCACCAAGCGTGAGAACGTCACGTGCAAGAAGGCCAAGAAGGTCCTGAAGGGCGAGTACGGCGAGGGGACGAAACAGCAGGGCTGGTCCTGCACCAACAAGGGCAACCTGATCCCCGAGGGCAAGTGCTCGAAGGGTCAGAAGTCCTTCAAGTACGCCCCTAAGGGGGGCTAGGGCTGAACTGAAGCAGGGGGTCCCGCGGGCGGCGTCCTAGAGGCGCCGCTCGCGGATGACCTCGCGGTCGTCCGCGACGACCTCGGTGCGCCCACGCGCCCCGTACAGGACGAACAGCGACCACAGGAAGCCGATCCCGCCGACGATCATGAGGATCAGGCCGATCGTGTCGATCTCGAGGCCGGAGATGTCGGCGTTGACGGCGAAGTAGAGGATCGCGCCGACGGCGATCAGGAAAAGCGAGATTCCGGATGTCATATGCCCGGCGTGCCCGCGACGGGCCTCGGCCAATCACGACGTGGACGAATGTCCACATCAAAGGGGGACGGACCCCGTTTGTTGCACCCCGGGTGAGCTGAGGTCCGACCGGGTACCGTCCTATCGATGGATCCGATCCGCTGGACGAGCCGCCCGGAGCTGCGCGATCCGGTGCTCGTATGCGCGTTCAACGGCTGGAACGACGCGGGCGAGGCCGCATCGGCGGCGCTCGGGCTGATCCACTCGGACTTCGGTGGCAACGAGGTCGCCGAGATCGATCCGGAGGAGTTCTTCGACTTCACGGCGGTGCGGCCGACGATCCGGCTCATCGAGGGCCGCACGCGCGTGATCGAATGGCCGTCGAACACGTTCCACGCGGCCCACGTGCCGGCGGCGGAGCGCGACCTCCTGCTGCTGCGCGGCACCGAGCCGTCGCTGCGGTGGCGGTCGTTCAACGACGCGATCATCCGCGTGGCCGACGAGGTCGACGTGAAGCTCGTCGTCACGCTCGGTGCCCTGCTGGCCGACGTGCCGCACACCCGGCCGGTGGCGGTCACCGGGTTCTCGTCCGACGAGGCGCTGATCGCGGATCTCGGCCTTCAGCGCTCGAGCTACGAGGGGCCGACCGGCGTCGTCGGCGCCCTGCACCACGCGTGCCAGCAGCACGGCCTGCCCTCGGCCAGCCTCTGGGCCTCGGTGCCCCACTACGTCGCCGCCGCACCCAACCCGCAGGCGGCGCTCGCGCTAATCCGCGGCTTCGAGGGGCTTGTGGGTGTCGCGGTCGATGCTGCGCCGCTCGAGGAGGCCGCGGCCGAGTACGACCGCCAGGTCAACGAGGCCGTGGCGAGCGACCCCGACGTGAAGGCGTTCGTCGAGCAGCTCGAGCAGCGGATGGACGACGTCCAGGCCGACAGCCTGCCCGACCGGCTCCCGTCGGCCGACTCGATCGCGCGCGACTTCCAGCGCTACCTGAAACAGCGCGGTCCCGAAAGCTAGGCGCGGTCCCTACTTCTCTGCTGCCGGGCAGATGATCCGGTAGTCGCAGAACGAGCACAGCTCATAGCTGGGCTTGGGCTCGAACTCCTGCTCGAGGATCGAGTCCGCGATCTCGGTCACGGCCGCCTTGACGCGGGCGAGCTCGTCGTCCGAGTGAGCCACCGGCACCTTCTCGTTGTCGAGCACGTAGTAGTAGCTCCCGGAGCGCGCCTCGACCTCCCACGATTCGCGCGCGGCCACCTGGTAGAGCGAGAGCTGGATGTCGTCGCGCAGGTCGTCCTCCGACTTCGGCCGGCCGGTCTTGTAATCGATCAGCTCGAACGAGCCGTCGGGCAGCTCGTCCACCCGGTCCACGCGTCCCCGGACGAGGTGCGGGCCGAGCTTGAACGAGAACCCGCGCTCGAACCAGACCGGCTTGCCCGCCCGCTTCTGGTCGAGCTCCCAGTAGCGCGTCAGCGCGGCGACCGCCTTCGCACGGAACTGGAGGTCGTCGTTGGAGTCGCCGAAGCCGCTGCGGCGCCAGGAGGCCTCGAAGAGCTGCATCAGGGTGTCCAGCGAGCCGCCGCCGTCCGTGTGGAAGCGCTCGAGCACCTGGTGCACCACGATGCCGAACCGCTGGTTGATCGTGGGCTCCTGCGGGATGCGGAAGACGCGCGCGAACTTGTACTTGAGCGGGCACAGCCGGTACGTCTCGATGTCGGACGCCGAGAGCATCAATCCGTCGCCGCGGCGCGGGATGAACGCCTCGAGCGACTGCTCCTCCTCGCCGCGGATCGCGCGCGCCCGGCGGACCGCGTCCGTCTCCTCGTCGCTCAGGTACTCGTCGAGGGCCGAGGTCAGGAACAGCTCGCGCTCCTCCGGCGTAGCCGCCTGAAGCAGGATCTCGTTGATCTCCGGGAGCGCCTCGGCGACCGTCTGGCCCTCCTTCGTCCGCTCCACGAGCGCGGCGACCTTGAGGAGCTCGAGAAAGCGAACGCTCGCCGACGCGACGTCCATGTAGGTGTCGAGGCGCATCTCGCCGAGCCGGCCGGCGACCCGAGAGACCGAGTCGAGCACCTCGTCGCGCATCATGCGGAACGTGGCGTGGAGGCCTTCGGCAGGGCCGAAGAGCTGCTCCTCGTGGAACTCCTCCTCGGCGCCGGCCGCCCGCCGCGCGTCCTCGTAGAACGGGGACGGGCGCGCGCCTTCCGGATCCTCGGCCCACGAGAGGACGACGCTCCTCCGTGCGCGCGTGATCGCCACGTGGAGCAGGCGGCGCATGAGCGCCTCGTGCACGTCCACGCCGTCCTCGGGCACGCTCTCACGCAGGAGGGCGTCCGGCACGCCGTCACCGCGCCGGCGGGCGCTGCCCGGCACGGCCGCCGCGTCCAGGCCGGCGACGAACGCGTGGCTCACCTCCATGTCCCGGGCGGCGTGCATCGAGACTATGGCCACCGTGCTGGGCAGCCCGGCGGGGACGATCTCGTCCTCGGGCAGGCCCGCTTCCGCCACGGCGGTCAGGTACCGCGCGAAGTCGCGCGGGGTCCCCTGCGGGTAGCGGCGCACGTATGCACCGGCGAGATCGACGAGCTTCGAGATGTTCGCGAGCCGTTCGGCCGTGTCCGCCTGCGACGCGAAGAGCTGCTGGCGGCGGATGCCGATGCGCTCGATCAGGCGGTGCACGAAGGCGTCCGGCTGCATCGACTCAAACGCGCGCGCGGCGCGGCGGTGGAGCCTGAGGAAGGCGAGCGCCCGGTCGCGCCCCTCGGGCGAGAGCTGGGGGCCGTCGCATGCCGCGACGACGCCGGAGATCATGTCGAGCTTGCGCCGCCGCGCGAGCTGGGTGAGGCGCGCGATGTCCACCGAGCGCAGCTCGATCGGGGGGCGCGAGAGCGCGCGCACCACGGCGCCGGAGTCACCGGGATCGGCGAGCAGCCGGAGCCACGCGAGCAGGTCGCGCACCTCGAGCCGCTGGAAGTACGCCGACGTGCCCGACAGCCGCGCCGGCACGCCGCGCTCCTCGAGCGCCGCCGCTAGGACCGATCCGTCGTCGCGCACGGAGCGCACGAAGATCCCGATCGCATCGGGCTCGACCCCGTCGCGGACCAGGTGCTCGACCGCCGCCGCGATCGCCTGTGCCTCCGCCCGCGGCGACTGGCAGCGCCAGAACGCGACCGACCCGTCCGCCGGCCCGCGGAGCTCCTTCTCGATGCGCGGGTGGCCGCCGGCCGCGACGACGGTCTGCGCCGCCGCCAGGATGGACCCGGCGCAGCGGTGGCTCACGGACAGCTTGAAGACGGTGTTGTCCTCGTACTCGCGCCGGAAGTCCCTGAAGTTCTTGCGCGAGGCGGCGCGGAAGCGGTGGATCCCCTGGTCGTCGTCCCCGGCCGCCCAAACGCGGCGGTGGTCCTGGCACAAGAGGCGCAGCACGAGCCCCTCCCCGAAGCCCGTGTCCTGAAGGTCGTCCACCAGGACGTGGCTGAAGCGCTCAGACGCACGCAGGCGAACGTCGGGGCGCTCATGGAGCAGCCGGAAGGCGCGTAACACGAGGTCGCCGGTGTCAAGGCCGCCGCTCTCGCGCACGAGCCGGTCGTGGTCCGCGTACAGGCCCGCGAACTCGGCCTCGCGGGCGGCGTTCGCGCGCGCGGCGTCGTCGGCGTCGGCCGTCGCGTCCGCCAGCTCGCGCGCGTGAGCGCCGTACTCCTCGGCGGTGATCATCGCGCCCTTCAGCGCGTCGATCCGCTCGAGGAACGCCACCAGCAGCGGCACCGGGTTCCCGCGGATCTCGTGCGTCCGCAGGGTCAGGTCGTCGATTCGCTCGAGGAGCAGCGCAAGGCGCTCGGCTCGGCTCACGTGCGCGAAGAACGGGTCCAGCCCGGCGTCGTGGGCCTCCTCACGTAGCAGCCGGCAGCAGAAGTCGGGCAGCGTGGTGACGTGGAGCTCCTCCCACGGGGGTTCGAGCAGCTCCTCCACCCGAGCACGGAGCCGCGCCGCCCCGGCCGGCGACGGGCTCAGGGCGAGCACCGCGGCAGGCGACTCGCCGCGTGCCGCGAGCCACGCGAACCGGCGCGCGAGGGCCTCGCTCTTGCCGGTCCCGGCGCCGCCGATCACGAGCGCCGGGCCCGCGAGGTGCGTGACGGCCTGGGCTTGCGCGTCATTCAGGCCATCGAGCGGATCCCGCATCCGGTCCTAGGATAAGTCCGGATGGTGGAATGGTCCCTAGCCCGGCAGATCGCACGGTTCGCTGCGGGCGGGGACGGGGGCGAACGGGTCGCATTCGACTTCGCGGACGCCGCCTCGACAGCCGTCGAGCAGGTCTCCGCCTACAGCGGCCTCGCGCTCGCCGGCGCGCCGCCGCCGGTGCACGAGGTCGGGCGCGCCGAATGGGCGGCGGTGAACCTCGACTCGCTCGCCGACCTTCTGGACCCGGTGAGCCAACGACTCGACGAGCGGCTCGGGGGCGCCGGCCCCCTGGCCGGGCCTCTGCGGGCCGCCGCGGGGGCCACCCTCGCCGCCGAGGTCGGGCTCGTGATGGGCTACATGTCGCAGCGAGTGCTCGGCCAGTACGAGTTGTCGCTCCTGCAGCCCGAGGTGCCGCCGAGGCTGCTGTTCGTCACACCGAACCTGGCCCGTGCCGTGAACGACCTCGAGGTGGACGAGGAGAGCTTCCTGCGCTGGGTCGTGCTGCACGAGGTCACGCACGTCCTCCAGTTCTCCGGCGTTACCTGGCTGCGCGAGCACCTCGGCGCGCTCCTGCGCGAGTACCTCGCCACGGTCGAGGTGAGGATCGACCGCGGGGCCGCGGGCGGCCTGCCGTCGCTGCCAGACCCGTCGCGGATCGTCGAGCGCTTCCGCGAGGGCGGTCTGGCGGCGCTCGTCCAGACCCGCGAGCAGCGCCGGATCATGGAGCGGATCCAGTGCGCGATGGCGATCGTCGAGGGCTACTCCGAGCACGTGATGGACGCGGTCGGCAGCGATGTTCTGCCGCATTACGAGGGGCTGCGCGACGCCATGGAGCGCCGCCGGAGCAGTCGTTCCGCGCCCGAGCGGGCGCTCATGCGCCTGCTGGGGCTCGACCAGAAGATGAGGCAGTACGAGGACGGCAAGCGCTTCTGCGACGCCGTGGTCGCCGAGGGTGGGATCGAGAGGCTCAACTTCGTCTGGCACGCCCCGACCGCCCTGCCGACCGCCGGGGAGCTGCGCTCGCCGGCCACCTGGATCGGCCGACTCGAGGCGGATCCGGTCGTGGCGCTTTGAGCGCGCCTGTCGGGCGAGACCTGCTGGAGACCCTCCTCGTCCGGGGGCCCGCGCTGGTGACCCCGCTCGCACGCCTGGCGCGGCGGTGGCCGCCGGGATCGCCGGTGCGGCGCCGCTTGCTCAGATTTCAAGTGCGCAGGACCTTCGCAGCGATGGCGCGAAACGACGTGGACGTGGTGCTGCTGATGTACGAACCCGACATCCACTTCCAGGTCTTCGGGATGGAAGGTGTCGGGCTCGACGAGCATTACCACGGGCACCAGGACCTGCGCCGCTTCTGGGCGGCGATCGACGACTCGTTCGGCGACTGGGCGTGGACCGTCCGGGAGGTCGTGGACGGCGGCGACCGAGTCGCGATCCGCGCCGACCTCCGCGCCTTGGGGCGTGAGAGCGGCCTCGAGACGAACGTGGTCAACGGCGGGACTGCGGCTCGCCTCGGCCCGAACGGACTGGTCACCTGGCAGGGCTGGTTCGTCGACCGCGGCGGCTGGGATAGGGCGCTGGAGGCCGTCGGGCTCGCGGAATCGTCTGTGACGGACCTCACGTAACCAGCGGCGCAGAACCGCGTTTAGGAACGTGTGTTCGCTGGTACCCTAACTATCGAACTTAGAACTAATAACTAAGTAAGGGGAGTGAGTAGCAACATGGCCACCACCACCGATCAGCGCACCCGCGCTACCGCCGGCAAGAAGGCCGCCGCCACCCGCAAGCGCAACGCTGCGAAGCGCAGCCAGGCCGCTCGCAAGGCCGCCGCGACTCGCGTCGAGGCTGAGCGCACCTACGTCGAGGCGCTTGCCATCCAGGCCGAGCGTGCAGTGCTGATCCCGGTCGGCGCCGCCCTCGTCGCGCGCGACAATGTCGTGGATACCGCCAAGGGCTTCCGTACCCGCACCGGTGTCGAGCGTGAGCTCAAGCGCTTCGAGCGCCGCGGCAACACCGCCCGCAACCGTGCCCTCCGTGAGGTCAAGCGGACCCGCACCCGGGTGGAGCGCGAGCTCCGCCAGCGCCGCACCCAGGCGACCCGCCTGGCGAAGCGCAACCGCCGTCAGGTCGAGCAGCAGGTCAAGCGGACGCGCCGCGACTTCGAGCGCAACGCGACGACCCTGCAGCGCGACGCCGGCAAGCTCGTCGAGCGCGTCCAGGAGCAGGTCACGACGCTCGCGTAGCACCCGCTTAGCCCCGACTCGCCCGGAGAGAGCGGGGCCCGGGGGAAGACTGCCGGCCTCATATTCGCCGGTGGTACGCAGTATCTCTCCTCCCTCTGATCGCCCGGGCCTCGGCCCGGGCGATCGGCTTTTTCAGCGGGAGAAACCCTCTTTGCCAGACTGTTCGGAAATGCCGACTGAAGAACAAGTCCGCGAAGCCCTCAAGGGAGTCATCGACCCCGAGCTGCGCCAGAACATCGTCGACCTCGGCATGGTCCGCCGGATCGACTTCTTCGACGCCGGCCGCGTGGACGTGGTCGTGTCACTCACGACTCCGGGTTGCCCGATCCGCTCGCACTTCGAGAATGGCGTCGCAGAGGCGGTCGGCAGGCTCGACGGCGTCCAGTCGGTGAACGTCGGGTTCGACGTGCTCTCCGACACCGAGAAGCAGGCGCTCCGCCAGCGCCTCGGGGGCGGCTCCCTGCCGTCCGGTTCGCTCGCCCGCGTGGGCAATGTCATCTGCATCGGCTCCGGGAAGGGCGGGGTGGGCAAGTCCACCGTGACCACCAACCTCGCCGCCGCGCTGCATGCCGATGGTTATCGCGCCGCGGCGCTCGACGCCGACGTCTGGGGCTACTCCATCCCGCGCATGCTGGGCGTGCACGGGAAGCCGAGCGTCTCGGCGCAGCGCAAGATCGTCCCGCTCGAGGTACACGACGGCATCCGCGTGATGTCGATCGAGTTCTTCCTCGAGGGCCGCGACCAGGCGATCACCTGGCGCGGGCCGATGCTGCACAAGGCGATTCGCCAGTTCCTCGAGGACGTGGAGTGGGGCGAGCTCGACTACCTGCTGATCGACCTGCCGCCCGGAACCGGGGACGTCTCGATGACGCTCGCCCAGCTCCTGCCGCAGTCGAAGTTCGTGATCGTGACCACGCCGCAGCCGGCCGCCCAGAAGGTTGCGCAGCGCGCGGCGGAGACGGCGCGCCGGTTCAACCTGGAGATAGCGGGGGTCGTCGAGAACATGTCGGGCTTCACCACACCCAGCGGCGAGCGTTTCACGATCTTCGGCGAGGGCGGCGGCCAGCAGCTGGCCGACGAGCTCGACGTCCCGCTGCTCGGCAAGGTGCCGCTCCAGGAGGAGCTGCGTGTGGGCGCCGACGAGGGCCGGCCGCTCGTCCTGTCGGATCCCGACGCGCCCGCGTCGCAAGCGCTGTTCCACACCGCGCGCGGCCTCGTCTCGGTCGCGCCGCCGGTCCCGTTGCCGTCGGCCGAGCCGGCGCCCGCGGTCGTGACCGGGACGCCGCTCCCGATGGCCCCCTAAAAAGGGACGGAGCCCTTTTCTTTCAGCCGGCGCTCTGCTTGTAGTAGTCGGCGTTGATCTGGATGTACTTCGTCCACTCCTCCGGGAGCTGGTCCTCGGCGAAGCACGCGTCCACCGGGCAGGCCTCGACACACGCGTCGCAGTCGATGCACTCCTCCGGATCGATGTAGAGCATCTCGACCTGGTCGTAGTCGGACTCGTCCGGCGTCGGGTGAATGCAGTCCACCGGGCAGACCTCGACGCAGGAGTTGTCCTTCTGTCCGATGCAGGGCTCTGCGATTACGTAGGCCATGTGGCGGCGTCCAGCTCCTTGGGGAGGGTGAGAGAGGCCCCGATTCTATAGTCAGCCCGGTGGCGATCACCTCTCGGATGCTTTCTGCCCGCGGCCGCCGCCAGGCCGAGAAACTCGGCGTCGACCCCGCGCGGATCCCGCCCGGCCAGTATCTGACCGAGCGCTTCCCGGTACTGACGGTCGGCCCGAACCCGAAGTACGACCTGGCGAGCTGGGAGCTGACGGTGTTCGGCGAGGTCGAGAACGAGGTGAAGCTCTCCTGGGACGAGCTGGTGGCGCTGCCCCAGCGCGACGTCACGCTCGACATCCACTGCGTCACGCGCTGGTCGAAGCTGGACACGACCTGGACCGGTGTCCCGGTGAGGGACGTCCTCGACCGCGCCGGGGTGAAACCGAGCGGGACGCACCTGATGGCGTACTCGGACGGCGGCTACACGACGAACGTGCCGCTCGCGGCCGTCCTCGACGACGACGCGTTGCTGGCGCACACGTACGAGGGCGAGCCGCTCGAGCACGACCACGGGGCGCCGCTGCGGCTGATCGTCCCGAAGCGATACTTCTGGAAGTCGGCGAAGTTCCTACGCAAGCTCGAGGTGATGAGCGAGGACCGGATGGGCTTCTGGGAGCTGAACGGGTACCACAACGACGCCGATCCCTGGCGCGAAGAGCGGCATTGGTTCTGAGCGCATGATCCTGCTGACTGGTGCCACGGGCACCATCGGGACCCCGCTGCTGCGCCGCCTGACCGCGACCGGCACCCCGGTGCGGTGCCTGGTCCGCGACCCGCGCCGGCTCGGCTCGGAGCGCGTCCGCGTGCAGATCGCGCTCGGCGACCTGGGGAACCCGGCCTCGTTCCGGAACGCGATGCGCGGCGTGGACACGGTGATCCATTTGGCGGCCGCGATCCGCGATCAGCCGGGCGGCTCGATCGAGGAGCTCGACGCGGTGGCCACGCTCCGGCTGGTGCGCGCCGCCGAGCGCGCCGGGGTCAAGCGCTTCGTGTTCTTCTCCGCGATTGGCGCTTCGCTCCACTCGCCGGCGCGCTTCTTCCGCGCGAAGGCCCTCGCCGAGCAGGCCGTGGAGGAGTCGGACCTGGAGACGACCGTGTTCGCGCCCTCGATCGTCTACTCGCCGGGCGACCCGTGGATCACCCTGCTCGAGCGGCTCTCCCACCTGCCGGTCGCGCCGGTTTCGGGGGCGGGCGACGCGCTCTACCAGCCGATCTGGGCCGAGGACGTGGCCGACGCCGTGGTCGCTGCGGTCGAGCGGCCCAACGGCAGGGCCCGCTACGACCTGGCGGGCCCGGAGGCCCTCACCTACGACGGCATCGTGAAGACGGCCCTGCGGGCGTTCGGGCGCCGCCGCCGGCTGCTCCACGTGCCGCTCCCGTTCGTTCGCGCCGGGCTGAAGGTGGCGGGCGCGTTCGCCGGTCCCGCGGTGTTCGCCACCTGGGACGAGGCCCAGCTCATGGAGCTGTCGATGACGACTCCCAAGGGAACGGCGGACGCCGAGTCGCTCGGCGTCCGCCCGCTTCCGATGGCGGCGGTGCTGGGCGCCCGCTAAGGCACCCAGCCCGCCCGCCTACATCATTCCGTCCATGCCTCCGGGCATCCCGGCCATGGCGCCGTCCTTCTCCGGCATCTCGGCCACGATGCACTCCGTGGTGAGGATGTTCTTCGCGATCGACGCCGCGTTCTGCAGCGCGGACCGGGTGACCATCGCGGGATCGATGATGCCCTCGGCGACGAGGTCAACGATCTCGCCCGACTCGGCGTTCAGGCCGGAGCCCTTCTTCGCCTTGCGGACGTCGTTGACCACGACCGAGCCCTCGAGGCCGGCGTTCTCGGCGAGCTGACGGACGGGCTCCTCCAGCGCGCGGAGGATGATCCGCGCCCCGGTCTGCTCGTCCGCGTCGTCGAGCGCGTCGACCTTGATCGCATCGGCCGCCCGCAGCAGCGCGGTGCCGCCGCCGGGGACGATGCCCTCCTCGAGGGCCGCGCGGGTCGCCTGGAGGGCGTCCTCGACGCGGTGCTTCTTCTCCTTCATCTCGGTCTCGGTGGCAGCGCCGACCTTGACCACCGCGACGCCGCCCGAGAGCTTGGCCAGCCGCTCCTGGAGCTTCTCGCGATCGAAGTCCGAGTCGGTGTTCTCGACCTCGGTCTTGATCTGGTTGATGCGGCCCTTGATGGCGTCCGAGTCGCCGGCACCGTCGACGATCGTCGTGTTGTCCTTCGCCACGACGACGCGGCGGGCGCGACCGAGCTGCGAGAGCTGGGTGTTCTCCAGCTTGAGGCCCATCTCCTCGGTGATCACCTCACCGCCGGTGAGGATCGCGATGTCCTCGAGCATCCGCTTACGGCGGTCGCCGAAGCCGGGTGCCTTGACCGCGACGCCGGTGAACGTGCCGCGGAGCTTGTTGACGACGAGCGTCGCGAGGCTCTCGCCCTCGACGTCCTCGGCAACGATCACGAGCGGCTTGCCCGACTGCATGACCTGCTCCAGCACGGGCAGAAGGTCGCGGACGGAGCCGATCTTCTGGTTGGCGATCAGGATGTAGGGGTCCTCGAGGACCGCCTCCATGCGCTCCTGGTCGGTCGCCATGTAGGGCGAGATGTAGCCCTTGTCGAACTGCATGCCCTCGGTGAACTCGAGGTCCATGCCGAACGTCTGGCCCTCCTCGACGTTCACCACGCCGTCCTTGCCGACCTTCTCGATCGCATCCGCGATCACGTCGCCGATCTCGTCGTCACCGGCCGAAATGGCCGCGACGCGCGCGATCTGCTCCTTGCCCGAGACCTCCTTGCTCTGGGTCCGGATGTTCTCGACGACCTGGTCGACGGCCTTCTCGATGCCGCGCCGGAGCGCGATCGGGTTGGCGCCGGCCGTGACGTTCTTCAGGCCCTGGCGGACGATCGTCTGGGCGAGCACCGTTGCCGTCGTGGTGCCGTCGCCGGCCACGTCGTTGGTCGCCGTAGCGACCTCGCGCACGAGCTGCGCACCCTGGTTCTCGAATACGTCCTCGACCTCGATCTCACGCGCAATGGTCACGCCGTCGTTCGTGATCGTCGGGGCACCGAACTTCTTGTCGAGGACGACGTAGCGGCCCTTCGGGCCAAGGGTGACCTTGACCGCGTTGGCGACAGCGTCGACCCCGGACTCCAGCGCCTTGCGCGCCTCGGTGTCGTACTTCAGCTCCTTGTGAGCCATATATCTAGTCCTCCGTGTTCAGTCTCGGATTCAGGCGACCTTGGCGAGCACGTCCGACTCACGCAGAACGAGGAGATCCTCGCCCTCGACCGTGATCTCGGTCCCGCCGTACTTCGAGTAGAGGACCTCGTCGCCCTCGGCGACGTCGAGCGGAATGCGCTTCTCGCCGTCCTCGTCCCACTTGCCATCGCCAACGGCGACGACCTTGCCGCGCTGCGGCTTTTCCTTCGCTGTGTCGGGGAGGACGATGCCGCTGGCGGTCGTCTCCTCCTCCTCGAGAGCCTGGACGATCACGCGATCGCCAAGAGGCTTCAACTTCATTCGTAGACCTCCGGAATTGAGTCCAACTACAGCGTGGCACTCTAGCAAAGGGAGTGCCAAAACCTGGCACTCTGACCTACCGAGTGCCAGGATTGAACAAGGGGCCTGGCCCCTTGTTCAGTTCTGGTGCGGTGCGGAGCCGCGCAGGCGCTCGGAGAACTCGCTCGGCGTTTCCTTGATCTCGGAGAAGCGGACGATCGTCACGGTGTCCTCCTCGCTGACCGAGCGGCCGTAGATCTGCTCGAGGAAGTGGATCGTCTCGTCCAGGCGGCGGAACTCGGGGTTGTCGTGCTCGATGTCGCGCGGCGAGAGCTCCTTGACGCGCTTCACCTCGACCTCGTCGATCACGGCGAGGAAGATCTTCTCGCGCGGCGAGTGCTGGAAGCCGACCGTGACCATCACGACGTTCCCCTTGCGGTACTTCGCGCTCTTGTCGCCCAGTCGGATCGTCGCCGTCTTGCGGTGACGCCGGAGCTGGTCGACGAACACCGGCGAGTAGAAGTTCAGGACGAACACGCGGCGGAGCCTAGCCCTTGTCGGCCAGCTTCGATAGGGCGGCGGCGGCCATTTTCTTCTCGCCCGAGTACGCCAGGAGCCGCGGCGCATCCTCGAGTGGAACCCATTCGGCTCCGTCTACCTCCGCGCGCTGGTAGTTCCGCACCGACCCCGACCGGTACGCGAGCAGGAAGAACGAAACGACCTTGAGGACGCGCGCGCCGTCGCGCGTGTACCAGTACCGGATGTCGTCGAGCTTCTCGACCAAGCGCCCATCCACACCGGCCTCCTCGCGCACCTCGCGGATCGCCGCCTCGGCCCCACTTTCCCCGGCCTCGATGTGGCCCTTCGGCAGCGCGAGCACCCGCCCGCCCTTCACGCGGACCGCGGCGACGTACGGCCGGCCCCGCATCCGCCGCACGACGAGCCCGCCGGCCGAGAACTCGCGCAGGAGCGGCGGCCGCTCCGTCACTCGTCGCTGACCAGGGGCACGAAGCGGACCGCGGCGATCGTCTCCTCGACGCCGCCGCGCAGGCGGACCAGGTGCTCCCCCTCGGGGCGGCGGACCGGGCAGACCAGCGTCCCCGTCGGGGCGAGCTGAGCCACCAGCGCGGGCGGCGGCCCGCCCTCGGCGGTGGCGGTCACCGAGATCCCGTCGAACGGCCCGCGGTCGGGCGCGCCTGCCGTGCCGTCGCCCACGCGAACCTCCACGTTCGGGCGATCGAGCTGGCTCAACCGTGCCTCCGCCTGGTCGGCGAGCGCCACGTGGCGCTCAATCGTCACGAGGTCCCGGCAGAGAAGGGAGAGCACCGCCGCCGAGTAACCCGATCCGCAGCCAACCTCGAGCACCCGTTCGTCGCCGCGGAGCTCGAGTGCCTGCGCCATCGCGGCCACGATCCAGGGTTGCGAGATCGTCTGGCCCGAGCCGATCGGCAACGCCCCGTCGCGGTACGCCCTGGGCCGCTCGCGACGCGGCACGAAGTGCTCCCGCGGCACCTCGGCCATCGCGGCCAGGACGCGCTGGTCATGGATCCCGCGCCGCCGCAGCTGGCGCTCGACCATCCGTGCGCGGGCGTCAGTAGATGTAGTTCCGGAGCGCAGCGGGGTCATGCACTGTGACCTTCCCCCGCCCGGTGGAGACGATGCCGGCACGCTCCAGCGTGGCGAGGAAACGGGACGCGGACTCGCGCGAGGAGCCGGCGAGCTGGGCGATGTCGGCCTGGGTCGCCGAGATCACGACGTCGTGCTCGTCGACGCCCTCGCTCACGCGCGCGGCGACCTGGCCGACCAGCACCGAGGCCACCCGGCCCGCGACCGTCTGGAAGGACTGGCGGGTGATCCGCTCGTTCGCGCCGCGCAGCCGCGAGGCCAGCTCGCCCAGCAGCTCGACCGCAATCTCGGGCCGCGCCGCCAGGAGCCGCCGCATGTCGCCGGCGAGCAGGGCGACTGCGGTCGTGTCCTCGAGCGCCTCCACGGTGGCCGAGCGAGTTTCGCCGCCCCACATCGCGAGCTCTCCGAAGATGTCCCCGCGCCGGAGTTCCGCGAGCGTGATCGCGCGCCCGTCGCTGTGGTTGCGTGTCACGCGGGCCGCGCCGGTGCGGATCACGTAGCACGTGTCGCCCTCGTCCCCTTCGCGGAAGACCACCTCGCCCGCCGACCAGCGTCGCGGGACCGCCACGTCGGCGACCTTGGCGATGTCGGCAGGCACCAGCCCTGCGAACAGCGGCACCTGCGACAGAAGTTCGACTGTGTCGGAGCCCTTGGGCAGAGGCCAAGCCTAAGCCAGCGAGCGCTCCCGTGCGCGACGCCGCGCGCCGCGTGCCACGAACCACACCGCCATTCCGATCACCGTCGCAGGCAGGAGCACGCCGAGCGCGCGAATCAGGAAGTTGGCGAGGTCCTCGAGCGAGCCGACGGCGTCGTCAAGGGCCTCGTCGGTCTCGCTGTCCGACGCGCCCGGGTCCTCGTTGACCAGCTCGACCGTGATCGTCGCGAACTCCGTCCTGCTGCGCGCGTCCCGAAGCTGGGAGCGAAGCCCCGTGATGCGGTTCCCCACGATCGCGAGCCGCCGCTGGAGCGATTGCACGGCCGCCTCGGTCGTGGCGAGCTCGAGCCGCCGCAGCAGGCTCGTGCGAAGGGCCCGGGCCATCCGGAGGCGGTCCCGAAGGGACACGAACGTCCCGGTGACGTCGGTGCCGGACTCGGTCCGCGCGCGCACGGTCGCGAGGCGCGAAAGGTCGTTCAGGGCCGGCTGCAGCTGGTCCACCGGGACGCGCAGGTCGAAGAACCCGCCGGTGAAGGCGTCCTCGCCCTGGGTCAGCGACGACTGCGTCACGAAACCGCCGCGGTTCCCGGTGATGCGGAAGATCGCGCTCGACACACGGTCGAACTCGTCGGGATCGCCCGCCAGGATGAGGTTCGCGACGCGCTCGACGCGCCGCTCGCGCACACCGGGCGCGAGATCGGCGTTCGGCGGCGGGAACGGAGCCGGAAGCGCCTCTGCGGATGTCGCATCCGGGGCCGCGAGCGCCCGCTCCTCGACCTGCCCGCCCCCGGCGTCGCCGGCGAACGAGCCGGCCTCCTGGGCGACGACGGCGCCACTCCCGGCGTCGTCGCGGCCTTCCTGCGTGAGCGCGACCGCCACCATCAGCGCCAGCAGGGTGCTGGCCGCCGCGGCGACGAACGGGCGGGGGCGGAACGACGGAAGGACGATTCGCGGTCGCCCGCGCTTCTCGGGGGCGGGGAACCCCATCTCCATCCGCCGCTCCATGTCGGCGACGAAGTCGGGGTCCGGGGCCGGGGTGATCTCCTCGAGCACGTCCTCAAGCGTCTTCATCGCATTCCCTCCTCAGCTTTTCCAGGGCGCGGTGCACACGGGTGCCCGCGTTCGAGGGCGAGATGCCGAGCACCCGCCCGATCTCCTCGTGAGACAGACCGCCGAAGAACCTGAGCGCCACCAGCTCGCGCTCGCGCGGCTCGAGCCGGGCCAGTGCGGCCCGAACGGCCTCGCGCCGGAGGGCGTCCTCGGCCTGCTCCTCGGCCCCGGGGGCGGTCAGATCCACCGGCTCGTGCTCCATCGCCGCGCGCCGTCTGCGCCGGCGAAGCTCGTCGAGCGCCGCGTTGCGTGCGATGCCGAAGAGCCACGCCTCCTCGGTGCCGCGGGACGCCCGAAAGCTCCGGCGCCGGCGGTACGCGCGCTCGAAAGCCTGCGCGGTTACCTCCTCCGCGGCGGCGCGGTCACGGAGCATCGCGGCGACGTAGCCGTAGACGCGCGGGAAGGACCGGCGGTAGAGGGCCTCGAAAGCCTCGGATGGGCTCGCACCCGCTCGTTCGAAGGTCCCCGATACCGGTGCCGCAATCGCTTCGCTCATACCGCAACTACGCTGGTCACGGCGTTTCATCACGACTGTGCTCCCGCTACTCGTATTGCTGATCGCGCTCGCCCTCCCGGCCCCGGCCGCCGCGTGGCACCGGGGTGACCTCTGGGCGACCGTGAACATCTGCGACACGGAGAAGCACCCGAACGTCCTCGGGATCCGGGCGAGCATGCCCGGCAACGGCACGAAGCAGACGATGTGGATGCGCTTCCGCGCGTTCTACTTCGACCGTGCGACCGAGACCTGGCACCGGGTCGGCGGTGACGCCGTCTCGCCGTGGGTGAAGGTCGGGAACGCCAAGTTTCGCGCCCGCCAGGCGGGGCGGAAGTTCCGCATCACGCCGCCCGCGCCGACGACGAGCCACGTCGTGCGCGGCGAGGTCAGGTTCCGGTGGAAGCGCAAGCAGAAGGTCGTCCGGCGCGAGCGCACCGTCACGCTGAGCGGCCACTCCACGGGGAAGCACGCCGACCCGCACGGGTACTCGGACGGCGTCTGCGAGATCAGGTTCCCCTAGACGCGTCGAACAGGCGCGGGTCGTTCGTGATGACCCCCGTCGCGCCCATCGCCTCGAACCGCGCGATCTTCCGCGCGTCGTCGACCGTCCAGACGTAGAGCTCCCCGCCGGCGGCGCGCACCTCCTCGGCCAGGCGGTGCGTGACCACGTAGTAGTGGGCCATGACCGCGTGGATCCGGCCCGCCCGCAGGAGCGCTGCCGCGCGCCCGGGCAGCCGCCGCTTGATCACCTGGAGCAGGCCGTAGGCCGGGATCGCCCAGGCGGAGCGCGTGTAGTCGCGCCGCGCCCGCGGCACGGACCACCCGCGGCGGAGCTCCGGTGCCAGCTTGTGCAGGCGGTCGAGCGACTCCAGGTACTGGCTCGACAGCAGCGAGCGCTCGGACAGCCCGCGGCCGGCGAGCCCCTCGACGACCTCGCGCTCGTAGCCGGGCAGCTTGAGGTCGACGTCCAGCTCGACCTCCGCGTATGCCTCGCCGGCGAACAGGTCGAGCCCCTCGTCGAGCGTCAGGGGGGTTCGCTTCGCCGCGTCCTCGTAGTCGTGCGCGAGCACCAGCCGGCCATCGCGCAGCCGGAGCACGTCGAACTCGATCATGTCCACGCCATGTTCGAGCGCCGCCTCGAAGCTCGCGCGGGTGTTGCCCGGCGCCACGTGGTCGGCGCCCTTGTGGCCGACCCGCTTCAGCGCTGGCATTCCGGGCACCAGTAGGTCGTTCGGTTGTCGTCTCCCTGGCCGCGGGCGCGGATCCGTTCCCCGCACCGCGGGCACGGCCGGCCAGCGCGGTCGTAGACCTGGATGCCGCGCTTACCACGGGGCCTGGCCCCCTGGTAAATCTGGCCGTCGCGGGCGACCGACTCCTGCATCCGGAGTCGGGTGCCGCGTGCGAGTCCGAGCACCTCGTCGTCGGAGACGGCGGCGACTCGCCGCCAGGGGTCGATCCCGGCGTCGAAGCACCCCTCGGACTTCCAGACGTTCCCGATGCCGGCGATGTTGCGCTGGTCGAGCAGTGCGTCGCCGATCCCGCGCGTCGGGTCGTCCTCGCGCAGGCGCCTGATGAAGCGCTCCTCGTCCAGCTCTGCGGCGAGGATGTCGGGGCCCAGCGCGGCCAGGCGCAGGTCGAAGCGTGTCCGGCTCTCGGTCATCAGCTCGAGCACCGGCCCGTCGAACTCGACGACCTCGTGGTCCGGAGTGCGGATGACGAGCCACGCGCGCCGCGGCGAGCGGTGCCACCGGCGGCCGCGCTCGTAGACGCCCCACGCGCCGCCCATCCGCAGGTGCGAATGGAGCGTCAGGTCGCCCTCGAAGCGCACGAACAGGTGCTTGCCGTGCGCGTCCACGCTCGTCACCGGCCTCCCGGCGAGCCGTTCCGGCCAGCGGTCCGTTGCGTGCCGCTGCTGGGGCATCTCGATCGCCTCGATCTCCTTGCCGAGGAGTGCCGCGCCGACCCTGCGCGCGGCGGCGTGGATGGTGTCGCCCTCAGGCACTGAGCGTGAGCTTCCGCGGCCCCTGGCGGAAACCGAGGTCGACCAGGAGCTCGTCCACCGGCGAGCCCACGATCGGCTCGCCGTCGAAACGCTCGAGCGCGAGCTTCTTGAGCCGGCCGCGGCGGACGTGTTCGGCCAGGGCCTCGAGGGCCTCGCGCAGCCATGCTTCCTCGGGCTCGCGCAACGGCACCAGGCCCTTGCCGCCGCGCTCCACGTACAGCGCCGGCTCGGCGTCCAGCATCACGACGTAGGCGCCGGCCACTCGGGCGGGGCGCCGCCGCTGGTCCTCGTCACGGCGCGGCCACGGCAGGGAGGCGCCGTAGGGGTTCGCCGGGTCGGTCGCCGCCAGCACGAGCGCGCCCGCCGGCTCGTCCGCCCGGAAGCCGCGCAGCCGCTCGACCGCCCCGGGGAGGGCGAACTGGGCGCCGCCGAGGCCCTCCACGAAGTAGCCCCGGCGCGCGGTGCCGAGCGTCTCCAGGTTCGTGAGCTCGCCGTAGAGGGTCGAGAACCCGCCCGGCACGCCCTCGGCGAGCACGGTCTCGCGCGTGACGATGCCGTATCGCTCGAGCAGGATCTCGGCCTGCGCACGCATGCGCGGGCCGTAGGCGGGCTGGTCTGCGAAGAGGGGCGCGGTCAGCGACCAGCGACCCTGTACTTGCGGCGCGCCCGGCCGCCGGCGGTGGCGCGCGAAGCGGCGCCCGCGCGCCTGGTGCTGGTCCCGCGCGACCGTCAGTCGCGGGGCGCGCAGCGGCGCCCACGCGTCGTTCGTCACCTCGCCGCCCCAGACCAGGTCCCAGAGGGCCTCCTGGAGCTCCGCCGTCTCGATCTCGCCGAGGTCGACGAGCAGGTCCGACCAGAACGCGGCCCCCGTTCGCAGCCGTTCGCGGATCGCCTCGTGCGGGGCGCCCGCCGGCGGCTCGCCGCGGTTGGTGGGCGGCCCGAGCCAGCGGACGTCGTCGCGGAAATAGAGCGCAACCCGTCCCGAGGTGCGGCCCAGCGCTCCGGCGCCGATCCAGACGATCTCGCCGCCGGCGCAGAGCTGGTCGAGCCAGGTGGGAGACCACGAGCCGAGTCGCCGCGGCAGGACGTCGTTCTCCCATGTGTCCGGCGTGAGCGCGAGGCCCTGGAGTGGCACCAGTACCTCCCGCAGACGGTCGATGCCCGCTCCGCCGGGTGGCGCGGCGTCGACTCCCTGCCAGGCCGGAAGGAAGCGGGCGAGCTGCTTCTGCTCGACAGCCTCGACCTCCTTGCGCAGCGTCGCCAGCGAAGCGCGGCGCAGCCGCCTGAGGACGTCCGGGTCACACCACTCGCGCTCGCGCCCGCCGGGCCGCAGCTCGCCGCGCACCAGGCCGCCGGCGCGCTCGAGCTCGCGCAGCACGGGTCCGGGGTCGATGGCGTAGCGGTCGGCCACCTGGCGGGTGGTGAACGGGCCGTGCGTGCGCGCGTAGCGGCGGACGAGGCGCTCGAGCGGCTCCTCGACCGGCTCTAGGAAGACCTCCGGCAGGCCCCCCGGTGGGACCGCGCCGAGCGCGTCGCGGAAGAGCCCGGCATCCTCGGACGCGACGAAGCGCTCCTCGCCTCCGATCCGCATCGTGATCGCGCGCCGCTCGGCCACGAGCCCGTCCAGGATGCGCTTTGCCGAGACGCCGCGGTGGCACCGCGCCTGCACCTCGTCGACGGTCAGGTCGCCGACCGCGCGGAGGATGTCGTGCGCCCCGTCGGCGTTGACCGCCTGGGTCCGCTCCGACAGCCGCTGGAGGTCCGCCTCGACATCGTCGAGCGCGGTGGCGTCGATCAGGTCGCGCAGCTCCTCCTGCCCGAGGAGCTCGGCCAATAGCTCGCGGTCAAGTGAAAGGGCGGCGGCCCGTCGCTCCGCGTTCGGGGTGTCGCCCTCGTACATGTAGGTGGCGACGTAGTCGAAGAGCAACGACGAGGCAAATGGCGAGGCGCTCTTCGTCTCGACTTCGACGAGCGTGATCTTCCGGGACTGCAGGTCGCGCAGCAGCTCGGTGAGCGCCGGCAGGTCGAGGACGTCGCGCAGGCACTCGCGGTAGGTCTCGAGGATGACCGGGAAGCGGGGAAAGTCCTTGGCGACCTCGAGCAGGCTCTGCGACTTCAGGCGCTGCTGCCACAGCGGCGTGCGCTTGCCGGGATAGGCGCGCGGGATGAGCAGGCTGCGCGCGGCGTTCTCACGAAAGCGAGCACCGAACAGAGCCGAGCCGCCAAGCTCGCGAACGACGAGGTCCTCGACCTCCTCGGGCTCGAGCATGATCATCTCCGCGTCGGGTGGCTCGTCCGCGTCGGGCAGGTGGATGACGATTCCGTCGTCGGACCAGATCGCGTCGGCCTCGAGGTCGAGCTCGTTGCGAATGCGGGCCGAGATCGCGAGGCCCCAGGCGGCGTGCACCCGGCCGCCGAACGGGGAGAGCACGCAGAGGCGCCAATCGCCGATCTCGTCGCGGAATTTCTCGACGACGAGCGTCTCGTCGGAGGGCACGACGCGGGTGGCCGCCTGCTGCTCGCGCAGATACGTGAGGAGGTTCTGGGCGGCACGCTCGTCGAGATCGTTCTCCACCGCGAGCGTTGCCGCATCCTTGGACACCGCTTCGCGTGAGAAGGCGCCGATCGCGCGGCCGAGCTCCGAGGGCCGTCCGACACCGTCGCCGCGCCAGAACGGAACGGCGCCGGGAACCCCGGGAGCGGGGACGACGATCACCCGGTCGCGGGTGATCTCCTGGATTCGCCAGGTCGTCGCTCCAAGGAGGAACGTCTGGCCGGCGCGAGCCTCGTAGACCATCTCCTCGTCGAGCTCGCCGACGCGGCGACCGTCGGGCAGATGGACGCCGTAGAGGCCACGATCGGGGATCGTGCCGGCGTTGGTGACCGCCAGCTGGCGCGCGCCCTTGCGGCCGCGAACTGTGCCATGGGTCCGGTCCCATACCAGGCGCGGGCGCAGCTCGGCGAACTTCTCCGAGGGATAGCGGCCGTCGAGCATGTCGAGCACGTTCTCGAGCTGCTCGCGCGAGAGCTCCGAGAATGGCTCCGAAGAGGTCACGACCCGTTCGAGCTAGTTCACCTCCCATTCGCTGTCGGCGACCATCGCGACGATGTGCTGGGCGAGCACGTCGAGCGGGTTGCGTGGGATCACCGTCTCCTCGATCTCGCCCTTTCGCATCCGCTGGGCGACGACCGCGCACTCGAGCAGGTCGGCGCGGAACTTGGGGAAGATCCTCCCCTTGGAGACCTCGTTGAGCTGGTGGCCTGCGCGGCCCACCCGCTGCAGGCCCCTGGAGACGGACTTGGGCGACTCGACCTGGATCACGAGGTCGAGCGCTCCCATGTCGATGCCGAGCTCGAGCGAGGAAGTGGCGACGAGGCAGGGCAGCCTGCCCGACTTCAGCAGCTCCTCCACGACCAGGCGCTCTTCGTGGGCGAGGGAGCCGTGGTGGGCTCTCGCAATTTCCTCGAATGGTTTGTTGGCGGGCGGGTCCTGTCGCCGAGGGCTCCCGCCGTTGGCGGGCGGGTCCTGTCGCCGGGCACCCCCGTCGCCGTCCTCGGCTGGCGCCTGCGGGCGGTCGCCGGGGGTCCCCCGCCCGGCGCCACCCGCCCGATCGGCGTCGGTTGTTGGCGGGGAATTGCCGGCGTGTTCGGTGGCTGGGAGTTCTTGTTCTTCGACCTCGTTGTGGAGCTCGTTCAGGCGCTTGGCGAGGCGTTCGGCGCCGCGGCGGTTGTTGACGAAGATGATCGTCGAGGTGTGCTCGCGGACGAGGCGCAGAAGCTCGGGGTAGATCGCGGGCCAGATCGAGCGTGGGTTGGGAAGTGCCTCCAGCGCGGCGACGGGATCAAGGGGCTCGGGCGATGATCCATCGGCGGTTATCCCGGGCGTGCCGAGGTCCGTCATGTCCTCGACGGGCACGACGATCTCGAGGTCGAGGTCCTTGCGGATACCGGCGTTGACGATCTCGCACTTGCGCTTGGGGCCGACGAGGAACTGCGCGACGCGTTCGAGCGGGCGCTGAGTGGCCGAGAGACCGATCCGCTGCGGGTCGCGGCGCTCGGCCCGCGACGCCGGGTCGAGCGAGGCCTGCTCGTCGGCTTCGTGATTGAGCACGAGGTGCGAGAGGCGCTCGAGCGTCAGCGCCAGATGCGAGCCGCGCTTGGACTGCGCTACGGCGTGGATCTCGTCGACGATCACCGCCTCGACCCCGGTGAGTATCTCGCGCACCTGTGAGGTGATCATCAGATACAGCGACTCGGGCGTCGTGATCAGGATGTCCGGAGGGGTGCGCTTCATCGCCTGACGTTCCTTCTGCGGGGTGTCGCCGGTGCGAAGCCCGACCGAGACCTCGGCACCGATTCCCTTCAACGGCGCGCGCAGGTTGCGCTCGACGTCGTAGGAGAGCGCTTTCAGGGGCGAGACGTAGACGATCTTCACCCCGGTTCCAAGCTGCTCGGGGCGGCGGGCGAGGGTGTCGATCCCCCATAGAAACGCGCTCAGCGTCTTGCCCGATCCCGTCGGCGCGCAGATCAAGGTGTTGGCGCCGGTGGCGATCTTCGGCCAGCCGGCGGCCTGCGCCGGGGTCGGGGCCTCGAACGACGCCTGGAACCAGCGGCGCGTGGGCTCGCTGAAGCCGTCAAGAGGGTCGGGATTGGTGGTCGCTTCAGAGGCCATGCTCAACCGATCGATTCTACGGACCCACGCGGTTGGGCCGCTAGGGTGCAGCGGTGCCAGAGCGAGCAAGGGCAGCGGTAATCCGGGCAGCTATCGACGCTCAGAATCGCGGCGACCTCGATGCTGTCGTCGACGCATGCCGCGACGACGTCGAGATGAAGCGCGTTG
>DASPHG010000028.1:0-28210 GCA_035629775.1 Thermoleophilaceae bacterium | reverse complement strand
TGGAAGCGCAGCGTCGAGGCGATCGACAGCCGGCCGCGGCAGGAGATCGTTCGCCTGCTCGCCGCCACCTGGCGGGCGCACTCGACCAGCGGCGTGGGGCCGAACCCCGGCGCGTTCGAGATCGAGGAGGACGACGAGAAGGTCACGTTCCGGATGAACCCGTGCGGCTCAGGCCAGCGTCTGTGGCGCAACGGCCGCTACGAGGGTGAGCACGGCTACGCGGTGATGGAGGGCGAGTACGACTGGTCCTACAACCGCAAGGGCTTCCCGATCTATTGCACGCACTGCACCTTCATGAACGAGATGCTCCCGATCCAATGGATCGGCTACCCGGTCTATCCGTCCCATCCCCCGGGCGACTTCGACCACGACCCGTGCACGTGGTACTGGTACAAGGACCCGGCCGACATCCCGGATGAGCACTGGGAGCGCTACGGGCTCGACCGTGCCGGCTGAGCCGCGGCGCGCGGTCGTCACCGGTGCCGAAGGCGGTCTCGGATCGGCGATCGTGGCGGCGCTCGCGGCCGACGGCTGGAAGGTCGCGGGCTGCGACATCGGCGACTTCGACGTGCGCGACCGCGCGGCCGTCGACGCCGGCATGGCGGCGTTGGTCGACGAGCTGGGAGGCTGCGACGCCGTCGTCGCGAACGCCGGCGTCGTGGACACGATCCACCGCGCGGAGCGCTTCCCGGCCGAGGAGTGGGCCAAGGACCTGGAGACGAACCTGAGCGGCCCCTTCAACGTGATCCGTGCCGCCTTCGATGCTCTCGCGGCTTCGGGCGACGGGCGCGTCGTGGTCGTTTCGTCGGCCTCTGCCGAGACGGGCCTGCCGGGCCAGGTGGCCTACACCGCGGCGAAGGCCGGCCTCGTCGGCATGACCAGGACACTGGCGGCCGAGTGGGGGCGCCACGGGATTCGCTGCAACGTGGTGATGCCGGGGATCGTCGCGACGCCGAAGGTGCGCGCGCTTCCGCAGCCCGTTCGCGAAGGGGTCGCGGCGTCGGTCCCGCTCGGGCGCATCGGGGAGCCGGCCGAGGTCGCGGGAACGGTGGCGTTCCTCCTCTCGCCACCCGCCGCCTACATCACGGGCGCCGTGATCCGCGTGGACGGCGGCTACGGCCTGAACACCGCGAGCCTCGCCCGCACCTAGAACGCCCTCGCTGTCGCCCCCTCTCGCTTATCAGCGTGCGCAATCGGGCTCGGGCTGGGTAGGGCGAAAGGGTGCGCACCCTCGGCGGAACGCTCCTCTGAAGCCGCGTCGGATTAGCCACCCATACGGTGGTCAATCCCGCATAGCTTCAGGGAAACCGTGGCGGGGTGCCCACTTCACCCCCTCCTACCCAGCCGCTGTTCCGCACTCAGCGCGCACGTGTGCGCACACCGAGATGCGACAGGGGGCTGTCGTTAGGCGGCCTCTCGCAGGTGGTCGAACACGCGCCGCGGCGAGTCCACCTCGGCCGGCGTGGCGAAGTCGAAGTCGAGCACCGGCTGAGGCGCGGGCGCCGGGGCGACCGCCGCGACGGCACGCGCGATCTCGCGCGCCGCAGGCGTGAGCTCGGACGCCGAGTGGGACGCCATGACCGCGATGCGCAGCCGCGCGCCGCCGTCGGGCACGGCCGGCGGCCGGATGGCCTGCGCGAAGATCCCGCGTTCGAGCAACCGCTCGGAAGCCGAGAGCGCCGCCTCGCCCGAGCCAGTCGGGATGGGCACGATGTGCGTATCCGAGCTGGTCTCGATCCCCTCGTCGGCGAGCGCCTCGACCACGGCGCGCGCGTTGCGCTGGAGCTTGTGGACGCGCTCGGGGTGCGCACGGAGGATCTCGAGGGCTGCGAGGGCGCCCGCGACCGCGGGCGGCGATAGGGCCGCCGAGAAAGCCAGCGCGCGCGCGGTGTTCACCAGGTACTTCGCCATCGTGCGGTCGCAGCAGACGTAGCCGCCGTAGGAGCCGAGCGCCTTGCCGAGCGTCCCGACCACTACGTCGACCTCGTCCTCGACCCCCGCGTCGGCGACCGACCCTCGGCCGCCCGGGCCGAGTGCGCCGACGCCGTGGGCGTCGTCCACCATCACCCGCGCGTCATAGCGGTGCGCCAGCTCGACGATGTCGACGAGCGGCGCGACGTCGCCGTCCGTCCCGAAGACGCCGTCGGTCACGATCAGGCTGGCGCGCCCGTCCGCCTCCTGGAGGAGCCACTCGAGGTGCTCCATGTCGCAGTGGTCGTACACGAACGTCTCGGCCCGGGCGAGCCGACAGCCGTCCACGGTGCTCGCGTGGTTGTGCGCATCCGACAGCACCACGTCGCCCTCGTCCGCCAGGGCGGGGATGACACTCGTGTTCGCCAGATAGCCCGAGCCGAAGAGGACGCAGGCAGGCGACGCGTGGAACTCGGCGATCTGTTCCTCGAGCCGGCGGTGGATGGTCATGTTGCCGGACAGGAGCCGGGATCCGCCGGCGCCGATGCCGTAGCGCATGGCGGCCTCCGCGGCCGCCTTGCGTACGCGCGGGTGGTCGGCGAGGCCGAGTGAGTTGCTCGAGCAGAGCAGCAGGACCGGCTTGCCGTCCAGCAGCACGCGGGGGCCCTGAGGGCCCGAGACCATGCGGAGCTTGCGGTACAGCCCCAGCTCGCGGAGCTCCTCGAGGCGTTCCTCGATCTCGTTCATCGCTCCAACGCCTCGAACTCGATCGTGGGCTGCTCGGCGGGGTCCTCTGCGTGGCCCTCGATCTCTTCGAGGGCTTCCTCGCGGGTCATGAGCGGCGGCAAGCTGATCCCTTTCGGCGACGGGGGTTTTCGCGAAGGTAGGGCTGCCACCGGACGGCTAAATTCCGCTCCGGTGGCGGACTCGCTAGTGATCCCGGCCCGGTTCAACGGGCCGCCCGACTCCGGGCACGGTGGCTACAGCGCCGGGCTGGTGGGCACGCTCGTGGATGGCCCGGCCGAGGCGGCGCTCCGGGCGCCCCCGCCCCTCGAGACGCCACTCGCCGTCGAGCGCGACGGAGAGCGGGTCAGCGCCCTCGAGGGGCGGACGGTCGTGCTCGACGCAGCGCCCGCCGAGGTCGACGTCGAGCCGCCCGCGCCTGTCGGTGTGGACGAGGCGGTGGCGGCGGAGGCCGACTCGTTCTTCCGCTCCGACCTGCACCCGTTTCCCACGTGTTTCGCGTGCGGGCCACGACGCCCGGAGGGCGACGGCCTGCGGCTGTTCGCAGGCCCGATCCCCGGGCGGGACCTCTTCGCCGCCGCGTGGACGCCCGCGGCGGAGTTCGCGGGCGCCGACGGGGCCGTCGATCCGCTGTTCGTCTGGACCGCGCTCGACTGCCCGAGCTCGGCGCCCGCCATGACCGGGACCACGAAGGTGCTCGCAAGCCTGGCGGTCGATCTGCAGGCGCGGGTCGAGGTCGAGGAGCCGCACGTGATCGGGTCGTGGCGGATCGGCGTCGCGGGGCGCAAGTACTGGAGCGGCGTCGCGCTTTGGGACGCCCGCGGGGGCGTGCTCGCGGTCGGACGCGCCCTCTGGATCGAGCTGCGCGAGAGCAAGTAACCCGGGCGCGGGTGCGTTCTCTGTGATGTGGGACGAATGCGCTCTCTCCTGACGCTCTGCGTCCTCGCGCTGGTTCTCGCCGCGCCCGCACGGGCCGCCGAGGAGGACCTCGCCCGTCACGTCGATCCGACGATCGGGACGTTCGCGCCCGGGTTCATCTTCCCCGGCGCGGCCGCGCCGTTCGGCATGGTCCAGAACTCCCCCGACACCCGCGGCGAGTTCGCGTACTCGGGCTACCTGTGGAGCGACCCGGCCATCCAGGGCTTCAGCCTGGTGCACCTCTCGGGCCCGGGCGTCAAGAAGGGGGGCGACATCCCCGTCATGCCCGTCCTCGGCGAGCCGTCGCTCGACCCGAACCTGATCCAGTCGCCGTACGAGCACGCCACCGAGCGCGCGGAGGCGGGCTACTACCGCGTCTTCCTGCCGAAGCCGGCGACCACCGTGGAGCTGACCGCTTCGACCAGGACCGCGATGCAGCGCTACACCTTCCCCGCCGGACCGGTGGCGCCGAAGCTCGTGATCGACCCCGCGCGGAGCGTCGAGGGCGTGCACGAGGGCGGGCTCGAGATCGACGCTGAGAAGGGCGAGGTGTCCGGCTGGAGCCGCGGGCGCTACCCGGTCTTCTTCGTCGCCCGCTTCAGCAGGCCGTTCGACTCGAGCGGAAAGCTCGGGAGCGGCGGCTGGGTCGGCTGGGACCAGGGTGGCGAGGTCACCGTCAGCTTCGGGATCTCGTTCGTCGACGAGGACGGCGCGCGGCGCAACCTGGAAGCCGAGGCGCCGCACTTCGACTTCGACCGGATGCGTGCCGACACCCGCGCCGCGTGGAACCAGGACCTGTCACGCATCCGCGTGTCGGGCGGCTCGGATGGTGCCAAGCGATCCTTCTACACCGCGCTCTACCGCGCCCAGCTCCACCCGAACGTCTTCACGGACGTCGACGGCCGTTACCGCGGCCTGGACGACCAGGTGCACGTAGCGGAGGGGCGCACGCAGTACTCGAACTTCTCCTCCTGGGACCTCTACAAGTCGGAGAACCAGCTGCTCGCGCTGATCCAGCCCGAGCGCTACCGCGACATGCTGCTCAGCCTGCTGGCCGACCATCGCGAGGGCGGCTTCATCCCGCGCTGGAAGGAGCAGTCGATCGACGCCTCGCACATGTCGGGCGACCCGGCGATCCCGATGATCGCCGACGGGATCTGCCGCGATTTGGTGGACCGGGATGACGCGGCGGCGCTCTACGACGCCGCGCGCCACCTGGTGACCCTGCGCGACGCGAAGCTGCTCGAGCTCGGGTGGCTGCCCGACCGGCCCGGGACGACGCTCGAATACGGCGTCGCCGACTTCTCGCTGGGACTGATCGCGCACTGGCTCGGGCGCTCGGACGACGCCGCCGAGGATGTCCGGCGGTCGCTGGGCTACCGGAACATCCTCGACCCCGAGACCCGGTGGATCCGCGGTCGCGACGCCGAGGGCAACTGGGCGGATCCGTTCGACCCGACCGGCGGCGAGTCGCCCGAGCAGACGAGTGGGCGCGGCTTCCAGGAGGGCAACTCGTGGCAGTACTCGTGGCTCGCGATGCACGACGCGGCCGGGCTCTACGAGCGCATGGGCGGCGACGGGGTCGCCCGCGAGCGGCTCGACCACATGTTCACCATGCCCCCCGAGCTCCAGAACCGCGCGACGGCGTTCGGCCTCGTCTACCGCCTCGACCAGTGGGCGCCGGGGAACGAGCACGACCTCCAGGTGCCGTGGATGTACCACTTCGCCGGCGCGCCCTGGCGGGCGGCCGCCGAGCTGGCCGAGGCGCGGGTCCTGTACCGGCCGACGATCGACGGCCTGCCGGGCAACGACGACCTCGGCGGGCTGTCGGCGTGGCACCTCCTGTCGTCGATCGGGCTCGGTGCGCTCGTGCCGGGAGCACCGTTCTACGCCCTGGGCAGCCCGGAGTTCGACCGCGCGGAGATCCAGGTCCCGGGCGGCGCGGTCGTGATCCAGTCGCCGGGCGCCGGGCCGTACGTCGTCGACGCGAAGCTCGACGGGCAGCCGCTCGACCGCGCGTGGCTGTACTCCGATGAGCTACGTGCCGGTGCCACTCTGCGGCTCGCACGCGGGTCCGAACCGGACACCGGATGGGGCGCGGCCCCGGCACAGCGGCCGCCGTCCTACTCGGATTCACCGCTCGCACGCTTCGGCTGCGGGGAGGGGAAGCGGCCCCGGATCCGGCTGAAGGTCAGGCCGCGGCGGGTCGAGGCGGGGAAGCGGACGCGGGTGCGCGTGCGCGCGACGGTGCGTGACGTGGGCAGGACGCTGCCCCTAGCCGACACCGAGGTAAGGCTGGGTGGGAGGCGGAAGGCGACGGGCTCCGCCGGGCGCGCGACGCTGCGCATCCGCCCGAAGCGCGCCGGTGCCCTGCGCGCCCGCGCGAGGAAGCCCGGCTACCGCGCCGCCCGCACCAAGGTCCGTGTCGTAGACGCCCGCTAGCGGGCGCGCCACTCCGGCTTGCGCTTCTCGGCGAACGAACGCACGCCCTCGCGGAAGTCCTCGCTGCGGAAGCAGCTCTCGCGCAGCTCGACCAGCTCATCCTCGAGTACCTTGGGCAGGCGACCGGGATGCGCGCGCAGCTCGCTGATGACGCGCTTGTTGCCGGCGAGTGACAGCGGCGCGTTCGCGCCGATCTCGGCGGCCATCTCGAGCGCGAAGGCCTCGAGATCGGCGGGGTCCACCACGTGGTTCACCAGGCCCATCTCGTAGCCGCGGCCCGCGTCGACGTTGCGGCCGACGTAGAAGAGCTCGTTCGTGTTCGCCACGCCGCACACCTCGATGAACTTCTGGAGCCCGGTATGCGAGTAGATCAGCCCCAGCTTCGCGGGCGGCATGCCGAGCTTCACCCCGGCCGCCGCGATCCGGATGTCGCATGAGATCGCGACCTCGAGGCCGCCGCCGATCGCGTGGCCGTTGAGCGCCGCGATCGAGGGGTAGGGAAAGGCCTCGAGTGCCTCGATCGCGGCGTGGAACGGGTGAGCGACGAGCTTCTCCGCCTGCTCCTCGAAGTGCGCGTCGTCGAACGTCCCGATGTCGTAGCCGGCGGAGAACATCTTCCCCTCGCCGGTCAGCAGCAGGCACCGCGCGTCGAGGTCGCGAACCGTCTCGGCGAGCGCGTCGAGCAGCTCGTGGTCGAGCGCTCCCCGCTTTTCCGGGTTCGAGATCCGGAGCCGCACGACGTGCGCGGCCGGCTCGTCGAGCTGGAGCTTGCCCGAGGCGAGCTCCAGGGGCGCGTCGCTACTCAAGGACGACCAGCGTGTCCCCTTCGGAAACCGACTGGCCCTCCTCGCATTTGATCTCCTTCACCGTGCCGTCGTCCTCGGCCTCCACGGGCATCTCCATCTTCATCGACTCGAGGATCACGAGCGTGTCGCCCTCCTCGACCGACTGGCCGACCTCGCACTCGACCTTCCACACGGTCCCTGTGATGTGGGCCTCGACATCCGGCAACGAAACGACCTCCTGATAGCGGACGTGCGGCAGAGTACCCGCAGTGCCGACTGTAATCGTCACCGCCCGGAACGAGGCAGACCGGCTCGCCGACACGCTCCGCGCGCTGAAGCAGGTCCTCCCGGAGGAACGGATCCTCGTCGCCGACGACGCGTCCACCGACGCAACGCCGCACATCGCACTCCAGGAGGACGCGGAGCTCGTGAGCGCGCCGCGAAGGCTGGGGAAGGGCGGAGTCGCGAACCTGGCCGTCGACCGGCTGCGTGAGGCCGGGCCGCTGCCCGACCTCATCCTCTGCGACGGCGACCTCGGCGCGTCCGCGGGACAGCTCGTGCGCCTATCCGAAGCGGGCGACTTCGTCGTCGCCGCGTTCGCCCGCCGCGTCGGTGGCGGCTTCGGCGTCGCCCTCGGCTTTGCGGCGTGGGCGATCAGGCGGCTGACCGGGCTCGAGCCGGAGGCGCCGATCTCAGGGCAGCGCTACCTCAGCGCCGAGGCGGTGGCCGCCGTCACGCCGTTCGCACCCGGGTTCGGGATGGAGATCGGCATGACGGTGGACGCGCACCGCGCCGGCCTGCGCCTGACCGAGGTCGAGCTCGACCTCGAGCATCGCGCGACCGGCAGGACCGCGCCCGGTTTCGTCCACCGGGCGCGGCAGCTTCGCGATTTCGTACGCGTGTACCTCAGCCGTCGCTGACGGTCAACGCCGGCTCAGGCCGAATCCGCCGGACGGGATCCCGGCGAGCAGCACGAGGATCGCGGCGACGATGCCGACGATCGCGGGAAGGCCGAGCGCGACGCACAGCATGTAGGCGAGCGCAGCCACGATTACGGCGATCAATATCCCGATCATCCCTGTGTTCCTCCTCCTTCGGGTACCTAGGTAGTACCCCCTGGAACGCACTCACTCACGTCAGGTTGGACAATCCCGCGCGCGTGATCCTCGCCATCGACCAGGGAACCACCGGCACCACCTGCATCGTCTTCGACGACGAGGGGCGCGCCGCCGGCCGCGCCTACAGCGAGTTTGAGCAGCACTTCCCGCGCCCGGGGTGGGTCGAGCACGACGCCTCCGAGATCTGGGAGGTGACCCGTGGCGTGGCCGAGCGGGCGCTCGCGGACGCCGGCGTCGGCGGCAGCGACCTGGCGGCGATCGGGATCACCAACCAGCGTGAGACCGTCGTGGCCTGGGACCCCGACTCGGGCGAGCCGCTCCACCGCGCGCTCGTCTGGCAGGACCGGCGAACCGCGGCGCGCTGCGACGAGCTCAAGGCGGAGGGCCACGAGGCGCTCGTCCGCGATCGCACGGGCCTCGTGATCGACCCGTACTTCTCCGGCACGAAGATCGAGTGGCTGCTCAAGGAGGGCGGCGTCGACCCCGGCGCGGCCTTCGGCACGATCGACTCATGGCTCGTCCACAAGCTCACCGGGCGCCACATCACCGACTACACGAACGCGTCCCGCACGCTCCTGTTCGACATCCGCGAGCGCGCGTGGGACCCGGAGCTGTGCGAGCTCCTCGGCGTCCGCCCCGACTCCCTCCCGGAGCCGCTCCCGAGCGCGCACGTGTATGGCGAGACGAGCGAGTTCGGCGGGAGCGTCCCCGTGGCCGGCATCGCAGGCGACCAGCAGGCAGCGCTCTACGGACAGGCGTGTCACTCGCCCGGGCTCGGCAAGAACACCTACGGCACCGGCAGCTTCGTGCTGGAGAACACCGGCGGGACCGCGCCCGACCCGCACGAGGGGGTGCTGACGACGATCGCGTGGGGGGTCGAGGAGCGTGTCGACTACGCGCTCGAGGCGGCGATCTTCGTGACGGGGGCGGCAGTGCAGTGGCTGCGCGACGGCCTGGGGATCATCACCGCCGCAGACGAGACGGAGGACCTGGCCCGCTCGCTCGACTCGAACGACGGGGTCTACTTCGTGCCGGCGCTGACCGGACTCGGCTCACCGCACTGGGACCCGTATGCGCGCGGCACGATCGTCGGCCTGACGCGCGGCAACGGCCGCGCCCACCTGGCGCGCGCGGCCCTCGAGGCGATCGCCTACCAGACCGTGGACGCCGTGCGCGCGATGGAGTCCGCGTCGGGCGTGCGCCTGGAGGAGCTGAAGGCGGACGGCGGCGCGGTCGTGAACGGCTGGCTGATGCAGTTCCAGGCGGACGTCCTGGGCGTGCCCGTGATCGTCCCCGAGGTGTCCGAGACGACGGCGCTGGGCGCCGCCTACCTGGCCGGCGTGGCGGTGGGAGCGTGGACCGAGGCGGAGTGCGGCGCCATGTGGCGCGAGGCGGCACGCTACGAGCCGCAGATGTCCGCCGACCAGCGCGAGACTTTGCTCGCCGAGTGGCAGGCGGCGATGGACGTAACCAAGTCCGCGACAGTGGGTAGGGAGGACGGAAGTGCCTGAAGAACTCTCCAAGATGAAGCCGCAGGTCTACAAGGACCCGCGCCCGGCGGAGTACTTCGAGCGCTTCTACGAGCGGCCCGCCACCCGCCGTCCCGACTGGGTCTATGAGCTCGTCCGCACGGTCCTGACGCCGTACCTCGTGTTCTTCTTCAGGGCGCGCTGCATCGACTCGGACAAGGTCCCGATCGAGGGCCCTGCGATCGTCGCCCCGAACCACTTCTCGTTCCTCGACCACTTCTTCGTGGCCGTCTACCTGCGCCGCAAGGTGCACTTCATGGCGAAGTCGCAGCTCTTCAAGCGCCCGATGCAGTTCATCTACACGCACGGCGGCGTCTTCCCGGTCCGCCGCGGGCACGGGGACACGAAGTCGATGGCGACCGCGAAGGCGATCCTCGGCCGCGGCGACCTGATCGTGATGTACGCGGAGGGCGGCCGGTCGCGCACCGGCGAGCTCGGCGAGGCGAAGCCCGGCGTCGGCAAGCTTGCGCTCGAGGCAGGCGTGCCGGTGGTTCCGACCGCGATCGTCGGCACCGAGCGCGCGCGGAACTGGAAGCGCCTTCAGTTCCCGAAGGTGACGATCCAGTACGGCGATCCGATCCGCTTCGACAAGGTCGAAGGCGAGGCGACCCGCGAGCAGGCGCAGGCCGCCGCCGACGTGGTCTTCACCGAGATCAAGGCACTCCACGAGGGGCTGCGGACGGCGAACGGCCGTAAGAACGCGATCGAGGCGGCGCGCGCGGCGCGGCGCCGCGCGCGCCAGGCGGCCGAGGCCGCTACGCGTACACCGGATCCAGCGCGCTGAAGCTGTCCCAGTCGTGCCCGGGCACGATCAGCGCGCCGGGCGTGCGCTCGCGGTAGCGCTCGATCTCCTTGAGCGAGCGGCGGAACTGGTGCTCGTCGGCCATCTTGTACGGCAGAACGCCCTCGTCCAGCGTCCGCTGGGTGTAGATCGCGTCGGCGGCGATCAGCACCTCGCGCTCGCGTAGCCGCAGCACGTAAGACGTGTGGCCATGCGTGTGCCCGGGCGTGAACACCGCCCGAATGCTCCCGTCGCCGAAGACGTCGAACGAGCGGCCGAAGGTGGCGAACGACTCCGTGTCCCTTCCGTCGAAGTCGAACGTGCGGAAGTCGAAGCCGAAGTCGAACTGTCGCCTGACGTAGCCGTCGCGCGGCGTGCCGTCGGCGAGCACGTCCCACTCCTGCTTCGACAGGACGAACGTAGCGCCGGGGAACTCCGAGATCGCGCTCGCGTGGTCCACGTGCATGTGGGTCATCAGGACGAAGCGCACGTCAGCCGCGTCGAGCCCGCGCGCTCGGAGCTGCGCCGGCGCCGCCTGCTCCGCGGTCATCTTGAGGCCGCGGTAGTACCACGCGAGCATGCGGCCGAAGTTCTGCTTCGGGTCGACGCCCACCGACGGGTGGAGCCCGGTGTCGATCAGGATCGCCCCGGCGCCCGGGTGCTCGACGAGGAAGGCCGGGACCGGGATGCGCAGGTACTCGGAGCGGTCGCCGGTGATGCCCATCGCGCGCAGCCCGGCAAGCCGGCCCTCCTCGCGCTCAAACCACGCCGGCGGCCCCGGCAGCTCACCCGTCATCAACGGGTGCAGGCGCACCGTCGCACCCTCGCGGCCACCGGGCAGCGGCAGCTCGGCGGGGCGTGCCTCGGCAATCACGCGGCGAGGCTACCGCTTACCAAGGGGCCTGGCCCCTTGGTAACCAGGCTCCTTGGTTAGCCTGCCGCACGTGCCGTCGCGGATCTTCGCTCCCAACCTCCTCGAGGGCCAGGTCGCGGTCGTCACCGGCGGCGGGACCGGGCTCGGCCGCGCGACCGCGCTCGAGCTGAGCGCGCTGGGGGCCACGGTCGTCGTCGCCGGGCGCAAGCCCGAGCCCCTCGAGGAGACCGTCGCGGCCTGCGAGACCCCGGCCCATGCGCAGACGTGCGACATCCGCGAGGAGGACGAGGTGAACGCGCTGGTGGACGGCGTGGTCGAGCGTCACGGGAAGATCGACCTCCTGGTGAACAACGCCGGCGGCCAGTACATGACACCGGCCGAGGACATCACCGCCAAGGGGTTCGAGACCGTGGTGCGGCTCAACCTGGTGGGGACCTGGCTGATGACCCACACCGTCGCGACGAAGGCGATGATCCCCGCCGGCGGCGGCAAGATCGTGAACGTCACGTTGTCGCCGCATCACGGGCTGCCGGGGATGGCGCACTCGTCGGCCGCGCGGGCGGCGGTCGAGAACCTGACCCGCGTCCTCTCGATCGAGTGGGCGCGATTCCAGATCAAGCTGACGGCGATCGCGTCCGGGCACTTCGCCACCGACGCGCTGAAGAAGTACCCCCGCCCGGTGTACGAGGGCGTCGCGCGGACGGTGCCGCTCCAGCGCCTGGGCGAGCCGCAGGAGCAGGCGTGGCTCGTCGCGTACCTGGCTTCGCCGGCGGGGGACTACTACTCGGGCTGCGTCTTCACGATCGACGGCGCGCGCGACAACTGGTTCGGCCCGTGGCCGCCGCCCGGCCTCACGGACGAGGGCGGGAAGCCCCTGGCGGAGGAGCGCCGCCCGAAGCCGGACAGCGCTGCCTAGACCTTCGCGAGCGCGTCGCGGATCTGATCCACGGTCTGGAAGTCCAGGCCGAGCGTATGGACGTGCTTGTACGCGACCTTGCCGTCCTCGTCCACGATGAACGCGGCGCGGCGCGTGCCGAGCATGGGCGCGGTCACGCCGAACGACTTGGCGACGCTCTTGTCCGGGTCCGCGAGCAGCGGGACCGGGATGCCGTTGTCGCTCACGAACTTCGTGTGTGAGTCCACATCCTGTGCCGAGATGCCGACGACCTTGGCCTCGAGCGACGACATGTCCTCGGCCCGCTCGGCGTACGAGCAGAACTGCTTCGTGCAGACCGGCGTGAAGTCCCCGGGGTAGAAGAGCAGCACCACACGTTCGCCCCGATGGTCGGAGAGGCGAAAGCGCCCCTCCGTCCCATCGAGCTCGAAGTCGGGTGCGGGATCCCCGACGGATAGACCCATTACGTGTACATGCCGCCAAATTGGCCGCCGGTGACGTTCAGCACCTGGCCGTGGATGTAGTTCGCCCACGGCGAGCAGAGGAAGAACACCGGTCCGGCGGCCTCCTCCGGCGTCGCCGGGCGGCCGAGCGGGATGATCATCGCCGCCATCGCGCGCATCTGCTCGGGAATGCCGAGCTTGATCTCCTGGCCGTCCTTCTCGATCGTCCCGCCCTCCTCCTTGGAGGCGGTGAGACGCGTCTCGACGAACCCGAACGCCACGGCGTTCACGTTGATCTTGAACTGGCCCCACTCCTTCGCCAGCGTCTTCGTCAGGCCGACGACGCCCGCCTTGCCAGACGAGTAGTTGACCTGGCCGGCGTTGCCCATCGTGCCGGAGATCGAGGAGATGTTCACGACCTTGCGGAAGACCTCCTTGCCCTCGGCCTTCTCCTGCTTGGCGGGCTCGCGCAGGTGCGGCGCCGCCGCCCGCAGCACGCGGAAGGGCACGACGTTGTGGATGTCGATCATCGCCTGGAACTGCTCGTCGGACATCTTGTGGATCGGGCCGTCCCACGTGTAGCCCGCGTTGTTGACGATGATGTCGATCTTCCCGAAGGCGTCGACCGCGGTCTCGATCAGCTTGTCGCAGGCGCCCTCCTTGGTGAGGTCGCCCGAGAACACGGCCGTCTCGCCCTGGATCTCCTTCGCGGCCTCCTCGGCGACGTCACCGTCGAGGTCGTTGACGAGGACCTGCGCCCCCTGCTCGGCCAGCAGTTCGGCTGTGGCGCGGCCGATGCCGCGGGCCGAACCCGTGACGATCGCCGCCTGTCCGTCCAGTACTCCCAATGTGGCTCCTTTTTCGAGGTCCGGGCATTCTGAACTAGTCTCGATCTCGTGGTCAGGCCGGCCCTTCTCGCCACGGCGGTCGTGCTCGCGAGTCTCGCCGCTTCCGCCTCCGCCTCCGCCCCGGCGCAGTGCCCGGGTGATGCGATCGCGCCGGACCGCGCGATCACCGGTGAGTTCGGCACCGACCTGGAGAAGAGCTACGTGCTCGTGCCGTTCGATGTGCCGGCGGGAACGACCGCCGTGCGGGTGAAGTACTGCTACGACGAGCCGGACGCGAACCCCCAGGTCAATCACACCCTCGACCTCGGCCTGTACGAGCCGCGCGCGGACGAGAGCGATCCCTGGGGCCCGGCCGAGTTCCGCGGCTGGGGCGGGTCGAGCCATCCGGACGTGACCGTCTCCGCGGCCGGCTTCTCGCCGGAGCAGGACTACCTCGCCGACCCGAAGGGGCACGTGCCGGGCCGGACGACGCGCGGATTCCTGCCCGGCCCGATTGAGGCGGGCGAGTGGGCGGCCGAGTTGGGCGTCGCGGCGGTCGTCTCACAGCTCGAGGGAGACATGGACGGCCGCGTGGCCTGGCGCCTCGAGGTCGAGCTGACCGAAGCGGACACGGGCCCGCCATACGACCCGGCGCGCTACAGCGAGAAGCCGGCTCGCCGCGGTGCCGGCTGGTACGCGGGCGACCTGCACGTGCACGCCGAGCACTCGGCGCTCGGCGACGCGACGATGAACGAGGTCTTCGACTTCGCCTTCAGCCCCCGCCCAGAGGGCGCCGGGCTCGACTTCCTGACACTCTCGGACTACGTCTCGGGTGGCGCGTGGGGCGAGATCGGCCGCCACCAGGAGACCTACCCCGACCGGCTGATCATCCCGAGCGCCGAGGTCATCACCTACCGCGGCCACACGAACAGCCACTCGAACACGACGTACATGGACTACCGGACCGGGCCCCTGTACGAGCGCGCCACCGACGGCACGCTCAAGAAGGTGCGCGCCGCCACCCCGCCGCGGCTGATCTTCGACCGCGTGCACGCCGCGGGCGGCGTCACGCAGATCAACCACCCGACGATCTTCCCCTCCGACGTGCCGGCCTTCGCGAACCTCTGTCGCGGTTGCCCGTGGGACTACTCGGACGCGCAGACCGACTACACGAAGGTGGACACGTGGGAGGTCCACACCGGTCCGGCCGGCTTCGGAGACCCCCCGGTCCCGAACCCGTTCACGCTCACCGCGATCGACGCCTGGGACGCCCTGCGCGCAGAGGGCCACCGGGTCACCGCGGTCGCGGTGAGCGACTCGCACAACGCCGGGCGGACCCCGGGCGGGATCACGCAGTCGCCCATCGGCCAGGGCACGACGATGGTGTTCGCCGAGGAGCTCTCGCGCGAGGCGATCATGCGCGCGATCCGCCTCGGCCACGTGTTCGTCAAGGTCTGGTCCTCGGACGCGCCCGACCTCCGCCTCGACGCGGTCACCCCCGACGGCGCCCGGGCCATGATGGGCGACCCGCTCGCGGCCACCGAGGCCACGTTCACGGCGCGAGTGACGGGCGGCGGCGGGGAAGACCGCCGGCTGATCGTGCTCCGCGACGGGCAGCAGATCCTGACCCGCGATGTCACGAGCGACGACTTCGAGGGCGATCGCGCCGGCGACTACCGCCTGCAGCTCGAGCGCGGTGCCGCGATCGACGGACTGACGAACCCGATCACGCTCGGGGCGAAGCCGCTCGAGATCCGCGCCAAGGTGAAGCCGAAGCGCACGTGGGCGCGGCGGAAGCGGCGACAGTTCGTGTTCGACGTGAACCTGCGCGCACAGGACCGCGTGCTGCCGCTGGCCGCCGCCGTGGTCCGGTTTCGCGGGAAGCGCGCGAGGACCGGGCCGGACGGCCGCGCGGTCGTCCGCGCGCGCGTGAGGAAGCCCGGGCGCTACCGGGCGAGGATCACGAAGGCGGGCGTCGGTGACGTGCGCCGCCGGGTGCGAGTGCGGCGCGCGCGCTGAGCGCCCCGGGGGCTACGCTTGGCGCCATGTGCCGAAACATCCGCACCCTCCACAACTTCGACCCGCCCGCGACCCGCGAGGAGGCTCGTGACGCCGCGCTCCAGTACGTGCGCAAGATCAGCGGGTCCTCGAAGCCGTCCAAGGCCAACGCCGAGGCGTTCGACCGCGCGGTCGACGAGGTCGCCGAGGCGACCGCGCGGCTGCTGGACTCGCTGGTGACGAACGCGCCGCCGAAGAACCGCGAGGAAGAGGCCGCGAAGCTCCGCGAGCGGTCGGCCAAGCGGTTCGCGTCCGCGGCCTGAGACCGCTCGAGGGCATCCGCGTCGTCGAGCTGGCGACGCTGATCGCCGGGCCGTTCTGCGGCCTGACGCTGAGCGACCTGGGGGCCGACGTCGTCAAGGTCGAGCCACCCGACGGCGACGACGGCCGCGCGTTCCCGCCCTTCACGCCCGCCGGCGAGAGCGCGTTCTTCCAAGCGCTCAACCGCGGCAAGCGCAGCGTGGTCGCCGAGGGCGACGACATCCGCCGCCTCGCCGAGTCGGCCGATGTCGTGATCGACAACGTCGGCCGCGCCCGGCTCGGCTTCGGCCACGAGGAGATGCCGGAGCGCCTCGTGTGGTGCGCGATCACGGGCCACGGCGCCGGCCGCGGCGGCCGGGCGCTCGATCCCAGCCTCCAGGCGACGATGGGCCTGATGGAGGTGACCGGCGAGCCTGATGGCCCGCCGCTCCGCGTGCCGGTCCCGCTGATCGACTTCATGACCGGCATGTATGCGGCCCAGTCGGTTCTCGCCGCGCTGTGGTGCGCGGAGCGCACGGGGGAGGGCGCGCTCCTCGACTGCGCGCTTGTCGACTCCGCCGCGACCCTGACGAGCACCCTCGCGCTGTTCGCCCTGAGCGGCGACTTCGACCCCGGCCGCATCGGGTCGGAGAGCTACCTGCGGGTGCCGAGCGCGGTCTTCGCCGCGGCCGACGGGGCGCACGTGCAGGTGGTGGCGCTACACGACCGCCACTGGCAGGGGATCTGCACGGCACTCGGGCATGCGGAGTGGATCGACGACCCGCGCTTCGCCACGAACGACGCCCGGCTGGCCAACCGCGATCAGGTCCACGCCGGGATCGCCGAGGTCGTCGCGACCGCGCCCGCCGACGAGTGGGTCGACCGGATCAACGCCGCCGGCGGGATGTGCGAGCGCGTGCGGACCGTCGCGGGCGCGTGGCGCGACCCGCTCCTGGCGGAGCGGCGCCTCGTGGGCGACGTCGAGGGCGCCCCGTTCGACTTCCCGCTGCCCGTCGTCTCGCTCGCGCGCCCGGAGGCGCTCCTCCCGGCGCCATCGCTCGGCCAACACACGGACGAGGTGCTCGCCGGGCTCTCCGGCTGACGACGGGTCAGAAGCGGAGCATCGACGAGCAGTCCACCGCGCCGGCGTTCGCCGGGTCGAGCGCGTTCAGGACGTTGCGCAGCACGTTCGGGTTGAAGGCCATCGCCACGTGCTCGGAGGGGTCCGCGGGGCATTGGTCCTGCATCACGATGTTCGTCGCCCCGTCCATGTGGCCGCTCGTGTACGGGATCACGAGCTGGTCGTACCGCGTCATGAGCATGGTGTACGTGACGCCCTCGACGCGCGGGCCGGTCGGGCCCGCGTTCATGGCGTCCATGAAGTCGGAGCCGCTCACCACCTGGGTGCACGCCTCGCACCCCCGCTCGACGAGCTGCTCGAAGGGCTCGGCCGACCCGTTCGAGTTCGCTGCCTCCCTGAGCGTCCCCACGCCGCCGACGTTCGAGCCGTCCCAGAGCGGCGTGATGCCGACGTAGTCGTCGACCTTGAGCGAGCCGTCCGCGTGGCGCGCCTCCGGCAGGAACTTCACGTAGTGGTTGGGCATCAGGCTGCCCTCCGAGTGGCCGACGATGTCCACCTGGGTCGCACCCGTCGCGGTCAGTACCTGGTCGACGAACGCCGCGAGCTCGAGCGCGCTCTCCTCCATCGGGATCAGTCCGCCGTTCTGGTCGAACGGGGGTGGGTTGTCCGCCTTGCGGCCGTAGGTGAGGGCGAAGACGCAGTAGCCCGCGTCCGCCAGGCGGGGCGAGATGTAGCCCCAGTTGCCCTGCATGTTCGCGCCGAGGCCGTGTACGAGCACGACCGGCTCGGGATGCTCGGCGCTCGGGACGCACTCGAAGTCGTTCGCGCCCGCCGGCGAGTTGTCGGGCGAGTAGAACCCCTGCCCGAAGGCGGCGCTCGGCGCGATGGCGCATGCGGCCAGCGCCAGGACGGCTGCTCCCCTGCTCCTCCCGATCACGACGTGGTCAAGGTAACAGGCGAACCGCGGTCCGGGAGGCGGTGCCGCGGGCTGCATCGGCGTTGCGTGCGCGCACGACGCGGACGAGCATCCCCTTCCGGCGCAGCTTGCGCGCGACCGGCCTGGCGAGCCGGAAGCGGATCGCCTCCACGTCGCCCGCGCGGATCGCGTAGCGGCGCGCCTTTGCGCCCTTCAGCTTCGCCCGGCCCGTGCATCCGGCCAGGCCGTCGGCCGGCCACGCGGGCGGGCAGGCGAGCCTCACGCGCACGACGCGGCGCGCGCGCATCGTCGCCTTCTTGGTGCGGAAGATCGCGGCGCGTGCGCGCGCCGGCCCGGCCGGCGGCAGGGGGTCCTGTTGGACGCCCTTCTCGTACTGCTCCGGCTCCGAGAGCGCGGTCTGGAAGCCGTAGTCCACGTCCTCGCGCTCGTTGTTGACGCGCGGGGCCTCGCCGGGCGGCTCGTAGGTGCCGTCCGTGATCGACCCGAGCACGCGCGTGTAGAGCTCGTGCTCCCAGTTCGCCTGGCCCGCGGGCACGAGTCCCGGGTCCTGGCCCGTCCGCACGATCACGAGCTCCTGCGAGGGGAACACCGTCACGCGCTGGCCGAACAGCCCGGAGAACGTGTAGAAGTCGGCCGGGAGGTCGGGGTAGTCGCGATCGTTCTTGACCGGCCGGTTCTGGATCGTCACGCCGATGCAGGGCTGCGCGGCGTTGACCCAGATCAGCCAGCCGTAACAGCCGTTCGTCCTCGACGGCTCGACGGCGCGGCGCACGTACTCGCGTGAGAGGAGCCGGCGGCCGCGCCACACGCCGCCGCGGCGCATGAGCTCGCCGAACCGCCCGTAGTCGTCGGCCTTCATCCGGACCCCCCAGAAGCCGCCGACGTGGCCGGCGCGGTCGCGGTTCCAATCCCAGTCGTCGGGGGTGATCCCGAGCGGGCCCATCAGCTCGCGCTGAGCGAAGGCCATCACGTCCTCGCCGGCGGACCGGCCGACGATCTCGGCGAGCAGGGAGACGGGGCTCTGGGCGTACTCGAAGTAGGTGCCCGGCGGCTTGACGGGCTCGAGGGTGAGCGCGTCCCTGACGCGATCCGGCATCGTGAAGATGTTGTAGTCGCGGAGGCCGTTCCACTTGAGCCCGGAGCTCATCGTCAGGAGGTCCTCGACGCGGACGGCGCCGTGCGCCTCGTCGGCCTCGGGCACGAGCGACCCGACGGGGTCGTCGGCGGACATCAGCCCCATGGTCATCGCCCTGCCGAAGATCATCGACGTCACCGACTTGGCCAGCGACCAGCTCTGGAAGCGGGTGTGCCGGTTCTGGTCGGCGAGGCGGTCCTCACCGACCAGGCAGCCGGCGCGGTAGACCCTGACGGCAAAGGAGGCCTGGGTCGACGCGTAGTCGATCGCGTCCTGGAGCTTCTCTCCGTCCATGCCGACGTGGGCAGGGGTCGCGCGGTTCCATTGCTCGCCTGGCTCCGGGCAGGTCCTCGCGGCGCTCGTGGCCGGCGCCGCGGCGAAAAGCAGCGTCAGGGCAGCGGCGGTCGCGATGCGGGAGAGCCTCATGCCCGTACACAACGCGCGCCGCGGCCGGTTCTGTCGAAAGACGGGCTGCCCTTGTACTGGCCATGGCACAGGACTACGGTGGCTTAAGGCCCATCTGCTCGCTATTCACCTACTCGAGGATCGTCTCCACGCTCGCCCTCTTCCTGGCACTCGGCGGAGGAGCGTACGCGGTGACCGCCCTCGACCCGAAGAGCGTCGGTACGAAGCACCTGAAGCGGGGAGCGGTCACCTCGGGGAAAGTGGAGGACGGCTCGCTGCTGGGCAAGGACTTCAAGACGGGCCAGTTGCCGGCCGGGTCGCAGGGTCCCGCCGGGCAGCCGGGCGGCAAGGGGGACAAGGGAGATCCCGGCACGGCGCGCGCGTACGCGTGGGTCGCGGGCGGATGCGGCGTTCAGACGCCACCCGTCTGCAGCTTCCACAACTCGAAGGGGATCACCTCGGTGACGCGTCCTGTCATGGGCCAGTACTGCATCACCGCCCCCGGGCTGAGCGGCCGCGACCTGCCGGTGTTCGCGGCGATCGACTACGGCTCGGTCGCGCATCCGGAGGGGAACTACACGGCCTCCGTCCGGACCAGCGGCGACGAGTGTCCGAACGCAACCGACTTCGCGGTCCGGACCGAGTTCATCAACCCCGCAACCGCGACCGCGGCGGAGACGAACGTCGCCGCCTTCACGGTCCTCATCCCCTAGAGCCCCAGCTGCTTGCCGAGGATCTCGCTCATGATCTCGTCGGTCCCGCCGCCGATCGGGCCCAGGCGGGTGTCGCGGCACGCGCGCTCGATCTCGTACTCCTTCATGTAGCCGGCGCCCCCGAAGATCTGGAGCGCGGTGTCGGCCACGTCGAACGCGTCGCGCTGCGTCTTCAGCTTCGCGATCGTCACCTCGCGCACCGCGTCGTGGCCCTCGTAGAAGAGCCGGAGGGCGTTGTAGGTGGCGGCGCGACCGGCCTCGCACTTCAGTGCCATCTCGGCGATCTTGTGCCGGATCGCCTGGTGCTTTCCGATCGGGCGGCCGAAGGCCTCGCGCTCGAGCGCGAACTCGATCGTTCGCTCGAGCGTGCGCTGCATCGACCCGACGGCACCGAGCCCCATCAGCAGCCGCTCCCACTGGAAGTTGGCCATGATCAGGTAGAAGCCCTTGTTCTCCTCCCCGAGCAGGTTCTCGTCGGGGACGAACACGTCCTGGAACGCCAGCTCGCCGGTGTCCGAGGCATGCCAGCCCATCTTCTTGAGCTTCTGCGAGACGGAGTAGCCCTCCATCTCGCGCTCGAGGATCAGGAAGGACAGGCCGTGGTGGCCGCCCTCCTGCGTCGTCTTTACGGCGGTCACCAGGAAGTCCGCGCGGACGCCGTTCGTGATGAACGTCTTGGAGCCGTTCACCACGTAGCCGCCGTCCACCTTCTTCGCGAACGTGCGGATGCCAGCTACGTCCGAGCCCGCGCCGGGCTCGGTGATGCCGAGCGCAGCGATCTTCTCGCCCCGGATCGCGGGGACGAGGTAGCGCTGCTTCTGGTCCGCGGTTCCGAACTTCCAGACCGGCGGCGTCGCGATCCCGATGTGCGCGCCGATCCCGGCCGCGAGCCCGCCCGAGCCGCACAGGGCGAGCTCCTCGCTGAGGACCGCATCGTGCAGGTAGTCGCCGCCCTCGCCGCCGTACTCCTCGGGGTACTTGAGCCCGAGGAAGCCGACCGCAGCCAGCTTGTGGAAGACCTCGTTCGGGAACCACTCGTCGTCCTCCCACTCCTGGACGTGGGGCCGCAGCTCCTTCAGCACGAAGCGGCGGATCGACTCGCGCAGGTCCTCGTGCTCCTGCTGGAAGGGCGGCATGAGCGCCGCGGACCGGGCGGGAGGTATGCCCTTCGTGAACTCGCGCGTGGCGGCCACGTCAGTACGTGGTGGCCGCGGCGTGCTCGAGTTGCGCCCTGCAGTCGCCGGTCACGGGGTCGGCGTGCCCGGCCCAGACCGCGTTCGGCTCGAGCGCGGCGATCTTCAGGAGCGAATCGCGCGCCGCGTCGCGGTCCGGCGTGAAGGCCGGATGGGGGATGCGGGGGCCGCCGTACGGCGTCCGGACGCTGTCCGGGTCGAGCGTGTAGAGCGTGTCGCTGACGAGCGCGAGCCGGTCGGACTCGCGCCACAGCGAGATCAGTCCCGGCGCGTGCCCCGGCGTGTGGACCACTCGGAAGCCGGCGACCTCGTCGCCCTCGGTGAGTGTGTCGGCGATCTTCACCGGGCCGCCGTCCCAGACCTTGAGCAGTCGCGGCATCACGACCTTGATCACCCGACTCTCGAGCTTCGAGAAGTCGAAGCCGCGATCGTCGTCCGGTGATAGCTCGCGCTCGGCGTCGCGCCGCTCGGCCTCGTGGCAGAGGACGGGCACGCCGATGTCGGGCGCCGCGCCGCGGTGGTCCTCGTGCGCGTGGCCCAGCACCATCTGCTTCAGCTCGCCGCCGAGCTGGCGCGCGGCCTCCCTGATCGGCTCTGCCATGCCGTGGATGCCGCCGTCGTAGGCGGTGAACCCGTCCCCGTCCTGGAGGAGGTAGACGTTCATCGTCCGCTTCGGCGGACCGCCGCCGCGCAGGAGCCAGGCGCCGTCGGCGACCGGCTCGATCGTGGGCGACAGAAGCTTCTTCGTGACCTTGCGCCGGCCGGCGCCGGGGATCTCAGACATGCGCTGACCTTATTTCACGCTCGTAGCGTCCGCGTCGCAGAACGCGTGCGAGAATCGGAGGGTGACCGAGGGCGAGTTCAGGGACTGGTTCCGCGAGTGGACGCTGCGGTTCGACAAGCGTCACGCGCAGGTCATGCGCGAGTTCGACCGCGCCGACCGCAAGCTGGACGAGGTCATCGCCGAGAACCGGGCGCAGCGCCAAGCGCTCTTCGCGATCCTCGACCGGATGAGCAACGGGGGCTCGCCCGCCTAGAGGCCGTAGCTGCGGCCGATCACGTCGAGCATGACCTCGTCGGTCCCGGCGCCGATCCGGTTCAGGCGCATGTCGCGCCAGACCCGTTCGATCCCGTACTCCTTCATGTAGCCGGCGCCGCCGTGGATCTGGATGCATTCGTCGGCCACCTCGACCGCCACGCGCGACGCGTACAGCTTCGCCATCGAGATCTCGCGCACGGGGTACTCGCCGTTCTGATGGCGCCAGGCGGTCATGTAGACGAGCTGGCGCGCCGACTCGATCTTGGTCGCCATCTCGGCGAACTTGTGCCGGATCACTTGGAACTTGCCGATCTGGCGGCCGAACGCGGTGCGCTCCTGGGCGTACTGCAGCGTCTTGTCGAAGCACCGCTGGGCGCCCGCGACGCAGCCCGCGGCGCCGATCAGCCGCTCGCCCTGGAGCTCCCACATGATGTGGTAGAAGCCCTTGCCCTCCTGGCCGAGGACCGCGTCAGCGGGCACGCGCACGTCCTGGAAGGCGAGCAGCGCCGTGTCCGAGGCGTGCATGCCGAGCTTCTCGAGCTTCTTCTCGCGGATGACGCCCGCGGAGTCCATGTCCACGAGGAAGAGCGTGAACCCGTCGTAGCCGGCGTCCGGGTCGGTCTTCGTGACGAGCACGATGAAGTCGGCCCGGTGACCGTTCGTGATGTAGGTCTTCGAGCCGTTGATCACCCACTCGTCGCCGTCGCGGACCGCGCGCGTCTTGATGCCGGCCACGTCGGAGCCGGCGTCCGGCTCGGTGATCCCGAGGCATGAGACCTTCTCGCCCTTGATCGCCGGCACGAGGTAGCGCTGCTTCTGCTCCTCGGTCCCGAACAGGAAGACGGGCGGGGTCGCCATGTCCGTATGGACCGCGATGCCCATCGTGAGCCCGCCGCAGTTCGACCTGACGAGCTCCTCGGCGAGGACGAGGTTGCAGTAGTAGTCGCCGCCCTGGCCGCCGTACTCCTCCGGGTAGGAGAGCCCGAGGAAGCCGAGCTCGCCCATGCGCGGGAAGACCCAGTCGGCGAAGTACTTGTCCTCCTCCCACTGCTCGGCGTGGGGGGCCAGCTCCTTCTCGACGAACGACCCGATCGACTCGCGGAGGCGGTCGTGGTCCTCCGTGAAGATGAAGTGCTTGCGGCTGGCGTTGAAGTCGGGCTTGAGGACGGTGTCTGTGGCGGCCATGCGGCCGACCCTACACGGCAGAAAGTAGGAAGCGCAACTCCTTACTTCTTGCCGACGCGGATCACCCAGATGGTGGCGCGGGTGCCGCGCCAGCGACCGTGCGCCCGTGCCGCTCCGACGCGGCGGTATTTGCGCGACAGGAGCAGCTGCCGATGCGGCGGAGACTTCCCGAAGCGCTTCAGCGTTCGAAGCGCCCGCGGCTTGTGGCCGCGGTGGAACGCGATCACCTCGCCGACGCGATGGAATCCGCGGACGCGCAGACGCGACGGGTGGGCGAAGAAGTCCGCTCGCATCATCAGGCGCGCTCGCGCCCGGGCGGACCGAGCAAGCCGGCGCGACCCCTTCAGGGTGCGCAGGTCCTTGCTCGCCCGCACCCAATTGATCCCATCGACGATGCGCGTGCCGCGCTCGGCTCTGAGCGCGCCCACGGACATCGGCGACGCGACGGCAATCGCGCACACGAGCGCAAGCGCTCCCGCAAGTCGGTGGCCCCTACTCACCGCGGCGCCACGCTAGCAACCCGCCCCGACGCCGGGCCTCAGTCGGGCGGCGGGGTGACCAACCGGCGCGTGATACCGCGGATGGTGTGGATGCCGTATCGCTTCGACGGATTCCCGTCGGTCAGCACCGCGAGCGTGAACCGCGTGTTTCCGTATGAGAGGAAGCCCACCTGGTGCACGAGCTCGCCGCTCGTCGTGTCGCGCCAGCCGCCCTTGAACCGCACCCGAAATCCGCGCTTCCGCGCGACGCGCGGGATGCCCCAGCTCTGGCGGGGCACGATTCTCCGCAGGAGCCGGTCCGCGTACGGGCGGAAGCGCTTGGGGGTGAGGTCGTCCATACGCCAGAAGAACTTCGCCTGGTCGCGCGCGCTGAACTGGGCGAGCGTCCAACGGCAGCAGACGTCGAACTGGTGCATTCCCGCCCGCCGCGCAAGCCGTCGGAGGCGCCAGTCGCCCACCCGCTGGTATGCCCAGTCGGCCGCGGAATTGGAGGACTTGCGGATCATCGGGCCGAGCAGCGACCGCTCGTGGCGCGTCAGCTCGCGGTCGTGGTTCGCGACCCGGCGCAGGTAGGCGACGAGCAGCATCGCCTTGACCACGCTGGCGGTCGCGAACCGCTGCCGGCCATGCACGCCGCGAACCTTCCCGCGGCTGTTCACGATCGCCACCCCGACCACTCCACCGCGGTGCTTCACGTACTCGCGAACCTGGTCCAGCTGGGTTCGGTCCGGATACGGCGCGGCGTCCGCGCCGGCCGGGACGGCGGCGAGGACAGCGCACGCGACCAGAGCGGCGGCGATACGGTGTCGCACGCTTGGCAACCTACGAGAAGATCACCTACGAGGTCTCAGACCACGTCGCGACGATCGCGATGGACGACGCCGAGACGCGCAACTCGCTCTCCTGGGAGATGCTGACGGACCTCACCCGCGGGTTCGAGGCGGCGCGCGACGACGAGGACGTGCGCGCCGTCGTGCTGACCTCGACACACGAGAAGGTGTTCTCGTCCGGCGGGAACCTCTCCGGCTTCGCGGGCGACACGCCCACGGTCCACAAGCAGTTCGCCAACGAGCGCTTCGTGAAGCTCTTCGAGCTGATCGGCACGCTCGGCAAGCCCACGATCTGCGCGGCGAACGGCCACTGCCTCGCGGGGTCGCTGGGGATCGCGCTGGCTTGCGACCTGATCATCGCCAAGGAGACCGCCGGGTTCGGGACGCCCGAGATCAACGTCGGCCTGTTCCCGTTCATGATCATGGCGCTCGTCTACCGCAACGTCCCGCGCAAGACGGCCAACGAGATGCTGCTCCTCGGCGAGCGGATGACGGCCGATGAAGCGCGTGCGGCCGGCATCGTGAACCGCATTGCGGCGGCCGACGAGTTCGACGCGGTGGTCGCCGACTGGGCGGGGCGCCTCGCGAAGAAGTCGCCGGTCGTGATGAAGCTCGGCAAGGACGCCATGTGGCGCCAGATGGATATGCCGCTGATGGACGCGCTCGACTACCTGCGCGCGCAGCTCACGATCGAGCTGTCCACCGAGGACGCGATCGAGGGCGTGACCGCGTTCTTCGAGAAGAGGGAGCCCGAGTGGAAAGGGCGCTGATCGCGCTGCTGTGCCGGACCTCCGACCGCACGCCGGGCGCGGCGCGCGGCGCCGAGGCGCTGGCGCGCCTCGTGGGGGCGAACACGGGCACGAAGGCGCGCATGATCGGGTCATTCGGCGACGCGGCCCCGCGCGACTTCCGCGACGACCTGCGCGACTCGCGCGGCTGCATCCTCGAGGCGGGCGGGCAGGTGGAGGACGCGCTCACCGGCGGACGCGTGCCGATCCTGTTCGCGAGCGACTGCTCGATCTGCCTCACGACGCTCCCCGCGGCGCTCGCCGCGCGGCCGGACGCGAAGGTGCTCTGGCTCGACGCGCACGGCGACTTCAATGCCCCCGACACGACGCCGAGCGGCTTCCTCGGCGGGATGTGCCTGGCGGGAGCGTGCGGCGTTTGGGACGCGGGCCTGGGGGCGACGATCGACCCCGCGCGGGTCGTGGTCTGCGGCGCGCGCGACATCGACCCCGGCGAGCGCAACCTGCTGGGGGAGCACGGAGTCACGCTGGTCGCGCCCAGCGACGCGGCGACCGCGCAGGTCCGGATGGCGCTCGACGGCGCGCCCGTCTACGTCCACCTCGACGTGGACGTGCTCGACCCCGACGACATGCCCGCGCAGTTCCCGGCCGAAGGCGGGTTCTCGCCGGAGGCCCTTCAGGCGCTGCTCGAGGCGGTGCTCGACGACAGCGAGCTGGTGGGTGCCGAGGTGACGGCGCTCGAGGAGGCGGACTACGCGCCGGTGGCGCTCGAGGTGATGACCCCCCTGCTTCAGGAGGCCCATGTCACAGGCTGAGGAGACCCGACCCGAGCGCGCCGCCGCCGACACGCTGGTCGACCGCCCGTCGCTGCGCTCGCTCGTCGAGGACCTGGAGGAGCGCCGCGCGCACGCGCGGCTCGGCGGAGGCGAGGAGAAGATCGCCCGCCAGCACGAGCAGGACAAGCTCACGGCGCGCGAGCGGCTGTCGCTCCTGATCGACGAGGGCACCTTCGTCGAGCTGGGAATTCACGGCCGCCCGCACTTCTCGCAGCCCGCGTTGCGCGACAAGGATGCGCCCGCCGACGGCGTGATCACGGGCTACGGGAAGGTGGACGGCCGGATGGTCGCGGTCGCGGCCTACGACTTCACGGTGATGGCCGGGTCGATGGGCATGACCGGTGAGCTGAAGGTCACCCGGCTGCGCGAGATCGCACTCACGAAGCGGATCCCGCTGATCTGGCTGCTCGACTCCGCCGGCGCGCGGATCCAGGAGGCGGCCGGCTCGCTCTTCGCCGGCTCGGGCCACCTCTTCCGCGAGGAGGTGATCATGAGCGGCGTCATCCCGCAGGTGGCCGCCCTCATGGGCCCGTGCGCCGCCGGCACCGCTTACATCCCGGGTCTCGCGGACTTCGTGCCGATGGTGAAGGGACGCGGCTCGATGGCGCTCGCGGGCCCGCACCTGACGAAGGCGGTGACGGGCGAGGACGTGACCCAGGAGGAGCTCGGCGGCTCGAAGATCCACACGCGCATCTCAGGCGTCGGCGACCTCGAGGTGGACTCCGACGAGGAGTGCATCGAGGCGATCAAGAAGTACCTCTCGTTCATGCCGCAGAACTGCGAGGAGAAGCCGCCGCTGCGGGAGGCGGCCGACCCGGTCGACCGGATGGATGAGGAGCTGCTCGACGTCCTGCCGGAGTCGCCGCGCAAGCCCTACGACATGTACGACGTCATTCGTCGGATAGTCGACGACGGCGACTACTTCGACATCAAGCCGCGCTTCGCGCGCACGCTCATCACCTGCCTGGCACGGATGGGCGGGCGGCCGGTGGGGATCGTTGCCAACCAGCCGAAACACCTCGGCGGCATCCTCGAGAACGACTCGGCCGACAAGGCCGCGCGCTTCATCAACCTCTGCGACGCCTATGGCATTCCACTGCTCTTCCTGCAGGACGTGCCGGGCTTCATGGTCGGGACGAAGGTCGAGCGCGCCGGGATCATCCGCCACGGCGCCAAGATGCTCTACGCGGTCTCGCGCGCGACGGTGCCGAAGATCACCGTCGTGATCCGCAAGGCCTACGGGGCCGGCTACTACGTCATGTGCGGCAAGGCCTACGAGCCCGACCTGATCGTCGCGTGGCCGAGCGCCGAGATCTCGGTGATGGGCCCCGAGGGCGCCGTGAACATCATCTTCCGCAAGCAGATCGAGGCCTCCGACTACCCGGACGCGACGCGCGCCGAGATGATCGAGGGGATCCGCAAGTCGATCGACCCGTATGTCGCGGCGGGCAACGCCCTGATCGACGACGTCATCGATCCGCGTGAGACCAGGCCAACAGTCATCCGCGCCCTCGAGCTCGCGCACAACAAGCACGTCGAGCGGCCGTACAAGAAGCACGGGGTGATGCCGGTTTGAAGGCCATCCAGGTCAGCGAGCTGAACGGGCCCGATTCCGCGGTTCGCGCAGACGTTTCCGAGCCGCAGATGGACGGGGCAATGACGGTGGAGGTCAAGGCAGCGGGCATCGCGTTCCCGGACCTGCTGATGACGCGCGGGCTCTATCAGTACAAGCCCGACCCACCTTTCATCCTCGGATCGGAGGGGGCCGGGGTGGTCCTTGACGCCCCCGAGGGGTCGCCGTTCTCGGAGGGCGACCGCGTCGCCTTCATGACGTTGGGCAACTGCTTCGCCGAGCGCGTTGCCGTCATACCGCAGATGGCGTTCAAGCTGATCGACGAGCTCTCGTTCGAGCAGGGCGCCGCCTACATCCTCAACTACCACACCGCTCACTTCGGGCTGCACAAGCGTGGGCACCTGAAGGCGGACGAGTGGGTGCTCGTGCACGGCGCGGCGGGTGGTGTCGGGACGGCGACGATCCAGGTCGC
>DASPHG010000027.1:0-11403 GCA_035629775.1 Thermoleophilaceae bacterium | reverse complement strand
GCTTGCGAGCTCACGCAGGGACACCGTCGTGCACGTGTGCACCGAGCGAAGCGAGGAGGACACGTGTCGTCGATCGTGCTGGGTGTGAGCGGGGGAGTGGCCGCCTACAAGGCCGCCTTCGTGCTGCGCGCGTTCACCGAGGCCGGGCACGACGTCCGCGTCGTCCCGACCCCCGGCGCGCTGCACTTCGTCGGCGCCGCCACGTTCGAGGCGCTGTCGGGCAACCCCGTCACCACCGACGTCTGGTCCGACGTCCCCGAGGTCGCGCACGTCCGCATCGGCCAGAAGGCGGACCTCGTCGTCGTCGCGCCGGCCACGGCCGACCTGCTGGCCCGCGCAGCCACGGGCCGGGCCGACGACCTGCTCACCGCCACGCTGCTCACCGCGTCCTGTCCGGTGGTCTTCGTGCCCGCGATGCACACCGAGATGTGGCTGCACCCGGCCACGCAGGAGAACGTCGCCACGCTGCGCCGCCGCGGCGCCGTCGTCCTCCCGCCGGCTGTGGGCAGGCTGACCGGCCCCGACTCCGGTCCCGGCCGGCTGCCGGAGCCGGCCGACATCGCCGCACTGGCGACCGTCGTCCTGCACCACGGGGCCGCCGCCCTCGCCCACGACCTGGCCGGCCGCCGGGTCGTCATCAGCGCCGGCGGCACGCGCGAGCCGCTGGACCCGGTGCGCTACCTGGGCAACCGGTCGTCGGGCAAGCAGGGCTGGGCCCTGGCGCGCGTGGCGGCCGCCCGCGGCGCGGACGTCGTCCTGGTCGGTGCCAACGTCGACCTGCCGGCCCCGTTCGGGGTGCGCGTCGTCCCCGTCGGGACGGCGGAGGAGCTGCGGACGGCCATGGTGGCCGAGGCGCAGGAGGCCGACGTCGTCGTGATGGCCGCCGCGGTGGCCGACTTCCGGCCCGAGACCATCGCCACGGCCAAGCTCAAGAAGGGCTCGGCGTCCGAGCCGAGCGCGGTGCCCCTCGTCCGCAATCCCGACGTCCTCGCCGAGCTGGTCACCAAGCGCGGCCCGGGGCAGCTCGTGGTCGGCTTCGCCGCCGAGACCGGGGACGACGACGGCGACGTGCTCACCCACGCGCGGGCCAAGCTCGCCCGCAAGGGCTGCGACCTGCTCGTGGTCAACGACGTCTCGGGCGGCCAGGTCTTCGGCCACGCCGACAACGCGGTGGCCGTCCTCGGGAGCGACGGATCTGTCACCGAGGTGCCCCACGGCAGCAAGGACGCCGTCGCCGCGGGGATCTGGGACACGATCGCGTCTCAGTTGTCCCGCCCGTCCCAGACCTGAGCTCATTTCCCGGGCACCCGCACAGGTGTCCGCATCAGCCGGTACCGTCGGAACAGGGAACTGGCCTCCGCGCCGTGCCCGTCCACCGATGTCGATCCAGGGAGTACCGAGTGCCACGCCGTCTCTTCACCTCCGAGTCGGTCACCGAGGGCCACCCGGACAAGATCGCCGACCAGATCAGCGACTCGATCCTGGACGCGATGCTTGCGCAGGACCCGCGCAGCCGCGTGGCCGTCGAGACCATGATCACCACGGGCCAGGTGCACATCGCCGGTGAGGTCACGACCGCCGGGTACGTCGACATCGCCTCGATCGTCCGCGACACGGTCCTGCGGATCGGCTACGACTCCTCCCGCAAGGGCTTCGACGGCGCCTCCTGCGGCGTCAGCGTGTCGATCGGCGCGCAGTCGCCCGACATCGCCCAGGGCGTCGACACCGGCTACGAGGCACGCACCACCGGTACGGCCGAGGACGAGATCGAGCGCCAGGGCGCCGGCGACCAGGGCCTGATGTTCGGCTACGCCACCGACGAGACCCCCGAGCTGATGCCGCTGCCGATCGCGCTGGCGCACCGCCTCGCCCGCCGGCTGTCCGCGGTCCGCAAGGACGGGTCGGTGCCCTACCTCCGGCCCGACGGCAAGACCCAGGTGACGGTCGTCTACGAGGACGACCAGCCGGTCGCCGTCGACACGGTGGTCGTGTCCTCCCAGCACGCCGAGGACATCTCGATCGAGCAGCTGCTCACCCCCGACATCCAGGAGCTCGTCGTCGAGCCGGAGCTGGCCGCGCTCGGCCTGCCCACCTCCGGCTACCGGCTGCTGGTGAACCCGACCGGCAAGTTCGTCATCGGCGGCCCCATGGGCGACGCCGGGCTGACCGGCCGGAAGATCATCGTCGACACCTACGGCGGCATGGCCCGCCACGGCGGCGGCGCCTTCTCGGGCAAGGACCCGTCGAAGGTCGACCGCTCGGCAGCCTACGCCGCACGCTACGTCGCCAAGAACGTGGTGGCGGCCGGCCTGGCCGATCGCTGCGAGGTCCAGGTGGCGTACGCGATCGGAGTCGCGCATCCGGTCTCGCTGATGGTCGAGACCTATGGGACCGAGCGGATCGAGCGCTCGAAGATCGCCGCGCTCGTGCACGAGCACTTCGACCTCCGCCCGGGCGCGTTCCGGCAGTACCTCGACCTGCACCGGCCGATCTACCAGAAGACCGCGGCCTACGGCCACTTCGGCCGCGAGGACCACGACTTCACGTGGGAGAAGACCGACAAGGCGGACGCGCTGCGCTCGGCCGCCGGCCTGGAGGCGCGGGAGACGGTTTCCTGAGCGACCCGGTCCGCCTCGACCGTGACGGCGACGTCGCGGTCATGGTCCTGGACGACCCGCCGCTCAACCTCTACCGCGAGGAGACGCAGGCCGCGCTCGAGGCGTGCGTCGCCGAGGTCGAGTCCTCCGACGCCCGCGCCCTCGTCTGGCGCGCCGAGGGCAAGCTGTTCACGGGCGGCGTCGACGTCAACCTGTTCCAGCGGATGGTGGACGAGGGCGGTCGGCGCGAGGGCGGCCTGCTGCCCCTGGTCCAGCGGCTCGAGCGCATGGAGATCCCGACGCTGTCGCTCCTCCACGGGGTCTGCCTGACGTGGGGGCTCGAGATCGCGCTCGGCACGGACCTGATCTGGGCGTCCGAGTCGGCCCGGATCGGGCTGGTCGAGGCGAACGTCGGGCTGAGTCCCGGCGCGGGCGGGACCCAGCGGTTGGCCCAGCGGGCCGGCGTCGCGCGCGCCGCCGAGTTCGTGTTCACCGCCGGGTTCTACGAGGCCGCGACCCTGTACGAGTGGGGAGTGGTGAACCGCGTGGTGGCCGACGAGGACCTGCACGCCGAGGGGCTCGAGTTCGCGCGCAGGCTGGCCGCGGGCCCCACGAAGGCCCACGCGGCCACGAAGGCGATCCTGCGCGCGTTCCGCGAGGGCGGCGTGGCCGGCGCCGACGCGATCACGCCGGAGACCATGGGTGCGCTCTTCGAGACGGAGGATCTGCAGAACGCCGTGCGCACCTTTCTGGACGAAGGGCCGGGCAAAGCCAAGTTCGCCGGGCGCTGACGCGCCAGGCGTGTTTCGGCACGGCGCGTTTCGGTACGCCGAGCCCATGTTCGAATCACAGGAAGACCAGAACGACGGCGGTACCACTCCCGAGGAGCCGACTCACGAGGCCACCACGCCTCCTGGCAATGGCGAGCCCGACGAGGGCGCGACCGAGGAGGCTCAGGACAAGCTGGACCAGGCGGGCGGCGGGCACTGATTTACCACGGGGCCTGGCCCCCTGGTAAATCGTGCGCTGCACAGGGGGCCTGGCCCCTTGTGCAGTTTGCTGCGGTCCGCCCGCCGCCGTAGCCTGGCTACGTGATCGCGAAGGTCGAGCCGCTGACCCAGTCGCGGGCCCTCCGGGGCCCGTTCGACTACCGGGTGCCGGACTCGATGGACGCCGGTGTCGGCAGCGTGCTCGTGGTTCCGTTCGGCCGCCGGCGCGTTCTCGGCGTGGTCGTGGAGACAGCCGAGCGCAGCGAGGTCCCGGCCGAGAAGCTCGTCGAGCCGATCGAGGCGCTCGAGGGGGGCGTCCCGCCCGACCTCGTCCGGCTGGGCCTGTGGACCGCCGAGGAGTACGTCTCGACACCCGCGCGCGGGCTCTCCCTGGTGCTCCCGCCGGGCACGGGCACCGGGGCGCGCCAGCGCACCCGCACCCGCCGCGCGCTCCGCGCCGAGCTGACGGCCGCGGGACGCGAGGCGCTCGACGGCGACGCGCGCCTCGGCACGAAGCAGCGCGAGGCGCTCGAGCGGCTCGCGGGCGGGGCGGTGCCCGCGGCCGACCTGGGCCACGGCTCCCTGCGCCGGCTCGAGGCGCGCGGTCTCGTCGCCCTCGCGGACGCCCGTGTCGAGCGGCGGCCGGAGATCCGCGCGCTCGGGGCGCGCGGGCCGGTCGGCCAGCTCACCCCTGCGCAGGTCGCCGCGGTCGAGCACATCGAGCGCGCGTTCGCGAGCGGTGGCGCCAGCCTGCTGCTCCACGGCGTCACGGGCAGCGGCAAGACCGAGGTCTACCTGCGCGCCGCAGCGGCGGCGCTCGACCGCGGGCGCTCGGTCATCGTCCTGGTGCCGGAGATCGGGCTGACCCCGCAGACCGCGGCCCGCTTCGAGCAGCGGTTCGGCGACCAGGTCGCCGTGATCCACTCCAAGCTGTCCGCCCGGGAGCGCTTCGACGAGTGGATGCGGATGCGCCGCGGCGACGCACGCGTGTGCGTCGGGCCGCGGTCGGCGGTCTTCGCGCCGCTCGCCGACGTGGGGCTGATCGTGGTGGACGAGGAGCACGACCCCTCGTACAAGCAGGAGGGCGACCCGCGTTACGACGCGCGCCGCGTGGCCGCCCGGCGCGCCGAGCAGGCGGGCGCGGTCCTCGTGGCGGGCAGCGCTACGCCGCGGCCCGAGAGCTTCGAGGAGCTCGAGCGGATCGTCCTGCCCGAGCGCGTGGACGGCCGCGGTTTGCCCCCGGTCGAGGTGGTGGGCATGCTCGACGCCCCCGGCCCGCTCCACCCGCGAACCCGCGACGCGCTCGAGCGAGTGCGGCGCGAGCAGCAGAAGGCGATCGTGCTGCTGAACCGCCGCGGGTGGTCGAACTTTCTCTCCTGCGGCGTCTGCGGGCGCGTGTGGAGGTGCCCGCAGTGCGACGTGTCGCTCGTCCTTCACCGGGCCGCGGGCGCTGTCGCCTGCCACCACTGCGGCCACCGCGAGCCGGTACCGGGCACCTGCCCGGACTGCGGCTCCACGGCGGTCTCCCGGCACGGACTGGGCACCGAGCGGCTGGAGCGCGAGCTCGTCGACTTGATGGACCCGCTGCCGGTCGTGCGGCTGGACGCGGACGTCGCGAAGGTCGAGGCCACGCTTCGCTCCTTCGACGAAGCGCCCGCCGGCGTCCTGGTCGGCACCCAGATGGTCGCGAAGGGCCACGACTTCCCCGACGTCACCCTCGGGGTGGTCGTCGACGCCGATTCCACGCTCCGGTTCCCGGACTTCCGCGCGGAAGAGCGCACCTTCGCCCTGGTCGCCCAGCTCGCGGGGCGAAGCGGCCGCGGCGCGCGCGGTGGCCGCGTGATCGTGCAGACCGCCGACCCCGCCGCCGAGTGTCTGCGCCACGCCGCCGCGCACGACGCCGATTCGTTCCTGGCGGAGGAGCTCGCGCGCCGGCGGCTGCTCTCGTACCCGCCCTTCGCCACGCTCATCCGGGTCGTGTGCTCCGCGGAGGAGCCCGGCCCGGAGGTCGAGGCCGCCGAGGCGATCAAGCTCGCGCTCGAGGGCCTACCGGTGCTCGGTCCCGCCCCGCTCTTCCGGCTGAAAGGACGCGAGCGGGCGCAACTCGTCGTCAAGGCGAGCGAGCGCGCGCCCGCCGTGCGCTCCGTTCGGCGCGCGGTCGAGGCGGTCGTCGCCGAGCGCGCCGGGACGGGGGTCAACTTCGCCGTGGACGTGGACCCGCAGTAGCCGCTCGGCCGGGGCTAGACTCACCGCCGTGGCGGACGAGCCGACACAGGATTTCGAGGTCGACGAGGTCGACGAGGACGTCGAGGAGGTCCCGCAGCTCGACCCCGAGCTCGCGGCCCGCCGCGCGGCGGCGATGAGCTTCATCCGGAAGTGGGGCGACCCGGTGCTGAAGAGCCGGGCGACGCCCGTCGACCGGTTCGACGACACGCTGCGCCAGCAGGTCCAGAGAATGGCCGGGATCATGCAGGATGCGGTCGGGGTGGGCCTGGCAGCGCCCCAGCTCGGGATCTCGCAGCGGCTGCTCGTCTACCGCATCGGCGGCGAGGCGCCGCTCGTGACGCTCGTCAACCCCGAGCTCGAGTGGCGCGGCGACGAGCTCGAGACGTTCGAGGAGGGATGCCTCTCGATCCCCAGCGTCGTGGTGGACGTGGAACGCCCGGTGCACGTGCGCGTGCGCGCCCAGGACGAGCACGGCGACGAGCGGCTCGTCGAGGCCTCGGGCCTCGAGGCGCGCGTGATCCAGCACGAGATGGACCACCTGGACGGCGTCCTGATGCTCGATCGAGCCTCGCGTTCCGACCGCAAGGAAGCGCTGCGCGCGCTTCGCGAGCAGGAGCAGGCCGATCGCGCCGCCTGACGCGGTCCGAACGGTCTATCTCGGAACCTCCGAATTCGCCGTGACCGTTCTCGAGCGGCTCGCGGAAAGCCCGTTTCGCCCCGCGCTCGTGGTGACGCGGCCCGACCGCCCGCGGGGGCGGGGGCGCAAGCTCTCGCCGCCGCCCGTCGCCGACGCGGCGCGCGCGCTCGGAATCGAGGTCGACCAGCCCGACAGCGTGAACTCCGACGAGGCGCGCGCGCGGATCGCGGCGCTTGCGCCCGATGCGATGCTGATCTGCGCCTTCGGTGCCCTGATCAAGGAGCCGCTCCTGTCGGACTACGAGTGGCTGAACGTGCATCCCTCGTTGCTCCCGCGGTGGCGCGGCGCAGCGCCGGTCGAGCGCGCGATCGACGCCGGCGACTCCGAGAGCGGCGTTTCGATCATGCGCCCCACCGCCGAGATGGACGCCGGGCCGGTTTGCCTCCGGCGCTCCGAACCTGTCCGGTCCGACGACGATTACGGCACGCTCGCGCCGCGGCTTGCGCGGCTCGGCGGTGACCTCCTCGTGCAGGCGCTCGAGGAGCGGCCCGCGTTCGAGGAGCAGCTCGCGGACGGCGTGACGATCGCCGACAAGATCACCGCCGACGACCGGCGGCTCGACCCCGCCCGCTCGCCGGCCGAGCTCGACCGCCGCGTCCGCGCGCTCTCGCCCCACATCGGAGCGTGGGTCGCGGGGCCCGGGGAAGACCGGACCGGCGTCGTGCGGGCCCGGCCGGCCGATGACGACGTGGCGCCCGGCGGGCTCGAGGCGCGCGACGGGCGGCTGCTCTACGGCTGCGCGGGCGGTGCGCTCGAGTTGCTCGAGGTCAAGCCGCCCGGCGGGCGGGCGATGGACGCGGCCGACTGGCTGCGCGGGCAGGGCCGGAGCATCGCCTGATGGTCCGCCTGACGCGGCACGGCCGGCGCACCGCGCACCGGGCTGAGCCGACCCCCGCGCGCGCATGCGCCTTCCGCGTCCTCCAGCGAACTTTCGGCGAGGGCGCGTACGCGGACCGCGCGTTCCGGGCGGAGGCCGAGCGTGCCGGGCTCGACCCGCGCGATCGCGCGTTCGCGCAGCGGCTCGCGTACGGCACGATCCAGAACCGAGCCACGATCGACTACGTCGTGACCGCGCTCTCCTCGCGCGTGGCCGACAGCATCGACCTGCCGATCCTGAACGCGCTCCGGCTCGGCGTCTACCAGGTCGCCTTCCTCGACGGCGTGCCCGACCACGCGGCGGTCGGGGAGACGGTGGACCTCGCGAAGGAGCACGGACGTGGCGGCCACCGGCTGGTCAACGCGGTCCTCAGACGCGCGACACGGGAGGCCGGCGACCTCATGGCGGAGCTCACCGACCACTCACCCGCCGAGGCCGCCGTCCGCCATTCGCACCCGGAGTGGATCGTGCGCATGTGGTGGGACGCGCTCGGTCCCGAGCAGGCCATCGCGCTGCTCGAACGGAACAACGCGCCGGCTGAGAACGCGGTCCGCGCCAACGCGCTCCTCGTGACCGCGGGCGAGGTGGCCGAGGGGCTGGCGAAGGAGGGCGTCGAAACGAGTCCCGCCGAGGACCTCCGGGAGGGCCTCGTGCTCCAGGGGCAGTTCGACGTGCACGCGTCGAAGCTCTTCCGGGAGGGAGCGCTCATGCCGCAGTCGCGCGCGTCGATGCTCGTGGCGCGCGTGGTGGCGCCGGAGCCCGGCGAGCGGGTGCTCGACCTGTGCGCCGCGCCCGGCGGCAAGACCACGCATCTCGCGGCCCTGCTCGGCAACGAGGGGGAGGTGGTCGCCGTCGAGAAGAACGGCGGGCGCGCCCGCGCGCTTGCCGAGAACTGCGAGCGGCTGGGTGCGACCTGCGTGCGCGTGCGGGAGGGAGACGCCGCCGAGATCGACGTGGGCGAGGACTACGACCGGGTTCTCCTGGACCCGCCGTGCTCGGACCTCGGCACGCTCCAGTCGCGCCCGGACGTGAGGTGGAAGAAGGACGAGGGGACCGTCGCGCGGGTGGTCGTCGACCAGGCGCGCCTGCTCGACATCGCGGCCGAGCGCGTCCGCCCGGGCGGGTCGCTCGTCTACTCGACGTGCACGATCTCCCCCGAGGAGAACGAGCACCAGGTCGCGTCGTTCATCGAGCGCCGCGGCGACTTCAGCGTGGACGATCTCTCCGAGCGCTTCGGCAGGTACGCGCACCCCTCGGTCCGGGGCCCGCTCCAGGTTCTCCCGCACCGCCACGGGACCGACGGGTTCTTCATCAGTCGGCTGGTGCGGGCGGGCTAGTCCGGCCGGACCGGCAGAATGCGCACATGGGGGAGCCGGAGATCAGGCTGGGCCTCGAGTGCCCGACGTGCCGCGAGCCGTGGCTGCGGCAGACGAACCTGCCGGGCCGCTACCGCTGCGTCTTCTGTCTGCACCGGTTCGAGCTGCGCTCGGACTGCCCCGACTGCGGCTCGCACGCCACGATCGCGCGGATGACCGACGACGCGAACGTGACCTGCCGCAACTGCGGCGGGTCGATGCTGACCGCAATCTAGGCCGTCCGTCCAGGCCGAGCGGCGCGGATTTCAGGAACTGCCCCGGCGGCCCGAAGAATGGATCAGACGTTAGAACGCAGACCCATCCTTCTCTTTGACTCGGAAAGCGGCTCCCATACGGGGGCCGTTTTCCGTTTCAGGGACTAGGCCGGCGTCACGTCGACCGGGATGCCGTTCAGCACGGCGTTCCCGGACAGCGGGTCGAAGAGCGAGCCGTCGGACAGGACGTTGCTGTTGACACCCGCGTGCGCGCGCGCCACGTCGAGCCGCACACCGGGCACGTCGTGGCCCCAGCCGTGGGGGATCGAGACGACCCCGGCCCGGATCGCGTCCGTCACCTCGACCGGCGCCTCGACCGTCCCGCCCGCCGAAGTCAGCCGCGCCTGCGCCCCGTCCACCAGGCCGAGGCGCTCCGCGTCGGCCGGGTTCACGTGCATCGTGCAGCGGTCCTTGCCCTTCACGAGCGGGCGCAGGTTGTGCATCCACGAGTTGTTCGAGCGCAGGTGACGGCGGCCGACGAGCACCAGATGGCCGTTGCGCGTCCGCTCGAGCGACGCGCGCAGCCGCTCGACGTCGGCGACGACCTGCTCGGGGGCGAGCTCGACCTTCCCGGACGGCGTCCGCAGGACCTCGGGTAGCCGCGGCGCCAGCGGGCCGAGGTCGATCCCGTGCGGGCTCTGCTCGAGCTGGTCCAGGGTCAGCTCGTACGGCCCCGCCCGCAGCAGCAGGTCGAGCGCCCGGTCGGGCCCGCGGCGCTCGCCGAGCTCCGCGCGCACCTCGGCCGGATCGCGGCCGGAAAGCGGCGACTGCTCGTCCGCCGCGGCGCGCTGGATCAGTGTGTCGATGACGAAGTCGTCGATCGCGTCGATGTCCGCGTCCGCGCCCTGGCCGGTCACGACCGCGGTCAGCCGCAGGAGCGTCCGCCATTCCGGCTCGAGGTCGGGCTCGGGCTCGAGCGCGGGCGGCGAGTAGTTCGCCACGTTGCGCACGGCGAGCTGGTAGAGCGCCAGGTCGTAGTGCGAGCGCGCGAGCGGCGACGGGCCCGGGAGGACCACGTCGGCGTGGCGGGTCGTCTCGTTCACGTAGATGTCGAGCGCGACCATGAAGTCGAGCTCCCCGAGCGCGCGGTCGAGGCGCTCGGACTGGGGGGTCGAGACGACCGGGTTCCCCGCGACCGTGATGAGCGCACGCACCCGATCGTCGCCGGGCGTCTCGATCTCCTCGGCCAGGCACACGACCGGCAGCTCGCCGAACACCTCCGGCAGACCGCGAACGCGGCTCTGCCACCGGCCGATGCGGATTCCCTTGCCGACGCCCGGCGGCCCGGCGGTGTTGCGCTGGCCCGCCGCCGCGCGCGTGAACATGGCGCCGCCCTCGCGGTCGAGGTTCCCGGTCAGGACGTTCAGGACGTCGACCAGCCAGCTCGCGAGCGTCCCGAACTCCTGCGTGCAGGTCCCGATGCGGGCGTACACGGCGGCGCGCTCCGCCGCGGCCAGCTCGCGCGCCATGCGCCGGATCTCGCTCGCCTCGATCCCGCACGGGCCGGCCACGGCCTCGGGCGTGAACTCGCGTACCAGGGCTCGCAGCTCGTCGAGCCCCCGCACGTGCGCCGCCAGCTCGCCGGGGTCTTCGAGTCCCTCCTCGACGAGCGTGCAGGCCATTCCGGCGAGCAGGAGCGCGTCGCTGCCGGGCCGGATGAAGTGGTGCTCGTCGGCCTCCTCCGCGGTGCGCGTGCGCCGCGGATCGACCACGACGACCTTGCCGCCGCGCTCGCGGATGGAGCGCAGGCGGCCGCGTATGTTCGGCGCGGTGAGCAGGCTCCCGTTCGAGACGAGCGGGTTGGCGCCGAGCAACAGCAGGTGATCGCAGCGGTCGACGTCGGGGATCGGGATCGACAACATCGTCCCGAACATGTGGCCCGCCCCGACCTGCTTTGGCATCTGATCGACCGTCGCGGCGCTGTAGAGGTTCTGCGAGCCGAGCAGCCGCAGGAGTGCCGGCGCGTAGAGGATCGCCGACAGGTTGTGGGCGTTCGGGTTGCCGAGGTAGACCCCCACGGAGTTGCGTCCGTGTTCGGCCAGGATGGGGGAGAGGCGACGGTCGATCTCCTCGAACGCCTCGTCCCAGCTCGCCTCGACGAGCTCACCGTCGCGACGCACGAGCGGCGTCGTCAGGCGGTCCGGATCTTCGTGCAGCTGCTTGATGCCGTAGGCCTTCGGGCAGATGAACCCGCGGCTGAAGACGTCGTCGGTGTCGCCGCGGACCGCCACCACCTCCCGGCCTTCGGTCTCTATCTCGAGACCGCAGGTGGCCTCGCAGAAGGGGCAGGTCCGGTGGTGGAGAGCCATCGGCGGAGCCTACTGGCCCTGGCGAGGCCTCCGGAGCCAAGGTTATGATCGCCGCCGGTGAACCTGCAGATCCTGCCG
>DASPHG010000026.1:0-55039 GCA_035629775.1 Thermoleophilaceae bacterium | reverse complement strand
TGCTCGGAGGAGAGCGTCGCCAGGACCGCCAGGCCGAGCGCCGCCCCCACCTGAGCCGTCGTGTTCACGAGACCCGATGCCAGGCCGGCCTCGCTCTGGTCGACGTCCGACATCGCCAGGCTCATCAGGGCGGGGAACGCCATGCCGGCGCCGAAGCCGAGCAGGAGCATCACGGGGAGCACGTGCTCGACCCAGCTGCCGCCCACCGGGGCGCGGGTGAAGAGCGCCAGCGCGGCCATGATCAGGACAAGCCCGGGGATCAGCGTGGTGCGCGCGCCGAACCGGGTGACCAGGCGGTCGGAGTAGCGGGCCGACATGAGTCCCATCGCGATCGTGGCGGGCAGGAACGCGAAGCCGATCTCGAGCGCGTCGTAGCCGAGGATCCGCTGCAGATACAGCGTTCCGAGGAAGAACATGGCGAACATCCCGGCGATGCTGAGCGCCTGTATGACGTTCGCGCCGCTCACGTTCCGAGAGCGGAAGATCCCGAGCGGTATCAGCGCGTTGCGGGCGGTGGCCTCGCGTGCGATGAACGCGACGAGAAGCGCGGTCGCGACCCCACTGAGCAGCAGCGTCTGGGGATCGGTCCAGCCCTGCTCCGCGGCCGGCTTGACGATCGTGTAGACGCCGAGCATCAGCGAGCTCGTGATGAGCACGGCGCCCGGGACGTCCGCCCCGCCGCCGAAGCCGATGCCCTTGTCGCGGCCCATAAGGCGGACGGCGAAGAACGCGGTGGCGATCGCGATCGGCACGTTGATGAAGAAGATCCAGTGCCAGTTGATCGACTGGGTCAGGATGCCGCCCGCGAGCAGGCCGACCGAGCCGCCGCCCGAGGCGACGAACGCGTAGATCCCGATCGCCTTCGCCTGCTCCCGCGGCTCCGGGAACATCGTCACGATCATCCCGAGGATCACGGCCGACGTCATCGCCCCGCCGATCCCCTGCAGGAAGCGGGCACCGACCAGCACTTCCTGGCTCTGCGCCAGGCCGCACAGGAGCGACGCGATGGTGAATACGGCGAGCCCCGTCAGGAAGACGTCCCGGCGGCCGACCAGGTCCCCCAGGCGGCCCGCCAGAAGCAGGAGGCCTCCGAACGCGATCAGATAGGCGTTTACCGTCCAGGCGAGGCTCGAATTGGAGAACCCGAGGTCGTCCTGGATGTACGGCAGCGCGACGTTCACGACGGTCATGTCGAGAACGATCATCAGCATCCCCGTGCAGAGGACGTAGAGGGCTGCCCAGCGGCTCTGTTCGTTTCGAAGGGTCATGGGAGTAAGACCAGGTCCACCTCCCAAATTAATCGGTCGGGCAGTTGTGGTCGGTGAGGCCGCTCACGAAGCGGCCGAGGGCCCTGGGGCCGGGCTAGTCCGCGCGCGCCTGGTTGCCGCCGAACCAGGAGCCAAGGTCGACCAGGAAGAAGAATCCCACGAAGAACCACTCGACGCCGGTCACGTGACGGCCCGAGCCCCAGTCCCAGAAGGCGACGTAGCTGAGCGTCGTCCACGGCAGGATGAAGAACCCGACGAGCGGGACCGCCCAGCTGTCGTACGCGCGGCTGAGGATGTCATCGAAGAGCCACAGCAGGAAGAGGACCAGCCGTGGCGAGATGAGGGCCAGTAGTGCGAGGAAACAGCCGATGGGCGCCAGCCTACAGCCGCTACCGCCCAGGTTCGTCGCGAACTACTTGATCTGGTCGTAGATCGAGAACATCGGCATGTACATCGCGATGATGATGAAGCCGACGATTCCGCCCACGACGACGATCATGACGGGCTCGAGGATCGACGTCAGCGCCTTCACCGAGGCCTCGACCTCCGACTCGTAGAAGTCGGCGACCTTGTCCATCATCGCGTCGAGGGCGCCCGTCTCCTCGCCCACGCCGATCATCTGCGTGACCATGGTCGGGAATACCGGCGCGGCGCGCATCGGCGTCGAGATCGTGCCGCCCTTCGTTACCGAGGCGCGGACGTCCCCCATCGCCTTCTCGATCACCTTGTTGCCCGACGTCTTGCCGACGATCTCGATCGCCTCGAGCATCGGCACGCCGGCGCCGACGAGCGCCGAGAACGTCCGCGAGAAGCGCGCGATGCAGACCTTCTGGACGATGTCGCCGATCTTCCACGGCACCTTCAGCTTGAAGCGGTCCCACTGCATGCGGCCGCTCTCGGTGGCCTTCCACTTGCGGAAGGCGAACACGAGGCCCCAGGTGAGGGCGATCGCGAGATACCACATGCCGGTGATGAAGTCGGAGAGCATCACGGTGAACTTGGTGATGGCCGGGAGCTCGCCGCCGAAGTCCTCGAACACCCCGGCGAACACCGGGACGAGGAACGCGACGAGGGCGACCAGCACGACCAGCGCGAAGCCTCCGATCAGCGACGGGTAGACCATCGCCGACTTGACCTGGCGCCGGAGCTCCTCGTCCTTCTCGAGCTGATCGGCGACCCGGCGCAGCGTGCTCTCCAGGATGCCGCCGGTCTCACCGGCGGCCACCATCGCGACGTAGAGGTCGTTGAAGACCGCGGGGTGCTTCGCGAGCGAGTCGGAGAGCGAGATGCCCGCCTCGACGTCCTTGCGGACCGCGACCAGCGTCTCGCGCAGCTTGTCCGACTCGGCCTGGTCCTCGAGGACGTACAGCGCGCGCAGCAGCGACATGCCCGACGAGACCATCGTCGAGAGCTGACGGGTCATGACCGTCAGCTCCTGGGCCTTTACCTTCTTGAAGCGCGCGAGGATGTCGCCCGCGCTCTTCGGAATCCGCTCCTCGATGTCGAGGACGATCAGGCCCTTCGCGCGCAGGTTCGACGCGACGGCCTGCTTGTCGTCTCCATCGATCTCGCCCTTGGTGGGAGCGCCCTGGAGGTCGAGCGCTTTGTAGGCGTAGGTCGCCATGAGTCTTCCTTGCTAGGCCGCCTGCACGTGCCCGAGAAGCCTGCGGAGCTCCTCCGGGGTCGAGGAACGCTGCTCGGCCAGCTCGCGCGTGATCTTGCCGCGGCGGACAAGGTCGGCGAGCGCCGTGTCCATCGTCTGCATGCCGTGCGAGCTGCCGGTCTGAAGCGCCGAGTAGATCTGGTGCGTCTTGCCCTCGCGGATCAGGTTCCTGATTGCCGGCGTCGGCACAAGCACCTCGGTTGCGCACACGCGGCCGCGGCCGTCTGCCGTCGGCAGGAGCTGCTGCGTGACGATGCCCTGAAGGGCGATCGAGAGCTGCATCCGGACCTGGTGCTGCTGCTCCGGCGGGAACACGTCCACGATCCGGTCCACCGTCTGCGCGGTGTCCTGCGTGTGCAGGGTGGCGAAGACGAGGTGGCCGGTCTCGGCCGCGGTCAGCGCGGTCTCGATCGTCTCGAGGTCGCGCATCTCGCCGACGAGGATCACGTCGGGGTCCTGGCGAAGAGCGGCCTTCAGCGCCATCGCGAAGCTCTGCGCGTCGCCGCCGATCTCACGCTGGTTGACGATGCACGAGCGGTGCGGGTGGAGGAACTCGATCGGATCCTCCACGGTCATGATGTGCTCGTGACGGGTCCGGTTGATCCGGTCCATCATCGCCGCGAGGGTTGTGGACTTGCCCGAGCCGGTCGGGCCCGTGACGAGCACGAATCCGCGCGGCTTGGTCACGAAGTCGTCCAGCACCGGCGGGAGGCCGAGCTGCTCGAGCTGCGGCATCTCGCTCGGGATAAGCCGGAAGGCGGCGCCGATCGCGGCGCGCTGGAAGTACGCGTTCACGCGGAACCGCGCGCGGCCCGGGATCGAGTAGGAGAGGTCGATCTGCCACTCGTTCTCGAGCTTCTTGCGCTGGTCGTTCGTGAGGATCGAGTAGACGATCTCGCGCGTGTCCTGCGGGCTGAGGGCCGGGAAGTCGAGGGCGGACAGGTGGCCGCGCTCGCGGACCATGGGTGGGACGCCTGCCGTTACATGGAGGTCGGACGCGCCGCGCTCCATGACTTCGATCAGGACGTCGGCGAAGTCGAAGTTCATGGAGGCTTTTTCGGCCTCGACGGCCGTTCTGCTTAGGCGCGGGGCCTGCGTCTGGACGCTTACGCGACGCGGGCGACTTCGGCGATCGACGTAAGCCCCTGCTTCACCTTGTCGAGGCCGTCGATCCGGAGGGGCTTCATCCCCTGCTTGATCGCGATGTCGCGGACGACGTCCGAGGAGGTCTGCTCGATCGTCATGGCGCGGATCTCCTCGGAGAGCGTCATCACCTCGTATACGCCGAGCCGGCCCTTGTAGCCCGAGTGGTTGCAGCGCGGGCAGCCGGCTGGGTCGTACGCCTCGACGTCGAGATCCGCCGGGAAGCCGGCCGCCTCGAGCGACGCCTGGCTAAGCACGACGCGCTGCTTGCAGTGCGCGCACAGCTTCCGCGCCAGCCGCTGCGCGACGATGCAGTCGACCGCCGAGGCGGTCAGGAAGGGCTCGATCCCCATCTCTGTGAGGCGGGTGATCGCCGACGGGGCGTCGTTCGTATGGAGCGTCGAGAGGACGAGGTGGCCGGTCAGGGCGGACTCGACCGCGATCCGCGCCGTCTCCGCGTCGCGGATCTCGCCGACCATGATGATGTCGGGGTCGGCGCGCAGCATCGAGCGCAGGCCCTGGGCGAAGCCGAGGCCGGCCTTCAGGTTGACCTGGATCTGGTTGATGCCGGGCAGCTGGTACTCGACGGGGTCCTCGATGGTGAGGATGTTCTTCTCGATGCTGTTGATCGCGTTCAGCGCCGCGTACAGAGTCGTGGACTTGCCCGAGCCGGTCGGCCCGGTCACGAGGATCGCGCCGTAGGACTGGCGGATCGCGCCGTCGAAGCGCACCAGCGAGTCGCCGGTGATCCCGAGCGTGTCCATCGAGAGGAGCACCTGCTCCTTGTCGAGGAGGCGCATGACGATCCCCTCGCCCCAGACGCCGGGGATGGTGACGACGCGGATGTCCACGGCGTGGCCCTCGACCCGCAGCGACACGCGCCCGTCCTGGGGCAGCCGCCGCTCGGCGATGTCCAGGTCGGCCATGATCTTCACGCGCGAGATGACGCCGGCGTTCATGCGCTTCGGGATCTGCGTGGTCTCACGCAGCACGCCGTCGATGCGGTACCGGACGCGCATGTCGCGCGACTCCATCGGCTCGAAGTGCACGTCGGACGCGCCCTCCTCGACCGCCTGTGCGATCAGGGAGTTGACGAGCTTGATGACCGGCGCGTCGTCGGCGGACTCGCGGACCTCGGTGAGCGAGGCGAGGTCGTCGTCGTCGTCGCCCTCGTCGATCGCCTCGGCCACCGCGTCGTCGAGCCTGCTCATGCGCGCGATCACCGCCTGGAGGTCGTCCGGGGCGGCGACGACACGCGTGATCGGGTGACCCGTCATCAGCTTCAGGTCGTCGAGGGCCAGCACGTTCGACGGGTCGGCCATCGCGACGATCAGCCTCTTCCCGCTCTCGTCGAAGCCGATCGGCGCGGCGTTGTAGCGCTTGGCCGCCTGTGCGGTCACCAGGTTCACGGCACCGGGATCGGTCTTGTAGACCGACAGGTCGGCGAAGTCCAGACCGAAGCGCTCGGCGATCGCCCGCGCGAGCTGCTCCGAGGTCAGGTCGCCGGCGGCGACCAGGATCTGCTCGGGCGTCTCGGCGGCCGACTTGGCCTCTTCGACCGCGGCCTGCACCCGCTCCGCGGGCACGAAGCCGAGCTCGACGATCACGTCCGAGATGAAGCGCGCGCCGCCGCCGCGACGCGTCGGCGGGACGAGCCCCGTGTGATTCTCGTCCTGGGGAGCCGTCTCCGCAGCGGCCGCAGCCGCACCGGGGGCCGGGACCGGCCTGAGGTGTGGGTGGTCTTCACTCATCGGAGCTGGTCCTTGACGCGCTGCAGGAGGTACTGCGACTCGACGTAGCCCTCGATCGGCGGCGCCGCGCGCAGGTCCGGCCTGACGATCACGATCGCGGGCGCCTGAGAGATGCCGAGGTCGGCGACGACGCCGGCGTAGCGGCCGACGTCCTCGATGCCCGCGCGGAAGGTGCTCACGCGGTTCCCGAGCTGGGAGAGCGTGCCGAAGTGGCGGGCGGTGGCGACGTCGTCGGCTCCATCCTCAGCGAAGAGCAGGACGGCGACCTTGCCGTCGGCCAGCGCGTCCGCGAGCGCGGGCGGCACGTCCTCGACCCGCGGCTCGGGCTCCTTGGAGGCCGGCTTCGCGCTGGCGTCATCGGCCGGCGCGGGGCTTTCGCCGGCGAGCGTCGGAACGCCCAGATCGGCAGCCCGTTCCGTGCCGATCGTGCGCATCGACATGAAACTCATCAGCGAGAGCAGTACTCCCGCGATGGCAAGCAGGGTGGGGCGAGGCAGAGCCATTCCCCGTCGCTATCGGGCAGAACCATCGGTTTGTTTAGGGACTGCTGGACGCTCTGGCCGCTCTGCGCATCACGTCCAGAGGCGGCTCCTGGCCGGTCCAGGCCTCGAATGCGAGCGCCCCCTGCCGGACGAGGACCTCCAGGCCATCCACTACTTCCGACGCGCCAATCGCCGCCCAGGCCCCGAAAGGCGTCTCGTGGCGGCCGTAGACCAGCTCCACGGCGATCGCGGGCGGGTCGATCCAGGCGAGCGGGAGGTCGTCGATCGAGTCCTCGGAGCGGAGCCCGACCGAAGTCGCGTTCACGACGAGTTCGGCGGCCACGGGCGCCTCGACGCTCGCGACGCCGAGGTCGGCCGCCAGAGCCGCCGCCCGCTCCGGCGTCCGGTTCCACACGCTCACCCGCGCCCCGGCGCGGTCGAGCGCCCACGCTACGGCTCTGGCGGCGCCCCCGGCGCCCAGGACGAGCGCGCCCATGCCGGCCGGCGACCGCGGCAGTGCCGCGAGGAAGCCAGCCGCGTCGGTGTTGTCGGCCTGGACCTCGCCGTCGGCGAAGGTCAGCGTGTTGGCCGCCCCGATCGCACGGGCGGCGTCGCTTGCGCTGTCGGCGACCGCCAGCGCCGCCTCCTTGTGCGGGATGGTCACGTTCGCCCCCCGATACCCCAACTCCGGCAGCGCGCGCACCGTCTCCGCGAACAGCTCGGGCGGCACCGGCAGCTTCACGTACCGCCAGTCCAGCCCGAGTGCCTCGAACGCGGCGTTGTGCATCGCCGGCGAGCGGCTGTGGGCGACCGGGTCGCCGAGCACGCCGGCGAGGGTCAGCACTCGGTCGGCGACTGTCCGCCCTGGGCCTCGCGCTCGGCGTCGTAGCGGGCGACATTCTGCTGGTGCTCGGCATCGGTCGCCGCGAAGGCGTGCTCTCCCTCGCCGCACGGCTTGACGACGAAGAAGACGAAGTCGGTGTCAGCCGGGTTGGCGGCAGCCTTGATCGACGCGAGCCCGGGGTTCCCGATCGGCCCCGGCGGGAGGTTCGCGAACTTACGCGTGTTGTAGGGCGAGTCCGATGCGAGCTCGGACACGGTGAGCGGCTCGGTCCAGTTGTTCAATGCGAACCGCAGCGTCGCGTCGATGCCGAGCGGCTCGCCGAGTCGAAGCCGGTTGTAGATGACCGACGCGATCAGCGGCCGATCCTTGTCGACCCCGGCCTCGCGCTCGACCATCGAGGCGATGATCAGGACGTCGTACGGCGTCAGGTTCTTTCGCTCGGCGAAGCGGAGGTCCACCCCGGCGAACTGGTCCTCGAACGCCTCGACCTGCTTGGTCACGAGGTCCGTAGCGTCGGCCCCGCGCTTCAGCTCGTACGTGGCGGGGAACAGGAACCCCTCGAGGCTGTCCGCATTCGCGGCGTCGTAGCGGCGCAGGTCGATCGCCTCGGAGCCGGCGCTTGCACGCCGGTAGCTGCCGGAGATCCCGGCGGCCTCGACGAGCGGCGCGATCTCGGCGCGCGAGCGGCCCTCGGGGATCGTGATCGTGATGATGTCCTTCGGCGGGCCCTCCGACAGTGCGTCGATCGCGGCGCCGTAGCTCATGTCGCGAGCGAGCTGGTACGCGCCCGGCTTCAGGTCGCCCCGGCTCCCGCCGATCGTGACGCGCGCCCGGAAGAACATCTCGCTCGCGATCACGTCGTTCTCCTCCAGGATCTCCCCGATCTCGGTGACGCTGGCGCCGGTCGGGATCTGGACGGGCACGGTGCCCTCGCCGTCTCCCTTGAACGGCTGGAAGAGGGATAGGAGGAACCACGCTGCCGCGAGGGCGAGCACGACGCCGACTGCGAGCAGGATCTTGAAGCGGGTCGAACGCCTGCTGGTGCGCGCTGGTCGCTGGTCGCTGGTTGCTGGTCGCGGATCGTTGCTCGTTGCTCGTTGCTCGTTGCTCGGACCTCGCTGCCTGCGCACACGGTCCATCACCCGGTTTGCGGCGGCGCTTCGGTCCGCGTCGCGAGCGGCGGGCGGCGGGTCGGGTGGTGGCGGCTCCGCGGGAGCGGCCGGCGGCGGGTCGGCGGGTGGCGGCGGCTCCGTCGGCGGTGTCGGGTCGGGCGGGGGCGGGGGCGGCTCGCCGCGCTCGGCCGCCCGCTTCGCCTCGCGCTCGAGCCGCGCGCGCTCGCGCTCCTCGGGGGTGCGGCCGCTCACCGGGCGCGCGCCCCCAGGTAGCCCTCGAGCAGGTGGGCGGCCGCGCGCGAATCGGCATCCGCCGCGCCGCCGGAGCGCTCGGCCTGACGCGTCGTCAGCCGCTCGTCGTAGAAGAGGATCGGGACGTCCACGCGTGCTGCGAGGCGCTCGCCGAACCCGCGTGTCCAGCGCGCCTGGTCCCCCTCCTCCCCACGCATCGTGAGCGGCAGGCCGACGACGATCTGCTCGATCTCGCGCTCTCTCACGAGGCGGGCGAGGCTATCGAGTCCAGCCCGCGTGTCCGGCCGGTGCACGGCGTCGAGCGGCGTCACCACCGTCTCGGTCGGGTCGCAGACCGCGCAGCCGCAGCGGGCCTCGCCCGCGTCCAGCGCGAGGATCCGCATCAGCCGAGGCGCTGCTCGATCGCTCCGCGAGCCGCGGCGAGCGCGTCGGGAAGCTTGTCGGGCTCGCGCCCGCCGGCCTGCGCGAGCGTCGGCCGCCCGCCACCGCCGCCGCCGACCACGCCGGCGGCGACGCGCACCACCTCGCCGGCGTCGAGTCCGCGGTCCACCGCGGACGGCGCGAAGTTCGCGACGAGGTGGACACGCCCGTCGGTCGCGGCGCCCAGCACCACCGCGCTGTCGCCCAGCTTCTGGCGCAACTGGTCGGAGAGTGCGAGGAGTGCCTTCGCCTCGAGTCCGTCGGCCAGCTCCGTCAGCACCTTCACGCCGCCGACGTCCACCGCCCGCCCCAGGAGCGCCTCGGCCTGGGCAGGATCCGGCTCGGCGCGTTTCGGCGCCTTGGTCGCGTCCTTCAGCGACGCCTGCAGCCGGCGGACCGCGCCGACCACGTCCTTCTCGGGGACCTTCAGGATCTCGGCGAGCTCGCGGAGCGCCTCGGTTCGCCGGCGGAACTCGGCGATGCCGCCCGCGGCCGTCAGCGCCTCGATCCGGCGCACGTTCGACGCGCTCGAGGTCTCGTGCATCACGTGGAAGAGGCCGACCTCGGCGGTCGAGCCCACATGCGTCCCGCCGCAAAGCTCCCGCGATACGCCGTCCACGTCCACCATCCGCACCCAGTCGCCGTACTTCTCGCCGAACAGCGCCATCGCGCCGAGCCGGTCCGCCTCGTCGCGCGTGGTGACCACCGCCCGCACGGGGTGGTTGGCGACGATCCACGCGTTCACGGCCTCTTCGACCTCGGCCAGCTCCGCCTTCGTCAGCCGCTCGCCGTGCGTGAAGTCGAAGCGCAGCTTGTCGGGCCCCACGTACGAACCCGCCTGGCGGACGTGCGGCCCGAGCCGGTCCCGGAGCGCCGCGTGAAGCAGGTGGGTCGCCGTGTGGTTGCACATCGTCGCGAACCGGCGGCCGCGATCCACGACCGCGTGCGCGCGCTGCCCCTCGCCCATCTCGCCCTCGACCGTGTCGAGCGCGACGGCCTGGTCGTCGCCGAGCCGGAAGACGTCGGCGACAACCGCGCGGCCCGACTCGGTCTCGACCACGCCGGAGTCAGAGACCTGGCCGCCGCCCTCGGCGTAGAAGGGGCTCTCCTCGAGCTTCACGAGCACGCGGCCGTTCTCGCGCTCCAGGGCGCGGATCACGGTCTCCCACTCGGTGGCCTCGTACCCGACGAAGCGCGTCTCGACCCCGCTCGAGCGCGCGAACGCCGTCACCCGCTCGCGGTCGTCGCCGCTCCCGCCGCGCTGGCCCGCCCGCGCGACCCGGCGCGCCTCGTCCATCAGCTCCTCGAACCCCTGGTCGTCCACGGCGAGACCCTCGTCTGCCAGGAGCTCCTTGGTCAGCTCGTACGGAAATCCGTAGGTGTCGTGCAGCTTGAACGCCTCATCCGCCGGCACCCAGGAGGTGTCCGCGCTCTTCGTCCGCGCCACGATCTCCTCGAGCAGCTTCTGGCCCTGGCTCAACGTGCGCCGGAACCCCTCCTCCTCCGCCGCGGCCCACTTCGCGATCGTGTCGCGCTCCTCGTGGAGCTGCGGGTACGCGGCGCCCATGACCTCGCGCACGCTCTCGCACAGCCGCGGGAGGAAGGGCTCCTCGATGCCCAGCACGCGGCCCTGCTGGATCGCGCGCCGCATGATCCGGCGCAGGATGTACCCGCGGTCCTCGTTCGACGGCACGACGCCGTCGGCCAGCAGGAACGCCATCCCGCGCCCGTGGTCGGCCAGGATGCGCAGCGCACGCGTGGCGGCTTCGTCATCCGCGTCGCCGTAGCGGCGCCCCGAGAGCTCCTCGCCGAAGCGGATGTACGGCATGAAGTGCTCGGTCTCGTACACGGACGGAGCGTCCTGGAGGATCGCCGCCATCCGGTCGAGGCCCATGCCCGTGTCGATGTTCTGCTTCGGCAGCGGGGGCAGCGCGCCGTCAGGGCGCAGCTCGTACTGCATGAACACCAGGTTCCAGAACTCGAGGAAGCGCTCGGTGTCGTCGCCCGGGCGGTCCTCCTCGCGGCCGAAGTCGAGCCCGCGGTCGAGGTAGAGCTCGGAGCACGGCCCGCACGGCCCGGTGGGGCCGGACTGCCAGAAGTTGTCCTCGCGGCCGAGCCGGACGATCCGCGCGTCCGGAACGCCGATCGCGTGCCAGCACGCGATCGCCTCCTCGTCGGGGCCCAGCCCGAGCTCGTCGTCACCGCCGAAGACGGTGATCCAGATGTGCTCGGGATCGAACCCGTAGCCCGCCGTAGACAGCTCCCATGCGAACTCCGCCGCGCCCTGCTTGAAGTAGTCGCCGAACGAGAAGTTGCCGAGCATCTCGAAGAAGGTGAGATGCCTGGCGGTCAGCCCCACGTTCTCGATGTCGGTCGTGCGAAAGACCTTCTGGCACGAGGCGAGGCGCACGTGCGGCGGCTTCTCGTCGCCGCGGAAATAGGGCTTGAAGGGCTGCATCCCGGCCGTCGTGAGCAGGACCGACGGATCGAAGCTCGCCGGGACGAGCGAGGCCGAGGCGACCCGGCGGTGGTCGCGCTCCTCGAAGAACGACAGGAAGGCCTCCCGGATCTCGTCCGCTGTCACGCGGCGCAGTCTACGGAGCGAAGCCTGCAGATTCGGGTGGAGGTTTCGTTGGACGAATGTACGCAAATGCGCATGTTTGCTGGGACATCTACGCGCGCGAGTCGAATGGCGAGATGTGGATGCATCCGTTGCACTGGTCGGCGCTGCCCGCGAACGGCACTCGGAACCGCTGTCCGGGCGCGAGCGCTCGGCGAGCACCGTCATGGCTGCAGGCTTCGCCGTTGCCGCCGCGCTGACGCTGGTGCTGGTCCCATGGGGGCCCGAGGCCGATCCGCTCATCATCGCTTTCCTCGTCGTCCTCTACGCGTTGGTTTCGCGGATCGAGTTCGAGGTCGGCAACGGCTACGGGACGCCCGAGCAGCTCGTCCTGATGCCCCTGCTGTTCCTGGCTCCTCTGCCGCTCGTCCCGGTCCTTGTCGCCACGGGCTTCCTTCTGGGGCGCGTCCGGACGAGGGTCGGCCGCGACGACCGTGGGCACGCGCTGTCCGACGTCGCTGGCACCTGGTTCGCGCTGGGCCCGGTCTGGGTCCTGGCGCTGCTCGCCCCCGGCGAAGCGCCGGCCGTTGAGTCCGCCTGGATCTACGTGCTCGCGTTCGCGGCCCAGGTCCTGGTCGGCACGATCGCCCTGATGGTGCACGACTACCTCGCCGGGAGCCCCCAAGACGTGCCGGCCACGCTCTGGTCCTACCGCGTGGACGCTGTCCTCGCCCCCGTCGGCCTCGTGCTCGCGCTCCAAGCCGTAGAGGAGCCCAGCACGCTGATCGCCGTCATCCCTCTCGCATGGCTGCTCCACGTCTTCTCGCATGAGCGCACGGAGCGCTACACGGCGACGCTCGAGCTGCAGAATGCCTACCGCGGCACGGTGATGCTCCTCTCCGACGTCGTCGAGGCCGAGGATGACTACACGGCGTTCCACTGCCGCTCGGTCGTCGAGCTGGTTGCCGAGCTGGCGGAGGAGCTCCAGATTCCGAAGCCGCACCGGCAGGAGCTCGAGTTTGCCGCGCTTCTCCACGACGTCGGCAAGATCGCGATTCCGAAGGAGATCCTCAACAAGCCGTCCAAGCTCACGGACGAGGAGTTCGAGCTGATAAAGACGCACACGATCGAGGGACAGCAGTTGCTCGATCGCGTGGGCGGCCTGATGGGTCGGGTCGGCAAGGTCGTTCGCTCGTGCCACGAGCGCTGGGACGGCGGGGGCTACCCCGACGGCCTGGCCGGGACGGAGATCCCACTCGCGGCCCGGATCGTCTTCTGCTGCGACGCGTACAACGCGATGACCACGGACCGCCCCTACCGCAAGGCCATGCGGCGCGAGGACGCCCTGCGGGAGATCCGCGAGAACGCGGGCACCCAGTTCGACCCCGCGGTGGCCGCGGCGCTCGAGCACGTCGTTCTCAACGACGACCGCTACCCGCGCCTTGTCGAGAGCGTGGCGGCATCCCATGCGGTGGCCGCGGCGATCGGAGCACCGGTGCCGCTGCCCCAGCGGGACGAGCCCGCAGCCGCCGCGGCGAGCTAGGTCGCGGCCGCGACAGGCTCTTCGACGTCGAGTCGTTCGACGAGCTGTGGCAGCGGCTCGGCGCCGAGCGCGACGGGGGCCGCAAACGCGTTCCTCAGGACCCACGCTGAAGCTGCCGCGATGACGAGGACGCCGCTCCCTGCCAGCACGAGCACGGCCCGCGGGCCGAATGCGGCGAACAAGGGCGCAGCTGACGTGAAGGCGACGGTCCACGCCCACGCATCGAGGGTGTCGCGCAGGCCGAACGCGCGGCCCAGGAGCCGGTCTGGCACCGTCACCTGAAAGAGCAGTCGCTCGTGCACCAGGCCGAGCCCGTTGCCGAGGCCGGCGACCGCGAACCCGAATGCCGCGAGGGCGACGCCCGGCGCGACCGCGGCGATCAGGAAGCCGGCGCCGTTGAAGGCAAGCCCGATGAGGTACCGGCGCTTCATCAGGAACGGCTGGGTCGTGCCGGCGCCCGCAAGCGATCCGGCCAGAACGCCCACCCCGAACGCCGCCACCAGCAACGCGAAGCCGGCATCGCCTGCGCCGAGCTCGCCCTCGGCGAGCAACAACTCGCCGACATTGAAGAGGCCCGCGAACAGAACGAGCGCCGACGACCCCGCGATCACCGCCCGCAGACCGCGCATGTGCGCGACGGCGCCCAATCCCTCCCGTGCGTCGCGCATGAGGGAGCGTGCATGCTCACGGCGGTCGACCCCGCCGAATGGGACGCGCGTGAGGGCGACCGCGGACACGGCGAAGCTGACGCCGTTGACGAGCATCACCGTCTCGGCGCTGGCCAACAGCAGACCCACCCCGGCGAGGGCCGGCCCGACGGTGAAGCCGACGTCCGCCAGCGCGCCATACAGGGAGGTCGCCGCGGGTAGACGAGCCGGCGACACGAGGCTCGGCAGGCCGGACATCACGGCGGGGCGGAACAGGCCTGTGCCCGCGCCGGCGAGCAGAGCCAGCGCAACCGTAAGCGCGAAATTGTCGGCGAAGGCCAGCGAGACGAACGCCAGCGCCCGCGCGAGGTCAGCGGTCGCGGCGCACCACCGACGCGACCAGCGATCCGCGGCTGCGCCGAAGATCGGCCCCAGGAACATCGCCGGGAGGAAGTCGGCGAGCAGCACGAGACTGATCGCCCACGGCGACTCGAGCCGCTCGTAGGCGAGCACGAGAAGCGCCACGTAGCCCGCTCCCGTTCCCAGCGACGATTGCGCGTGCGCCGCGAAGAACACTCGTGACTGCGGCTCATGCCGCAGCAGATCTCTGATTGGCCTCAGTCCCATTCCCTGTCCTAGTCCGAGCTTCCTTGCTCGCCGCCAAATCGAGAAGTGGGGGGCCGCGCACGAGGCGCGGCCCCCTGACTTCTATCGACGCTGCGGCATTTGGAGGGTCCCTTCCGTCGAGAACTGATTGCTGCTTTGCACAGCTTCTGGTCAAGAATCGGCGCACGCAAGCGATTCCTTCTACGACATTCGTCCACAAAACCTGCAAAAGGCTTCATAGCGCCGGATAACGAATGTCCCCCCGCTGCAAGCGGGAGTGCTCAGGCGGGTTGTGGCAACTCGTCGCCCGAGCTGAGCGGGCTCGCGGGCGACTTCCGAGCCGCCGCGATCTCGTCGTCCGAGACGTTCAGCGGGTGGTGGCAAGCGGCGAGGTGGCCGTTCGCGTACTCGGTCAGAGGAGGCTCGACGCGCGTGCAGATCTCGGTCGCCCGCGGGCACCGCGGGTGAAACGGGCAGCCGGACGGCGGGTCGATCGGGTTGGGCGGCTCGCCCTCGAGCACGATGCGCTCCCGCTCGCGGTTCTCTTTCGGGTCCGGGATCGGGATCGCCGCGAGGAGGGCGGCGGTGTAGGGCATGATCGGCTTGACGTAGAGCTCCTCCGCAGCCGCCAGCTCCACGATCTTCCCGAGGTACATCACCGCGATCCGGTCCGAGACGTGGCGGACCACGCTGAGGTCGTGGGCGACGAAGAGATATGTCAGCCCGAACTCTTCCTGGAGGTCGTCGAGGAGGTTGATGATCTGCGCCTGGACGGAGACGTCGAGAGCGGACACCGGCTCATCCAGAAGGATCAGCTTCGGCTCGAGCGCGAGCGCCCTGGCCACGCCGATCCGCTGGCGCTGGCCACCCGAGAATTCGTGTGGGTAGCGGTTCGCGTGCTCGGCCGACAGCCCGACCCGGTCGAGCAGCTCGCGCACGCGCGACGCGGCGTCCTCGCCCTCGCCATGCAGGCGCATCGGCGACGCCACGATCTGATCGACCCGCTTCCGCGGGTTCAGCGACGCGTAGGGGTCCTGGAAGACCATCTGCATCTGCCGCCGCAGCGGCCGCAGCTCGCGCTGGCTCGCGTGGGAGATGTCACGACCGCCGAAGCGGATGGTGCCCTCGGTCGGCTCGACGAGGCGCATGATCGCCCGCACCAGGGTCGTCTTGCCGCAACCCGACTCGCCGACGAGCCCGAGGGTCTCCCCCTCGCGCAGCTCGAACGTCACGTCGTCGACTGCGTGAATGCGGTCGACCGTGCGGTCGAAGAGCAGCCCGCTCTTGATCGGGAAGTGATGCTTCAGATGCTCGACGCGGATCAGCGGGTCCGACCCCTCTCGGCTGCTCACGCGACCGCCCCCTTCGAGCCGAGTCCGATCTGCCCCTGGACCATCCGCTTGGCGCGCTTCTCCTCAGGCGAGAGCCAGCAGCGGTCGCAGTGACCCGCCGCGCCGCCGCGCGGCTCGAGCGGCGGTTTCTCCGGGCACTTGTCGAACTCATGCGGACACCGTGGCCTGAAATGGCACCCCTCGGGCCGGTCGGCCAGCGACGGCGGCAGTCCCGCGATGGCGGGAAGGCGCTCCGGGCGCTCGCGGTCGATCCGCGTGATCGAGCCGAGCAGGCCCCAGGTGTATGGATGCTGGGGGTCGTAGAAGATCTCGTCGAGCGTGCCCTGCTCCACGATGCGGCCGGCGTACATCACGAGGATCCGGTCGGCGATGTCTGCGACCACACCCAGGTCGTGGGTGACCAGGATGACCCCCGCATCCTCGGTCTCTCGCAGCTCGCGGATCCGCTCCAGGATCTGGGCCTGGATCGTTACGTCCAGCGCCGTGGTCGGCTCGTCGGCGATCAGCACCTCCGGTCCACACGAGAGCGCCATCGCGATCATCACGCGCTGGCGCATGCCCCCCGAGAACTCGTGCGGGTAGCTGCGCATCCGCTCCCGCGCCTGCGGGATCCCGACGCGGTCGAGCAGCTCGACCGCGCGCTCGCGCGCCTCGGGTTCCGGCAGCTCCTCGTGCGCGAGGATCTGCTCCACGATCTGGTCGCCGATGCGATGGACGGGGTTCAGCGACGTCATCGGATCCTGGAAGATCATCGCGATCTCCGCCCCCCGGACCTTTCGCAGCTCCGAGTTCGGGGCCGTCAGAAGCTCGCGGTCGCGGAACCGGACGCTGCCCTCGTGCTCGGCGTTCGTCGTTCGTGTGAGGCCCATGATCGTCTGCGCCGTCACCGACTTCCCGCAGCCCGACTCGCCCACCACCGCCAAGATCTCGCCCCGCGCGAGGTCGAACGAGACGCCGTCCACCGCGTGCACGACCCCGCCCTCCGTGTTGAAGCGGACGTGCAGGTCCTCGACGGAGAGCAGCGGCTCGCTCATGCTTCAAGCCTGATGCGCGGATCCAGGTAGGCGTAGAGGATGTCGACGATCGTGTTCAGCAGCACGATGAAGAACGCGCCGTAGAGGACCACGCCCATGATGGGCGGCACGTCCAGCGCGCCGATCGACTCGGCGGTGTACTGGCCGACGCCCTGCAGGCCGAAGATCGACTCGGTGAGGATCGCGCCACCTCCGAAAGTCGCGCCGAAGTCGAGTCCGAACAGCGTGATGATCGGGATCATCGCGTTGCGGAGCGTGTGGCGCGAGAGGGTCTGCCGCTCGGACAGGCCCTTGGCGCGTGCCGTCCGCACGTAGTCCTCGTTCTCCACGTCGAGGACGTTCGTTCGCAGCAGCCGGCTGTAGAACCCGATGAAGAGGACGGAGAGCACCATCCAGGGCAGCATCAGGTGATAGGCCCAGTCGACCGGGTCCTCCTTCAGCGGCACATAGCCGCCGGGTGGGAACAGCTCGATCTTGTACGTCAGGTAGTAGAGGGCGACCAGGCCTAACCAGAACACCGGCATCGAGATCCCGATCATCGCCAGCCCGGTCAGGAACCTGTCGACGAACTTGCCCGCGTAGAGGGCGCTGAGCACGCCGAACAGGACGCCGACGGTGAGCCAGATGATTCCCGCGCCGATCACGAGCGAGGCCGTGGCGGGTATGCCCTTGACGATCTCGTCGCGGACGTTGCGTTGGTCGGAGTAGGAGATGAGCTCGCCGTTGAGCGTCTTCTTCATCATCTCGTAGTACTGGACGTACATCGGCTGGTCGAACCCGTAGTCCTTCTTCACCTGCTCGCGCGTGACCTCGTTCGCGTTCCGGCCGGCGATGCGGAGGACCTGGCCCTCCGTGCCGCCGCCGGGCACCACGTTGAAGATCAGGAAGACGAGGACCGAGATCGCCCACAGGACGAGCAGCATGTGCACGATCCGGCGGACGATGAACCGGGCCATCTAGCGCAGCCTCACCTTCGCGCGCGGGTTCAGCGCGTCGCGGAGGCCGTCGCCGAAGAGGTTCAGCGCGAGCACCGTGAGCACGGTCGCGAGCCCCGGCGCGAGCGTTAGATGCGGCGCCGTGACGATCCGGTCGGCCCCGTCGGCGATCAGGTTGCCCCAGGACGGCTCCGGTGGACGGATACCCGCGCCGAGGTAAGACAGCGCCGTCTCGAGCAGGATGTTGTTCGCGACGATGAGCGTCGAGAAGACGAGCAGGGTCGACGCCAGGTTGGGGAGGATCTCGCTGAACATGATCCGCGGCGAACCCATCCCCTGCGCGACCGCCGCCTCGACGAACTCCTTCTCGCGGAGGGAGAGCACCTGCCCGCGCAGGGTGCGCCCGAGGTACGGCACGTAGACGACTCCGATCACGATCGTCGGGATCCAGATCGAGCCGCTCTCGAGATGGATGAACCAGAAGTTCAGGCCCCCGATCGCAAGGGCGGTGCCCAGGGCGATCCCGAAGAGGAGCACCGGGAACGACCACATCACGTCGAAGAGCCCCGAGATCATCCTGTCGACCCCGCCGCGGAAGTAGCCGGCCAACAGGCCGGCCAGGATCGACAGGACGAGCGTGATCACCGCGGCCGAGAGCCCCACGAGCAGCGAGTTGCGTCCTCCGTAGAGGATCCGCACCATGACGTCGCGGCCGAGGTTGTCGGCGCCCATGAAGTACTCCTTGCCCCATGTCGGCCCGATCGGCTTCCCGTCCGGCGCGACGACGTCCACCTGCTCGCCGTCCTGCTCGATCTTCTTCGTGACGTGCTCGTCGTTCGGGCCGGTGCCCGCCACGTGCTCCGCGTAGAGCGGCGCGGCGATGCAGGAGGCGACGATCAGGATGAAGACGAGGGCAGCGGCCTGGGACACGCGGTCCCGTCGCAGTCTTCGCCCGGCGAGGCGCCAGGGGCTCTCGCCGCGTCCGGCAAGGGGGACGTCCTCTGCCGGACGTCCCCCCTCGAGCGAGGCTCCTACTTCAGGCAGAACTGGTGCCAGTCATGGGTGTACACCGAGTGCTCGCCCTTGCAGTTCTCGAAGTCCATGCGCTCCGAGAAGAACGTGGACTGCTTCCGGTTGCCGTAGATCCCCCAGTACGCCTGCTCCTGGATGTACTTGTCGATCTCGCCCCACTGCTCCTGGACCTCGGGGGTGAGCTCGGGCTCCCGGTTCGCGGCGTTGATCATGTCGGCGAGCTTCGGGTCTTCGGTGTAGCTGTAGTTGTTGTTGCCGGTCGCGACGACGTTGTCCGGGTTCAGGAGAATGTCGATGAAGTCAGCCGGGTGCGGGTAGTCCTGGTACCAGTTGGCCCACCCCGTCTGCGGCTCCAGGGACCTGTCGCCGATCGTCGTGAAATACGTCTCGGCCGGGACGATCCTGATCTCCGCGTTGTAGCCGATGTCGTTCAGGACCTCGGTCCAGTACTCCATCGTCTGCTTCGTCGGGTTCTCCGGGTTCGCGTAGACGGTCACGTCCATGCCCTTGGTACCGGACTCCTCGACGAGCTGCTTCGCCTTCTCGAGGTCGTACGGGTACATGTCCTCGTGGTCCTCCTGGTATCCGGGGACACCCGGCGGGAGCGTGGTCCAGGCCGGGCTGAGCACGCCTCCCTGGACACGGTTGAGCGCGTCCGGGTCGATCGCGTGGTTCGCGGCCTGCCGCGCCTTCAGGTTGTCGAACGGCGGGACCGAAGAGTTGAGGAAGAAGTAGAAGGTGGAGTTCGTCACGAACTGGTGGTAACGCTCCGGGTACTTCGCCGCGACCTCGCCGATCCGGTCCGGCGGGGGGTTGTCGACCATGAAGTCGAGCTTCCCCTGTGCCACCTGCGTGACCGCGTTGTTCTCGGACGTGACCACCACGTCGATCCGGTCGACGTTGCCCGCATCGACCGCGGTGCCCTCGAGCGAGGGCGAGAAGTTCTCGTTCTTCACGAGCGAGTAGCTCCGCGGCGGGTTCGAGTCGACGAAGGTGTACGCGCCCGCGCCCGGCGGCGGGCTCTGGGTCTGGTTCTTCGCCGGCGTGTCCGCGGGCACCACACCGGCGAACGGGATCGCAAGCTCGTACAGGAACGGCCCGCGCGGCTCTTCGAGCGTGATCTCGATCTTGCCGGTCGCGTCGTCGACCTTGATGCCGTCGACGCCGCCCTCCTTGGTCGTCAGGTACTCCTCGCCGCCGACGATGCTCGTGAAGCCGAGCCCGGCGCCCTGCGAGTCCATCTCGAGGATGCGCTCGATCGACGCCTTGAAGTCAGAGGCCTTGAGGTCGGATCCGTCGGAGAACTGCAACCCGTCGCGCAGCTTGAACGTGTAGGTCTTCCCACCGTTCGATATCTCCGGCAGGTCCTCGGCCAGGGCAGGGACGATCTCGGCGCTTGCCGTGCCCGTCTGGTCATGCGGGAAGGTCACGAGCCCGGGATACGCGGTGCTGAGCGCCTCCCACCCGTCCACCGTGTACGACAGCCCCGGGTCGAGGAAGTCGGGGAACGACGAGTGGGTGATCTTGATCGTCCCGCCCGTCTTGCCGGTACCGCCGCCACCCCCGTCGTCGTCGTCATCGCCGCAGGCGACGATTCCCAAGGTCGCCGCGAGCACGACGGCGAGCACGAGCATGGTCTTCAGCAGCTTCGACAAGGTCCCCCCTCGTTAGATCTAGGCGGAATGTACTCCGCAAGTCGGGTTTCTCCTCTTCTCGTCAGTTTCATGCCGGACCGACCGTTGTTTGGGCGATGCTGGATTCCCCTCAGAGCCAGAGCACCGGAGTCGGTGCGTGGACCACCCGCCTCGAGCACTGCCCGGAGTGCGAGCGCGACATGGTGCAGCCCGCGGGCTACGAGCCGCTCTGGGGCGACCGCTGGTTCATCGCCCGCCGCTGCCCGAACTGCGAGTGGCGCCACGAGGGCGTGTTCCCGCACGCCGCGCTGCGGAGCTACGAGGAGTACCTGGACCAGGTCGACGACCACCTCTGGGACGACTTGGTCCGCATCCGCGACGAGCGGATCGCCGACGAGGTGGCCATCTTCGCCTGCGCCCTGGCCGTGGACGCCATCCTCCCCGAGGATTTCTGAGCCTGCCCTTTCGGCGCTAGACCAGTTCGTCTCGCAGTTGATCGATCGACTTCCGGATCAGCCGGGAGACGTGCATCTGCGACACGCCGACCCGCTCCGCGATCTGGCTCTGGGTCATGCCCTCCTCGAAGCGCATCCGCAGGATCTCGCGCTCGCGGGCGGGCAGGGTGCCGATCGCCGGTTCCAGTGAGGCCCGGTCCTCGACGCGGTCGAACCCCTCGTCCTCCTCCCCCACGATCTCCATCGGGTCGAGCTCGTCGGCGTCGTGCCCGGAGGACAGCGAGATCGTCGAGCGCGCCGAACCGGCTTCGAGCGCCTCGAGCACCTGCTCCGGGGTCGTGTTGACCTCCTCCGCCAGCTCCGCGATGGTCGGCGACCGGCCCTCCACCGCCGTGAGCCGCTCCATCGCCTTGCCGAGCTTGGCGCTCATCTCCTTGAGGTTTCGCGGGATCCGGATCGCCGAGCCGCGGTCGCGGAAGTGGCGCTTGATCTCGCCGACGACATTCGGCGTCGCGTAGCTCGTCAGCGCGACCTCGCGCGACATCTCGAACCGGTCGATCGCCTTGATCAGGCCGATCGCACCGACCTGCTCGAGGTCCTCGAGCGACTCGCCCCGGCCGGCGAACCGGCGCGCGAGCGAGCGCACGAGCGGCAGATGGCGCTGGACGAGCTCCTCGCGGGCGGCGACGTCCCCGTGCTCGTGGTAGCGACGGAGAAGGTCGCGGTCGATCTCGGCGCGCTCGCGGTCCAAGCTAGGCGCGTCCTCGCACAGCCTTCTGCAGCCGCACGACGATGCCACCCTCTGCGGCCTCCTCGACCCCGAACGAATCCACGACGGTCTGGAGGATGCGCCGCAGCGTCAGCTCGCCGGGCGCGGCGTCCGGGCCCTGCAGGGCGTCGGCCACCGTCCGCTCGACGAGCGGGCCGACCCCGACGCGAAGCCCCTGGTCGACCACGTCGATCCGTACGTGGACCGTGTCCTGTGACGCGGCCTCGACCAGCAGCCGCTCGACGGCGAGCTGGAGATCGTCCAGGTCCTCGAAGGACAGGTTCAGGCGATCGGCGACGCCGCCCAGCACGAGCCGTGCGACCGCGTGCCACTCCCTGCCCGCGGGCAGCGTGAGCTCGATGACCTCAGGCTGCATGTTCCGCCCGCCCGGCCGCGATGACGCCCCACCCCACTATGCGGTTGCCGTGCATGAGGCACGCAGTCTGACCGGGAGCCACGCCGTCTGCAGGCTCGGCGAGGTCGAGGGTGAGGCGCGGGTGGCGCCCGGGCGCCACGTCCTCGGTCACGCATCCCGCCAGCGGCGCGGAGCGGTACCGCAGCTTCACCCGGTCGACGACGGCCGATGGCCGCCGCAGCTCGGCCCCCCTCACCGTCACCCGCGTGGTGTGCAGAGCCGGCCGGGGGCCGACGCGGACCCGGCCGCTGCCCGCGTCCTTGGAGACCACGTAGAGCGGCTCGGCGGCCGCGACGCCCAGCCCGCGCCGCTGGCCGATGGTGAAGTGGCGCTGACCCGCGTGGTGGCCGAGGACGCGGCCCTCGAGGTCCACGATCTCCCCGCCGCGGTCGGCCTCGACGAGGTCGCTCGCGTGACGGCGCAGGAAGGCCTCCCGCCCGCCCGCTCCCGCCAGGAAGCAGAGGTCCTGGCTCTCCGGCCGCTCGGCGACGGGCAGCCCCGCCGCGCGCGCGAGATCGCGCACCTCCGGCTTCGTCAGCTCCCCGAGGGGGAACCAGATGCGGTCGAGCCGCTCCGGCCTGAGCGCCGAGAGCATGTAGGTCTGGTCCTTCGCCGTGTCGCGCGCGAGAGCGAGTACCGGGCCCGCGCCGTCGTCCTCGACGCGGGCGTAATGGCCGGTCGCGAGCCGCGCGGCGCCGAGCCTGTCCGCCAGTGCCAGCATCGCGTCGAAGCGCAGCAGCCCGTTGCAGCGCACGCACGGGTTCGGCGTCCTCCCCGCGCGGTGCTCGTCCAGGAAGTCGGCGACGACGCGCTCGCCGAACGACTCGCGGAGGTCAAGCGTCAGGTGAGGCATCCCCATCCGGTGAGCGAGCGCCCGCGCCGTGCCGACCGCCTCACTCGAGCAGCAGCTTCGGGCCGTGTCCACCGCCGGATCTGCCCAGAGCTCGAGCGTGACCGCCACGACGTCGTCACCGCGCTCGGCGGCGAGCCAGGCCGCGACCGCGCTGTCCACGCCGCCGCTGAGAGCGACCAGCGTGCGGTCCGGGCGCGGCGCCGCAACGGCCACCTGCGAGGCGGCGCCGAGCGCGCGGTGGAGCGCGTCGGCGGCGAGCGTGGCGGCGTGGAGCTTGCCCGGGCTCAGCCCGCCGAGCTCGGCCGAGATCTCACGCGCGCCCACCCGGGCCGCGTCGAGGAAGGGGTGCCGGGACACGAGCGCGACCGCCGCGCTCCCCGCGGCAAGGGCGGCGCCGCAGCCGTCGGCCTCGAACCCCGCGCGCGCGACGCGGTCGCCGTCCACGTCGACGTCGATCCGCACGACGTCGCCACAGGGCGCGCCGCCGGCGGCGCCGGTACCGGACGGCGCGTCGAGCCGGCCGTGACCGCGCGGCGCGCTGAGATGGTCCTCGAAGGGGCCCATCCCGGGAAGACTACGGCCCCAGCTTGCCGCTGCCGGCTGGGAGTTGAACCTGCTCTCGCAAGTGGGTGTCCTCCGGGGCGAACCACGGCCCGCCCCGAGTGAGACTCCCATCCCAGACGTGTTGGCTCAACGTAATTGCCGCTGGCGAACAAGCTCGGGCCGCGCTCAAAGCTAGCAAGGGACGGCGTTGGTGAAACTGGACGTATGTCCGGTTCCCAATCTGGCGAACCGGCCGCATACTGGCCACAGTCAAGGAGGAGTGATGGGTATGGATCCTCTCCTGTGGGTGGCACTGATCGCCTTCCTATGGAGCACATCAGTGGGTGCGGTGCTTGCGGTCATGATGACTGGGCGCCGGGCCGACGATGCGAGGGACCGCGACGTGGCGGAAGCCATTCGGGTCCGTGATTTGGGTCTCCCTGCGCTCCCTCCGCTGACCAGTCGCTCCGGAGAGCGCGCCCCGGCCAAGACCCACTCGCGGCCGGGAAGCGCCTAGGGGAGCCCTCCGCGGCAACCCCGGCGCGTCCGCCCCTGCGGCGGGCGCGCCGGGCCGCGGGTTGAACAAGGGGCCTGGCCCCCTGTTCACCTCGACGGCTGCAGCCCGAGCTCGCGCAGTTGGCGTGGATCGACGGGCGCCGGCGCACCCGTCAGCGGGTCCGAGCCCGTCGCCGTCTTCGGGAACGCGATCACGTCGCGGATCGAGTCGCGGCCGGCGAGCAGGGCGACGATTCGATCCAGCCCGAACGCGATGCCGCCGTGTGGCGGAGCGCCGTAGCGAAACGCCTCGAGCAGGAAGCCGAAGCGGGCCTCGGCTTCCTCGTCGCTCAGCCCGATCGCCGCGAAGACCTTGCTCTGGACCTCAGGGGTGTTGATTCGAACCGATCCGCCGCCGATCTCGAGGCCGTCCATGACGATGTCGTACGCGCGGCTGCGCCAGGTCGCAGGATCTCCGTCGAGGTCACCGGTCGGGGCCGTGAACGGATGGTGGAGCGCGTCGAAGCGGCCCTCGTCCTCGTTCCAGTCGAACATCGGGAAGTCGGTCACCCAGAAGAGATCGTGGCCCTCGCCCTTCCCGCCGATCGTCAGGCGCAGGTCGCCCAGCACGCGCGCCGCGACGCGCTCGTCGTCGGCAACGAGGAAGAGCGTGTCCCCCTCGGTGGCGCCGAGCGCCGCGGCGGCGGCGGCCATCTCCTCCGGCTTCAGGAACTTGGCGATCGGCGAGCGCCAGCCGTCCGGCTCGACGACGGCCCAGACGAGGCCCTTCGCCCCCAGCCGCTTCGCCTGCTCGGTGAGCTCGTCGAAGCGCTTGCGCGGGAACTCGCCACGCGCCTTGAAGCCGCGCACGACGCCACCCGACTCGATCGCGCCGCTGAACACCTTGAACTCGGACGACCGGAACGCATCGGCGAGGTCGGCGATCTCCATGCCGATCCGGCGATCGGGGCGGTCCGAGCCGTAGCGCAGCATCGCGTCGTCGTACGTGAGCCGCTCGAGCGGAGTCTCCAGCTCCACGCCGGCGGCGGCGAACACCGTGGCGATCATCCCGTCGACGAGCGTGATGACGTCCTCCTCCTCGACGAAGGACATCTCCATGTCGAGCTGCGTGAACTCGAGCTGGCGGTCGGCGCGCTGGTCCTCGTCCCGGAAGCAGCGGGCGATCTGGTAGTAGCGCTCGAAGCCGCCGATCATCAGAAGCTGCTTGAAGAGCTGCGGCGACTGCGGCAGCGCGTACCACGATCCCGGCTGGTGGCGGCTCGGGACCAGGAAGTCGCGCGCACCCTCCGGCGTCGAGCGGGTGATGATCGGCGTCTCGACCTCGAGGAAGCTCTGGTCGTTCAGGTAGTCCCGGATGCCGGTGATCACGTCGTGGCGAAGCTCGAAGTGGCGGCGCATCTCCTCGCGGCGCAGGTCGAGGTAGCGGTAGCGCAGGCGCAGCTCCTCGTTCGGCACCGGACCGCCCTCCTCGATCTCGAACGGCGGCGTCTCCGCGTCCGCCAGCAGCTCGAACTCGCGCGCGACGAGCTCCACCTCGCCGGTCGCGAGGTTCGGGTTCACGGCGCCCTCCTCGCGCGCCACGACCTCACCACTGACGGTCAGCACGTCCTCGGCGCGCAGCCGCCCGGCACGCTCGTGCGCCTCGGGCGCCTCCTCGGGTCGGAAGACGACCTGCACCAGCCCCGTACGGTCGCGCAGGTCGATGAAGATCAGCCCGCCGTGGTCGCGCCGGCGGTGGACCCAGCCGGCGACGCGCGGCTCCGAGCCGACGTCGTCCTGCCGGAGCTCGCCCGCCCAGCGGTCGCGGTAGCGATTCGGCTGCGGAGCCCTCACCAGGGCTCCGATCCGGGGCCAAGCGCCTCCACCAGCTCGTCCTCGGAGGCGATGTTTCGTTGGTCGCCCGAAGCCATTTCCTTCAGCGCGAAGCCCTCCTCCTCGACGATGACGGTCCACCGGGCGCCGACCCGGTCGGCGTGCTTCATGAGGCCCTTCATCGATCGCCCCGGCTCGCCCATCACCGCCGAGCGGCGCTCCCGCAAAAGGCGCCGCAGCAGCACGAACCCGGCCGCGCGGCGCTCCTCCTTCGGCACCGCGACGAACACGCATGCGCCCGACGCCGACGGCTCCTCCCCGCCCGCCGCCAGCAGGATGCGCTCGACTCCGGCCGCCCAACCGATCGCGGGAGTTGGCGGTCCGCCCATCTGCTCCACGAGCCCGTCGTAGCGCCCGCCGCCGCCCACGCCCGACTGGGCGCCGAGGGCGTCGCTCGTGAACTCGAACACCGTGCGCGTGTAGTAATCGAGTCCGCGCACCAGCGCCGGATCGATCTCGTACTCGATTCCCGCGGCATCGAGCAGCGCGCGGACCTCGGCGAAGTGCTCCGCATCGTCATCCGCCAGGCGGTCGAGCAGGGTGGGCGCCTCCTTCATCACGGCCTGCGTGCCCGGGTCGGACGAGTCGAACGCCCGCAGCGGGTTCGCGTCGATCCGCTCGCGGACGTCGGGCGCCAGGTCGTCCTCGCGCGCGCGCAGGAACGACTTCAGCTGCTCGGAGTAGTCGCGCCGCGTGTCGGCGGTGCCCAGGCTCGACAGCCGCAGCCGCACGTCGCGCGCGCCGGCCTCGTCGAGGATGTCGGCCAGCACGCCGATCACCTCGGCGTCCACCGCCGGGTCGTCCGATCCCAGCACCTCGCACCCCGCCTGCGTGAACTGACGGAAGCGTCCGGCCTGCGGCGCCTCATGGCGGAAGAACGGCCCCCAGTACCAGAGCCGGACGGGCTGCGGGCGCTTGTGCATGCCGTGCTCGACGAACGCGCGGCAGACGGGAGCGGTCCCCTCCGGCCGGAGTGTCAGCGAGCGCCCGCCCATGTCCTCGAAGCTGAACATCTCCTTCTGCACGATGTCGGTGGACTCCCCCACCCCGCGCGCGAACAGTTCCGTGTCCTCGAACACCGGCGTCTCGAGCTGGCCGTAACCGGCGGCCCCGAGACGCGCAGCGCAGATGCCCCACAGCATCAATCGCCCCGGCGCGTCCTCCGGCAGCACGTCGAAGGTGCCCTTCGGCGCCTGGAGGCTCAGCGGGCCAGCTCCGCGAGGAACGGGTTGCTCGCGCGCTCGGCCCCGAGCGTGGTGACGCCCATGTGGCCCGGATAGACCGTCGTCTCTGAGGGCAGCGAGTCGACGAGCCCACGGATCGAGTCGAGCAGCGTGGGCCAGTCGCCCCCGGGCAGGTCGGTGCGGCCCACCGAGCCCTGGAAGAGGACGTCGCCGGAGAAGACCACCTGCTCGTCGGGGATCGAGTAGGTGACGTGCCCGGGGCTGTGGCCGGGTGTGAAGATCACGTCGATCTCGAAGCCGGCGAGCGAGAGCTTCTCGCCGCCCGCCACGGTGTGCTCGGCGTCGTACGACTCATACGGGCCGAAGCCCGGCCACGGCACGAAGCTCATGATGTCGGCGAGCACCGGCTTCTCGATCTCCGGGACCCACACCTCGGCACCGGTTGCCTTCGCGACGGGTGCGACCGCGCCGACGTGGTCGAAATGCGTGTGGGTGAGCAGGATCCCGTCAAGCTCGACGCCGAGCTGCTCGATCGCGCTCAGCAGCTTCGGCGCCTCCTCGCCCGGATCGACGATCAGGGCCCGGTCCGAGCCGTCGCGCCGGAACAGGAAGCAGTTCTCCATGACCGGCCCGACCGTGAACATGCGCACGTCCATCGGCGTGAGGCTACCGCTGCGCGGGCTTCTGGCTCTGCTTCTGCCGCCGCTCGTAGAGCAGCTTGTCCATGTAGTACCCGGACGGGACATAGAGCGCGAATGCGAACAGCGCCAGCACCACGGCCGCGGCCGGCTGCTGGCCCAGCAGAAGCGCCGCGACCACCGCGAAGATCAGCGCGGCGATCGCCGCCCGGTTGATCGCACCGCGCCAGGTCGGCGGCTTCACCATGCGCTCCTGGCGCCGCTGCGCCGCCGTCTTCTTGACCTCGGAGGCCGTCGGGGGGCGGCCGGTCCGGCCGCGCGCCTCGACCGTCCCGGCAGCGGTCCCGCGGTGCTTACGTTTGCGCTTCGTCTGGGCCATGCGAGTCCAGGGAGCCTAGGACTTCCTCGATCAGGTGGAGCTCGGGGTCGAACCCGCGGAGCGCTACGTCCTCGGGAAAGCCGTCGAACGCGGCCCGCGGTGCAAGGCCGACGAGCTCGGCCTCGGCGACCGGGGCGAGCTCGCGCACGCGCGCGACGAGCTCTCCGAGCGAGACCGAATCCGGATCGTGCACGTTCATCGACACCTGGGCGCGGCCGCGCTCGGCGAGCAGGAGCCCGATCGCACGCACCCCGGCCGGGCCCCCACCCGACTCGCGCAGCCCGGCGGCGATCACCCGGGCCAGCTCGACGTCGTCGGTGTCGAGGTCGACGTTGAAGGCGACGAGCGGCGGTCGTGCGGTCACGAGCATCGCGCCGGCGGTCGGGTGCGGCTCGCCGGGGCCGTAGTCGGGGACTAGCTCACCTGCGCGCATCCGACGTGCGAGCCCCTCCACCCCGCCCCCGCGAATCTCGGCCCGCTCGCGGCCGTGGGCGAGCGCGCCGTAGAGGAAGACGGGCAGGGCCAGCTCGTCGCCGATCAGCGCGCCCGCCGTCAGCGCCGCCGCAGCCGCGACACCGCGCGTGTCGTCACCCAGATGCACGACCGGCGCGACGTCGAGCGCGCCGACGTGCGGGTGGAGTCCGCCGTGACTGGAGATGTCGATTTCTTCGATTGCCGCGCGCGCCCCCGCCAGCAGCCCGTCTGCCACGGCACGCTGCTCACCCGCAAGCGTGAAGACGCTGCGGCCGTGGTCGGGATCCGCGTGGACGTCCAGCACCCGAAGGGCGCCGAACGCGCCGGCGAGCCGCTCGATCTTCGCCCGATCGCGGCCCTCGCTCACGTTCGGAACGGTCAGCAGCACGTGTGAAGCTTGCCGGAGTACAGTGGCCGCATGCGCGCACCCTGGGAGGTGGCTGTGGCGCTGGTACTCGCGGGCACCTTCGCGGCCGGCGCGAACGCTGCCGTCTACCAGAACACGACACCCATCACCATCCCCGCTACACAGGGGAACGCATCGCCGTACGGCACCTCGATCGACGTCTCGGGCGTGCCGGGGCTCGTCTCGCGCGTCGGCGTCGAACTCGTCGGCGTGCAGCACGGCTTCGCCGCCGACCTGCGAGTGCTGCTCGTCGGCCCGGCCGGCACGGCCTGGATCCTGAACCGCCAGGGGGGCTTCGGGAACATCGACCTCGGGAACCTGCGGATCGACACCGACACCGCCGCAAGGACCTTCAGCGACCTGCCGGACGCCGGGCTGCGCGCGATCGAGCCCGAGCGCGATCCGGGCACGATCCCGATGCCCGCTCCCGCTCCGCTCCAAAGCACCTATGGAGCGAGCCTGCGTCCCCTGCTGGGAGGTTCGCCGAACGGCACCTGGACGCTCTACATCAGGGATGAGTCGTCCAGCGCCGACGGCTCGGTAGCGGGCGGCTGGCGGCTCCACCTGGACACGACGACGGGCGAGCGGCTCAACGGGCTGGAGCTGGACGGTGGGTCCCCGGCTGCCGTCGAGAGCGGAGCGGCGGTGATCCACCTGCTGCGAGAGACCGACCGGGCTCCACTTGGAGCAGTTGACGTAAGGGTCCGATCGGTCGATGGCACCGCAGTTGCGGGCGAGGACTTCGAGGCGGTCGACGAGGTCGTGCACTTCCCGTCGGGATCCGACCGCGCCGAGCTCAGGGTGGAGCTTCTTGACGACGACCCCGTGGAGGCCCCGGAAACCTTCAGCATCGAGTACGTGGACCTGCCTGGGGGCGCGAACGGGGTCGCACCCCCGACCGACCCGCTCCCCCCGGTCACGATCGTCGACGAGGACGGCCCCCCGGGCCTGTTCGCGAAGTTCCCGTCCACGCCCGTGGACATGAGGGAGGGCGGCCAGTTACCCGATCGCCTGCCCGCCGTCCGTACGGGCAGCACCGCGGACCCGCTGCAGATCACCTGGGAGGTCCTGGGCGGCTCGGCGTCGGCCGGGGACGTCAACACGGGGGCGCCGGTGGAGCTCCCCGCCAACAACCGCTTCCCCGACCTTGACGTCCCGGGCGCCGTCGACGACATCTTCGACGAGTCGCCGATCGAGACGACGACCTTCTTCCTGAAGGCGGCCGGCACCCTGGTCACGACAGCCCCGGTGCGCGTCTTCGACAACGAGGGACAGGCGCTGCTCGCACTCCTCCCGACGTCCGAGGCGGCGACCGAGAGCGACGGGACGAAGGGAGCCGTCTTCGCGACACGGGAGGGTGGTGCCCTCGGCAACGAGAACGCGACCGTGACGATCACGCAGGGGACCGCGAAGCAGGGCGTCGACTACGACCCGGGCGGCTCCACGACCCGCCCCATGAGCTTCGGCTCGATGGTCACCGGGCAACGCGTTCAGCTCAACCCGGGCACCAAGTCCGATGTCAACAACGAGGGGAACGAGGAGATCCGGGCGACGCTTTCGAGCGCGACGCCGGGCGCGGTCGACCCGGCGCGCGCCGGCGTCAACGTGCTCGTCTTCGACTCGAGTCCGCCGCCCGGCTACGGGGGCGAGATCGCACCCGACCCCGACACGGACCCGACCGCCGAGGGCGCGATCATCCGCATCCTCGTCCGCCGCATCGGCCCGACCAACACGGCCGTCTCGGCGCACTTCGAGTCCTACGACGTCACCGCCGTCGCGGGGCGTGACTATCAGCCGACCTCCGGGACCATCTCCTGGGGCGCGTTCGACAGCACGCCCAAGGAGATCCAGGTCTTCACGACGCAGGACAACCTCGTCGAGGGCGAGGAGCGCGTCGGCGTCAAGCTCGACACGCCCACAATCTCCGACCCCACGCGCACGATCGGGCTGTCGCCCGCGGCGGTCGAGGGACGGATCGACGATGACGACTTCACCGGGCCGGGACAGCTGGACGTCGATGCCGACGCGCTCACCGTGGCGGAGGGCCAGCCCGTCGAGATCCCGGTCCACCGAACGCTCGGCCAAGCCGGCGCGGTCGAGGCCACCTGCCGGGTGGCGGACGATGTCGGCAGCGCCTCGCCCGGGGATGACGTCGAGCCATCCGGCAAGGCGACGTTCGCCGATGGGATCCGCGAGGGCACGTGCACTCTCGACACGACCGCCGACGCGTTCGACGAGCCCGACGAGACCTTCCGAGTCGAGCTGGTCGACCCGACCGGTGGCGCGGTGATCGGCCCGCAGTCGACGCGCGACGTGACGATCGCCGACGACGACGACGAGGGCGGCGGGACCGCCTCGATCAAGAACGGGCCGCGAGTGCTCAGAGTCCTCGAGGGTGCGGGTTCGGCCCGGCTCGTGGCGACGCGGCGCTCGGGGCTCGCGCCCGGCGCCGGCTTCTCCTGGTCGTTCGTGCCGGGCACCGCGCGAAGAAAGGACGTGGCAGCCAGGTCCGGCACGGCCACCTTCGAGGCCGGCCAGAGCGCGAGGCCCTTCGAGGTGCCGATCGCAGACGACGGCCTGCTCGAGCGCAACGAGCGGTTCCGAGTCCTCATCACCGACCCCATCGGCGGTTTGACGCTGACCGCGCCGACGCGGCGCACCGTCAAGATCGTCGACGACGACGGGTTCGCCCGTGTGAAGGTCCGCACGCGCCGCGCGCGCCTGAGCCCGCGCGGTCGGGTACGTGTACGGCTGGCATGCCCGAGGAAGGCCCGGCGCGCGTGCGCCGGCCGGCTGTCCATTCGCAAGAAGGGCAAGAAGCGGGTCGTGCTTGGGACGGCGCGCTACTCGATCGAGCCGCGCCGCAAGCGCGCGGTGCGGGTGCGGATCAAGGAGAGCCGGCGCGCCCTGATCGCTCCCGGCGAGACCACGGAGCTAAGGGTCATTGCGCGTGCCAGGCCGAAGGTCGTACGCGACGTCAAGCGCCGGATCCTGATCAGCCGGCTCTAAGCTGCGTGGCGATCCTGGCTGGGTAGCTCAGCTGGTTAGAGCGCACGACTCATAATCGTGAGGTCGGGAGTTCGAGTCTCCCCCCAGCTATTTATCACTCGCTGGCGCGCCAGCCCAAGCGGGTATAGGGTCGGGCTTGACCCTTCGAAGGAGAACTCCTGCGCCGCCTTCGCCCGCACCTGACGTACGCGAACGTCGTCTCCACCCTTTGCCTGTTCGTCGTGCTCGGGGGAACGACCTATGCGGCCGCCACCATCGGCGCGGGCGAGATCAAGAAGGACGCGGTGCGCAGCCGCCACGTCAAGGAGGGCGCGGTCAAGAGCGCCAACCTCGGGACGAACTCGGTCGGCACCGACAAGGTGCTCGACGGAACGCTGCTGAAACAGGACTTCCAGGCTGGTCAAATACCCCCCGCCGTCCCGCCGACCGAGCCCATTCGGCTCGTGAAGGAACCCACGGGTACCGGAAACTGCCCGGCCGCGACCGGAGAGTTCTGTCTCGTCCAAGGGCCAGGGGTGAACCCTAGGTGGGCCAACTTCGGGAACGGCTACGCGCCCGCCGCGTTCTACAAGGACCGCTCCGGAATCGTCCATCTCCAAGGAAGCATCGAGGGGACCTTTGCAGCCGCCTTCGTACTGCCTCCCGGTTACCGGCCGACCGGCGGGGACCATTGGTTCGGGGTCTGGAACAGCGAAGCCGAGAGCGACTTCGGTGCGGTGAAGATCAGCGCGGACGGCACTGTCCAGCCGGAACCCGCCAGTTACACCACGTACCTGTCGCTCGACGGGATTCAGTTCAGGCCATAGGCAGGGCACAGTGGCCCGGGGTCCTTCGCAGCCGGCCGATGCGACGGTGGCCTGAGGCCCGCGATCGCACTCGGGAACCAGCGCGAGCTCCTCGGGCCGGATAATCCGGCCGGGTGAAGATTCTTGTCGTCAGCCAGATGTGGCCGAGCGAGGCCGAGCCGGACTTCGGCTCGTTCGTGGCGCAAGTCTGCCGCGCGCTGGAGCAGCAGGGGCACGAGCTGGAGGTCGTCGCGATCGACAAGCGCGGGCAGCGCCGCGCGAAGTACCTGCGGCTCGCGCGCGACGCAAAGCGCGCGGCCAGGCGCTTCGAGCCCGATGTCGTCTACGGCCACTTCCTCACGTTCGCCGGGCCCGCGGCGGTGCGCGCGGGCCGCGCGGCCGGGGCTCCCGTCGTGCTCACCGCGCACGGGACCGACGTGGGCAACGTCGAGCGCAGCGCGTTCGCAAAGCGCCTTACGCGGTGGGCGACGCGACGGGCCAGCCGGGTGATCGCGGTCTCCGACTGGCTGCGGATGCGTCTCGTCGCCGAGTTGCCCGAGCTCGCGGACAAGATCGACGTGGTCGACTGCGGCGTCGACATGGAGCTGTTCCGCGCCCGCGACGGGCGCGAGTGCCGCGTCCGGGTCGGCTGGGAGGGCGAGGGCCCCTACTACCTGTTCGTCGGAACGCTCGACGAGCGCAAGAACGTCCTGCCGCTGGTGCAGGCCTTCACGCGCCTTGACGAGGGCAGCCTGGCGATCGTCGGGGCCGGCCCGCTGCGGGACGAGCTCCGCGACCGCCCGCGCGTGAAGCTGTGGCCGCCGGTCTCGCACGCGCAGATCGCCGAGTGGATGGCGGCCGCCGACTACGTCTGCCAGCCGACGGACGGCGAGGCATTCGGACAGGCGATCCTCGAGGCGATGGCATGCGAGCGGTCGGTGCTGGCCACCACGCGCGGCGGGCCGCCCGAGTTCGTGCCGCCCGAGGCGGGGGTCCTCGTGGACCCGACCGCCGACGGCGCGATCGAGCGCGGGCTGCGCGAACTGGCGCGGCTACCGTCGCCCAACCCCGCCGCGCGGGCAGCAGCCGCCAAACACGACGTGCGCGTTCAGGCGAGCCGCATAGCGGAGATCCTCCAGAGTGCATGAGCCTCCGCGAGTACGAGCGCAAGCGGGACTTCGGCCGCACGCCTGAGCCCGGCGCGGGCAAGGGATCGGGCGACGGCGATCTCCCGCGCTTCGTCGTGCAGGAGCACCACGCGACCCGGCTCCACTGGGACCTGCGGCTCGAGCACGAGGGCGCGCTGGCGTCCTGGGCGGTGCCGAACGGAATCCCCGAGGACCCCGAGGACAACCGCAAGGCCGTCCACACGGAGGACCACCCGCTCGAGTACCTGACCTTCCACGGCGAGATCCCGGAGGGGAACTACGGCGCCGGGAAGATGACGATCTGGGACTCGGGCACCTACGAGCTGCACAAGTGGGAGCCGCGCAAGATCGTCCTCACCTTCCACGGCGGACGGCTGAGCGGCCGCTACGCCCTCTTCCAGGCCGGCAAGAGCGAGAAGGACTGGCTGATCCACCGCATCGACGCCGCGGCCGATCCGGCACGCGAGCCGATGCCCGAGCACCTCGTGCCGATGATGGCCAGGCTCGGCGACCTGCCGACCGGCGATTCGGGTTGGGCCTACGAGATCAAGTGGGACGGTGTGCGGGCGGTCGCCTACTCGGAGCCGGGGAGGCTCCGGCTCGAGAGCCGCAACCTGAACGACATCACCGCGCAGTACCCCGAGGTCCGCCCCCTCAACAGGGCGCTCAGCTCGCACAGCGCGGTGCTCGACGGCGAGCTCGTGGCCTTCGACGCCGAGGGGCGACCAAGCTTCGAGCGGCTCCAGCAGCGGATGCACCTGACCGGCGAGTCGCAGATCCGCCGGCGCGCGCAGGACACCCCGGTCGTCTACGTGCTCTTCGACCTGCTCTATCTCGACGGCCGCTCCCTGATGGACCTGCCCTACTCGGAGCGCCGCGCGCGGCTCGAGGAGCTCGGGCTCGAGGGCGCGGCCTGGCAGACGCCGCAGAACAGCGTGGGCGGCGGCGCGGACCTCTTGGCCGCTACGGCCGCCCGCGGGCTCGAGGGCATCGTGGCGAAGCGGCTCGACTGCCCTTACGAGCCCGGAAAGCGCGCGAACCACTGGATCAAGGTCAAGACGAAGCAGCGCCAGGAGCTGGTCATCGGCGGCTGGCTGCCCGGCGAGGGCCGCCGGAGCGGCGACATCGGGGCGCTGCTCATGGGCTACTGGGAGGACGGCGAGTTTCGCTTCGCCGGCAAGGTCGGCACGGGCTTCGGCCAGAGGGAGCTCGACATGCTCGCGCGCACCCTGGCGCCGCTCGCGCGCGACTCCTCGCCGTTCGTCGGGAAGCAGCCCCAGCGGCACGCGCGCTTCGTGGAGCCGCGGCTCGTGGCCGAGATCGAGTTCGGCGAATGGACGAAGGAGCGGATGCTCCGCCACCCCTCCTACAAGGGCCTCCGCGACGACAAGCCCGCGGACCAGGTGGTGCGCGAGACCGCGCAGGAGCCGCCGCCGCCGGAGCCGGCGCGCAAGGTGCGCCGCACGAACGTCGACAAGGTGCTCTTCCCCTTGACCGGCTTCACGAAGGGAAAGCTGATCGCCTACTACGAGCGGATGGGCGAGGTCGTCCTTCCCCACCTCCACGGGCGTCCGGCGTCGGTCAAGCGCTACCCGAGCGGCGTCGAGGGGAAGAAGTGGTGGGAGCGCGACCACCGGATCGACGACCTCCCCACACTGCTCGAGTTCGCCAACAAGGCGGCGATCGAGCTGCATCCCCACCTCGCGCTCGCCCAGAGCCCCGACCGGCCCACCGTCCTCGTCTTCGACCTGGACCCCGGCGCGCCGGCCGGCCTCCCCGAGTGCGCGGAGGTAGCGCTGGCGCTGCGCGGCATGTTGTCCCAGCTCGGCCTCGAGAGCTTCGTGAAGACCTCGGGCGGGAAGGGGCTACAGGTCTATGTGCCGCTGAACACCGATGTCACATACGACGAGACCAAGCCGTTCGCGAAGGCGGTCGCCGAGACGATGGCGAGTGGGATGCCGGACCTGGTGGTATCGCGCATGACCAAGTCCCTGCGCGAGGGAAAGGTGCTGGTGGACTGGGGCCAGAACAACAGCACCAAGTCCATGATCTGCGCGTACTCGCTGCGCGGCAAGGAGCGGCCGACCGTCTCGATGCCGCTGGCCTGGGACGAGCTCGCCGAGCCGAACGCGCTCAGGTTCGAATGGAGCGACGCGCTCGAGCGGGTCGAACGCGACGGCGACCTGTTCGCGCCCGTCCTGACGCTGAAGCAGCGCCTGCCCGGCTAGTAGCCGCTGCCGGTCGTCGACGTGTCGGTCGTCGACGTCTCAGTCGTTGACGTCTCGGTCGTGGAGGTCGTCGCGGTACCGGTCGTGCTCGTGCCCACCGTGCCGGTGCCGGTGGTGCCGCCCTCCACCTCGACGCTGCCGCGATCCTCGCCGCAGCCCGCTGCGGCGACGCCGGCCAGCCCGCCGAGGGCGAGGCTCGCGAGTGCGATGGCGATGGAGCGGGTGCGCATCGCCCGGCAACCTATACAAGCGCCGCTCACTTCACTTTGTAAAGTACCTCCGGTGAAGACGTTCTGGCGACTGCTCGGGTTCCTGAAGCCGTACCGCAGGGGCGTGATCGCCTCCTTCGCGCTCGCGGCGGTCGCGATGGGCGCGGGCGTGCTGATCCCCTACCTCGTCGGGCGCACGGTCGACGAGATCCGGGCGGGCGATGCGAACCTGTGGCCGCTCGCCGCGGCGATCGCGGGCGCCGGGGTCGCGCGGCTCGGGTTCAGCGTCGCGCGCCGCCTGGTGGCCGGCCGCGTGTCGCTTGGCGTCGAGTTCGACCTCCGAAACCGCATGTACGCGCACCTCCAGTCGCTCGAGCTCGGGTTCTTCGACTCGCAGCAGACGGGTCAGCTCATGTCGCGGTCGACGGTGGACCTGCAGGCCGTGCGGTTCTTCCTCGGCTACGGGCTCGTGTTCATCCTCCAGTCCGCGCTCACGATCCTGATCGCCGCGGGCGTGATGCTCGCGGTCAACCCGAGCCTCGCCGTGGTCGCGCTCGCGCCGGTCCCGTTCGTGGTGGCGATCGCCACCCGCTACGGGAAGCTGAACCGCCCCGCGAGCCAGGAGGTGCAGCAGCGGATCGCCGAGCTGACCGCCGAGGCCGAGGAGAACGTCTCCGGCGTGCGCGTGGTGAAGGCGTTCGCCCAGGAGGAGCGCCAACTCGCGCGCTTCCAGCACGCCGTGCAGCGCGTGTTCGACCAGTCGATGGTCTCGACCCGCCTGCGCGCCTTCTACAACCCGTTCATCGGGTTCCTCCCCCAGCTCGGCCTGGCGGCGTTGCTCTTGGTCGGCGGACGGCAGGCGATCAACGGCTCGATCACGCTCGGCGAGTTCGTCGCGTTCTACGGCTACGTCGTGATGCTGACGGCGCCCATGCGGATGCTCGGAATCGCGCTCGGGATGGCCCAGCGCGCCGTCGCCTCCGGTGCGCGCGTGTTCGAGATCCTCGATCGCGCGCCGCACATGACGACGCCCGCCGGCGCGCCGCCGCTGCCCGAGGGGCGCGGAGCGGTCCGCTTCGACCATGTGACGTTCGCCTACGAGGGCGCCGCGGAGCCCGTCCTGCGGGACGTCGACTTCGAGGTCGACGCGGGCCGCACGGTCGCGCTCGTCGGCGCGACCGGCTCGGGCAAGACCACCCTGGCGTCGCTGGTCCCGCGGCTGTACGACGCGGTCGCGGGGCGGGTGTTGATCGACGGCGCCGACGTCGCGCGCGTCGACCCGGCGTCGCTTCGGCGCGAGATCGCGCTCGTCTCCGACGACGCCTTCCTGTTCTCGGCGAGCCTGCGCGAGAACATCGCCTACGCGCGCCCGGACGCGAGCGACGAGGAGGTCATGGCCGCCGCGGCGCGCGCCGGGCTGGCCGAGTTCGTGGCCGACCTGCCGGACGGGTACGACACCCGCGTGGGCGAGCGCGGGCTGACGCTCTCGGGCGGCCAGCGCCAGCGGGTGGCGATCGCGCGCGCGCTGGTGGCGAACCCGCGCATCCTGATCCTCGACGACGCGACCTCGAGCGTCGACGCGACCACCGAGTCGCGGATCAAGGAGGCGCTGCGCGAGGTGATGGAGGGACGAACCACGTTCGTGATCGCGCACCGGCTGTCCACGATCTCGCTCGCCGACGAGATCGTGGTGCTCGAGAGCGGGCGCGTCGCGGCCCGCGGGACGCACGCGGAGCTCCTCACGTCATCCCCGCTCTACCGCGAGATCGCCGAGAAGGGCCTGCCGGACGCCGTCTTCCTGACCGAGAACCCGGTCGAGCGCGAGGTGGCCGGGCTGTGATCGCACGCCTCCGCTCCTTCTGGTCCGTCCTCCGGGGCGAGGACCAGCGTGCTCGCAAGCTGCGCGGGCTGCTCCAGCTCCTGCGCCCCTACCGGGCGAAGGTGGCGCTGATGTTCGTGGCGCTGGTCCTGGCGACCGGCGCCGCGCTCGTTCCGCCCTACCTCGCCGGCCGCGCGATCGACGACGGCATCGGGGCCGGCGACGCCGACTTCCTGACCGTGGTCCTGGTCGCGTTCATCGCGGCCGCGCTGATCAACTGGGTCGCAACGTACGTCCAGACCTACCTCGTGAACTGGGTGGGCCAGCGTGCGCTGCAGGACCTCCGCGAGCGGATCTTCGCCCACCTCCAGCGGCTCTCGATCGGGTTCTACTCACGGAACAAGACCGGCGTCCTGATCTCCCGCCTGACGAACGACGTGCAGGCGCTCGACCAGCTCGTCACGGACGGGGTCGTGACCCTCTTCTCGTCCACCCTGACGCTCGTCGGCACCGCGGCGATCCTGCTGTTGCTCGACCCGGAGCTGGCGCTGATCACCTTCCTCACGTTCCCGGTGCTCGCGGTCGGCAGCGTGGTGTTCCGGCTGGCGTCGGCGGGGGCGTACCGGCTGACGCGCGAGAAGATCGCGCATATCACCGCGTACCTCCAGGAGACCCTCTCCGGCATCCGGATCGTGCGTGCATTCGGGCAGGAGCGCCGGCACATGGACCGTTTCGCGGCGCTCAACGACGAGAACCGCGACGCCAACATGAGGACGGTCTATCTGAACGCGGCGTACTTCCCGTCGGTCGAGCTGCTGTCGGCCGTGGCGACCGCGGGGATCCTGCTCTACGGCGGCAACCAGGTGCTCGACGGCGACGGCGTCACGATCGGCGTGCTGGCGTCGTTCGTCTTCTATCTCCAGAGCTTCTTCGACCCCATCCAGCAGCTCTCGCAGCTCTACACGACCTACCAGGCCGGGATGGCGGCGCTCGACAAGGTGTTCGAGCTGCTCGACGAGGAGCCCGACGTGCGCGATGCCCCCGACGCGGTCGACCTGCCGCGCGTGCGCGGCGAGATCCGCTTCGAGGACGTGTGCTTCACCTATGGCGGCGAGGGGCTCGCGATCTGCGATCTCGACCTCGAGATCCCGCCGGGGCAGACCGTGGCCCTCGTGGGTGCGACCGGCGCCGGCAAGTCCACGTTCGCGAAGCTGATCGCGCGCTTCTACGACCCGACGGCGGGCCGGGTGCTGATCGACGGCCGCGACCTGCGCACGGTGACCGAGCGGTCGCTGCGCTCGCAGCTCGGGATCGTGCCGCAGGAGGGCTTCCTGTTCTCCGGCACGGTCGGCGACAACATCGGCTTCGGGCGGACGGGGGCAACCGCCGAAGAGATCGCCGCGGCCGCGCGCGCGGTCGGCGCGCACGAGCTGATCGAGCGGATGCCCGACGGCTACGACACGGAGGTGGGCGAGCGCGGCGGGCACCTGTCGGCCGGCGAGCGGCAGCTGATCGCATTCGCGCGCGCGGCGATCGCCGACCCGCGCATCCTGATCCTCGACGAGGCGACCTCGAACGTGGACGTCCGGACCGAGGCGCGCATCGAGCACGGCCTGCGCCGGCTGCTGGCCGGCCGGACGGCGATCGTCATCGCCCACCGGCTCTCGACGATCCGCCAGGCAGGGCGGATCGTGGTGCTCGACCAGGCGCGAATCGCCGAGCAGGGCACGCACGAGGAGCTGCTCGCCGCGGGCGGCCATTACGCGCGGCTCTACCGCGACTGGGCCGAGCAGGCGGCCTAGCCGGCGCGCTCGTAGCGCGCGCGGACGTCCAGCCCGGCGGCCGGCACCCGGACCGCCCGCTCGCGCCGGCCGCCGTCCGACCAGCGCACGAAGCGGAAGCGCTCGCCGTCGTGCTCGAACGAGCGCGCCGCCAGCAGCACCGTCTCGAAGCCCACCGTGTGCGTGCCGCTCACCGGGGCCGGCGCGCGGCCGCCGGCGAACCCCACCGGCGCCCCGGCCGGCGAGCTATCGATCGTCACGGTCGCGGTGCGCGGGTGCACCTCGACCGTCTCGGAGCTCTCGAGCTCGCCCGAGTCGGTCGCCGTCACGGTGACGACGAAGAACGAATCGGCGGTGTGGTCGGTGGTCACCCGGAAGCCGGCCACGGACCCCGTCAGCCCGTTCGCGAAGTAGTGCTGGTGGCCGCGATGGTCGAGGCGTCCCGACCAGCGGATGGCTCGATCCGGCAGCTCGCCGTCCTCCGCGTCGGTCGCGCGCGCACGAAGGGCGAGCGTCGTTCCCGCGCGGTAGAGCGAGCCTGCGGCGGGCGCCACCAGCTCGATCGCGGGCGGCGTATTCCCCGGCGAGACCTGGAGCAGCTTCACCGCCCTGCGGCCGGCCGGGTCGCTGACGGTCATCCGCACCGTGAAGTTGCCCTCGCTCGTGTACGCGTGGCTGACATAACGGCCGGTCGCCGTCGCGCCGTCGCCGAAGCTCCAGCGGTACGAGAGCGCCCCACCCTCGCGGTCCGTCGAACCCGCCGCCGAGAAGTTCACGAGCAGCGGCAGCGGCCCGGACGTGCGGCTGGCGACCGCGCCCGCGACGGGCGCATGGTTGTCGGGCGACCAGGCGATCTCGCGCACCTCGCCCGCCGCGATGTCGACGTAAGCGAGCTGGCCGCGCGGCGAGCGCTCGATCGCCACGGTCGCTCCAACCCCGGTGCCGAACGGCGCGGCGGCGCCGGTCTCGACATCCAGCGTGCTGATGAACGAGCGCGTGAAGTCGCCGAAGAAGAGCTGCCCGCGGTACTTCCGGGGCCACGCGCGCGCGGGCAGGACTGGTCCGACGACCACGGTGCCGGGCGAGCCCGGGTAGTCGTACAGCGGCGCGGCCGGCCGGCGGCCCTCATACCGGCGCAGGCAACGCCAGTGGAGCGCGAACGCGGGGGTGCGGACCGTGCCCTCGTGGCACGGCCAGCCGTAGTCGAGCCCCGGCCTGACGACGTCGATCTCCTCGCGCGTCTCGAGGCCCACGTCGCCGACGATCGGGGTTCCCCGGTGAAGGGTGAACCGGAACGGGTTGCGAAAGCCCCGCGCATGGATCTTCGTGCACACGTGCGTCAGGTCGGTGTCCCGCGGGCAGAACGGATGACCCTCGAGGCCCCGCCCGCGACCGTCGATGTGGATCAGCTTGCCGGCCAGCGTGGTCACGCGCGTCGCATCGAAGACGCGCTGGTAGGGGACACCGTCGCCGGTCGCATCGCCGTTGCCCAGCCACAGCGTGCCGTCGCGCGCGGCGCGAACCGTGCCGATGCTGTGCTGGGGCGCGTTCGCCGGGATGCAGTCGCGCACGTTGGAGAGCCGCCGGCATGGCTTCGACCCCTGCTTGCCGAGGATCACGCGCTCCTTCCCGCGGACGCGGTTGTCCGGCCCGACCGTCACCCGCGTGAGCAGCGAGGTCTTGCGGCCGTCCTGGTGGCGGCGATCGATCTCGTGCGTGTAGAGGAGGTAGAGGTGCCCCGTGCGGGCGAAGTCATGCGCGACGGCCAGCCCCAGGAGCCCCCGGTCGCCGTAGACGGTCACGCGCCGCGATATGTCGAGCACCGGCGCCGCCTCAGGCGCGGCGCCCGGGTTGACCACCTTCACGACCCCCGGCATCTCCGCGATGAACATGCGTCCGTCGGGCGCCCAGTCGATCGCCGTCGGCCGGTCGAGCTGCGCGGCGAGCGTGATCCGCTCGAAGCCGGCCGGCAATGTGGGCGCCGCCCGTGCGGCGCCGGGGGCCGCCGCGCAGGCGAGCGCACACAGCACGACCGCAGTGCCCCTCAATCGGCCTGCCTGTAGTGCGCGCGCAGTGCGAGGCCGTCTTCGGGCACGCGGACAGTGTGCGAGCGTGCCGCGCCGTCCGACCAGCGCGCGAAGCGGAAGCGCCGGCCGTCGTGCTCGAAGGAGGGCGCGGTGGAGAGCACGGTCTCGAAGCCGACCGCGTGCTCGCCGCTCACGGGCGCGGTCGCATTGCCGTCGCCGAAGGTCACCGGCGCACCCGTCGGATCGCTCTCGATCGTCACGTTCGCGGTGCGCGGGTAGGCCGCCACCGCCGTGGCGTGCTGGAGCCCGCCCGAGTCGGTCGCCGTCGCGGTGATCACCACGAAGGTGTCCGCCGTGTGGTCGGTCGGGACGCGGAATCCGGCTCGCCGCCCCCTTAGGCCGTCGAGGAGGAAGTGCTTGTGCCCGCGGTGGTCGAGTCGCACCTTCCAGACGATCGCGCGGCTCGGGATCCGGCCATCCTCGGGGTCGGTCGCGCGCGCGTGCAGGAGGAGGGTCTTGCCGGCGGTATAGAGGGACCCGCTGGCGGGCGCGACGATCTCAACCCTGGGTTGCGTGTTGCCCGGCGAAACCCGGAGGAGCTTGACAGCGCTGCGACCGGCGGGGTCGGTGACGGTCATCCGAACGGTGAAGTTCCCCGCCGTCGTGTAGAGGTGACTGACGTCGCGGCCCGAGCCGGTCGTGCCATCGCCAAAGCTCCAGTGGTAGGTGAGCGGCTGGCCCTCGGGGTCAGCGGAGCCGCGGGCCGAGAAGTAGACGAGGAGCGGGACCGGCCCCGACCCGCTGCTGCGCACGGCCTGCGCCACGGGGGCCATGTTGTCGGGTGAGTACGCGATCTCGCGGACCTCACCCGCGGCGATGTCAACGTACGCGAGGTTCCCGCGCGGTGAGCGCTCGATCGCGACGGGGGAACCGAGCTCGGTGCCGAACGACGCGTCCCGGCCCGTGTCGAGATCCAGCGTGCTGATGAAGCCGCGCGTGTAGTCGCCGAAGTAGAGCCTGTCGCGGAACCGCTTCGGCCACGACCTGGCTCCGAAGACCGGGCCGACCACGACGGCCCCGGGGAAGCCGGCGTAGTCGAACAGCGGCGTGATCGGCCCCGACCGCCGCTCGGGCGCCCTGTACTGGCGGATGCAGCGCGGCTGGAGTGCGAAGACCGGAGTGTGGATCGTTCCCTCGTAGCAGGGCCAGCCATAGTCGCGGCCCGGGAGCACGACGTCGATCTCCTCCCGCGCCTCGAGTCCGACGTCGCCGACGATCGGCGTCTTCCCGTCGAGCGTGAACCGGAATGGATTCCGGAAGCCCTCGGCATAGACCTTCGTGCACGTGTGGGTGAGGTCGTCGTCGCGGCGACAGAACGGATGCCCCGGAAGGCCGCGACCCCTGCGGTCGATGTGGATGATCTTCCCGGCGAGGCTCTTCGCGCGCGAGGTGTGGAAGACGTCATCGAAGCGGCTGTTCTGGCCGAAGGCGTCCCCGCTGCCGACCCACAGCGTGCCGTCGCCGGCCGCACGAACCGTGCCGATCGTGTGCTGGGCCGCGTTGGCCGGAATGCAGTCGCGTGCGTTCGAAAGCCGTCTGCACGGCTTCGACCCATCCCTGCCCAGGATCACGCGCTCGCGTCCGCGGACGTGGTTGTCCGGACCGATGGTGATCCGGGTGAGTCGGGCGGTCTTGGGCCCGTCCTGGCGACGGCGGTTGATCTCGAGGGTGTACAGGAGGTAGACGTGCCCGGTGCGGGCGAAGTCGTTCGCCACTGCCAGGCCGAGCAGGCCGCGATCGCCATAGCCGTTCACTCGTCTGGAGAGGTCCAGCACGAGGCTTGTCTCGGGCGCCGTTCCCGGGTTCACCACCCTGACGAGACCGGGCTTCTCGGCGACGAACATTCGCCCGTCCGGTGCCCAGTCGATCGCGGTGGGCACGCCGATCCCGGACGCGAGCACCAATTGCTCGAAGCCGCTCGGCAGGGTCGGGGCCGCCGGCGCCGCCGCGGGCGCGGCGATGCCGCAGAGCAGCCAGGCGAGCAGGTATCGACGCACACTCCGACGGTAGCGGCCCGTGTCACCGCCTAGCGCTTGCGCGCCAGCGCGTGGAGGCGTAGGCTCGCGCCGTAGCTCCCGGAAGGAGGACTCGTGCGTGTAGTAACTCTCGCGATCGTGACCGCGATCGCCGTTTCACTCACCGCTTCGACCGCCCTGTCTGCGCCGAAGAAACCGAGCATCAAGGACGAGGACGGCCTGTCCCATTACCACCCGAAGGACTCGGACTCGTCGGACATCTGCGTGAAGCTGAAGGGGAAGCCGGGCCAGAAGATCCGCGTCCAGCTCGTTTTCGGCGCGGGCGACGTCCTTGAGGACGACGAATTCAAGCTCCCCGGAAAGACGGCCAAGAAGAAGAAGCGGGGCAAGCTCCTGCTCAGCTTCGAAATCTTCAGCGCCGGCCCGTACGAGTTCCTCGTCGGGAAGTCCGACGCCGACCAAGCGTCGGACTCGGCGGACTACGTGGTCCCGCCTCCGCCGCCCGACGGCGCGAAGATGGGTCCGTTCAAGTGCCCGGGGAAGACAGTGACGAAGGGCTGGGGCTAGGACCCGATTCGAACCCTGAACTAGTTCGCGCGTACTGGGGAGCAGGGATTTGAACCCCAACTTCGACATCCAGAGTGTCGCGTGCTGCCGTTACACCACTCCCCAAAGCAGCGTGAGGATAGCCATCCACGGGCGGCCGCCTTCGCCCAAGCTGCGCCTCGGCAAGACGGCCTAGAGGTCCGCCAGATCCGTTCCGGCGTCGGCGAGCTGATCGCGCTCCGGCGCCGTCTTCTCCCGGATGAAGCGGCGGGCGTGGTCCATGTCGTCCGAGCGGCCCACCGTCAGCGCCGCGGTGACCGCGCCCGAGTCCGGGTCGACGTAGAAGGCGGTGAACTCGCCGTCGCCCAGCGACCCGCGGATCACCACCTCCCCGGTCCCGGGGCCGAGGTACTCGCTCGAGGCCCAGTCGGCCAGGTCGGAGAAGAAGTACGGGATCTCCTCGTGGGCCACGTCGCGGCCAAGCATGTTGAGGGCGGCGGTCTTGCCCTGGTTGAAGGCGACGTCCCAGTGCTCGACGCGCAACCGGCGGCCGTGAACGACGGAGTCGTACTCGGCGATGTCGCCGGCGGCATACACGCCCGGGACCGACGTCTCGAGCCGTGACGAGCACAGGACCCCGCCCGCCTCCCCCAGCTCGAGCCCCGCCGCCTTCGCGAGCGTGACGTCCGGCACCACGCCGGCCCCGATCACGACGCACCCGGCGTCGAGGGACACCCCGCCCTCGGTGAGCACGCGCGCGACCCGCCCGCCCTCTCCCTCGAACCGCGCGAGCGAGTCCTGGCCGTGGATCTCGACGCCGTGGTCCTGGAGCACCGAGTGGAAGAAGCGGCCGACCTCCTGCCCGTAGACGCGCTCGAACGTCACCTCCTCCTGCATCACGAGCGCGCACTGCTTGCCCTTCGCGGTCAGCGTGGCCGCTACCTCGCAGGCGATGAACGACCCGCCGATCAGCACGATGCGCTCTGCAGCCGACGCGTCGGCCGCGATCGCGTCGGAGTTGCCGAACGCGCGCAGGTAGTGGATGCCCTCCAGGTCGCCCCCCTCGGCGCGGAGCCGGCGCACGTTCGCGCCGGTGGCGAGCAGCGCCTTGTCGAAGCTGACCTCGTCCCCGCTCGACAGCTTCGCGCGCCGCGCATCCGCGTCCAGCTTCATCACGCTCGTGCGGGTCAGAAGCTCGATCCGCTGCTCCTGCCACCACTCGTCCGGGCGGAACAGGGCGTCTTCGCGCGACTCGGAGCCGGCGAGGTACTTCTTCGACAGCGGCGGCCGGTTGTAGGGCGGGTCGTTCTCGCGTCCGACGAGCAGGATCGATCCGTCGGCGCCCTCCTCCCGCAACCAGCGCGCGCAGTTCGCAGACGCCAGGCCGCCGCCGATCAGCAGATGGTCGACCGCGCGCTCCGGCACGCCGCCCTAGGCGGCCTCGCCGCTTGCGTTCGGAGACTGGAAGCGCGCCGCCACGCGGTCCTCCAGCCCCGTGTCGAGCACTAGCAGGACCTCGTCGCCCGCCTCGATCATCGAGTCGGCAAGTGGCACGAAGCCGGTGCCGTCGCGCATGATCGCGATGACCAGCGAGCCGTTGGGTAGGCCGAGGTCCTTGACGATGTGCCCGGCGGCCGCCGAGTCGGGCGCGACCTCGAGCTCGATGATCTCCAACCGCTCCTGCGGTAGGTCGAGCAGGTGGAGCGGGCCGTACTGCGGCACCTCGTGCTCGATCAGGCGGAGGATCAGATCAGTCGCCGAAACCGCCGGCTTGATGCCGAGCAGCTCGAAGTGCTGCAGGTTGCGCGGGTTGTTGCAGCGGGCGATGACGCGTTCGACGCCGTACTTCTCGCGCGCGACCTGGCAGATCAGGATGTTGTCCTCGTCGTCGCCCGTCACGGCGATCACCATGTCGGCGCGCTCGATCCCCGCGCGGTCGAGCACCCACAGCTCCGACCCGTCGCCGTACTGGACCGCGTGCTCGAGCTCGTCCTCGACCGTCGCGTAGCGGCCCTGGTCGTTCTCGATCACCGTCAGCTCGTGCCCCTTCCCGATCAGCTCGCGGGCGAGGTTCCACCCCACCTTCCCGGCACCGACGATCAGGACGTACATAACCGGCCCCTCAGGCGGCGGTCTCCCGGACCGCCTCGGTGAGCATGTCGATCGCGACCGCGGTCGGGCAGATCGTCTGCAGACCCTGCTCGCCGTACCACTTGGCGCGCGCCGGGTCGAGCACGCGGACGACCACCTTGGGGACGTTGAAGCGGCGCTGGGCGATCTGCGCGATCACGAGATTGGTGTTGTCGCCGTCGGTGGAGGCGACGAATGCGTCAGCGCGCTCGATGCCTGCCTCGACCAGCGCGTCCATCTCGATCGCCGTACCGACGGTGAAGGTGCCCCCGCTCTCCTCCCACGACTGCTGTGACCCGCGTTCGAGCATCGCGATCGCCTCAGGGTCCTCGTCGAGGATCGAGACATCGTGGCCGTCGGCGAGCATCGACTTCGCCACGGTCGAGCCCACGCGGCCGCATCCGACAATCAGAACGAACACGTCGCGGCACTCTACTAGCGGCGCTACGGCTGAACGCCCTCCCGTTCAGCCACCTCGCCCGCCGGCGGCGCCGTGAGGATCACCCGGCACGGCGCCTTCTCGACGACGTACCGGGTCATCTCGCCCACGTACCGGTCGCGCGGCCCGCTGCGGCCGCCGAGCCCCGATCCGCCGCGCATCCGGGTGGGCTCCTCAGCGGCGAGCACGATCGCCTCCACCCCGCGCCGACGCGCCTCGTCGACGATGCCGGCTCCCAGCGAGCGTGCGCGCGCGGTGGCCGGCGCCACCTCGACGCCCGCGTACTCCTCGCCCACCTCCTTCGCGCGCCGAAGCGCGGCCTTCGCGGCCTGGATCTGCTCGTCCGGCACGCGCGCGTCGATCGGCAGCGACATCGGGATCTCGAGCACGTAGATAGCCTCGATCACCGTGCCGCCCTCGCCCTCGGCGGCCTCCTCGGCCGCGAGCCGGCCGGCGGTCCCGATGATGTCGTCGTCCAGCTTGCTGCCGAACACGGGCACGAGGATCGACCCGTACTCGATCTCCGCGCCTCGCTCCTGGAGCACCGCCGCCGGGATCGTGAACCGCTTGCGCAGCGGCTTGTCCTGGCCGCGGCGGTAGATCACGTACAGGAGCAGGCCGCCCACGAGCCACGCCGCCCCCGCGTACCGCGCCCCTTCGTGGAGGACGACGACGCTGACCCAGGCGGCCACGGCCATCACCAGGCCGAGCGCGGCGGGCAGCGGGATCGAGCCCCCGCGGACGCTGATCGACAGCGGCATCCGGTACGGCCGGCGCGCGGTCGCCTCGCGGAAGCGCAGCCGGATCACAGAGGCATGCGCGATCGCGAAGGCGAGCGTGGCGCCGAACGCGAACGTCCCCGCCAGGAAGTCGAGATCCGATGTGAGGACGAGCCCGAACGCGAGAAGGCCGCACACTGAGATCGCGACCCACGGCGTGGACCGGCGGGGGTCGAGCCGGCCGACCGCGCTCGGGATCTGGCGGTTCGTCGCGAGCGAGTACGCGAGCCGCGACACCCCCATCATGTTTGCCGTCGTCGCCTGCACGAGCACGAGCGCCGCCATCGCGCCGACCGCGTAGCGCAGCGTCTGGTCGAGCCAGTCGTAGCTCGAGACCACACCGAGCAGGGGCGCTTCGTGGAAGTCCTCGCCGAGCGGGGTCTCGCCGCCCACGACCGGGAGCGCCATCAGCCCGACCAGCGAGATCCCGATCAGCACCAGGAACGCCGTCGCCGAGCTCGTGCCGATCACCCGGGACATCTGCTTACGGTTCGGCCGGATCTCGCCGGCGACCCCCGACGCGGCCTCGAGCCCGGTGAGCGCGAGACCCGCTATCACGGCCGCGAACGCGAGGTCGTCCCATTCGGGGCTCGTGCCCAGATCGACGCCGTCGGTGACCGCGTCGAGATCCCACAGCGAGGCCGCCCCGATCGCCACGACCGCGATCAGCAGGATCACGTTGAGCGTGCCCAGTCTCAGCACGAGGCCGAGCTGATCGGCGCGCAGGCCGCGCAGGTTCACGAGGACCGCCCAGAGGATCACGCCTGCCGCGATCGCGTGCTCGACACCGCGGTCGCCGGCGTGGCCCCAGAAGGCGGCCAGGTAGTCGGGCACGGCGAAGGCGCAGAGCGCCATCACGATCAGGTAGTCGAGGACGATCCCCCAGCCGGCGATGAAGCTCCACAGCTCGTCGAACGCATAGCGCGCGAACGTGGAGGCGCCGCCGCGCTCGGGGTGGAGCGAGTTCGCCTCGACGTAGGTGAGCATCGTGACCACGAAGAAGACGCCCGCCGCCAGGTAGGCGACCGGCGTCAGGCCGAGCGCGAAGTCGGCAACGATTCCGAGGGATATGTAGATCGACGCGCCGATCGCCCCGATCGCGATGGCGTAGATCGCCGGCGTCCCGACAGCGCGTGCCAGCCGGCCCTCGATCGAGGCGAAGAACGGCCGGAGGGGCGCCCGCAGGGGTTCGAGTCGCGCGACGTACCGAACGAACCGCGCGTTCATCCCTGGCTCGCCATCCAGATGCGCGCGGCCCCGACGAGGACGAACGCGATCCCCGCCACCACTCCGATCGCGAGCGGGCCGCCGCCGGCGGCGATCGACGCCGCGATCATCGCGACCCCGAGCACGCACGTCAGAACGCCCATGACGCGCGTCGAGTTGCGATAGAGGCCACCCATGCCGGCGATCCTAGGTCGGGGGGGTCGCACTTCCGGAGAGCGGATCCGACTCGATGATCACCCGACAGGGCCGCTCCGCGAGGACCAGCTCGAGCGTCCGCCCGAAGAGCGACGCCCCGGCGCGCTTGCGCGGGCGCGGCATGACGATCGCGCGCGCGTCGATCACCTTCGCCTCGTCGATGATCCGCCGCCCGGCCTGCCCGGGCCTGACCTTCTCCCAGTGCCCGGTGACCCGCCGCCCTCCGAGGACCCGGGCGGAGTCGATCGCCTGCTGTGCGATCCCCTCCTGCTCGGGCAGCGGCGCGTCGATCGGCGAGTTGTTCGGCACGGTGATCGTGACCAGCACGTGGATGCCGCGCCGCCGCCGGGCGGCCATGCGCACTGCCGTGCGCACCGCCGACGCGGCGTAATGCGAGTCCTCGAACGCGACGAGCACAGACTGGTACTCCACCTCGCGTTCGACGACCGGCTCCGGCACGACGACCTGCTTCGTCTCGGTCATCGTCAGTCCCAGCCGGCGGCGGTATCCGTAGTAGGTGAGCGTCCCGAGCCCGACCCAGCCGACACCGGCGATCAGCGTCTCCACGTTCAGGACGGTCACGACGATGAACGCCATGCCCGTGCCGATCGCCCCCGCGATCGCGAACAGCGGCAGGTCGCGCCCGCCCACGCGCAGGTTGCCGGGGCCGCGGAAGGGCCGCTCCTTGTCCGGCTCCTTCAGTCGCAGCGCGATCACGGCCAGGTGCGCGACCGTGAACGAGAGCATCGCGCCGAACGCATAGACGGTGCCGAGGAACTCGGCCTGTCCCGGAATCAGCGCCAGGCAGGCCATCAGCCCGAACACGATGATCGCCACGTGCGGGGTGCGATAGCGCGGGTGAAGCTGGCGCACGGCCTCCGGAAGCTGGCGGTACTGGCCCATCGAGTAGCTGAGCCGCGACAGGCCGATGAGCCCGGCGTTGGTGGCGACGAAGAGGATGGTCGCCGCCAGCAGACCCACGTAGATCTCCATCGGCCGCTGGAGGTCGCCCAGGCCCATCGTCTCGACGACGCCCAGGATCGGGTTGTCGGCGTAGCCGCCCTCGTCGCTCGTCTTGGCGAGGACGGTCTCGCCGTCCTCCACCGGCATCGCCGACAGGGCGACCGCCGGAAGCGTGAGGGAGATCGCCATGACCGCGATCACGACCCCGCGCATCGCCTGCGGGATCGTCTTCCCGTAGTCGCGCGCCTCCTCGGCCATGTTCGAGATCGTGTCGATGCCGGTGAACGCGACCATGCCGACCGGGATCGCGATCAGGAAGTCGGACCAGGTGGGGCTCGTGCCGAGGTCGATGTTGTTCGCCAGCGTCTCGGGCGAGAAGACGAGCACGAAGCCGAGCCCGACGAGCGCCACCTGAGTCAGGAAGTCCGCGACCGCGAGGAAGACGTTCAGGCTGGCCGCCTCCTTGACGCCGCGGATGTTCAGCGCACCGAGGACCACGATCACGCCGACGCCGCAGAGGATGTCGCCGGGGGGCGTCAGCAGCGGCTCCCAGAGCGTTCCGAGGTAGTGCGGCAGGAAGAACGCCGAAATCGCGACGGTGATGATGTAGTTGAGCATCTGCCCCCACGCCGTGATCACGGAGACGAGCTCGTTGAAGGCGTGGCGCGCGAAGGACGACGCCCCCCCGGCCTCCGGGTACATGGTCGTCGCCTCGGTGTAGCTCGCCGCCGTGCACATGAAGATCAGGCCGGCGATGAGGAACACGATCGGCGTCATGCCGAGCGCGAACACGGCCACGAGGCCGAGGGCGTAGTAGATCGAGCTGCCGACGTTGCCGTAGGCGGTCGAGAACAGGGCGCCCGTTCCCAGGACGCGCTCGAGCCCGGCGTGCTTGGGCCTGCGCTCAGCCAATGCCGCGGGGCAACCTACACCCGCGCGAGGGCGTGATCGCGGCTAGCGGAGCCGCTTGCGCGCGTCGGCGAGCGCGGCCTTGCGCGCCTCGCCCACGATCCCGGAGTGGTCGGCGCCCTCGACTCGCCGGTACGTGACCTTCGTGCCGGCCTCGCGCATCTCGTCCACGAGTGCGTCGCTGAGGGCCACCGGCACCACCTCGTCCTCGGTCCCGTGCATGATCAAGAGGCGCGGAGCGAGCTCGAAGTCGTTCTGATCCACCTCGGCGAGGGTCAGGTCCATGACCGGCTGCCAGTCCGCGTCGTCGCGTGACATCTCGGCGACCGAGATGCCCCCGAAAGAGTCCTGAGCGAAGAGCTCGCCGATGCAGCGCTCGAGCGTCTGCGGGTAGAGGTCGAGCCCCGCCTGCGTGATGTAGTCGGCCGGCTCGATCCCGAACGTGCTGTGGAGTGCCCGGACGAAGAGCGCGGCCTCGGGCGCCAGCCCGCCCGGGTCCGTGAGCAGCTCGCGGGCGGCGAGGAGCGCCGACACGCGCGCGATCGGGGCGAACGGCTGGGTGCCGAGGATTCGGAGATCCGGTGTCCACCTCTCCGCCTCGCTCGCCGCCCAGAGCGCGGCGTGGCCGCCCTGCGAGTGCCCGGCGATCAGGACTCGCCGGCCGATCCGGTCGTCGAGCTTCCGGGCCGCGCGTGCCATGTCCAGCACGGAGCGCGCCTCCGCGCGGCCGACGAGATATGGGTGGATGCCCGGGGTGCCGAGCCCCTGGTAGTCGGTCATGGCGACCGCGTAGCCGGCGCGCAGGTAGCCCCGGAAGAGCGGCCCCGCGTAGTCGCGTCCGTAGTCGTCGGCAAGGATCGGCTGCTTCGAAGGTGTGCAGCGGTCGGCGACCCCGGTCGTCCCATGGGCCCAGCTGACGACCGGCCATCCCTTCTTCGGCGGGTCGCCCCTGGGGATCATCACCGTGCCGGACACAGCGGCGGGATCTCCGTCGACCGTCGTCGACCGGTACAGGACGAGCCTGGTCCGCCGTGCGGCCGCCACGCCGCGGGCGGCGGGCAACTTGCGCGCCCAGACCACATCGCCGTGCCGCTTGCCGGGGAGGGGATCCGGCGGCGAGTAGAACGCCTGGCCCTTGGGCCCCTTCTCGACCGCCGCCCCGGCGGGGACCGCCGCCCCGGCGGGGACCGCCGCGGTCAGGACGCAGGCCAAGGCGAGCGCGAATGCGAGTCCGGCGCGCATGTGGTCGAGCCTAGCCCGAAACCGGCTCGGCGGCGACACCGGCGTGGCGGGTCGCGAAGTCGGCGATCGTGCGGGTCACGAGTTCGGGGTCGTCGGCCATCGGCAGGTGGCCGCAGCCCGGAAGCCGGGTGACCTCGACGCCGGCCACCCCGGCGAACGCCTTCTCGTAGCGGTCGATGGGGAAGATCTTGTCCTTCTCGCACCACGCGAGCAGGACGGGGCACGAGATGTCCTCGAGGGCGACCGCCGGGCCGTCGCGGATGACGGCTTCGACGAAGTCGAAGAAGACGGAGCACTCGAGGACGCCCTGCATCATGTGGAGGGCGTCGCCCGGCTTCAGGCGCTCGCCGTGCTCCATGACGTCGCGGAACATCAGCTTGCGCAGGCCGGGGCGCGTGACGAGCACTCGGGCGCGCGGGTGGGCGAGTTCGGTGAGCTTGCGGGTGCGGTGGAAGAAGCCCTTGAGGCGGCGCTGCTCGCGGTCGTCACCCTCGTTCCACCCGCCTGCCGGCGCCAGCCCGATCACGCTGCGGGCGCGGCCGCGCTTCGCGAGCTCGAGCGCGAGCCAGCCGCCGAGCGAGTTCCCGGCGATGTGAGCGGTCTCGAACCCGGCGGCGTCCAGCTCGGCCTCGGCCGCGTCGGCCAGGGCCGCGACGGTCGGCTCGCGATCCGCCGGCCAGGCCTCGGCGCCGCAGTGGCCGCCGAGGGTCGGCGCGAGGACGTCGAAGCGCCGCTCGAGTGCGGGCAGGACGGGCGCCCACATGCGCCACGTACCGGTGAACCCGTGGAGCAGGACGAGCGGATCGCCCGTCCCACTCCGGTGCCTTGGTTCGACGGTGAACGGCACGGGTTCTTCGATTGTCCTAGACCAGGAACGGGATGATCAGGAGGGCGACGATGTTCGCCACCTTGATCATCGGGTTGATCGCGGGGCCGGCGGTGTCCTTGTAGGGATCGCCGACGGTGTCGCCGGTCACCGAGGCGGCGTGCGCCTCGGAGCCCTTCCCGCCGAACTCGCCGTCCTCGATCAGCTTCTTGGCGTTGTCCCACGCGCCGCCGCCGGCGGTCATCGAGACCGCGGCGAAGAAGCCCACGACGATCACGCCGATCAGAAGGCCGCCGAGCGCCTGGTAGCTCAGGAGGCCGACCACCACGGTCACGACGATCGGGATCAGCGACGGCAGGATCATCTCCCGCTGCGCCGCGGCAGTCACGATCGACACGCACTGGGCGTAATCGGGCTTCTCGGAGTAGTCCATGATCCCCGGCTTCTCGCGGAACTGCCGGCGGACCTCCTCCACGACCCCGCCGCCGGCGCGGCCGACGGACTCGATCGCGAGCGCGGCGAACAGGTAGACCATCATGCCGCCGATCAGGAGGCCGATGAGCACCTCGGGCTGGGAGATGTCGAAGCTCTTGAGGACCTCGCCCTCCTTCTCGGCCTCCTCCGCCAACTCGACGATGAACGCCGCGAACAGCACGAGCGCCGCGAGCACGGCCGAGCCGATCGCGTAGCCCTTCGTGACGGCCTTGGTCGTGTTGCCGACCGCGTCGAGCGGATCGGTGACACCGTGTACGTCCTCGGGCAGGTTCGCCATCTCCGCGATGCCGCCCGCGTTGTCGGTGATCGGGCCGAACGCGTCGAGGGCGACGATCAGGCCGGTCAGCGAGAGCTGCGCCATGACCGCCACACCGATGCCGTAGATGCCGGCGAGCTCGTTCGCCCCGAGGATGCCGAGACAGATCAGCAGCGCGGGCGCCGCGGTCGCCTGGAAGCCGGACGAGAGCCCCTGGATGATGTTCGTCGCGTGCCCCGTCTGGGACGCGCGCGCCGTCATGCGGACCGGGCGGAATCGGGTCGACGTGTAGTAGTCGGTGATCACGAACAGCCCGGCGGTGATGCCGATTCCGATCAGCGTGCACAGCCAGAACTCCATCCCGCCGGCGTCACCGACGCCCTGGAGGATCCCCGGCAGGTCCTCCTGCAGCGTGATGTCGTCCATCAGCCACATGCTGATCGGGAGGAACGCGGCAGCGGCGATGACGCCGGAGACCACAAGGCCCTGGTACAGGGCGCGCTCGACGTTCGTGCCGCGCACCGCGTAGGTGCCGATGATCGACGCGATCAGGGAGACGCCGCCGACCACGAGCGGGTACACGGCGACCTCGCCGAGCTCGTTGAAGGTGAGGACGCCGAGCAGCATCACGGCCACCGCGGTCACCGCGTAGGTCTCGAACAGGTCGGCCGCCATGCCGGCGCAGTCGCCGACGTTGTCGCCGACGTTGTCGGCAATCACCGCCGGGTTGCGCGGGTCGTCCTCGGGAATTCCGGCCTCAACCTTGCCGACCAGGTCGGCGCCGACGTCGGCCGCCTTCGTGAAGATGCCGCCGCCGAGTCGCGCGAAGACCGAGATCAAGCTGCCGCCGAAGCCGAGGCCGATCAGCGCGTCGACCGCCTCCTTGTCTGACTTGTCGGCCAGGATCAGGATGCCGTAGAAGCCTGCGACACCGAGCAGGGCGAGGCCGACCACGAGCATGCCGGTGACCGAGCCGCCCTTGAAGGCGACGTCGAGCGCGGGCGGGATGCCTCCGCGGGCCGCCTCGGCGACGCGGGAGTTCGCGCGCACCGACACGTTCATGCCGATGAATCCGGCCGCGCCTGAGAAGGCGCCGCCGATCGCGAAGCCGATCGCCGTCTCGATGTCGAGAGCAATGGCCAGCAGGATCGCCAGGATCACCGCGACGATGCCGATGATTTGGTACTGACGGGTCAGGTAGGCGCTTG
>DASPHG010000025.1:0-13408 GCA_035629775.1 Thermoleophilaceae bacterium | reverse complement strand
GTCGCTCAACGGATAAAAGGTACTCCGGGGATAACAGGCTTATCGGTTCCAAGAGTCCACATCGACGAACCGGTTTGGCACCTCGATGTCGGCTCGTCGCATCCTGGGGCTGGAGTAGGTCCCAAGGGTTGGGCTGTTCGCCCATTAAAGCGGTACGCGAGCTGGGTTCAGAACGTCGTGAGACAGTTCGGTCCCTATCTGCTGTGGGCGCTGGAGAGTTGAGAGGAGTCATCCCTAGTACGAGAGGACCGGGATGAACGCGCCACTGGTGTACCAGTTGTTCTGCCAAGAGCACTGCTGGTTAGCTACGCGCGGCACGGATAACCGCTGAAGGCATCTAAGCGGGAAGCCAGCCTCGAGATGAGCTCTCCCATCCCTTCGAGGGAGTAAGGGCCGTGGGAGACCACCACGTGATAGGCCGGGTGTGTACGCGCAGTGATGCGCTCAGCAAACCGGTACTAATGCTCCGAGGGCTTGACGGTATTTATTTGAAAGCCGCTCGCGGCAGCCAGCTGTGCAGTTTTGAGGGTTCGGCGTGAGCCGGTCTCGCAGGCTTTCGGTGGTCATAGCGAGGGGGTCATACCTCTTCCCATTCCGAACAGAGAAGTCAAGCCCCTCAGCGCCGATGGTACTTGGCTCGCAAGGGCCCGGGAGAGTAGGTCGCCGCCGATTTACATTGACGAGCCGTCCGACAGGGCGGCTCGTCGCATGCTCGCGGAGGTATACATCAGCCCATGGAGATCATCCTCGTCGTCATAGCCGTCCTGCTCGTGCTGCTCTTCATCGGCGGCTATGTCGCCACGCGCCGGCGCAACGAGCACTGGTCCGAGCACGTCGCCGACGCCGAGCGGGCGCTCGAGCAGGCGTGGGCGGCCGACCGCGGCTGGGATCCCGAGATCCTGCACCGCTCGGCGCGGGAGGCACTGGGCTCGCACCGGCCGGGCTGGGAGTACAAGGACGTGCACCTCGTGGTCGTGGACGACAAGCCCGGAGTCGAGCAGGACACGGCCCATCTCGTGGCCGTCGGCGATGAGGGGGAGGCACGGGTCGTGCTGGCGCGCGAGCCCGACGGCGGCTGGCGCGTCGACTCGGTCGACTAGGCGCCCGACGGCGGCCCGCCGCCGCCATAGGGGTACCACCACTCCTTCGGCGCGATCTGCGTCTCGATGTGGACGTGCTTCGTCTCCTGGAAGGCCTCCAGCCCCTCCTGGCCCAGCTCGCGCCCCAGCCCCGACTGCTTCATCCCGCCGAAGGGCCCCGCGTCGTTGTCGGTCAGAGGGTCGTTGAACCACACGGTTCCCGCCTTGATCTCGCGCATGCAGCGCACCACGGTCTCCAGGTCCCGCGTGTAGACGTTCGCACCCAGTCCGAAGCGGGTCGAGTTCGCCAGGTCGATCGCCTCGTCGAGTGACCCCACGGGCACGATCGGCGCCACCGGCCCGAACGTCTCCTCGCGCAGCAGGTCCGTTTCGGCCGCGGCCCCGGTAACGACCGCCGGGGTGAAGTAGTGCCCGCGCTCGCGCACCTTACCGCCGCGCACGAGGGTCGCGCCCGCCGCGACGGCGCTCTCCACCTGCTCGGCCACCCGCGCGCGCTGACGCGCGGACACCATCGGTCCGATGTCGGTCTCCGGGTCGAGCGGGTCGCCGACCACGAGCGTCTCCGTGTGATCGACGAACGCCTGGAGGAAGTCGTCGTAGACCGGCTTCATCACGTAGAAGCGCTCGGCCGACGTGCAGACCTGCCCCGCGTTCAGATACGCGGCCCAGGCACCGCCGCGCGCTGCGACCCCGACGTTCTCCGCCACGTCCTCGCAGACGATGAAGGGGTCCTTGCCGCCCAGCTCCAGGTTGATGCGCGCGATCCGGTCGGCGCAGACGCGCGCGATCGCCTTCCCGGTCTCGACCGAGCCCGTGAACGCGATGCAGTCGACCCGCTCGTCGCCCACGATCCGCTGACCCACGTCACCCGCGCCGGCCAGCAGGTTGACGACGCCGCTCGGCAGGTGCTCAAAGCAGTCCGCGAGCATCAACGTGGAGAGGGGCGTCAGCTCGGACGGCTTGCAGACCGTGGTGTTCCCGGCCGCGAGCGCCGGCGCCAGCTTCCACGACAAGAGGAGCAGCGGGTAGTTCCACGGGACGATGCAGCCGACCACGCCCATCGGCTCCTTCAGCACGAGCGCGAGCTGCGTGGACTCGATCGACGGGATCACCCGGCCCGCGAAGTTGCGCCCGATCTCGGCGTAGTAGTCGAACGCGGCCGCGGTCCAGCCGACCTCGTCCGAGTTCTCGATCAGCGGCTTTCCGCCCTCGAGCGTCATGACGCGCGCGATCTCGTCGGTTCGCGCGCGGAGGCGGTTGGCGACCTCGTGCAGCATCTCGGCGCGCTCGATGGCCGGCATCGCAGCCCAGGCGCGCGTCGCCTCGCGGGCGGCCGCAATCGCCGCGTCCACCTGCGCGCCGGCCGAGACAGTCACCGAGGTGAGCGTCTCCTCGGTCGCCGGGTTCTCGACCTCGAGGGCCGGCCCAGTGCCCTCGACCTGCTCGCCCCCAATGAGGAGGCGCGTCTCGAAGCCGCTCACCTCGCGTTGTTGAACATCACGTGCTTGACCTCCGTGTAGTCCTCCAGCGCGTACATCGAGAGGTCCTTGCCGTAGCCCGACTGCTTGTAGCCGCCGTGCGGCATCTCGGAGACGAGCGGGATGTGGTCGTTCACCCACACGCAGCCGAAGCGCAGGGCGTTCGCCACGCGCATCGCGCGCCCGACGTCGCGCGTCCAGACCGACGATGCGAGCCCGTAGCGCGTGCCGTTCGCCCACTCGATGGCCTGGTCCTCGTCCGAGAACGGCTGCACGGTGATGACGGGGCCGAAGATCTCGTCCTGGATCATCTCGTCGTCCTGCTCGAGGTTCGCGACGACGGTGGGCTCGAGGAAGAACCCCGGGAGATCCGGCTGCGACCCGCCGGTGACGACCTCGACGCGGTCCGCCCGCCGCTCCAGGAACCCCGCGACGCGCTCGCGCTGGCGCGCCGAGTTGAGCGGGCCGAGCGTGGTGTCGGGCGCGAGCGTGTCGCCCAGCTTGAGCTCCTTCGCCTGTGCGACCAGCCCGTTCACGACGTCGTCGTACACGCCCTTCGAGGCCAGCACGCGCGTCGCGGCCGTGCAGTCCTGGCCGGCGTTGTAGTAGCCGGTCCCGGCGATCGTCTCCATGGCGGTCTCCATGTCGACGTCGTCGAACACGACGACCGGCGCCTTGCCGCCCAGCTCGAGGTGGACCCGCTTGAGCGTCTGCGACGCCGCCGCCGCGATCCACTTGCCGGTGTCGGGCGAGCCCGTCAGCGAGACCATGTCCACGTCCGGGTGCTCGACGATCGCCTTCCCGACCGGGTCGCCGTAGCCCGTCACGACGTTCAGGACGCCCTCGGGGAACAGCTCGGCACACAGCTCTCCCAGCTTCAGCGTCGTCAGCGGCGTCGTCTCGGCCGGCTTCAGGACGATCGTGTTACCGGTCGCCAGCGCCGGCCCGATCTTCCACACGGCCATCATCAGCGGGTAGTTCCAGGGCGCGATCTGGCCCACGACGCCCACGGGCTCGCGCCGGATGATCGACGTGTGCTCGGCCAGGTACTCGCCCGCGGCACGGCCCTCCATCACGCGTCCGGCGCCGGCGAAGAAGCGCAGGTTGTCCGCCATGAACGGGATCTCGTCGTCGAGGAACGCCTGCCGCGGCTTTCCGGCGTTCTTCGCCTCGAGGTCGGCGAGCTCGTCGGCGCTCGCCTCGATCCGGTCGGCCAGCTTGAGCAGGGCGGCGGCACGTTCGCCGGGTGGCGTGGCGGCCCAGCCGGGCAGCGCTCGCCGCGCTGCCGCGACGGCGGCGTCGACGTCCTCGACCGAGGACTCCGGCACCTCGGCCATTGTCTCGCCCGTCGCCGGGTTAAGGACTTCCATGGTCATGCGGGAACCTCCGTGACTGTCTCGATCCGGTTGCCCCGACGCTCGAGCTCCGGGAAGAGCGCGTCGGGGTCGATGCATCTCTCGGGCGGCAGCGCGCCGCGCGCCTCGATCTCGCCGCGCGCCAGCAGCCGCACGGCGGCGGCCGCGGGCGCGGCGGTCGACACGATCCCGCCGCCCAGGCCCCAGGCCTCGTAGGGCGGCGTGAAGGAGGTGACGCGCGCCACACGGCCGCGGGCGCTCACCTCCACCACGTGCGAGGAGACGGTCGCGCCCGACGGCGGCTTCGCCGCTGCGGCGGCGGCGGCGCGCTCCTCGTCGCCGACGGCCGCCAGCTCGCGCAGGCGCTCGAGCAGCGTGGGGGCGAGTGACAGGCGGAATGTCGCCTCGCGGCAGCCGAAGCTCTCCGGGAAGGTGCGCATCTCCGAGTGGATCGTGTGGATCGTGTCGCCCTCGCCGATCGGGTCGGCGAAGCGCACCGTGCCGCCCGGGGACATCGGCTCGATCTCCACCGGCTCCCCGCCGCGGACCACGATCGGCTTCATCGTGAGCTCGTCGACCAGCGTCTGAAGGGCGTAGGGGAAGCTCTCGCCCTCCGGCGGATCGAGGTCGCGGCCGCCCGCGGACACGTCGACCGTCTCGAGCCGCGCGACGCCGAGCGCGCGCGCGGCCCGCACCGCCATCACGTTCGTCTTGCCCGGGCTCGAGCCCATCCCCAGGATCGCCAGGAGCCCCGCCCGCTCGAACTCCTCGTGCAGCTCGAGCTGCTTCCCGGTCATCCAGTACAGGCCGCCCAGGTCGATGTAGTGCGCGCCGGCATCGAGGCACGACCGCATGGCGTCGAGGTTGATCCGGTAGCCGGCCGAGTTGACGACAACGTCGGCACCGGCCACATCGTCCGCGACCGCGGCCTTGCCCCCGCCGTGGCCATCGGCGGTCGCCTGCGCCTTCTCCCGGTCGAGGTCCACCAACAGCAGCTCGGCCACCTCGTCGGACTCGGCCAGGTCGCGCACGATCGCCGGCGCGATCGTGCCGCCCGCGCCGAGAATCGCTACGCGCAAGCTAGATCTTCTCCCACGCCTCGGTGAGAACCTTGCGCAGGATCGCGTCGATCTCCTGGAAGTGCTCGGTGTCGGAGATCAGCGGCGGAGAGAGCTGGATGACCGGGTCGCCGCGATCGTCCGCGCGGCAGATCAGCCCGTTCTTGTACAGCGCCCCGGACAGGAAGCCGCGCAGCAGGCGCTCGGACTCGTCGTCGTTGAACGATTCGCGCGTCTCCTTGTCCTTCACCAGCTCGATCGCCTGGAAGAAGCCGGCGCCGCGAACGTCGCCGACGATCGGCAGCTCGCGCAGCCCGTCGAGCATCGCGCGGAACTCGCTCTCCTTCGCCTGCACGTGGCCGTTGATGTCCTCGCGCTCGAAGATGTCGAGGTTCGCGTGCGCGGCCGCCGCGGCGATCGGATGCCCGCCGAAGGTGAACCCGTGCGCGAACATCTCCGTCCCCTCCATGAAGGGCTCCGCGACCGCGTCCGAGACGATGACCGCCCCCATCGGGGCGTACGCCGAGGTCAGGCCCTTCGCCGTCGTGATGATGTCGGGCCGGTAGTCGTAGCGCTCGCAGCCGAACCAGTGGCCGAGCCGGCCCCACGAGCAGATGACCTCGTCGGAGATGAGCAGGACGCCGTGGCGGTCGCAGATCTCGCGCACGCGCTGGAAGTAGCCGTCCTGCGGCGTGAAGCAGCCGCCGGCGTTCTGGACCGGCTCGAGGATCACCGCGGCGACCGTCTCCGCGCCCTCGAACTCGATCCGCTCCTCGATCTTGTCCGCCGCCCAGAGGCGGTCGCGCCCCTCGGGCCAGTGGTACTCGTTCGTGTTCGGCACGTGGCAGCCGCCGGGCGTGAGCGGCTCGAACGGCGTCCGGAGCGCCGGGATGCCGGTCGCCGACAGCGCGCCGAGCGAGGTGCCGTGGTAGGCGATCTCGCGCGCGATCACCTTGTACCGCTGTCCGTCGCCGCGCAGCCGGTGGTAGTTGCGCACCAGCTTGAGCGCCGACTCGACCGCCTCGGAGCCGCCCGAGGTGAAGAACACGCGCTTCAGGTCGTGGGGTGTGTAAGAGGCGATCCGAGCCGCCAGCTCGATGCCGCGCGGATGCGCGTAGCTCCAGTTCGTGTAGAAGCCGAGCTCGGCTGCCTGGGCGGCCATCGCCTCGCCGATCTCGGCGCGGCCGTGACCGACGTTCACGCAGAACAGAGCCGAAAGCCCGTCGAAATACCGGTTGCCCTGGTCGTCGTACACATAGCAGCCGTCTCCGCGGACGATCACCGGCACGTCGACGCCGTCGTAGGCGCCCATCCGGGTGAAATGCATCCACAGGTGCCGCTTCGCCATCTCCTGCAGGTCCTGGTGCGCGTCCGGCGCCGCGGGAACGGTCTGCGGAGTCGTGGCCATTTGCTCTCCTCTCTCGAGTCTCGGCATTACGCTAGCTGGCGGTGGACGAACCGACAATGGACACGAGCGTCTCGCTCGACTCGGTCAGCAAGCGCTTCGGGAGCGTCGAAGCGGTCCGCTCACTCGATCTCGACATCCGCCGGGGGGAGTTCTTCACCCTCCTCGGCCCGAGCGGCTGCGGCAAGACGACGACGCTGCGGATGATCGCGGGGTTCGAGGAGCCCACCGGCGGACGCGTTCTGATCGACGGCGAGGACATGCAGGGGATGCCGCCGTTCCGGCGCCCGACCAACACCGTCTTCCAGAGCTACGCCCTGTTCCCCCACCTGAGCGTCGAGGACAACGTCGCGTTCGGCCTGAAGCGCAAGCGCGTCCCGCGCGACGAGATTGCGACGCGCGTGGGGGAGGAGCTCGAGCGCGTCGGGCTGACGGCCGAGGCGAAGCGCCGGCCGCGTCAGCTCTCGGGCGGCCAGCAGCAGCGGGTCGCGCTGGCCCGCGCCCTCGTCAACCGTCCGAGCGTCCTCCTGCTCGACGAGCCGCTCGGGGCGCTCGACCTGAAGCTCCGAAAGCGGCTCCAGGTCGAGCTGAAGGAGATCCAGCGCGACGTCGGCATCACGTTCGTCTACGTGACGCACGACCAGGAGGAGGCGCTCACGATGTCCGACCGGATTGCCGTGATGAACGAGGGGGTGGTCGAGCAGATCGCCGGCGCCGAGGAGGTGTACGAGCGGCCCGCGAGCAGCTTCGTGGCCGGCTTCATCGGCGTCTCGAACCTCCTGCCGGGCGAGGTGGTCGCCGCGAACGGCCAGGGGCGCTCCGTCAAGCTCGACGGCGGCGCCCTGGTGCCGCTCGCCGAGGACTCGGAGCTCGGTCCCGGGGAGCGATGCCAGGCCATCGTGCGACCGGAGAAGCTTGTAGTGAACGCCGCGGAGAACGGGGGCGCCGGCGTGCGCGGCGTCCTCGAGAGCTCCGTGTACCTGGGAACCGCGACGCAGCTCGTCGCGCGGATGCCCGACGGCGCGTCGCTGACCGCGCTCGTGCCGAACGTCGACGAGGAGGCACGCCGACGGCTGCCCTCGCCCGGAGAGGAGATCCATCTCTCCTGGGCGCCCGAACATCTGCACATCGTCCGAGAGGAGACACCATGACTGAACGTGACATCGAGCGCCTGATCGAGACCGAGATATCGCGCCGGCGCCTGCTGCGCCAGGCGGGAGCGGGGGTGACCGCGCTCAGCTTCGCGTCGTTCCTCGCCGCCTGCGGCGACGACGACGGGGGCCTCGAGGGCGGAGGAGGCGACGAGTCGCTCGAGATGGAGGCGATCCCGAAGGGCGAGGTCTCGGATGAGCTCAACTTCTCGAACTGGCCGCTGTACATCGACGTCAAGGGCAAGCGCCGCCCGACCCTCGAGGCCTTCGAGGCGGAGTACGGCACGAAGGTGGACTACACCGAGGAGATCAACGACAACACCGAGTTCTTCGGCAAGGTGCGCCAGATCTACGCGCAGGGCGACTCCGGCGGCCGCGATCTGCACGTCGTGACCGACTGGATGGCGTCGAAGATGAAGCAGCTCGGCTACGTGCAGAAGCTCGACAAGTCCGAGCTGCCGAACGTCGAGAAGAACCTGCTCGACTCGCTGCGGTCGCCGAGCTTCGACCCGAACCGCGAGTTCTCCGTCCCGTGGCAGTCGGGGATGGCCGCGATCATCTACCGAAGCGACCTCGTGCAGCCGTCGAGCGTCAACGACCTGTTCGACCCGAAGCACGAGGGCAAGGTCACGATGCTCACCGAGATGCGCGACACGGTCGGCCTCGTGATGCTCGGCATGGGGATGGACCCCGAGGAGGCGAGCACGGACGAGATGCTGGAGGCGATCGAGAAGATCCAGCAGGCTCAGGAGAGCGGCCAGATCCGTCGCTTCACCGGCAACGACTACGCCCGCGACCTGCTGAAGGGGGACGTGGTCATGTCGGTCGGGTGGTCGGGCGACGCGATCCAGCTCCAGGCCGACAACCCGGACGTGAAGGTCCTGCTGCCGGAGGAGGGCTTCATGCTCTGGTCCGACAACATGCAGATCCCCGTCGGCGCTCCGAACGCGTACACGGCGCAAAAGTTCATGGACTTCGTGTACCAGCCGGAGATCGCCGCCGACATCGCGGCCTGGGTCAACTACGTGACGCCGGTGCAGGGCGTGCAGGAGATCCTCGCGAAGCAGGATCCCGAGCTGGCCGAGAACCCGCTGATCTTCCCGTCCGACGCGGATCTCGAGCGCTCGTACATCTTCCGTGAGCTCACTCCGGAGGAGGACACCGAGGTCAGCGAGGCGTTCCAAAGGGCGATCGGCGCGTAGTGCTCCAGCGGCACAAGGGGTTCCTGCCCTGGCTGCTGCTCGGGCCGGGCCTCATCTGGCTCGCGCTGTTCTTCCTCATCCCGCTCTACTACATGGGGCGGGTCTCGCTGCTCGAGGGCTCGGACCTCGAGGGCTACGAGTTCACGTGGAACTTCCAGACCTACGTGGACGCCCTCGAGGCGTACAAGACCCAGTTCGGGCGGTCGCTCCTGTACGCGGGGGCGGCGACCGTGATCGCGTTCCTGATCGGCTATCCGCTCGCCTACGTGATCGCGCTGCGGGGGGGCAGGTGGCGGAACGCGCTGCTCCTCCTGGTGATCCTCCCGTTTTTCACGACCTACCTCGTGCGCACCCTGGCGTGGCAGACGATCCTCGACGACGAGAGCGTGGTCGTGGACGTGCTCAAGACGCTCGGCCTGGTCGCCGACGACGGGCGCGTGCTCGCGACGACCGGGGCGGTGATCGCGGGCATCACCTACAACTTCCTGCCCTTCATGATCCTGCCGCTGTACGCGGCACTGGAGCGCCTCGACAAGCGGATGCTCGAGGCCGCGTACGACCTGTACGCGACCCGGCGCCAGGTGTTCCTGCGGGTGACGCTTCCGATGTCGATGCCGGGCGTCGTCGCGGGCGTGCTGCTCACCTTCATCCCCGCGGCCGGCGACTTCGTGAACGCCGAGCTGCTCGGGTCGCCCCAGCAGGCGATGATCGGGAACGTCATCCAGAGCCGGTACCTCGAGGTGACCGACTACCCGACGGCCGCGGCGCTCTCGTTCATGCTGATGGGGCTGATCCTCGTGATGATCACCATCTGGGCGCGGATCGCCGGCACGGAGTCGTTGATGGGGGCGGAGGCCAAGTGAGGGCGTACGGCCGCCGCGCCCTCGACTGGGGGCTGAACGCGTTCGCGGGGCTCGTTCTCGTCTACCTGCTGGTGCCGATCGCGATCGTGATCCTGTTCTCGTTCAACGACACGAAGAGTCGCTTCAACTTCGAGTGGCAGGGCTTCACGCTCAAGCATTGGGAGGACCCGGCCGGCCCCCCGGGCCTGCTCGACTCCATGCAGACGAGCCTCGAGATCGGGCTGCTGTCGATGCTCGCCGCAACCGTCCTGGGCACGCTGATGGCGCTCGCGCTGGTCCGCTACACGTTCCGCGGCCGCGGGGCCACCAACTTCTTCATCTTCCTGCCGCTCGCCACCCCCGAGGTCGTGCTCGGGGCGTCGCTCCTTTCGCTTTTCCTCACGATCGGTGTGACCACCGGCTTCAACACCATCCTGATCGCGCACATCATGTTCAACGTCAGCTTCGTGGTGGTGACCGTGCGCGCGCGGCTGATCGGCTTCGACCGCTCGCTCGAGGAGGCGGCGCAGGACCTGGGGGCGACCGGCCTTCAGACGTTCCGGCTGGTCACGCTGCCGCTGATCGCGCCCGGCGTCGCGGCGGCGGCACTGCTCGCGTTCGCGCTGTCGGTCGACGACTTCGTGATCACGAACTTCAACGCGGGCGACGCGGTCACGTTCCCCGTGTACATCTGGGGCGCTGCCCGCGTCTCGATCCCGCCCCAGGTGAACGTGATGGCGACGATCATCTTCGTCGTGACGCTGGCGTTCATGCTGCTGACCGTGTGGCAGCAGCGCCGGGCCGAGCGGCAGGCGACTCAGGCGCAGGCCTGAGGCGGAGCCGGCGGCGCGGGCCGCCTGCGGCGCGGCTGCCGCGACGGCGCCCGGACGCGCAAAGCGCACTCCGGTTCGACAGCCGTCACGGTGCCACGCTGCTGAAGGCGAGCCCGGGCAGCGGCAGTGGAGGGCCGCACCGCGGGCATCGGACGTTCCCCGATCAGCCTCCCAGCCGATCGGCCTTGATCGTCGCCGGGGAGCGCGGGCTCCCCCTGCTCCAGCACCACCTCGCCGAGCGTGGCGAACTCGACCGCGAGGGCGACTCCGCCTCTGAGGCTCATACGAAGGCGCTGGAGGGCGATGGGGAACATGTGTTCGGGAAGGTACGAACGGCGGCGGACGGAAGCGCCTCGATCCTGCAAGAAACTTTGCAGCGCGCTAGCCGACGCGGATCGCGTCGCTCGTCCGGCGCTTGCCGGAGCCCCAGCGGTAGCGATAGGCGCCTTTGCGACGCCGGACCGTCTTCTGCCAGTAGCCGGCGCGCGAGGTGCGGTCGCGGGCGACGCGGCGCCATTTGCCGCCCCTGGGGCGGCGCTCGACGGTGATCCGGTGCCTGCGCCCGGGACGGGCCTGGCCCCACAGGACGAGCCGCCGCTTGCCACGCCGCTTCGCGACGAAGGGCTGGCGGAACGACGCGTACGACGGCTTCTGCCGGAAGTCGCGGAACAGGATCCCGCTCTGGAACTCGCGGTACGCGGCGAAGCCCTCGCCCGGATAGATCGGGCCGTCGGTCAGTCGGAACTGGTTCAGGCTGTGGACCCGCGGCGTCCGCCAGGCGACGCGCGCGGCCTCCTGGAGCCAGCGATCCTGGCGCCTGAGGGAGATGCCCGCATACGGGTCGGGCGGGTCCGTCTGGTAGCCGAACTCCGTGTAGTGGACGGAGAGCTTGCCACCGCGGGCCGAGATCAGCCGCTTCCGGCCGACAAGCCGGTCGAGGTAGCGCAGGAACCGGCGCCCGTCGCCGATCGCGGCGTCGTCGCGGTGGGGCGAATGCTTGGTGGGGTGGCTGAAGAACTGGTACGGGTGATGGCCGATCGCATCCGCGCGCGGCGCCTTGAAGCCGCGGCAGCGCCCCTTGCTGCGCTTCCGGAACGACCGCGTGACACAGCCGAACTCGCGCAGGAACTTCAGCGGGCGGATGGACGAGCCCGGCCCGACGTTCGTGCTGCCGCTCGAGGCCAGCTCGCCGATCAGGATCCGATCGTTCGTCGCCCGCCGGATGGCGGGGAACGCTGCGTTCACCATGCGCCGGTAGTGATGCGGCGCGTAGGGGCCTCCCTTGTCCGTCTGCGGCATGAGCCAGCCGGGCTGGTTCGGCTCGTTCGAGATCGCGAACTGGTCGGCCTGTCCCCGGTAGCGCTTCGCGACCACGTTCGCGAACTTGGCGAACTCGCCCGGCTTGGGCTTCCAGACCGGGTTGTCGCGCTTCGGCGCGCCCGTGGCCCAGATCGGCGCCGGGGTCGTGATCGAGATCAGGACGTCGAGTCCGTGGCGCGCGGCCGAGCCGACCGCTCGGTCGAGGTTCGCGAAGTTGTAGGTGACGTTGCTCGGCTTCTGTCGTGCCAGGGGATCCGAGGCGGTCTGGTTCCAGAACGCCGAGATGTGCAGGCGGTCGACGCCGAGCGAGCGGAAGCGCCGCATGTGTCGGTCGACCACGGTCGCGTCCTGCTCGTTCAGCAGGAGCTGGTCGTCCATGATCGACACGTGTGCGTCGCGCGCGGCGAAGGCCGGGCCCGGCAGGCTCAGCAGGCAGGCGAGGACGGCGATGAGAGAGAGGAGAGGCATCAAGTGGAACAACTCGCGAGAACGACCCAAGTCGCGCACCGTAGCTAGGCCGCGGTGCGCCGCAGTGCGCTCAGACCGTGGAGCCGAGTGACGTCCAGATGTCGACCTTGGTCCGCACCCGCGCGATCACCTCGTCGGTGAACTCCGAGGTGGTCGCGTGGCCGCCCAGGTCCGGCGTCCGGACGCCGGTGGCGGTGGCCTCGAGCACCGACTCGTAGATCGCCCGCGAGGCCATGTCCGCCTTCGGCTGGCCGGCCTCGGCGATGTAGTGGAGCAGCGCCGCCGCGGCCATGATCATCGCCATCGGGTTGGCGATGTTCTTGCCGAGCAGCGCGGGCGCCGTGCCGTGGGGCGCCTCCGCCATAACCACCTTCGGCTCGTAGCCCTCGTCGAAAGAGAGCAGCACGGACTCCGCGCCCGCGATCGACCCGAACAGCGGCAGCACGAAATCGGACAGGCAGTCGCCGTCACGGTTCAGGGCCGGGATGACGAGCGGCGCGTCGGCCGCGCCGGTGACGAGGCCCGCGTAGGTCGCGTCGATCAGGACCGGGGCGTAGGGGACGTCCGGGTGGCGCCCGGAGGCGGCGTCGAGCTCCTCCTTCAGCATCCCCTCGTACACGGGGCTGACGGTCCACTTCGGCCCGCCGTACACGCGCCCGTGGATCTTCTTCGCCGTCCGGAAGCTGTACTCGGCGACCGCGTGGCAGATCGACCGGGAGATGCGCTCCGTCCGGTACGCGATCTCGTCGCCGTCCTCGGACTCGCGCCACTGCTTCGCGCCGTAGGCGTCGCCGACCGCCATCCGCACGACGGAGATCGGGCTGTGCACGCCGCCCATCGGCACGACGCCGGGGATCCGCCGGCCCGTCCGGACGATCACGTGGCCGCCGATCTCCTCGCGCAGGATCCGGTTCGGCGACCCGACGTCGCCGGCCCCCTCCGGCGTGATCGTCGCCGCCTTGAGGCCGAGCCCGGCCTCGCGGATCGCGGCCGCCGCCTCGTGCACGACGCCGTTTTGCGTCGCTCGGCGCGACTCGAGCGAGAGGTCATAGCGGGGCAGCTCGAGCTCGAGCCCGGTGACGTCGGGGGCGAGGACGCGGAGCGCCTCCTCGAGGAGCTCCTGGCCCGTCTCGTCCCCTTCGAGGACGACGATCGTCGAGGTTCGCACGGGCGGCCGAGTCTAGCGGGCAATCCGC
>DASPHG010000024.1:0-66737 GCA_035629775.1 Thermoleophilaceae bacterium | reverse complement strand
CTGCTCGGGATCACCATCGGGATCCTCCAGTCGGACGACCGCGACCCGGCCGCCAAGGTCGACGCCTACCGGGCCGACGTCACCTACGGCACCAACTCGGAGTTCGGCTTCGACTACCTGCGCGACAACCTCGCCCAGCAGATCGAGGACAAGTACCAGCGCGGCCATAACTACGCGATCGTCGACGAGGTCGACAACATCCTCATCGACGAGGCGCGCACCCCGCTCATCATCTCCGGCCAGCCAGAGCAGGCGGCCGACCTCTATTACAAGTTCGCGAAGCTCGCCCCGATGCTCGAGCCGGGCAAGAAGCCCGAGGGCCTCGAGGCGAAGTCGAAGGAGTACGAGGCGGACTTCGACTTCGAGCCCGACGAGAAGCACAAGACCGTGGCGATCACCGAGCGCGGCGTCGAGAAGGCCGAGAAGTTCCTCGGCATCGAGAACATGTTCCTCGCCGAGCACGGCAACCTCGTCAACCACCTAATTCAGGCGCTGAAGGCGGAGTCGCTCTACAAGCGCGGCGTCGAGTACGAGGTGATCGACGGCGAGGCCAAGATCATCGACGAGTTCACCGGCCGCATCCTGGAGGGCCGGCGCTGGTCGGAGGGCCTTCACCAGGCCGTCGAGGCCAAGGAGGGCGTCGCGATTCAGGAGGAGAACCAGACGGTCGCGACGATCACCTACCAGAACTACTTCCGCCGCTACGACAAGCTCGCGGGCATGACCGGTACCGCGCTGACCGAGGCGACCGAGTTCATGAAGATCTACAAGCTTCAGGTCGTCGAGGTCCCCACGAACATGCCGATGGTCCGCAAGGATCAGAACGACCAGATCTACAAGACCAAGGATGGCAAGTGGATGGCGGTGGTGAGGGAGATCCAGGCGCGCCACGAGCAGGGCCAACCCGTCCTGGTCGGCACGATCTCGGTCGAGGTCTCGGAGATGCTGTCCGAGCGCCTCAAGCAGCGGGGCATCCCGCACACGGTCCTGAACGCGAAGCCCGAGCACGCGGCGCGGGAGGGTGAGATCGTCGCGGAGGCGGGCCAGCCCGGCACGGTCACCATCGCCACGAACATGGCGGGCCGCGGCGTCGACATCAAGCTCGGCGGCAACCCCGAGCACCTGACGACGCTCGAGCTTCAGAAGCGCGGCATCGACCCCGACAGCGACGACTGGGACCGCACGTGGGACCAGGTGTATCCCGGCTATGAGAAGCAGGTCGAGGCCAACCGCGAGAAGGTGATCGAGGCGGGCGGCCTGTACATCCTGGGCACCGAGCGCCACGAGTCGCGCCGGATCGACAACCAGCTCCGCGGGCGTTCAGGCCGCCAGGGCGACCCGGGCGAGTCGCGCTTCTACCTCTCCGCGGAGGACGACCTCGTGCGCCTGTTCGCAGGCGATCGGATCTACCGGATCCTCGACCGGCTCGGCCCGGTCTCGAAGGAGACCGGCGAGGAGGAGCCGATCGAGGCCGGGATGCTGTCGAAGCAGATCGAGAACGCCCAGAAGAAGGTCGAGGAGCAGAACTTCCTGATCCGAAAGCGCGTCCTCGAGTACGACGACGTGATGAACCAGCAGCGCGAGATCATCTACGAGTACCGCGACCGCATCCTCGAGGGCGAGGACATGGGCGACACGGCGCGCGAGCAGCTCGGCGACGTGATCGAGCGGATGGCGGCCGAGTACCTCGCCGGCGAGTTCATCGACGAGTGGGATCTGCCGGGCTTCTGGACTCAGCTCGAGCAGATGTACCCGGTCGGCATCGCGCTCGAGGACCTCGACCGTAACGCGCTCGTCCGCGAGGAGCTGACCGAGGACCTGAAGAAGGACGCGATCGACGCGTACAACGAGCGCGAGGAGGAGCTCGGCGGCGAGCTGATGCGCGCGCTCGAGCGCTACATGCTGCTCCAGATCATCGACGAGCGCTGGCGCGAGCACCTGCACGACATGGACTACCTGCGCGAGGGCATCCACCTGCGCGGGTTCGCCCAGATCGAGCCGCTCGTGGCCTACAAGAACGAGGGCTTCGAGATGTTCACCGAGCTGATGAACAACATCTGGGAGGAGTTCGCGCGCTACATCTTCAACGTCGAGGTCGAGGTCGAGGGCCAGAACGGCGGTGGCGGCGGTCAGCAGTGGCCGGTCGGCGGCGGATCGCGTACGAGCCGCGCCGGCGCGCTGAACTACGCCGGCGGCACGGCCGCCGACCAGCCGAGCGCCCTCCAGGCTGCCGCGGCGACGGTGCCCGGCGGCGCGGTCCCCACCGGGATCGCCGACGCCGCGGGCTACGCGGCCGACGCGACCGCCGAGCCGCCGCCGCAGATCGAGACGCGGCGCGTGTCCGAGGAGGACAAGATCGGCCGCAACGACCCGTGCTGGTGCGGCTCCGGGAAGAAGTTCAAGAAGTGCCATGGCGCCTAGTGCGCTCCGCGACCAGCTGAAGCTGCTCGCGGACTACCTTTGACCCAGCTTCGCTGAGCGAGCGCGCCGAGGCGCTCGAGTCGGAGATGCAGGCCCCCGGCTTCTGGGACGACCAGGAGCGGGCGGCGAGGGTGTCGAGCGAGCACGCGCGCGTGCGGCGCCGGCTCGAGACGTTCCGGTCGCTCGAGGCGGACATCGCCGACCTCGAGGAGCTCGAGGAGATGGGGGACGACTCGCTCGGCGATGAGCTCGCGCAGCAGCGCGCGTCGATCGAGGCGCGGCTGGCCGAGCTCGAGGAGGCGCGCCTCTTTGCGGGCCGCTACGACGCGGGTGACGCTGTCGTCTCGGTCAGCGCCGGCGCGGGCGGGACGGACGCCCAGGACTGGGCGGAAATGCTGCTGCGCCAGGAGATGCGCTGGGCGGAGCGACGCGGGTTCAAGGTGGAGATGCTGGAGGCGTCGGCGGGTGAGGAGGCGGGCCTCAAGTCGGCTTCGTTCATCGTGCGCGGGGACAACGCATACGGCCTGTTCTCGGCCGAGAAGGGAGTCCACCGCCTGGTGCGAATCTCGCCGTTCGACTCGTCCGCCCGCCGCCATACCGCGTTCGCCCAGGTCGAGGTCTCACCGTTCGTCGCGGAGGCCGTGGACGTCGAGGTCGACGAGTCCGACCTGCAGATCGACACCTACCGCGCGTCCGGCGCGGGCGGGCAGCACGTGAACAAGACGGACTCGGCGGTGCGCATCACGCATCGGCCGAGCGGCATCGTGGTCCAGTGCCAGAACGAGCGCTCGCAATCGTCGAACAAGGCGACCGCGATGAACATGCTGCGCTCGAAGCTGCTCGAGCTCGAGGAGCAGAGGCGCCGCGAGGAGATCGCGAAGGAGAAGGGCGAGGCGCAAGACGTGGGGTGGGGATCCCAGATCCGCTCCTACGTCCTCCACCCGTACACGATGGCCAAGGACCACCGCACGAACCACGAGGTCGGCAACGTGCAGGCAGTGCTGGACGGCGACCTGGACGGGTTCGTGCGCGCGGAGCTCCTACGCCGCGCGGGAACGACCAACGGCGCCTAGCGCCCGAAGGTCCTGACCAGATCGGTGGCCCGTGCGCGGATCTCGCCGAGCAGATCGCGGACCTCGGCCAGGCCCGCCCGCAGTTCCGCGTCGCCGACCTCGACCGGCATCATCGAGTCCTGCAGCTCCGCCAGGTCGGCGTCGGCCTGCCCGACCGCGTCCACCGCGGCGGCGACGAACCCCTTGACCCCGGTGGACGGCAGCGCTTGGGCGGCCGGGGTGAACGTGCGCGCCGGGAGGCCGAAGCGCCCGGCAAAGCCGGAGTGGGTGCGCTGCGCCCGGCCGTAGGCCGTCTGCACCGGACGGAACAGCTTCTCCTCGAGGGTGTCGGCCGTGCGCTCGTCGAGCTGCTCGTACGCCTCGCCGAGCGCGGCCAGAGCGACGCCCAGCTCGTCGACCGCGTCGGCGATCGTGTCCAGCAGCTCCTGGCGGGCTTCGGCGGAGACGTAGGTCACTACACCCGAGGCTACTCTCAGAGCGTGGACGAGCTGATCGACCGCGCGCTGGCCGAGGACGTCGGCGACGGCGACCTGACCACTCGCATCCTCGTCCCGCTGGATCTACGCGCCACCGCGCGCATCGTGCAGAAGGAGCCCGGGGTGATCGCGGGGCTCGACGTGGCCGCAGCCGTCTTCGCCCGCTTCGACGTCCGGCTCGAGCCCGACGACCACGCCGTGGCGCGCCTCGAAGGGCCGGCCGCCGGCATCCTGACCGCGGAGCGCACCGCGCTCAACTTCCTCGGCCGCCTGTCGGGGATCGCAACCCTCACGGCGCGCTACGTAGGGGCGATCGAGGGGACGGGCGCGCGCATCCTCGACACACGCAAGACGACGCCGGGCCTGCGCGAGCTCGAGAAGGCGGCCGTCGTAGCGGGCGGGGGCACGAACCACCGGATGGGGCTCCACGACGCCGTGATGATCAAGGAGAACCACGCCGCTGCGGCGGGCGGGCTGGCGGCGGCGACCCGCAGGGCGGTGGCCGAAGCGCCCGAGGGCGTCGAGGTCTGCGTCGAGTGCGAGACCCCGGAGGACGTGGACATCGCGCTCGACGCCGGCGCGCGCCGCCTCCTCCTGGACAACATGCCGCCCGCCGAGCTCGTCGAATGCGTCGCGCGTAGTGGCGGGCGTGCCACCCTGGAGGCATCCGGAGGAATTACGCTCGACAACGTCCGCGAGGTGGCCGAGACCGGCGTCGACTTCATCTCGATCGGCGCGCTCACGCATTCGGCGCCCGCGCTCGACCTCAGCCTGCTGTTCGACTGATGCGCCGCGTCGCGATCGCGGTCGCACTGGCGCTCGCGCTGGCGGCCCCGCCCGCGCAGGCGGGATTTCGCGACACGTGCGCGGAGCGCGAGACGCACGTGATCTGCACCGGGACGGTGGAGAGCTTCGACGGCACTGCGCTCGACACCACGCTGACCCTGCCGACCGGCGCGGAGGGCGACGGGCGCTTCCCCCTGATCGTCTTCCTGCACGGCTTCCTGAGCAACAAGAGCGAGTACATGTCCGAGACGGCGGCCGGGCACAACTACAAGACCGTCGAGTTCAACAACGTGTGGTACGCCGAGCGCGGGTACGCGGTGCTCAACTACTCGGCGCGCGGGCACGGCGCGTCGGGCGGGCAGATCGGGCTGGCCAGCAAGCACCTCGAGGTGCGCGACACCCATCACCTGACCGGATTGCTCGTCGATGACGGGACGGCGAGACCGCGGCGCATCGCGGCGATCGGCGGCTCCTACGGCGGCGGGCAGGCGTGGCTCCTCCTCACGACGCGCGGCGAAGGGGCCACGCAGTACGGGGCCTGGCGCTCACCGGATGGGAAGGCGGTGCGCCTGGCGGCGGCGGTTCCCCAGTTCACCTGGACCGACCTGCTCTTCTCGCTCGTGCCGAACGGCCGCCCGGGCGGTGTGACCACTCCGCTGGGCGTGCCGAAGCTCACCCTGATCGACGGGTTCATCGCGCTGATCAACACCAAGTTGACGCCGGACCTGCTGCGCTGGCTGACACGGGTCAACGCCGGCGAGCCGTACGACGGCGACCCGGTGGCGGAGGAGGCCAAGGTGGCGCTGACCGAGGACCGCTCCGCCTACTACCAGGCCGGGTTCTTCGACGCGCTCCGTAAGGGGCGCCAGCGGTCGATCCCGGTCCTGGCGGCGCAGGGGTGGACCGACCCGATCTTCCCGGCGATCGAGGCGGTCCGGATGTACCGGCGGCTGCGTTCGGCCCGGCCCGACTATCCGATCGGCCTCTACTTCGGGGACTTCGAACACCTCACGTCGCAGATCAAGATCCCCGACATGCGCCGCTATCACCGCATCGCCACGCGCATGCTGAATCGGCGCGTCCTCGGCCGCAGGCGGCCGGTCACGCACGCGGTCCGCAGCGCACCCACGCTGTGCGATCCGGAGGCGTTCGGCCCAGTGATCCGCGTGCGCCGCTGGCGCGCGCTCCACCCCGACTCGCTCGAGATCGAGCTTCCGGGTCCGCGCTCGACGGGCTCGCCGGTCACCGATCAGCGCGGGCCGGCGACCGACCACGTGGTGATCGGCGCGCAGCGCCGCGGCTGCGTGACGACGGACCTTCCCGACACCCCGGGGGTGGCGACGTGGCGGGTGCCGATCGAGCGTGACTTCACGTTGCTCGGGATGCCGCGGCTCGAGCTTCGCTACTCGGCCACCGGGCCGGACGTGCAGCTCAACTCACGGCTCTGGGACGTCGCCCCCGACGGCACCCAGACGCTCGTGACGCGCGGCGCCTACCGCGTGGTCGGCCCCGAGTCCGGCACGCTGGCGACGGCCTACGACCTGTACGGCAACCACTGGCGGTTCAGCCGCGGGCACGAGCTGATGCTCGAGGTGACCGGCGACGATTCGACCTTCTTCCGGCGCGACAACTTCCCCTCGGTCATCACGATCGACGGCGCCTCGCTGACCCTCCCCGGCAGGCGATGAGGCGAGCGCTCCTCCTGGCGGCGGCGTGCGCGGCCCTCCCGGTCGGCGCGGCGGTCGCGGCGTTCCCCGAGGACCCGCCGAACGACCCGCTCTTCGACGCGAGCCCGCTGCCGAACTCGCGGCACGAGCAATGGGACCTGACGAGCGACCGCGGCATCTCGGTCGATCGCGCGTGGGCCCTCTCGACCGGGCACGGCGTCGTGATCGCCGACATTGACGTGGGCGTGGACACGCGACACCCGGACCTGCGCGGGCGCTTCACACGGGGCTTCGACTTCTTCATGAACGACCGCACGGTCGCCTCCGATACGAGCAACCCGCACGGCACCCAGGTGGCGGGCGTCCTCGGGGCGGCAACGGACAACGGCGAGGGCATTGCCGGGATCGCGCCGGACGCGAAGATCATGCCGATCCGCACGGCCGACAACATCCTGCATCAGGGGTCGCGGCTGGCGGCCGGGATCGTCTGGGCGACCGATCACGGAGCCGACGTGGTGAGCATGAGCCTGGGCGCCGAGTCGCGCTCGGCGGCGCTCGACCGCGCCGTCCGCTACGCCCACCGCCGCGGAGTGGTCCTCGTCGCCGCGATCGGCAACGAGTCCGCCAACCACCACAACTACCCGGCGACCTACGACGAGGTGATCGCGGTCGGCGGGATCAACCCCGACACCGCCGACGCCGCGGCCCAGGGGCCGCTCGAGCCGCAGACGCCGATCGCGACCGACTTCACGGTCCGCGCCGCCTACTCCGACTACGGGCCGCACATCGACGTGGTCGCGCCGACCCAGGTGCCGACCGCGAACTACGGCTCGGGGTATTCGCGCAACTGGAGCGGGACGTCGGCCGCGGCCCCCCACGTCGCGGGTGTGGCGGCGCTCGTGATGGCGGCGCATCCGCGCCTCTCGCCGACGCGCGTGCGGCAGGCCCTGATCGCGTCCGCGGATGACCTGTCAGGGGGCAGCACCGACGGTGGTCCCGGCTGGGACCAGTTCACCGGGTACGGGCGCGTGAACGCGTTCGAGGCCGTGCGCGCCGCGCGCCCCGGCCGCGTGCCGCCGGCGGCCGACATCACGGCGCCCGACCTGTTCTCGACCCGCACCGGCCGCACGCGCGTGCGGCTCGTGAGCGGCGGGCACTGGCAGCTCGAGCTGGGGCGCGGGGAGGAGCCTGCGGACTGGCGGCTGCTCGAGGCCGGTACCCGCGGTAAGCACACCGTCCGGGTTCGGGCGGGCCGCCTGGACCCCGGTGGGTGGACCCTGCGGCTGACGACGTCTCAGGCCGGCAGGCCCGAGGGCGAGGACCGGGCGTTCTTCTACGCGAACTCGGACCCGGCGCTCGCACCGGGATACCCGCGACGCCTGGGCAGCTCGGGCGAGTCGTCGCCGGTCCTTGCCGACCTGACCGGCGACGGGGTGGCCGAGATCGTCGCGGCCACGACCGACGGGCGCGTCCGGGCATGGCGGGGCCGCAGCCGCCGGCTCCTGCCCGGATGGCCACAGGTGACCCGGCGCGCGTTCGCCACACGCTCCGCGGCGCGGCGGATCGGCCCGGTGCGCGCCGGCTTCCTCGGGACGCCGGCGGTCGGAAACATCGCCGGCGGCCGCGGCCCGGAGGTCGTCGCGGGGGCGCTCGACGGCCGTGTGTACGCGTGGCGCCGCGACGGGCGCCGCGTGCCGGGCTTCCCGGTCCGAATCGACGCCAAGCGGCCACCGAGTCCGGAGCGCGACGCCGCGATCTACGCGAGCCCGGCGCTCGCCCAGCTCGACGCCCGGGGGCGGCTCGACGTGGTCGTCGGCGCCGCTGACGGCAACGTCTACGCCTGGGACGGACGCGGGCGCCGCCTCGACGGATGGCCGGTCGAGGCGCGCGACGGCGAGGACCGCGAGCGAGTGGTCTCCTCCCCGGCGGTGGGCGACATCGACGGCGACGGAGCCCCGGACGTCGTCGAGGCGTCCGCGGAGGTCTACGGCTCGACTCCGCAGACCGAGGGCCGCGTCTACGCCTGGGACGCCGAGGGACAGCTCAAGCCGGGATGGCCGATCGCGCCGCCGGCGCTCGCCGCCGACGCGATCCCGATCGCCGGGGAGGGCACGCCGGCGTCGCCCGCGCTGGCCGACGTGGACGGCGACGGTGACGACGAGGTCGCGATCGCGGCCTTCACCGGCGAACCGGACCTGTACGCGGGCGACGGGTCGCAGTTCTCGGGCGGCCAGCACTTCGACGTCGCGGGCCGCGGGCTGGATTCCGACAGCGCCGCCGCGGCCATGATCGCGCTCGGTTCGAACGGCGCCTTCGGTCGGTTGCGCGAGGACGGCCCGCTCGGTTACTTCTCGGGCATGGTGGACGTAGCGTTCGCGGCGGCCTCGCAGACTCCCGCCCAGCGGATTCCCTACCAGCATCTCCTGGGCGGCTGGGACGCGGGCTCGGGCGCGCACCTGGCGGGCTTCCCGGCGCCCGTCGAGCAGTTCCAGATCATCACCGGGCCCGCGGTGGCCGACGTAGACGCGGACGGCGAGGCGGAGGTGATCGCCGGCACGAGCGGGCTCTTGCTCCACGCGTTCCGGGAGGACGGCACCGAGCCCGAGGGCTGGCCGAAGCAGACCGGCGGCTGGCTGTTCGCGGCGCCGGCTGTGGGCGACGTCGACGGGGACGATCGGCTCGAGGTCGTGGCGATCACGCGCGAGGGCTACCTGTGGGTCTGGAACACCCCGACGCCGGCGGACGGGCGCGTCGAATGGGCGAGCTTCCGGCACGACGCACGGAACACCGGGCGCTACGGGGACTGAGGTGCGGCGCGCGGCCGCCCTGACAGCCGTCGCGCTCGCGGCCGGGTGCGGAGGCGGGGAGGGCGATGAGCCGATCGGCGGGCGCGTCGCGGTGCCCAACCGCGACTCGTCCCCACCGAGCGCCGCGGTCTCGCTGAGGCTCCCGGGCAGCGGCGTGGTGGCACGCGCCGCTCAGCCGGGCGGACCGGCTCCGGAGCCGGTCCGGCTCACGCGGCCGCGGCTGACCGGGACGACCGTTGGCACGGACGAGGACAGCGGGCTGCCGCGCGTGCGAGTGGCGGTGACCGAGTCGATCTCATGCCGGGCCGGCGGCGGCCGGATCGTGCGCCGGCCGCGCGTCCACTACTTCCCGCCGTCGCAGGTCGAGCGGATCCGGTCGGCGCCCGGGGCGCGCATCCCCGTGCGCGCCGCCAGGACGGAGACCGTGCGCCTGGGCAGAGCGTGCCCGGCCGGTGCGGAACCCGTGCGGCTCGAGGGCGAGCTCTGGGGAGATGCGACCAACGGCCTCGGCCTTGAGGCGGTGACCCCTCACATCCACTTCCGGTGGAGCGGGCGCTAGGCGTCCGGGGGGCTACACTGGAGGTGTCATTTCGGCCAAGCGCAGCGCGGTCGAAACATAGATCTCGCACCCGGCTTGGAGAGCAAAGTGAACGCACCCCTGGTCCTCGAGAACATCCCCGCCCTCAAGGCGGAGGTACGCGAGCTGGCGCGCAAGCGGAACGCCGTGATCCTGGCGCACAACTACCAAGTGCCGGAGGTGCAGGAGGTGGCCGACTTCGTGGGCGACTCGCTCGGCCTGTCGCGGAAGGCCGCCAGCGCGGGGGCGGACACCATCGTCTTCTGCGGCGTCCACTTCATGGCCGAGACGGCCTCCGTGCTCTCGCCCGACAAGACCGTTCTGCTGCCCGACGCCGAGGCCGGCTGCTCACTGGCCGACACGATCACGGCCGACGCTCTCCGCACCTGGAAGGCGCAGCACCCGGGCGCGATCGTCGTGATGTACGTCAACACGACCGCCGAGGTGAAGGCGGAGACCGACTACTGCGTCACGTCGTCGAACGCGGTCAAGGTGGTCGAGCACATCTACCGCGAGCACGGCCGGGACACCGAGATCCTGTTCGGCCCCGACATGTGGCTCGGCGCGTTCGTCGAGCAGCGGACCGGCAAGAAGATGCACGTCTGGACCGGCGAGTGCCACGTACACGCCGCCCTCCGCCCGGACGACGTCCAGCGGATGCGGGACGAGCATCCGGACGCGGACATGCTGATCCACCCGGAGTGCGGCTGCACCACCGCGGTCATGGAGTACGTCGCGCATGGCGATATCGACGCGGAGAACACGCACATGCTCTCCACCGGCGGCATGCTCACGCACGCGGCTGAGTCGGACGCGAAGGAGTTCATCGTCGCGACCGAGACCGGCATGCTGCACCCGCTCGAGGAGGCGAACCCCGGCAAGAAGTTCATCCCGCTCGACCGCAAGGCCGTCTGCCAGTACATGAAGATGATCACGCTCCCGAAGGTGCGCGACGCCCTGCTCGACGAGACCGGCGCCTACGAGGTGAAGGTGCCGCCGGACATCGCCGAGAAGGCGCGCATCCCGATCGAGCGGATGATCTCGATCACCCCTTAGTCGGCGCGCTCACCCGCAGCAGCACATCGGCGGCGAGGTCCGGCCGGCTCATCGGCCCGTCCTCGACGAGCTCGAAGCATGCGCCCGTCAGGTGGTCCCGGAGCTCCTCGTAGGACTCGAGCGGGAACCAAGCGTTGCCCGGGTAGGCGAGCACGGTGAGGCGCTCGCCGAGCCGCCGGGAGGCGTCAAGCGAGTCGGCACCGATCCAGGCGTCGAGATATCCGACGGCCGCCTCCTGGGGCACGATCGCGGCCAGCTCCTCGACCCGCTGCCGCTCCTGCGCGCTATCGGCGGCCGAGCCCATCATCATCTGGCGCAAGCCGCTGCGGTAGTCGCGCCGCACCAGGCTCATGAGCGCGCTCAGGACCCCCGTCGAGCCCGCGTAGCCGGCCACCCGCTCGCCGCGAAAGCCGCCGAGCGTGCCGCTCGTGAAGACGACGCGGTCGGCGAGGTCCGGCCGCGCGTCCGCGAGCCGGACGGCGCGGTGACCCCCGTCGCCGATCCCGAATGCGACCTCGACCGGACCCGTCTCCTCGACGAGCGCCTCGACGTCCGCGACGCCGGTGTCGATGTCGTACGGCCCCTGCTTGCTCGAGCGACCGGTGCCCCGCTGCTCGTACAGGACGACCCGCCGCTCCGGTGCGAGCCGCTCGACAAGGTCTCCCACAGGTCCCAGGTTGAACGTGTTGCAGATCAGGACGCCCGGACCGTCACCCGCTTCCTCCCAGTAGATCTCGGCTCCGTCGGGGCGTGCGAGCAGCGGCATGCTGTGACGTTAGTCAGAACATGTCCGGCAGCCGCGCCACGCGCATGTCCACGCGGTCGCCGCGGAACGGCACTCCCTCCGCCTCGAGCAGGCGCCGCTGCCGCCGGCCCTTCGCGAGGGACCCGTCGGCCCGCACGATCCGCTGCCAGGGGAGATCGTCGCCCTCGTACTCGGAGAGCACTGCGCCCGCGAAGCGTGGCGCGCCCGGCGAGACGTCTCCGTAGGTCCGCACGAAGCCGGGCGGCGTCGCGCGGATCCGCGCGAGGACCGCGGCCGCGCGGTCAGTCCGCGTCGTCGTCGTCGTCGGATCCGGACCCGGAGCTGCCTCCGCCGCCCGGGCCCGAGTTGTCGTCGTCGACCGCGTCCGCGTCGTCATCGGACTCGAGTATGTCGTCGGGCTCGTCCTCGCCCCCGCCCGGTCCGCGTGTGCGGGCTACGCTGGCGCGATGTTCCGCCAGCTCCTGCCAGGGCCGGGTGAGCTACCGGACGCGGCCGCGGTGGTCGAGGACCTGACGCTCGGGGACCTCGCGCGCGAGGACCGGCCGTACCTCGTCCTCAACATGGTCACGACAGCGGATGGTCGCGCGACGATCAGGGGCCGCTCGGGGCCGATCGGGAACGCCGCCGACCAGGACCTCTTCCACGCGCTCCGGACGCGCGTCGACGCCGTCATGGTCGGCGCGGGCACGCTGCGCGCCGAGCGCTACGGCCGGCTCGTGCGCAAGCCCGAGCGGCGCGCGGCGCGGCTGCATGCCGGGCTCGCCCCCGACCCGCTCGCCGTGATCGTGAGCGGCCGGCTCGACCTGCCCGAGGACCTGCCCCTGCTCCACGAGCCGGAGCAGGAGGTGCTCGTGGCGACGTTTTCGGACGGCGAGCTCGAGGGCGCGGCCTCGATCGAGTACCTGCGCGCCGACGAGGGCCCGGTGGACGTCAGCCGGCTGCTCGCCGAGCTTCGCGCGCGCGGGATCCGCTCCGTCCTGTGCGAGGGCGGCCCGACGCTGAACGCCGAGCTCCTGCGCGTCGGCGGCGTCGACGAGATCTTCCTATGCCTGGCGCCCAAGCTCGCCGGCGAGCCGGACGCGCCCACCATGGTCTCCGGGGTCCTGCTCGAGACGACCGAGCTCGAACTGGTCTGGCTGCTCGAGAACGAGTCCCACCTGTTCGCGCGTTACCGCCTGCGGCGCTGAGCGGCGCCTCAGCCGTCGGCGAACCGCACGACGAACGCCGCGAAGCCGTCGGCGGCGGCGATGCCGGAGCCGGTCTTCGCGACGATCGCGCCGGTGTCGGTGCCCGGATCGAAGGGGAGCTTTGCCGAGAACGGCTCGAGCTTTCCCATGCTGCCCGCGATCACCGCGCGCTGGGCCAGCGGGTCGACCGCGTACTCGTCGCGCACCTCGATCACCACGTTGCCCTCGAACCCGCGCCCGCGTCCGGCGACGCGCACCGGAGAGGTGATCACATCTCGCGCTGACGGCTGCGTCACCTCGACCTCGGGCGAATGGGCCGAGATGACCGACCAGGTCTCGCCGTCGAGCCGGCGCAGTGCGAGCGCCGCGACCTCCGTCTCGAGTGCGCGCCCGTCCTCGCCGCGTCGGTGAACCGTGACCTCCCCGACGCCGGGCTCGGTCTCCCGGAATTCGGACAGCGCGGGGTTCTCGATGCCGATGTACTCCTCGACGAACGAGCGAGCCGTCGCGCGCGGATCGCCGCTTCCCTCGCCGGATGGGGGCCACAGCGCCTCGGTCGCTGCTGCCGGAGGCGCGGTCGGCGCGGTCTCGGCCGGCTCGTCGTCGTCGCCGCAGCCCGTGAACACGGCGGCTGCGACGAGCGCTGTCACGAAGAGCCGCACCGCCGCATCGTATGCCCGCACCGCGTGAAATAACGCTTGCAACCGTCGAGCGCGGGCAGGAGATCCGCTATCCATCAAGACAGATGGCGACGAGGCCCACAGAGGTCGCGCCGCGGCGGCGCTCCGCGCCGAAGCCGGCAGCGCCCGTAGTCGAGTTCAAGGACGTCACGAAGGTCTACGACGGGGGAGCCGTCGGCCTGGACCGCGCTTCGATGCGGATCGGCCGCGGCGAGTTCGTCTTCCTCGTGGGTGCTACCGGCTGCGGGAAGTCCACCTGCATCAGGCTGCTGATGAAGGAGCTCGAGCCGTCGAAGGGCGAGCTCAAGATCGCCGGCCGCAACCTGGCCGAGATCCCGCGCAGCAAGGTCCCGTACCTGCGCCGCAACATCGGCGTCGTCTTCCAGGACTACAAGCTGCTGCCGAACCGCACGGTGTACGAGAACGTCGCGTACTCGCTTCAGGTGATCGGCGAGTCGCGCCAGGAGATCCGCCGCAAGGTGCCGGACATCCTGCGCCTGGTGGGTCTCTCGACCAAGCTTCACAACTACCCCGACGAGCTCTCGGGCGGCGAGCAGCAGCGCGTCTCGATCGCGCGTGCGTTCGTGAACCATCCGCCGCTCCTGCTGGCCGACGAGCCGACCGGCAACCTCGACCCCGAGACGTCCATCGGGATCATGCAGCTGATCTATCGCATCAACCGCACGGGCACGACGGTCGTCGTCGCGACCCACGACCACTCGATGGTGGACAAGATGCGTCGCCGCGTGGTCGAGCTCCAGGAGGGCCGGATCATCCGCGACCAGGTCTCCGGCCTCTACCGCCCGGACGAGTCCACCAGCGAGTTCGCGATTCGCCTGCGCGGCGAGATGGGCATCGGCGCCGAGGGTCACCCGAACTAATGCTGCGTCCCGCTTTCTTCCTCAAGGAGGCGCTCCGCGCCCTCTCCCGCAACGCGGCCCCGAGCCTCGCGGCCACGGTCACTGTCCTGCTGACCGCGCTCGTGCTCGGCATCTTCATCCCGATCGTCCAGGCCACGACCGGCACCGCGAACGAGGTCCGCAATCGGGTGCTCGTGGACGTCTACATCCAGAACTCGGCCACGGACGACGAGGTCGAGGAGCTCCGCCAGGAGCTGGCGGCGACGACCGACGTGAAGACCGTCCAGTTCATCTCCAAGGAGGAGGCGCTCGAGAAGGAGAAGCAGCGCAACCCCGAGGCGTTCGAGCTGCTCGGGCGCAACCCGCTCCCCGACTCGTTCCGGATCTATCCCGAGGACCCCGACTCGGTCGGCGCGATCGTGGACAGCCTCGCTCCGCTCAACGCGCAGGGCAAGCGCGAGCCGCAACTCGCCGCGATCGACGAGGTGCGCAACCGCGAGGACGAGACGGACAAGATCCTGAAGGCGACCGGGCTCGTGAAGGCCCTGACCGCCGGCCTCGCCGCCCTACTCGTGCTGGCGTCGATCGCGCTCGTGGCGAACACGATCCGCCTGTCGATCTTCTCGCGCCGGCGCGAGGTCGAGGTGATGAAGCTGGTCGGGGCGACCAACTGGTTCATCCGCTGGCCGTTCGTGATCGAGGGACTCATCGTCGGCGCGATGGGCGGCCTCCTGGCGATCCTGCTCCTAACGATCGCCAAGGAGACCTTCGTGGACCCGCTCTCGGACCGCTTCGCGCTGCTCGCGGCGCCGGACACGATCGACTTCCCGCTGCTGATCGTGCTCCTGCTCTTGTCCTGCATGGCCGTCTCGGCGCTCGGCAGCGGCCTCACGCTTCGCCGCTTCCTGCGGATCTAGCGCTGTGGATACCTCCGCGGACATCCATGTCCGCGTTCTGATCGCCGTGCCGACTTCCGGTCGTCGTGACCGCGGACCTTCGGTCCGCTCTCAGTAGCCTGCCCGCGGTGCGGCCGCTCTACAAGCTGATCGCGACGATCGCCGCGGTCGTCGCCGCGCTGTGCGCCGGAATGTTCCTCGGGGGCAACCCGGAGCACCTGCCGACCGAGCTGCGCGAGATCTTCGTCGAGGACGAGCGCGCCGTCCGGGCCGAGATCATCGATTCGATCAAGGACGGCTTCTACAAGGAGGTCGACGAGGACGCACTCGACCAGGCCTCGTACAAGGGCATCGTGCGCGAGCTGGGCGACCGCTTCTCCCACTACCTGACGCCCGAGGAGGCGCAGCTCTTCAGCCAGTCGGTGAGCGGCCGCTTCGAGGGCGTCGGCATGACGGTCCAGGAGCATCCGCGCGGGCTCCTGGTGGTGAGCGTGTTCGAGGGCTCGCCCGCAGAGAAGGCGGGGATCCGCAAGGACGATGTGATCACGCACGTCGACGGCGAGTCGATTGCCGGCGAACCGACCGACGTATCGACGGCGAAGATCAAGGGCAAGCCGGGGACGACGGTCGAGCTGACCGTCCTGCCCGCCGGCGATCGCGACCGCCGGCGCGAGGTGGAGGTCGAGCGCGCGAGCATCGAGATCCCGATCGTCCAGTCGCGCATGCGGCGGGCCGGCGGCAAGCGGGTCGGGTACGCGCGGCTGCTCTCGTTCACGTCGGGAGCGCACGGCGAGCTGCGCGAGAAGCTGGACCGGCTGATCGAGGACGGCGCCGAGGGCATCGTGCTCGACCTGCGCGGGAACGGCGGCGGCCTGCTCCGCGAGTCGGTGCTCGTGTCCAGCATCTTCATCGAGGACGGGACGATCGTCTCGACCAAGGGCAGAAAGCGGCCGGAGCGCGAGTTCGAGGCCGAGGGCGAGGCGATCAGCAAAGAGCTGCCCGTCGTCGTACTGGTCGACCGCGGCACCGCCAGCGCGTCCGAGATCGTGTCCGGGGCGCTGCGCGACACCAAGCGCGGAACGCTCGTCGGCGAGAAGACGTTCGGCAAGGGCGTCTTCCAGGAGCTCGAGCCGCTCTCGAACGGTGGCGCGCTCGACCTGACGGTCGGCAGCTACTACCTGCCGAGCGGCGAGAACATCTCACAGACCGGGATCACGCCCGCGGTCAAGGCGCGCGACCTGCCGCGGACGCGCCGCGACGAGGCGCTGCCCGTGGCGCTCGAGAAGCTCGCCGAGAAGCTCTAGTGGCGCCCGGCGAGCGGCGCCGGCTCGACCGGCCCGTCGTCTGCGTCCTGGTGAAGCAGGGCCGCTTCCTGACCGCGACGCCGCTGCTCCAGCGGGGCGGGCGCATGACGATCCCGCCGAAGGACGCGGGCGGGGCGCGACCCGGATCGATGGTCCTCGTGGGCGGAGGAAAACGCGGGCCGCGCGTCATCCGGCCGGTGGGCGACCCCGAGCGCGCCCGGGACGTGGTCGAGGCGATCATGCTCGACGGCGGCCTGCGCCGGAGCTTCCCGCGCAAGGTTGACGAGGACGCCCGGAACACGCCCGTCGCCACACCGCGGCGCGACCTCACCGAGCTGCCGACCTTCACGATCGACCCCGCCTCAGCGCAGGACTTCGACGACGCCATCTCGGCCCGGCACGAGGAAGGGCGGGTGCGCCTCTGGGTGCACATCGCCGACGTGACGGCGTACGTGCGGCCCGGCACCGCGGTCGACGCCGAGGCCTATCGCCGCGGCACGAGCGTGTACGTCCCCGGCGCTGTCGAGCCGATGCTGCCGCCGGCGCTCTCGAACGAGGCGTGCAGCCTGGTCCCGCACCAGGACCGCAGCGCGGTGACCGTGGAGCTCGAGATGGAGGCGGAGCGCGTCGTCAGCGCGTCGTTTCACCGCACGGTCATCCGAAGCGACGCGCGGCTCGAGTACGGCCAGGTGGACCGCATCTTCGCCGGCGAGGAACGTGCGCAGGAGCCGTGGGCAGGGGCCCTGGAGGCCGCCCGCGAGGTCGCGGCGGCGCTGCGCGACCGCCGCGCCCGGCGCGGCTCGCTCGAGGTGGAGTCCGACGAGGCGCAGTTCGAGTTCGACGAGCACGGCGACGTCGTGGCCATCCACCGCGAGCGCCAGACCGAGTCGCACACCCTGATCGAGGAGCTCATGATCCTCGCGAACGAGCAGGTGGCGACCGTGCTCGCGGACCGCCGCCTGCCGACGCTCTACCGCGTGCACGAGCGCCCCGACCCGGCGCGGGTCGAGCTGCTCGTCCAGCAGCTCGAGTCGCTCGAGGTGCCGACGCCGCCGCTGCCGGACCGGATGAGCCCGCAGCAGGCCGCCGACGCCGTCGGGGAGATCAGCCGGCGCGTGGCGGAGGAGGTGCGCCAGTCGGGGCGGGGGCGGAGCGCGTTCACGTCGCTCGTCCTGCGCTCGCTGAAGCAGGCGTACTACACGCCGCAGGACCTCGGCCACGCGGGCCTCGCGAGCGAGCGCTACCTCCATTTCACCTCGCCGATCCGGCGCTACCCGGATGTGATCGCCCATCGCGCGCTGCTCGCGTCGATCGGCGCGGACGACGTGCCGCCGCGCGCCGCCGACCTGGACGACGCCGGCCTGGTGACTTCGGCGGCGGAGCGTGAGGCGATGCAGATCGAGCGCGACGCGGACGACGCCTGCCTCGCATTCCTGCTCGAGCGCGCCCTCACCGAGCGCGGCCCGGAGGCGGACTGGGAGGGCGAGGTCGTCGGCGTGATCGGCGCAGGCTGCTTCGTGCGCTTCGGCGAGGAGGGCTTCGAGGGCTTCCTGCCCGCGCGCAAGCTGCGCGGCGAGTGGTGGTCGCTGAACGAGGAGGGCACCGCGCTGGTGGGCGAGGAGTCGGGGCGCGCGCTGCGGATGGGCGACCCGGTGCGCGTCGAGGTGGCGAAGGTGTTCGCCCCCCGCGGCCGCGTCGACCTGCTGCCAATATCGACCTGATGGATGTCGTCCGCAACAGGCAGGCCTCGTACCGCTACCACCTGACGGACAGGTGGGAGTGCGGCATCCAGCTCCAGGGCTCGGAGGTCAAGTCCCTGCGCAACGGCGGCGGGCAGCTGAAGGACGCGTACGCGACCCTCACCGAGGGCGAGATCTGGCTGCACAACATGCACATCGCGCCATACCAGCACGCGCCGCGCGAGGGCCACGAGCCCGAGCGCCCGCGCAAGCTGCTCATGCATCGCCGCGAGATCGAGCGCTTGGTCGGGAAGATCCAGCAGAAGGGGCTCACGCTGGTGCCGACGCGTGTCTACTTCAAGGGGCCGTACGCCAAGGTCGAGATCGCGCTCGGCAAGGGCAAGGACATGCGCGACAAGCGGCGCGACCTGAAGGCGAAGGACCAGAAGCGCGAGATCGAACGCGCGCTGCGCGAACGGTGAGCTTCTTCACCGCCCGCGGCGACGGCTTCGAGCCGTCGGAGCTCACCCGCGGCCCGTGGGATCCCGACGCCCAGCACGCCGGGCCGCCCGCCGCGCTCCTCGGGCGCGCTGTGGAGCGGTGCGGCGATCCGGCGGGCAGGCAGGTCGGCCGGATCACGTTCGAGATCCTGCGCCCGGTTCCGCTCGCGCCGCTGACCGCGGCGGCCCGCATCGTCCGGCCGGGACGGAGTGTCGAGCTGGTGGAGGCCGAGCTTGCGAGCGGGGACGAGCCGATCATGCGCGCGACGGCGTGGCGGCTGGTGACGCAGCCGACCGACCTCGGCGACGCGACCCACGCCGACGCGCCACCGCACGGCCCGGCTGACGGCGAGGAGCGGGACTTCTTCCCGACCGGCCAGGCGGTCGGCTACCACACGGCGATGGAGTACCGGTTCGTGGAGGGCTCCTTCCTCGAGCCTGGGCCAGCGGTCGTATGGATGCGGATGCGTCATCCGCTCGTGGACGACGAGCCGCCGTCGCCGCTCCAGCGCGTCCTCATCGCGGCGGACTCGGGGAACGGCGTCAGCGCGGCGCTCGACTACCACCGTTATGTCTTCATCAACACGGACCTCTCCGTCCATCTCCACCGGCTCCCCGCGACCGAATGGGTCTGCCTCGAGGCCGTCACCCGCCTCGACGAGGCCGGGGTCGGCATGTCGGACACGCTCCTGTGGGACGAGGGCGGCCGGATCGGGCGCGCGGCGCAGACGCTGCTCGTCCGGCGGCGCCCCTAAGCGCCCACACTGTTTAAATCTGGCGCGGATGCGGGTATGGGGGCAAACGTGAGGATCAGATTGGGGGGCCTCCTCGCCGTGCTCGGGGCGCTCGGCGTCGGTGGCAGCGCGCTCGCGCACGAGCTCGACCACGCGCCGCCGAACTTCTCCGCGCCCGCACCGCTCTCGACGGCCATCAACGCCGGAGGCGAGAACGCGGAATGGGAGCTAGTGGCGACGATCCCGACCGGGAACCCGCACAGCGACATCGACTTCTTCACACGCGAGGGGATCACCTACGCATCGGTCGGCACGCTCGCGCTCGGCCCCAACGCCGCCGGCCAGACGATCATCCAGCTGACGGACGCCGACGGCGCGGTCGATCCCCACTACATCACCGGGCACCCGTCGGCATCGTGCCCCGGTGTCGCGACCGGGGTCACGGGGCTCCAGCACGACGCCGAGGCGGCGCCCAAGGGCGACGCGCTCGTGCAGTTCCCGAATCCATACGTCGACACGCGCGACACCCAGATCGTGGTGGACGCGACCGATGCGTCGGGGCGCTGTCACGACCAGGGCGAGCTCGGGCTGAGCAACACGCCGCAGGGCGGGCTCGAGATCATCGACGTCACCGACCCGGCGGCGCCCACGGAGATCGGCCTCACGTCGCACGTCGGTGAGGCGCACACCGTGAACATCGATCCGAAGCGGCCGCACATCGCGTTCGTGTCGAGCTCGGACGGCGTGAGCTTCGACGAGGAGGGCGTGCGCTCGAACGAGGAGGGCGACTCGATGAGCTTCGACGGCATCGAGGTCGTCGACATGTCGAGCTGCATGAACTTCCCGGCCGATGCCAGCCGCCAATTCAAGATCGACGCCTGCGACCCCGAGGTCTACCGCTTCCGCTGGCCGACCATCAACTTCGCGCGCTCCAGCACCTACCGCTCGGTCTCGGCCTGCCACGAGCTCGAGATCTACCCCGACGACACGGTCACCTGCGCGGCGATCGACTCCAGCGTCGTGATGGATTTCTCGAACGCTTTCGACGACAACGGGACCCCGAACGACTTCTCGGACGACAAGCCGCGCGGGACGCCGCTTCCGTGTGCGCGGCGAGCCAGCTCGACGGCGGCCGCCCCGTGGGCGACCAGCGCGTTCGTCGAGGACTGCGTGGTCGGCGAGGGCGGCCAGAGCCTGGTGGTCTCCGAGTGGCTTCAGATGAGCCCGCGGCCGTCGCTCCAGGGAGTGCTCAAGAACGGCGCGGTCCACCACATGGGCTTCGAGGACCAGATCGGCAACAACTTCGAGCCCCTGTTCGACTCGACCGAGGACATCTTCGTCTCGCACGAGGCCGAGCTGACTCAGTCCGGGCGCTTCATGCTGGTCACCGATGAGCGCGGCGGCGGGATCCTGCCGGGCGGCGCGAGCTGCACGCAGGGGGCCGACAACCCGATCGGCAACGGCGGCGTGCATGCCTTCCCGGTCAGCAAGATCGGCACCCTGCCTCCCGAGCCCGCCGGTGAGCGGACGGCTGAGATCGAGGCCTACCAGGAGAAGGTCTACGCGAAGACCTCGGACGGCGAGCGCGCGATCTTCCGCGCGCCGATCCAGACGGAGCCGCAGGGATCGCTGTGCACGTCGCACGTGTTCCAGCAGATCCCGGGCCAGAACCGGATCTTCATGGCCTGGTACTCGCAGGGCACGCAGGTCGTGGACTTCACCGAGAACGCGGACGGGACGATCGACTTCAAGCGCGCCGGCTACTTCGTACCCGAGCACGCGAACCAGTGGGTGTCGCATGTCTTCAAGGTGGAGGAGAACGACGACGGGTCGTTCACCTACTGGGGCGCCACGGGCGACTTCCTGCTCGGCGACGGGGGCCGCAACGCGATCGACGTCTACAAGGTCACGCTCCCGCCGCCGCCGAAGCCGCGTGGCAAGCCGCTGCCGGGTACGCCCGACTTCCCGGGCGGGGGGGACGCGTGCGCAGCGGCGTCAGGCTTCAACTTCGTGGGCGCGCGGCCGGAGCGCAACGGCAAGCAGGTGCGGTTCCTGGTCGGCCGCCGCAGCGCCGCCGGCGTGGACGTCACCACCTACCGCCGCTCCCAGGGCCGGCGCGTGATCCGGCGGAAGGTACGCACGTTCCGGAACCAGAGCGGCGACTTCACGTGGGCGCCGCGGCGGGCGAAGAAGGGCTTCTACGACACGCGGTTCGTGACGCGCGCGCCGAACGGAAAGAAGGACGTCCGCCACGTCTCCCTGCGACGGAAGCGCGGCCGCTTCTTCCTGATCCCGTACTTCGACTACCGCAACACGTGCGGCCTGATCAAGCACGCCACGCTGGGCCGGTCGGTGTTCAACGGTCGCAGGCGCACGCCGCTCCGCGTCCGGTTCACGCTCGCCCAGTCTGCGCGGGTGAAGATCCAGCTCCGGCACCGCAACGGCACGCTCGCCGGCAAGCGCACGGCGAACTACACGCGTGGCCGCCACAGCGTGAAGTTCCGGCTGGCTCCCAAGACGCGGCGGGGCGCCTATCGCGCGGTGATCAGTGCGAACCGCCCGTCGCAGGCCAGCAGCGTGACGATTCGTTCACGCGCCCTGTAGCGTCGCGCCACAGGTGAGCTACGAGACGCTGCACTACGCGGTCGACGGCCCGATCGCGACGATCACGCTCAACCGGCCGAAGAGCCTGAACACGATCGTGCCGCCGATGCCCGACGAGCTCCAGGACGCTGTGCTCCGCTCGGGCGATGACGACGACGTCCGGGTGATCGTGCTGCGCGGCGCTGGGCGCTCCTTCTGTGCGGGCTTCGACTTCGCCGGTGGCTTCCATCACTGGGACGAGCGGATCACGAGCGAGGGCCAGTGGGACCCGGGCAAGGACTTCGCCGTGATGACCTCGCCCTCCGGGGCCGTGCCGAAGTTCATGTCGATCTGGCGGGTGCCGAAGCCGGTCATCGCGCAGGTGCACGGCTGGTGCGTGGGCGGCGGGAGCGACATGGCCCTGTGCGCGGACTTGGTGTTCGCGAGCGAGGACGCCCGGATCGGGACGCCGTACGCGCGCATGTGGGGCGCGTACCTGACCGGGATGTGGATCTACCGGCTGGGTCTCACGCGGGTGAAGGAGCACGCGCTCACCGGCCGCCCGCTGTCCGGGCGGGAGGCCGCCGACGTCGGCCTGATCAACCGGGCGGTGCCGTTCGACCAGCTCGAAGCGGAGGTGCGGGCGGAGGCGGAGCGGCTGGCGAACTTGCCGGCGTCCCAGCTCGCCGCGATGAAGCTCGTCGTGAACCAGGCCTTCGAGAACATGGGGCTGGCCTCGACGCAGGCGCTCGGCCCGATCCTCGACGGGCTCATGCGGAACACCCCCGACGCGAACCGCTTCATCGATCTGGCCGAGCGCGAGGGCGTCCCGGCGGTCGTGGCCGAGCGCGACGGGCCGTTCGGCGACTACAGCCAGGCGCCCCCGGAGGAGCAGCCCGACCCCTCAAACATCATCGAAGTCCCGCTCGAGGAAGGTGGCCTCCATCCCGACGACGAGCGCGAGCGCTAGCCCGACGTAGGTGACGGCCACGGCGGCGCGCGTGCGCGGCCTGAGGGTGTGGAAGCGCTGCTGCTCCGGGTCCTTGCGCTCCTTCCAGCGGCGGTAGGTCTCGAGACCCCCGAAGATCAGGATCAGGAACATGATCGGGTTGGGGAACGCGAAGGTCGCCACGACGAGGAGCGCGTAGCCGATGACCCACATCCACGGGCTGAGCGCGGACATCGCGCGGCCGCCGTCGAGCGGGAGGACCGGCGCCAGGTTGAACAGGTTGAGGAAGAACCCTACGAACGCGAGCGCCTGCCAGAACTCCTCACCCGTGATCTGCCAGATGGCGAGCGGCACGCAGCAGGCGAGCGAGCCGAGGACCGGCCCGGCCAGGCCCACGCGCGCCTCGACAGCGGCGTCCTTGCCGAGCTCCTTCAGCGCGATCGCCGCGCCCAGGAAGGGGATGAAGAGGGGCGCGCTCGCCTCGAGCCCCTCGCGGCGCGCCTGCCAGACGTGTCCCATCTCGTGGACCAGCAGCAGCAGCACGAAGCCGATCGCGAACTTCCAGCCCCAGAGCAGCGCGTACGCCCCGATCGATACGAACATGGAGGCGGACGTCGTGAACAGCTTGAGCTTGGGGAGGAGCAGGAGGAGCGCCTTGAGCTTCGCGCCGAACTTGACGACGATCAGGGCGGCGGCGCCGATAATCCCGAGGGCGCCCTTCCAGCGCGGCCGCGGCGGCTCGGCCGGGACCGGGGGCGGCTCGGGCGCATACGTGGGCGGGTAGTACGCCTCGGGGCGGTACGGGTCGATCGCCACGTACCGATTGTGGCAGCGAGTCAGGCAGCGCCGGCGGCGAGCTCTCGCACCGCCGTCCGAAGGTCCTCGAGCGGCGCGCCCTTGCGGACGTAGCGGCTGGCCTTGAGGCTGAGCGCGAGCTGGGCGACCTTGCCCTCCTCGAAGCCCGAGAACACGACGATCTCGGTGGTCGGGGAGACGCGGTGGATGATCGGGATCGCCTCGAGCCCGTCCAGCTCCGGCATGGACAGATCGAGCACCGCGACGCTCGGTTGGAGGCGCTCGATCAGCTCGACCGCCTCGCGTCCGTCGCCGGCTTCGCCGACGACGTCGAACTCGCCTTCCTCCTCGAGCACGGCGCGTGCCAGCCTGCGTAGCTCGGGGACGTCGTCGCAGACGACGACCGTGGCCGGCGGCGGCGTCACGGCTTGGCCCCGGGCGGCGGCTCGTCCGGCCGGCTGGTCTCGGCGGCCACCTCGCGCCGGAGTTGGCCCGCCTGCACCTCGGCCTCGCCGAGCAGGCCCGAGACCAGGCGCTGCGCCTCGCGCAGGGTCTCCGAGACCTGGGTCGCGCTGGCCTCCTTCTCGCCCATCTGGAGCTGGTACTTGGCGAGCGCGAGGCCCTGGATGATGTTGTCGTTGATCTCGACGGCATGCCGCTCGTTCAGCTCGCGCCGCTGGAGCTCGGTCGCCGCCAGCGAGAAGCGCCGCAACAGGTAGAGGCCGGCGAGTACGGCCGCCGCGAACGCGATCAGCAGGATCCAGGAGACGCTTCTGCCCGGCGTCTCCGCGTACAGGTCGTCCTTGGCGACGTCGAGAACGATCCGGAAGGGCGTGTTGGTGATCTCGCCGGCTGCGTAGTAGCGGTCCTCGCCGTAATCCCCGGAGTCGGCTTCCCCGAGGGCGGCGATGAGGTCCTCGTCCTCGATGCGCTCCCCGACCGGAACCGACAGGTTGTCGCCGCCGAGCACGACGCCGTTGCTGTCGAGCATCAGGGTTTCCGCGTCCGCGACCGTCGGAAGCTCGCCGAGCGAGGCCGCAAGGAACTCGGCGAACGGCTGCGTCGGAGAACCCGTTACGAAGATCCTGCGCCCGGTCGGCGTCTCGTACGGGATTGCGAATTCGATCGTCGCCTCGGCGCCCTTCCCCATCACGTCCGACAGTCGAGGCTTTCCGGACTCGAGGGCGATATCGACCGCCGGGCCGGGCGGCGGCGCCCCCGAGGTCGCACCGAGACGGCGCCGCTGCTCGTCGTAGACGGCCACGTAACGCGACTGGCCCTCGGCCGCGAACTGAGCAAGCGCCTCCTGCTCGACCGGACCGGCGAACTCTTCGGCGGCCTGCATCCCCGTCGACTCGAATGCCGACTGGAAGATGCCGTTCGTGACCGCTGCCGACACCTGGGCGACGTCCTGGAAGCTCTGCTCCGCGTCCTCGCGGTCCTGCGACTGGGCGTCCACGATCAGGTACGCGAACAGCGCGAGGATCAGCACGGCGAGGGCGCTGCCGACGATCGTGGATGCGCGCAATCGGTTCAAAAGCGGGGAGTCCGCGCCCAGCGTACCCGCCACGAGTTGGAAGGTGCGACGGCTAGATCCGTATTTCGAAGTGGAGGCGGCCGGTACTGCCCCGGCGTCCGCGGAACCCGTCCCGATGCGTACTACGAGCGTTCCCGTCGGAGTCTGATCTCGGCGGCCGGGTCGGTCAATCCGCGGGGCACGTCACCGGAGCCATACCCTCGAAGTGGTGTCCCCTGACGGTCGAGGGTCACGCCGTCAGGGTTAGCCCGCTATCTGAAGCCGCGAACCCGGACCGCGGGCTGTCCGGTGCGACTCCCTCACCTAGTTAAGCGGCGAGGGCGAACTCATGAGAGTCCGCACTTATTGGTTCCCGGGTTTTTTTACGAGGCCGACCGGGGTCCTCGGCTCGCCACATCCGGAACGATCAGCCCCACGTCGAAGCTATTTCGCCCCCTTGGATTGCCCTTCAAGGGTAGCGTCGAAGAGTGGTTACGACACCGCGGCAAGTGCCTGACCAATCTGTGCGCGGCGACGGGCGCCCATCATCGGGTCGATCGCGTGCATGAGCTCGACCGCGCGCCTCCCGCAGCTAAGAACGCGGAACAGCGGGCTCCAGGCGCGCGCCCGCGATCGGCGGTCATAGTGTCGGGTGGGACTCACGTCGAGGATCCTTGCTGCGCGCTCAATCACGTCAAGGTCGCGCGTCATGGCGCTTACTCGCGGCCGACGCGGGTCACTCGGCGGCGGCGCGAGGAAGCTGCCTTCGCCTTCGACCCAGCCGGCTAGCCAGCTGAGCTCGGCCGGTGAGGCCAGGGAGCAATCCGTCGGCGCAGGGATGAGGGACGGCAGATCATCTCGCCAAGGCGCTGGCGGCGGTGCGCGGTAGATCCGCTCATTCACGATCGCGTAGATCGTCTGCCGCGTAACTCCGAGTTCGCGGGCGAGCTGCGCTATAGCCACTCCCTGTTTGTGCCGATCCCTGATTCGCCCCGCCTCGGCGTGTGACAGCTTGCGAGCTGGCGGTCGATACAGCCCTAGTGCAGCGGTTATCGCTTTTCCTCGCCGTTCGCCGAGCATCGTGTGAAGCTCCCGCATGAGCCGTACGGCGTTTGCGCCCTTCAGAGTCGCCGCGTACTCCGTCCGATGGACGCCTTTTCGATTTGACGTGACTCCGACGCCAAAGGCGGTCGCTACAAGTTCCGCGACGTCCCGGTCAGTGGTCCGAAAGGAAATGATTGGGCAGTTCAGTGAGGACGGCGGCGGTTTCAGGAAGGTCCCCTCGGCTTCGAGCACACCCGCGAGCCACGACAGAGCACACACCGCACAAGGCTCATCGGAGCACACGGTGTGATTTTTTCGCGCGGACTGGCGTGCGCGGATGACGTGCGTAACAACTCCGTTACGGTGACTTACCGCAATATCAGACGGGGAGGTTCGATTCCCCACCCTCTCCATTGCTTGGTTGCTGTCGCCTAGGGATACTCGGCGACAACGATGACGCCAGGGGACGTCGAGGCGGTGAGGCGGGTCTATGCCGCGTTCAACGAGCGGGCCGTCGACCGCGCAGCGGAGCTCATCTCGCCCGAGTTCTCCTTCGTCTCGGAATTCGACGCGCTCTTTGGGCGTCGCTACCGAGGTCACTCCGGCTTTCGCCATTACCTCCACGACCTGGCTGAGGTCTTCGCGACTTTTCACGTGGACTTGCTCAGGGCCGAGGCTGTCCGCGACGTCGTCCTCGTGGCCTATCGGGAACGAGCGATCGGTCGTGGCAGTGGGATCGAGATCGACGCCGACGGTTGCGAGGTGTGGTACTTCGATGAGCTCGGACGCCCGCTTCGCTTTGTGAACTACGCCAGCTGGGAAGAGGCTCTCAACGCGCTTGATGAGTGACGGGGACCCAAGCGACAGGGTCGACGCCGGATCGAGAATTCGATAACCGTCCCACCAAGTCCATTAATGGTTGTTGCTTGCGCCACCTTCGCTTCTCGCGCAAAGCGGCAGCGGCGGTCTTAGCGCAGCCTCGACGTCCACGAAACGCGCCGGGCGGCAGCTCGAGCCGCGGCTCGTCGCGCCCGACGACGATGTCCGGGCCCGATCACCTTCCGCACCTTCGACAGCAGAGACGTCAGCGACGAGTCGGCGGCAGGCAGTCCCGTCTCCGCGCAGAGCTGCACTCGCGATGCGGAGGGGTCCAACCTTTCTCCAACCTAGTTTCAACGCGCCCGGTTGACAATCGCCGGGCTCATGCAAACCGACCGGAAAAGGAGTTCACAGTGGCGCGACAGATCAACTGCGAGTGCGGCCAGGTCATCACCGGAGCGAGCGACGACGAGCTCGTCCAGAAGGCCGAGCAGCATGTCAACGGGAACCATCCCGACCTCGTCGGGAAGCTCTCCCGCGACGACTTCCTGGGGATGGCTGAGGAGGAGTAGGGAACTAGACGGAGCGAGAGGAGCTCCGCATGGCTCGCGCTCCCGCATGTTCGCGCTCGTGGCCGTCGCACTGTGTGCGATATCCATCGCGCCGGCCGTTGCGACGGCCTCGTTCGTGTCGCACTCGGGAACGGTGTGGCATTGGACCGCCCCGCCGGGCGAGACCAATTGGATGTACCTGGTCACCGAGGACCGCGGCTTCGGCATGTGGACGCACTTCCTGGCCGACCACGCCTCGCCGGGCGGCCTGCCGAGCGAGACGCTCTCGGAGTGTCGGCAGGACTCGCAGTTCACCTGGCGGATTCTCTGCACGAGCATGGGCGACACCGAATGGTCCATCAACCCCGGTGACGGCAACGACTCCATCGACCTCTGCGCGGCGAAGGTCAACGTCACGGTTCATGCCGGCGACGGAGCCGACACCATAAACCTGCCGACCCACGCACCATGCCCGTCCCCTCCAGGCTCGTATTTCGGCGACTTCGGTAACGACACGATCAGCGGCGGACCCGGCACGGACCTCGTGTCCGGCGGAGACGGTGACGACACCCTCCACCTCGGCCCCGGTGCCGACGAGGTCGTCGGCGGGCCCGGCACCGACTGGGTGATCTTCCAGACTCCGCCGGGCGCCGTCAGCGACGGTGTCACCGCCAACCTCGACGGCATGATCGGGGATGGCTTCCCCGGGCAACTCGGCACGGTCTCCACCGCCGAGAACCTCGCCGGCACCTCGTTCGCCGACCGTCTCGACGGCAACGATGGGCCCAACGCGCTCTACGGCTTCGGCGTGTTCGGCGCGCCCGGTCACGACGTGCTGCGCGGCCACGGCGGCGACGACGACCTGCGGATCAAGTCCGGCGGCGGCGCCAACGTCGTCGAGGGCGGAGCGGGCAACGACTACCTCCAGGGCGGCCTCGACGGCGACACGATCACCGGCGGGACCGGGCGCGACTCGATCGAGGGCGGATCCGGAAACGACGCGATCTTCGTGGCCGACGGCGAGATAGACCCCCTGGTGGACTGCGGACCAGGCATCGACTCCGTGGAGGCCGACCCGCTCGACGTCCTCAAGAACTGCGAGAGCTCAGGCGTGATTATCACGAGCGGTCCCCAGGGCGCCGTCAGCTCGCCGTCCGCATCGTTCCAATACGTCTCGCCCATCGCCGTCGCGGGGAGCTTCGAGTGCAGCCTCGACGGCTCCGCGTTCGTGACCTGCAACACGCAGCCGCGGGAGTACACGGCGCTCGCCGACGGGGAGCACGTCTTCAAGGTCCGCTACCACCCGAACACGACAGCGGCAGGCCCGCCGACGGAACGCAGGTGGACCGTGGACACCTCTCCGCCGACCGTGACGATCACGTCCGCCCCGAGCGGCGAGAACAACCCCCCGGATGCCGTGATCGAGTTCACCACGTCCGAGGCTGGCGGCGCCTTCGAATGCGTGCTCGACACCGGTGCGCCGGCCGACTGCGCCTCCCCACATCAGCTGCTCGCGCTGGGCGAGGGACCGCACACGTTCTCGGTCTCGGCCGTCGACGGGGTCGGCAACCGCTCCACAGCCGCGACTGCGAGTTGGCGCGTGCGCGCGCCGGCCGACGAGGGTGCCCCTGACGGTGAGGACGGAAACCCCGTCGCCCCTCCCCCCGCAGGCTGCCCGAACGGCACCGTGAACCAGGTGGCCTTCGGAGCGATCGTCGCGATCGCCCCGGTCCCGAGCTCCTGTTTCGCGCTGATTTACGACGAGGGTGAGGTCGGGCGCGTCAGCACGGGCCCCGTGTTCATCAACGGCATTCAGGTGCGCCCGCGCCCCGGCACGAAGATCATCCTCAGCGAGAAGGCGCTCAACGGGATGGTCAAGACGACGGGCCCCGTCGACTTCGTCTTCGCCAAGGCGGTCCTACCGATCCCGATTGCCTTCAGGTGGTCGAACGCCCAGAACGCCCTCCTGACCGAGAAGATCGACATGGGCGAGGGAGATTCCGATGAGGAGCCGGACTTCCTCGGACTTCCCCTCGTGGTCAAACCCGGCTTCGAGCTCAGCAAGGAGAACGGCGGGCAGGCCAGCGTCACGCTGAAAATCGCCCTCCCAAAGGGCCTGTTCCAGGTGGTTCCGGGGGAGTCGTCCGGGGAGGAGGTTGGCCCGTCGTTCGAGCTCGGATTCACGAGTTCCAACGAGAAGGGAGTCACGTTCCAAGGCAAGGTCGCGATAGAGCAGGCGTGGCTGTTCGGCCTGCTGCGCCTCCGAAACATCGAGCTCGGATTCGATAGCTCGGAGCCTTCCTTCAGCGGCGGGGCGTCGCTCGCCTTCGGACCGACCAATACCGCGCTCGGCAACGACGCTGAATTCCGGATCACGACCGAGCTGGGACCGGACGGATTCTTCGGGCCGCTCCGCAAGTTCTCCCTCGTCGCCTCATCGCTGAACCGCCCGCTTGGGACGACACCGCTCTTCCTCCAGCGGGTCGGAGGCGAGTTCGCAGCCACGACCGACCCGGCCGGTATCGAGATGAGCGCTCTGGGGACGGTGAGCGCCGGGCCGCAGATCCTCGGCAAGACGGCCATTTCCGCGGACGGGAAGGTGACGCTGGGCCTGCCGCGCGGTGCCCCGTGGTCGATCGCTTTCGACGGCGCCCTGAAGGTCATCGATGCCGCGATCGCCGAGGGGTCGATCAAATACACGCACGGCCGACATGTCACGGTCGGGGGCAAGCTCGACCACACGGTCGGCGGCTACGGGCTCGTCGCCCAGATCGATCAGACGCGATCGTGGCTGTCGCTCAGCGGATTCAGCCTCGAGGGATCGGCGCAGGTGACGATGCCCGGCATCCTCGACTTCGTGCTCGGCGCGCAGGCAGAGGCAATCGTGTCTTCGAAGGGCATGGCGGTCTGTGCCGGCCAAGAGGGGTTCCGCCGCGGCTTCGTCCGGCGCTGGCCGGAGTCGGCAGCGACCTTTGCGACGTCCGGATGCGACATCGGGCCGCTACGGGTGGTCGCAGCCGCCGCGGGCCGGTCGGACTCCCGGACAGTCGACGTGGCCGCCGGGACCCGCGTGCAGACCATCGCAATCGAGGGGTCCACGGCGCCTCCGAAGGTGCAGGTCTCGGGGCCCCACGGATTCGCCCTCCGGACCCCCGCGGGAGACGAGGGGATCCAACTGCGCGACACACTCCTCGTGCAGGATCCGCTGAAGCGGACGACCTTCGTCGTCCTGACCAAGCCCCGGCCAGGGGAATACACCGTGACGGCCGTGGCAGGCAGCCAACTATCGAAGGTCGGCCTGGCCACCAACCTCCCGCGGGTCTCGGTCGCCGCGAAGGTGGCGGGCGGCCGTCTGAAATGGCGCCTGAAGCCGATCCCGGGGCAGCAGGTCCAGTTCGTCGACGTCGCTCGGGGCGCCCCGAGCATCATCGCCACGACGGCGCGGGCCCGCGGCAGCAGGCGCCTCAACGTGGCCCCGGGCAGGCACGCGATCCGGGCGCTCGTGCTTCAGAACGGCCTGCCGCGAGACAGCCTCACCGTCGCGCACTACAGCGGTCCGAAGCTCGAACGGCCGGCGAAGGTGAAGCTCAAGGGACGCAAGCTCAGCTGGCGGCGCCAGCCCGCCGCCAGGAGCTACGCCGTCGCCCTGACCACGAGAGACGGCCTCACCGCGAGCAGGTCAACCCGCAAGCCGCGGCTGCGGACTCCGAAGGGCCTGATCCTCGCGAGCGTCGTCCCGCTGGACGCCGCGGGCCTTGCGGGGCCGCGCGCAGGGTGGAAGCGGCGCCCAAAGCGCGGCTAGGCCGCCGCGGCCGGCAGTCCGAACCGCCGCCTGAAGCCGCGTGCGCCTCGAGTGAGCCGCCGCCGCCGGCTTAACCCTCGGGGCGGGCTCGAGGGTTCGATAACCGTCCCACTAAGTCCATCAATGGTTGTTGCTTGCGCTAGCCCGGCAGCTTCGGGGCGCGAGGGCCGCCCCAGCGGGGTGGCCCTCGCGTTCTCCAGCGAAGGCGCCGCCCATCAAGGGCGGCGCGGACGCATTCCTTACTGTGGGAGTGCGCCGCCCACGGTGAGCTTGCCGAGGCCCGGGACCAGCAGGCGCGGCGTATCGCCAGGCCCGCCGATGAACCGTGTGTTCGAGGTCGCGCGGGCGAATCCCGGTGGGGCGTCGCCCGGCCCACCAATGCTCCGCGCTTGAGTCGCGGTGACCAGCCCCAGGCCCCGGTCTCCGGGACCGCCGATCGCGCTGGCCTGCGGCACGAAAAAGGCCGCCGCAGCCCCCACGACCGTGGCAGCCAAGGTGATTCGCTTCAACATCACGAGTCCTTTCCTGTTCGTCATTTGCAACATGGGGGCGAGCGTATATGCGCCAGAAACGACGCACCATCGCCCGATCGACTAGGCATTTTCATCCGACACGAGCTAGCAAACCGTGGTATGGGCTCAGGCAACTTCGGGGCACCTGAGCGCACCGGTCCGACGCTTCAAAAGGGGTTTGTTTCGCGCCGCCGTCTACGAGCTCAACGCGCTCCTAGGCGCTGAACTGGAGGAGCGTGTCTCCCTCGACGGTTACGGGCGGGGTTGCCGTCGCACCGACGTTCTCCTTGACCCACTCCGCCGCGCGCCGCGAGGACTCGTCCGTCCCGGCCTTGTCATCACAGACCGTCACTGTCATGTCGCCGTCACCATTGCGAACAGCCGCGTAGTTGACGAAGCCCGATGCCTCGGCCAAGCGGCTCGGCATGAAGAACCCCGAGCTCGTCGGTCGCGTCGTGACGACGTCGAAGCGCTCGACCCTCCATGAGATGGTCACGGGCAAATGGCAGTGGCGCCCGTCGGACGCCCTGAAGGCCGCGCTGGAGCAGGACGGGCGGTCGGTGACCATCATCATCAGGGGCTCGTACAAAGTCTCCGGCGAGTGGAAGAAGCTGGATCGGCACAAGGTCGTGGTGAAGCCGAAGCCATGCGGCTGGAACCGATTCAGCTGCGTCTAAGGCCCGCTGCTAGACGGCAGTGCAAAGGAACACCTGCTGCGTCGACCGGAGGGATAGCGCCTGGCGCTCCACCAGCTCCTCGGGTAGATCGGCTGCGTCCAGCGTCTCAACCGCGAAGCCTGCGGCGGATAGCCGGGCGGAGATGTCGAGGCCGTAGAACCGGACGTGATCGAACTGCCTGTAGCGGGCGCGCCGCTCATCCGGGTCGGTGACGGTTAGGTCTTCGTCGGTTTCGGGCCCCCGGATCGGAACTTGAATCGCGGCTACTCCACCCGGCTGGAGCACCCGCCGGATTTCGTTCATGGCGCTGCGGTCGTCAGGGATGTGCTCCAGTACGTGCGAGCAGTAGACCAGAGTCTGTGACGCATCGGGCAGGTCGAGGCGGGTCAGATCCATCGCGCGCATCGCCAGGGACCCGTCCAAGTCGATCGAGAGATAGGACCGTGAGATCGACCGAAGCCACCGCGTGACGGCCGGCTCGGGGGAGCTGTGCAGCGTGACTTGGTCCCCAGCGAGGCGGTCGCAGAGAAGCACGTAGGCGAGGCGGTGGCGCTCTAGCGAGCCGCACTTCGGACAGCGCGCGTCCTGCCGCACTTTCGGCGGTTTGCCTTGCGGGAGAAACCGTCCTCCCGCCCAGCCGCAGAGAGGACAGTCTCGTCCGCTGCCGCGCGTTGCCACCTGATCGCGAGCGCGGCGCAGTGGCTCGACCGCTGGCTTAAGGGTCCGCTTCAGCGCTTGCTTCATACCCCACCCAAGGCTAATCGTCCTCGACGCAGAGCGCACCGAACTCGATCTCGTACACCGGGCGAAATACCTCGCAGCCCATGCGCGGCGAGAGGAGATGATTTTCCGTGCCGCTCGCAAAGGGCGCCGCCGCCGCCACGTCCTCGACGAGGTAGCGGTCGATGTCCGCGTAAGCGTCGAGCCGAGCCTCGCCAGTGAGCGGCGCAGCGGCCTCGAGGCGGCGGTCGAGCTTCGGGCTGTCGAGGAGCCGGTCGAGTTCACCGCCGGGGCCGAAGAGCTGCGTGAAGTTCGCCGGATCGGCGTAGTCCACGAACCAGTTCATGAGCGCGATGTCGAAGGGCTCGCCCGGCGTCGCGATCCGCTTGAACATCTCGTCGAGCGGAAACCTCCGTACATCGAGGTCGATCCCGATTGCCTTCAGGTTCGCCTGAAGGACCGCCGCGTGACGGACGCACTCGGGGAAGGTGCATGTGTAGAGGAGTGCCGAGCCTCGGAATCCATCTGCCACACGTCGCGCCCTTTCGAGGTCTGGGCCGCCGAGTGGATAACCAGCGACATCGACGAAGCCGGGGAGCCCGGGCGGCAGGTATTGCTCGGTTGGCCTGCCCACCTGGCCGACGCCCGTGTTTGCCGCGAGCGCGCGCCGGTCGATCGCGTAGTTGACCGCGCGACGCAGATCGGCGTCGGCAAACGGACCGCGAGTCGCGTTGAAGGCGAAGTAGTGCATGCTCAAGGCAGGCTCCGTGAAGAGCAGCTGAGCGCCAGCCCGCGCAGCAGGGCTGTTCTGGCCAAACCGCCGCGTCAGCTCCGCGAGGCGTTCGCTTCCCGGCCCTTCCGAGGCGAACGCGTCGAGTGAGAAGTAGTCGGCGCGACCCGCCACGACCTCGTCGATCGCTCGCTCCGGCGATATGCCGAACCGGTACTGAATCTCGCGGGCCTCACGCGGCCTCGGTCCGTCGTAATTCGGGTTGCGGCGGAGAACCAACCCGTCGTGCGTGTGTGAGGCGACGAAGTAGGGACCGGAGGTGGGTAGGGCGTCGACTCCTTCGGGGGTGATGGGCGTGTCCGGAGGGACCGGGCAGAACCAGGGCGAAGCCATACGGGCGGGGAGGTCGCCCGCGGCACGTGTCAACTCGATCACGAGCCGGTCGCCGGTCGCTCTGAGGCCCGCTATGCGGTGAGTGCGGCCGGCCGCGTAGGCGTCCGCGCCCTTCACGTCGCGCATTACCGAGGCGGCGTAGGAACCCATCCGTGGATGGAGCGCGCGTTCGACCGCGCGCGCGTATGCGGCCGCGGTCACGGGCTCATCAGAGGGCGGCGAGAACCGCAGACCGGGCCGGACACGGAAGGTGTAGCGCCTTCCGCCCTTCGTGATCGAGGGTTCTCCGACCGCCGCCTCGGGACGCAGTGCGGCGTTCTGATTCGCGTAGGAGTAGAGCGGCGCGCACGTTGCGGCCTGCCGGGGGAAGTCGAAGTCGAGTGCCGGGTCGGTTGGGCCGGAGTCCTCCTCGGCCAGAACTCGCACGACGTCACCGGGCGGCGTCGTGGAAGGCGTCTCGACCTCTGCGCGAGCCTGGACTGTCACCCACACTCGGCCGTGCGCGACCGTCACGCCGTGAGGGGCCTCGCCGACCTCGATCGTGTCCTCGACCTCGTCGGCCTCCGGGTCGATCCGCGAGACGGTCCCGTCCAAGCTGTTCGCAACCCATACAGCACCCTCGCCGGCTGCGATGCCCGTCGGCCGGCCACCGACCTCGATCGTGGCCGTTACGGCCGTGGTTTCCGGATCCACGCGAGAGACGGTGTCGTCCTGGGCATTCGCCACCCAGACGGCGCCCTCGCCGACCGCGATTGCCGACGGGCCGCGCCCGACGAGCGTGGTGCCGGAGACCGCGTTCGCCGCATCTGGATCGATGCGGCTGACGGTGTTGTCGGTCTCGTCCGCGACCCAGACGGAGCCCTCGTCCAAGGTGGCCGCCACCGGGCTGTTGCCGACCGATACGCGCTCGGTGACCGCGTTCCGTTCCGGGTCGATTCGGGCGAGCGCGCCCTCGGCCGTGCCCGCCCAGGTCGCGTCCGCGTCGGCCGTCACGGGGCTCTTGGAGGCGCCCCCGAAAATGGCCGGCCCGGAGGCAAGCCGGATCGAGCGTGCGCCCGCATCGAAGAGCGGGTCGATTCGGATGACTCGCTCATACCGGGCATCCGCAACCCAAAGCGCGTCCCCTCCTACGGCAAGCCCGCCGACGCTCGTGCGGGGGGACCGCGTAGCCACGACCGCGCTCTCACGCGGGTCGATCTGCGTGATCGTGTCGTCGCCGCGATTGGCGACCCATACGTTCTCGTCGTCGGCGACGACGTCGGTCGGCCGGATCCCGGTCGGCAGCGTCGTCTCTAGCTCGTTCGACCCGGGGTCGAGCACGGCGAGCGTGTTCGCCGCGGCAAGCTCGGGATCGTCACCCTCGATCGCAAGGACGGCCGCGCCGGCCGCGAGCAGCAGCACGCAGCCGCCCGCCGCGAGCAGCACACCGCCGCGGCGGCGCGCGCGAACCGCGGCGAGAGTCCTCGGCGCCGCCGGCGCGGCCAGCTCCGGGTCCTGGTTGAGCATCGCGCGCTCGAGCTGCTTGAGCTCAGCGCCCGGCTCGAGCCCGAGCTCGTCCGACAGGGCGCGCTGGAGCGCGCGGTACGACTCGAGAGCGTCGGTCTGCCTGCCCGACCGGTAGAGGGCGAGCATGAGCTGTGCGCGGAGATGCTCACGCGTCGGGTGCTCCCTGACCAGGCCCTCGAGCTCCGGCACCACCGCGGCGTGCCGCCCAAGCGCGAGGTCGGCGTCGATTCGACTCTCGAGCGCTCCTAGGCGTACCTCCTCGAGCCGGCTGATCTCGGCCTGCGCGAACGCTTGGTAGGCGAGATCCTCGAGCGGCCGTCCCCGCCATAGCTCCAGCGCGGACGACAGAAGCTTGGCGGCCTCCGTTGCGTCGCCCCGAGCGAGGGCGTCGCGGCCCTCCGCCGCGAGTCGTTCGAAACGAGCGGCGTCTACCTGGTCGTCCGGCAGGTCGAGCGCGTACCCGCCGCCGCGGGTCGCGAGCACCTCGCCGCCAATCACCTTCCGCAGCCGCGAGACGTACACCTGCACCGTCTTGACCGCTGTCTCCGGCGGCCGCTCCGCCCACAACTCGTCGACGATTCGCTCAGCCGTCACGACCTCGCCGCGACGTAGCAGCAGGATCGCCAGCACCGCGCGCTGCTGCGTCCCACCGAGTGGGGCCGATCGGCCGTCGACCACGACCTCGAGTGGGCCAAGAACGCGGAAGTCCACCAGGTGCCCTGGGGCGAGCGTACCACCGTTCGAGCGGCCATTTACCGGCTTGCTGCCGGTAGCAGACGGTCGTTTACCGCTGCGCGCCAGGGTCCCAACAACGGATCGCATCGGGCGATCTCCAACCGGAAGGGGCTCGCATGAGCAGCAACTACAGGATGTCTCGATGCGTCGCGCTCGCGTTGGTTGTCAGCGGCCTGGCGGCACAGCCGGCGTCTGCACTTCGCGGCGACGTGGGGGAGTCGGCGGCTTCCGCAGCACAGGCGCGGGTGCCGTTGGTGGTCACCAAGACTGAGACCGGCGATGCATCGCACGGGGGCTTCGACTGGGGCGACGCGGGCATCGGTGCCGCGGCGATGCTCGGTCTGACCGGTATCGGTGCGGGCGCGCTCATCGTCGGGCGGCGGCGGCGCCCGACCCGGACCGTGGCGATGGGACGATGAAAAGGGCGATCGCAGTGACGCTCGCCGTGCTTTCTCTCCCCGGCGCGATCGGCTGCGGCGAAGACGATGACGATGACTCTTCCGCGGCCGGCACGGCTCCCGCTGCCGCGCAAGCACCAGGTGACTCAGAGGCGGCGCAACTAGAGGCCTATCTGAAGAAGAACACCGCGGACATCAAGGGCGAGGGGACGAAGCGGGGCCAGGTCATCAGCCATGTTGAGGCGGTCGATGGCGGGTTGAAGATCTGGACTCTCCTGAACGGAGACGTCGCGGTCGATGACAAACCCGCGCGTCAGATCTGCGGGGTCGCGCTCGAGTCCGGCGTCCCCGAAGCGGAGGGCGCGCCACTCGTGGATGCCGGAGGGGTGGAAATGGTCCGCTGCCGGCCCTAGGTCTACGGCGTCATCACGACGCGACCGAATGCTTGGCGGCTCTCGATGTACGCGTGCGCGGCGGCGGCCTCCGCGAGCGGGAAGGTTCGGTCGATCTCGACGCGGAGCCCGCCGTCCGCGACCCTCCCGAACAGGTCCGCGATCATCGCGTGGACGCGCGGATACTCGGTCATCAGCGCCCCGCCGAGGAAGACGCCACGCAGCGCATGGTTCTGCGCCCACAGGTCCCTCGCCTCGACAGTCGAGCCGGCGCGACCCGCCACCCCGACGCTGACGAGCGTCCCGCGGTAGGCGAGTGCGCCGATGCTGTCGACCAGGTTCTGCCCACCGATTGAGTCGAGGACGACGTCGGCGCCACGCCCATCGGTCAGCTCGCGTGTGCGCTCGACGAAGCTCTCGCTCGCGTAATTGATCCCGTGGTCGAGCCCGAGCTCCTTCAGGCGCTCGAGCTTGTCGTCGCGGGACGCTGTCGAGATCACGGTCGCGCCGGCCTGCTTCGCTAGCTGGATCGCAGCCATCCCCACGCCACCCGCGCCGGCGTGGATCAGCGCGGTCTGCCCGGCCTGGAGGTTGCCGGCGGTGAACAGGCACTCCTGCGCGGTCCCGTACGCGACGGGAATGCACGCGGCGCGCGCCGTGTCCAGGTCGTCCGGGATCGGCCACGTGGATAGAGCCGGCACGGCCCGCTTTGACGCGTGTGACCCGGCCGCGTTCAGGGTGACGACGCGGTCGCCCACTGCGCGGTCCTCAACGCCGGCACCGACGTCAGAGATCGTGCCCGCCGCTAGGTACCCGACGACGTGCGGCACAGACGGGAGCTCTGCCCCGGCGCGGTGGAGCACATCGCCGCCCTCGATGCTGATCGCCTCGACGTCGATGACCACGTGGCCGTCGGGGCACTCCGGATCGGCGACGTCCTCGTAGCGCAGGACGTCCGGACCGCCGTTCTCGTAGACCACCGCAGCTTTCATGGGCGACGCGACTCGCTTACCCGTCCTTTGGCGGCGGTGACGGCTTCGGCGGCCGGACGAAGGCCACCTTGTCGCGCATCCTGTAGGTCTTGCCGGCGCTCTTCACCACCAGCTTCTCGATCACCGTCACGCGGTTGGCGTCGGCGAGCTTGCGCTTGACGGTCCGACCGAGCGGCATCGGACGAGGACCGCTTTTCTTCATCGGCCCCTCGTCCCAAACCCCGCGGGACAGCCGGGTGCGCTGGAGGCCGAAAGTGTTCGCCGTGCTGCGGCTCACCGAGCGCGTCACGGTCGAGCGGCACGCCAGGCTGCAGTGCGGGAAAAAGTAACCGTGGCCGCTCAGAAGCGCGCCGATCGAGGTGTCGCCGGTGCCACCCCAGCTAACGTCGACCGCGGTGTGGGCGAAATCGATCACGTTGGGCTCCCCAGGGCGCTCGCGGAAGGACTTCTCGTAGAGGCGAACGTCACCGTTCGGCAGCGTCTCGATTATGAGGTTGGCCGCGCGGCCGCCGGAGCTGTACCGAGGGTTGAAGCCCGGGCAATCCCCCGCTCCCTCTCCGCTTTCGTGACTGCGACACATGTGTGCGAGGCCCGCCTTCCCTTCGACGTAGCTGCGGCTCCAGCTGGCTCGGTTCCCCGGCTCCGGGATCAACGATTTGTCGACGACCAGGGCCACCGTGTAGGGGGAGGGCCAGCACTTGGCGTTGCCGCAGAGCTCCGTGATCGAGAACTGGGGTCCCGCGTGAATGACGTCGTCGCCTGCCGAGCTATCCCTCTTGCCGATCCGCTTCGCGGGCTTGTCGGTCGTCGTGACGCGGAACTTGCCGTCGCGGGCCCCCGTCGTGATCGACAGCTGGATCGGGTCGGCCGGCGTCGCGTCCGGGCTGGTGCTCGCGGTCTCGCCCTCCGGGATCGTGTATGTCTCCGTCGAGTCCGCTGCCGCAACCGGTGCGGCGCTCAGCGCGACGAGGACGGCCATGAGAAAGACGGGCAACATCGGATCTCCTTCGGTTGGACTCGAACGTCCAGTGAGATCGAGCGCGGTCCTTGCCGCCGTAGCCCGCTGTATCTCCATCATGGGGGCGGCATACTTGGCGCGCAAGCAACATTCGTCCACCTCTTACGTGGCGCGCACGCACAAACAGGCATAGGTTGGCTGCATGGATCGCCGCCTCCTCGTCGGCACGCTCGCCGCCCTTCTGATCGCGCTCGCCGGGTGCGGCGACGACGAAGATGACCCTTCAGGCTCGCCCGAAGAAGGCACGACTCCAAATTCGGAGACGACGCCGTCTGCCTCCGAGGGGCTCGACCGAGTCGTAAAGGTCGACGGGGACCGGGGCCTCTACGTGAGGTGTGCAGGCAGCGGTTCACCGACCGTTGTCATGGAGGGCGGCGACGGGGATACCAGCGATTCGTACGCCTTCGCCGAACCTGCCGTCTCGAAGGTCACGCGTGTGTGCGTTTACGACCGCGCCAATCTTGGCCAGAGCGACCCCGCTCCGGGCCCGCGCGGTCTGGCGGACCTGGTCGGCGACCTCGCGGGGTGGCTCGAAGCCGCCGAGATCCCAGGGCCCTACGTGCTGGTGGGGACCTCCGGCGGTGGCTACATCACCGCTGGGTACGCGGTCGAGCACCCGCAGAACACCGCCGGCCTAGTGCTCATCGATACCGCCGCTCCATTCCAAAATCCGCCCAAGGAGATCGTCGCGGAGACGGATCCCGCCAACCCGGAGAACGTCGAGAAGCGCGATTACCTCCAGGTGGAGAAGGACGCGTGGAACGCACGTCGGCGAATCGGCGACATCCCTGTGAAGGTCGTCAGCGTCAAGATGCGCCGCAACGTCGAGCGGCAGAAGGGTTGGCTGGTGCTGAGCCCGCGCGCGGAGCAGATCGTCGTGAACACCGGGCATGCGGTCGAGGAGGATGACCCCGAGCTCGTGATCGACGTGATCCTCGATGCGGTGAAGGAGGCGCGCGAGGGCTGACGGTTTGGCTGGCGGGTTGCGGCAGACTGCCGCGCCCAATGCGCGACCGCCACGACTCTCTCGGCTCGATCTTCGTCCGGTTCCTGAAGTTCGGCCTGCTCGCGTGGGGCGGCCCCGCGGCTCAGATCTCGATGATCTCGAAGGAGTGTGTCGACGAGGAGCGCTGGGTCTCCCAGGACACTTTCAAAAAGACGCTTGCCGTCTACCAGGTGCTCCCGGGCCCGGAGGCGCACGAGCTGTGCGTGTACTTCGGCCGCCTTCGAGGCGGAAAGCTCGGCGGGTTCCTCGCGGGGCTCGGCTTCATGCTGCCCGGCTTCCTTCTGATGCTCGGCATGTCGGTGCTCTATGTCGAGGCGGGCCTCGACGACCGCTTCGAGGAGCTCTTCTACGGGTTGAAGGCCGCGGTTGGAGCGCTGGTGGCGATGGCGATCGTTCGCCTCGGCCGGAAGTTCATCGACAACGTCGCGCTCGCCGTGATCGCGATGGCCAGCTTCGGGCTGACGCTCGGGCTCGATCTCAGCTTCGTGCTTGTCCTGCTTGCGGCCGGGCTCGCGTACGAGCTGTGGACGACCGCAGGGACTCGCAAGGGGACGGCCGCGTCCTTCTCCATCACGCCGTTCGCGGCGGTCAGTCTCGTCGTGGGAGCGGTCACATTGTCACTGACGGCCGAGATATTCCTCGAGGGTCTCAAGGCTGGGCTGCTCACCTTCGGCGGCGCCTACACGGTCGTTCCGTTTCTGCAGGACACCGCCGTCGACGCGCAGGGCTGGCTGACGAACGGCGAGTTTCTCGACGGCCTCGCGCTCGGCGGGATCCTGCCTGCGCCGATGATCATCTTCTCGACCTTCGTCGGGTACCTGGCCGGGGGTCTCAGTGGCGGCCTTGCGATGACGTTCGGCATCTTCCTGCCGGCCTTCGTCTTTCCGATCTTCTTCCACCGCTCGCTCGTCGCCATTGCCGAGAACCCGCGGATCCGGCCGTTCCTACTCGGCGTTGCCGCCGGTGTGATCGGGTTGATCGGCGCCGTCACGGTCGAGATTCTCGAGGAGAGTGTCGTGGACGTCCCGACCGCTCTGTTGGCGGTGGGTGCCTTCGCCGCTCTCTACCGCTTCCAGGCCAAACTAACCGTCCTCTTCGTCGTCCTCGGCTGCGGCCTGATCGGTGCGGTCCTGCAACTGACCGTCCTGTGAACGGATCGCTGCCTCGATGCCGTGGAGGAAGCCCGTCGCGGAGCGTAGGGAGCACGTGGCGCAACTCCACAATTGGGTGTAGCGTCGGTTGAGACTCGCCCATGCCGCTCCCGCGGCTCAGCAGAAGGGCTTCCATGCCTTGGATCCCGTTCGATCGCCGTGTCGTCGCCACGCTGCCCGCTGTGATCGCGTTCGCCGGATGCGCCTGCGCGGCCGAAGCGGCCTGGAAGCAGCCGGTCGGTGGCGCCAGCCCGATCAACCAGTCGAGCACGCAGTCCGCGAGCGCCCCCAGCCTGGCTGAGTTCGGCGGCGTCCCGTATGTCGCGTGGACCGAGTTCGACGGCGTGAACGAGGAGGTTCGGGTGAGCCGGCTGAACGCGGCCGGAAACGGCTGGCAGCAGCCGGTCGGGGGCGCCAGCCCGATCAACCAGTCCAGCACGGGCAACGCGAACGCGACGAGCCTCGCCGTGGTCGCCGGCGCCCTCTACGTCGCATGGCTGGAAGACGACGGCGTGAACTACGAGCTGCGCGTGAGCCGCCTGAACGAGGCCGGAAACGACTGGCAGCAGCCGGTCGGCGGCGCCAGCCCAATCAACCAGTCCCCAAGCATGACCGCCAATTCGCCGCGGCTCGCCGAGGTCGGCGGCGTCCTTTACGTCGCATGGTACGAATCGGACGGTACGAACGACGAGATGCGGGTCAGCAGGCTGAACCAGGCCGGAACGGACTGGGTGCAGGTCGTCGGCGGCGCCAGCCCGATCAACAACTCAGCGTCGATGGCGCCGCCCAACGTGCTCACGCCGAGCCTGGCCGACGTCGGCGGCGTCCCCCACGTCGCGTGGATCGAATCGGACGGTGCGAACCAGGAGGTTCGGGTGAGCCGCCTGAATGCGGCCGGAAACGACTGGGTGCAGGTCGTCGGCGGCGCCAGCCCGATCAACAACTCCGCTACGGCCGATGCGGTCCAGACGAGCCTGGTCGGCATCGGGGGCATCCCCTACGTCGCCTGGGCCGAGTTCGACGCCCCGGCCGGCAACCCCGAGGCGCGCGTGAGCAGGCTGAACTCTGCCGGCACCGCCTGGGAGGAGGTCGTCGGTGGCCCGAGCCCCATCAACGTCCTGCCGACGATGGGCGCATCGCAGCCGCGCCTGGCTGCGATCGGGGGCGTCCCCTATATCTCGTGGACTGAATTCGGCGCCACGAACCGAGAGGTCCGGGTGAGCAGGCTGAACTCTGCCGGCACCGCCTGGGAGCAGGTCATCGGCGGCCCGAGCCCCATCAACCACGCGCCGACACAGAGCGCGGAACAGGCGCGCCTGGCCGTGATCGGCGGCGTCCCCCACGTCGCGTGGGTCGAGTCTGATGCGACCAACGACGAGGTTCGGGTGAGCAGGTTGGAGCCGGACTTCAGTTCTTCGCAGGCGCTGCCGACCGATACGGGCGCGACTCTGCTGACGCGGGTTGCGACCTACGGTCTCGCGTGGCCGGTTGGGTTCGAGCACGGCGCCGGGTTCGCCTCCTCGACGGCGACCACGAAGACGGCCGGCGATAGCGCCACGGTGGTCCACCTGTTGTCGGGGCTCACCCCGGCGACCGCCTATTCGGCGCGTCCGTTCGCCACCGCGGGGAGCGTGCAACCGCGGGTAAGGGGCCCGGCGTTCTCGTTCACTACGCGGCCTGCGAACGGCCCCGGCCCCACCGGTCCGCGCGGCCCGGCGGGTGAACCGGCGATCAAGCTGCTGCTCGGGCTCGCCGCGGACCGCCTGAAGACAAGAGCCGGACGGAGGGTGAAAGCGAAGTACGTGATCACCGCCGCCGCGGCGCTGACACTCGAGATCTACACCCGCACCGGAAAGACGCCGCTCGTACGCGTCGGCGGGACCGCAAGAAAGCTCGGCCGCGGCCAGATCGCCTGGAACGGCAAGATCGCCCGAAAACGCGCCCCCGCGGGTCGATACCGGCTCCTCCTACGCGCCACCGCGGCCGACCGACAAACGACCACCGACCAGATCCCCCTCCGCATTACCCGGCCACCAAAGAAGCGCTGACGCCTCGGTTCGGCGCCGTAGGCTTGCGAGCGTGCCGTTCACGCTCAGGAACCTCAAGGAGGACCTGGAGGACGTCGGATCCAAGTTCGACGGGGTGCCGGACCTCGAGTTCCGCCTCGCAAGCGAGGCGCTCGAACTGGAGCAATCCGGCCTGAGCTACCAGCACGTCCCGCCGGGCTATCGCTTCCCGTACGGCCACACGCACAAGACGCAGGAGGAGGTGTACGTGGTCACGCGCGGGAGCGGGCGGATGAAGCTTGACGACGAGATCGTCGAGCTCAAGGAGTGGGACGCGGTGCGCGTCCCGGCCGGAACGTGGCGGGGCTACGAGGCCGGGCCGGAGGGCCTCGAGCTCATCGTCTTCGGTGCGCCGGACCTCGGCGAGGCCCGGCGCGACGACGTCGAGGGTCAGCGCGACTGGTGGGCTGATTAGCGCCCATGACAGCCCCCGGGTGCCAGGCCCCTCATCCCCGCGGCGACCAGCCCCATGCCTCGCTGAGGAGCTCGCCGCGCAGGCCGTTCGAGCCGTAGCGAGCACCGCCGAACACGACCATCTCCTCACCTGCGTTCGTGATGGTCCGCCCGCTGACCACCGAGTCGTCGTCATCGAGTGACGGGATCTCGATCCACTCCCACTGGGCCGCGTCCAGGATCCAGCCGTGGGGCGCGAAGTAGTGACTGTCGGACCCGGCCAGGATTCCGCTGCCGTATTGGCCGGATGAGGTTTCGTCGAAGCCGGCCGGCGCCTCGGGGAGCTCTTGCCATTCGTCGCTGTCGGGGTCGAGAACTCCGCCGTCGGGATATGCGCGGCCCCAGTTGTTCACCTCGCCGCCGTCGCTGGTCCCGGGCGCCGGGTTGATGAGCCGTCCGTCCACCTCGAACCAGCGGCCGTTGGTCACGTACTGGTCGCGTGTCTCGGCGTCCGGCAGGCGCCGCCACCTGCCCGACTCGGGGCCGAGGGCCGCCGCCAGCGCCAGGGAGGGACGGTCAGCGCCGGGCTGGGGGACGATCCTCTTGCCGAAGAGGACCAGCTCGCTCCCCGTCCACGCCATCGTCCGGTCGAAGGAGCGCGGGAGCGGATCGTCTGGGAGCTCCGACCACGTCGCCTTCGCCGGATCGAAGACCAGGTCCGGCCCGCCCCCGTACTCGTCACTCGTCGAAAACGCGACCACGTTCGTGTCCGTTGCGACGATCGAACGGTACGGCTCGCGCGGCGGAGCTGGCAGCTCCTCCCAGCGGTCGTCGCGGGTCCGGTAGGCGAGGAAGGCACGCGGGGCGCGGGGCCTTGAAGCTTCGCCGTGGGTCCAGATGTAGGCGGTTCCATCGAGAAGCACTGCCTCCGCCCCGGAGAACCCGACCGGCGCGTCAGCGGTCGGCCTCCAGCTCCGCCGCGTCGGATCGAAGGCGGCGCCGTCCCGGAGCGGCGGCTCGCTCGGAACGACGCACTCGGCGGCCGGGGGACAGGGGTCGGCGTCGCTGCCGCCGAGCACGAGGGTCTCCTTCCCCGTCCACAGGCCGAGGGCGTTCTCGCGCGGGCTGAGCGGCGAGGCGGGCAGCCGCTCCCAGGTCCCGCTTTCGGCGTTCGACTGCGTCCGGTCAGCGTCTCCACACGCGCCGAGGGCAAGCGCTGCGAGGACCATGACCATGGCTGCGGCGATCGGGGCCACAGAGCTAGTACGTCTGGGAGCGCCAGCCGTCACGCCCGTTCGATAACCCTTGCCAGCGTCGAATCCGGACCTTTGAAAGGGTTCAAGCCGGTGCCATCCGTGTCCAATCCCCGCACCAATGTCCTGCTGCGCAGCGAGGAGACCGGCGGCCACGTGTCCGTGACCGAGATCGTCGTCCCGCCGCACGGCGGCCCGCCGTTGCACACGCACGACTTCGACGAGGCCTTCCACATGCTGGACGGCGAGCTGATCTTCCAGGTCGCGGACGCGCTGGTGACCAAACGCGCGGGCGAGCTCTCCTTCGCCCCGCGCCAGGTACCTCACACGCTGGCGAATCACAGCGACGAGCCCGCGCGTTACCTGCTGGTCTGCACGCCCGCAGGATTCGAGCGTCACTGGGCGCGCATCGCCGCGGAGGCGGCGGGGGTCGAGCCGCCGGAGTGGGCGCTGCAACCGATCCCCGAGGTCACGGTCGTCGGCCCGCCGATCGCGGCGCAGGCCCAGTAGCGCTCGAGCTCAGCCGTCGGCCTCTACGCGGGCTCAGAGAGCTCGCGGAGGCCCTGTGCCACCCATGCCTTCAGGTCCTCGGACTGGGCGAACGGGGCGTTGTCGGCCTCCGCTCGCGCCAGCACCTCGTCGGCCGTCGCACCGGACCTGAGGCCGGCATAGAGGTAGGCGACGGCGGAGGACCGAGGGCCAACTCGGCATGTGACGAGCGTCGGACGCGGCAGCGAGTCGAGCGCGGCGACGTGCTGCCGGGCCAGGTCCATGTCCATTTCGCGCGGCGGGTCCGAGACGATGTTCATCGACTCGGGCACGGCTTCCTGGACGCTCGCGTATGACAGGCCGCCGTCCATCGACGCAAATTCCTCACCGCAGAGGAAGAGCCACGACGCGGCCGACGCCTCGCGCGCGAATGCCGCGGGATCGGTGACCGGGCCGCGGTTGAACGTCAGATCTGTAGGGCCGGCGAAATCTGGCATGTACACAGTGTGGTCATAATCGGCCGCGTGGGGGAGGAGACGGCGGAGCGGGCGTCTGCGCTGAAGCGGATGGCGTTCGCCGCGTTGCTCACCATCGTCGGCCTGAACGTCTGGACGGGCGGACCGCTGCTTGCCCTCTGGGTGGGCTCGCGCGTCCAGGGCAGCGGTCCTCCGACGATGGGGGCGGTGTTCGTCGTAGTCGTCGTGTTGGCCGTGGTATGTCTCGCGCTCGCCCTTCTCTTCGGCCGTCTGAACCAGCGTTATCTCGAGCTGACCGGACAGGCGCCCACGGTTCGCCAGCACACACCCTGGCTGCGCAGCATGCGTGGCGAGCGTCCACAGCACGCGGGGGTGGAGCCGTCCCTCACGACCCCGGAGCGAATCCTTGTCGGCATGGTCGTGGTCGCGTTCGTGTTGTTCGAGGTGTGGTTCTTTTTCTTCTCGACCTCGCCGATCGACAACCGCACGGGACGGGCCGCGTTGCACACACCGACGGTCGCGTCGGTGATACTCGCGGGCGATGACGTCTGAGACGGGCACCCCGAAGCTGGGCATCCTGCTGGCGATGGCGATGTTCGTCTTCGTCATCGACACGTCGCTGATGAACGTCTCGATCTCCGCGGTGGTAGACGATCTCGACACGACCGTCAGCGGGGTCCAGGCGGCGGTCGCCTTGGAGGCGCTCGTCTCGGCGGCGTTCATCCTGATCGGCAGCAAGCTCGGCGACCTCTTCGGCCGCAAGCGGGCGTACGTCGTCGGCCTCGTCTTCTACGCGTCGGGTGCAATCGCGATGGTGTTCGCGCAGGGCCTGGCGGCCATCATCGTCTTCTGGGCCGTGATCGGGGGGCTCGGCGCTGCGCTCTATTTGCCGGCTATGCAGTCGCTCATCCACGGCAACTTCGAGGGGAAGACGCAGGCGAAGGTCTACGCGATGATCGGTGCCGCGGGTGCGATTGCCGCGGCGATCGGCCCCCTCATCGGAGGCTTCCTGACAACGCTGCTCTCCTGGCGAGTCGGATTCATGCTCGAGGCGCTCATCATCACCGGGGTATTGCTGGGCAGCGGGATGATCCGCGAGGTGCCCTATACGGGCGACCGGAGCGTGGACGTCGTGGGCTCCGTGCTGTCCTGCCTGGGCATGTCCCTCCTGGTCCTCGGGGTCCTCGTGTGGCAGGAGGGAGGCGAGTCGGTGGGCGCGCTACTCCTGGCGGGGGCGACGTGCTCGGTTGCGCTCGTCTGGTGGCTCCGTCGCCGAAAGCGCGAGGGCAAGGCCACCCTTTTCGACCCCGATCTGTTCAAGTCCAAGCTGTTCAGCTTTGGAATCAGGCAGAGCGTCCTGCAGAACATCGCGCTCGGCGGCCTCCTGATCGCGCTGCCCATCTACCTCCAGCTCGATCTCGGCTACAACGCGTTGCAGGCGGGACTATCGCTGGCGCCCCTCTCGCTGACGATGTTCGTGATCGCGCTGCTCGCGGGCAGGAGAGCCGGGAGGCGCCGCCCGAGCAGTCTCATCCGCGCCGGCTTCGCGCTGCTCGGATTGGGCGTCCTGGTCCTGATCCCGATCGTCCCGCGGGTGGACACGAGCCTGTACATGGTGATCCCCCTGATGCTCTGCGGAGCCGGACTGGGGCTCCTGGTGTCGCAGCTCAACAACTACACCCTGGCCCCGATCTCGGCGGAGCGGGTGGGCGAGGCCGCCGGGGTCAATTCGTCGATCTCGTCCTTCGGCCTGTCCGTGGGCCTCGCGTGCGCGGGGGCGATCCTGCTCGCGGCGCTGTCGATCGCGTTCACCAACAAGTCCGACGCGAGCGACGTCCTGCCGGCGGCCGAGAAGGAGCAGGTCGCGCAGGTCCTGGAGGACGACGCCGAGGTGATGAGCGACGCGGGGCTCGAGGAACAGCTCGCCGACCAACCGTCGGATGTCCAGGAGGAGATACTGCGAATCAACGACGAAGCGAGGCCGCTGGCCCTTCAGATTGCGTTGCTGCTTCCCCTGCTGGTATCCGTCCTCGGCCTCCTGCTCTCGTTCCGGATGATGCGGCTACCGGACCCCGCACCGCCATCGGCCGCGCAGGCCGCGGCTCTCGGCTGACTACGCCGCTGCCTCGCGGATGGTCGCGGGCAGGAGGCGCGGCACCGGGAAGCGATACTCCGGCCAGATCCGGAGCGCGAGGCGCTCAGCCGGGCGGCCCGCGATCAGCGGCGCGAAGTCCTCGCTGGCGAGCATCAGGCGTAGCGTCGTCCCGATCTGAAAATCGGCTGCGTTCGGCTGTTCTTTGCCCAGAACGCCCTGCGCGAGCAGGTTGTCGACGTGGTCGACGTGTCCCGGCAACGCTGCCCAGTCCCCGCGGATCTGATCGGTCGACCAGGCGTTCTCCCGCCGGGCGTAGAAGGCGATCACGGGCAACATTGCGCGTGAGGTGACTGCCGGCATCGGGTTGCCGACAGCTCGCGAAAAGGTCATGCGCGCGGCCTGGTCGTGGCTGAGTGCCCACCGCAACGCTCGGCGAGGTATCGGCTGCAGGACCTGCTCTCCCCACGCCTCGGCCTCCTCGACCGCGCGCCTGCGGTCCGGGTCCGGCGGGAACAGCGGCGGCTCCGGTTGGAGCTCGTCCAAGAGTCGCGAGATCGCGCGGGTGCCGAGTGCCCGCCGCCCGTCGATCGCGAGCGCAGGCACCGTGCCACCGCGGAACCGGGCGAGACGAACCCGCACCGCCTGCGCGCCCGGCGATACCCGGACGAGCTCGTACGGAATGCCCTTGTACTCGAGCATCAGCCGCGCCGCGTTCGCGGGGTGCGAGATCGACATCCCGTACAGCCGCGCGGTCCCCCTCGCCACTTCCAAATTACACCGCATAGGGGGGCTTGCCGCAAGCCCCAGGTGATCCGGATAATCGCCCGCCTGGATCAGAGGCGACGGAGATTGGGAGGCGAATTCGTTTGACCGAGCACGCGGTGGTGATCGCCGGAGGAGGCCCCACGGGGATGACGTTGGCGGCCGAGCTGGCACTGGCGGACGTGGACGTCGCGATCGTCGAGCGGCGCGCCAACCAGGACCTTCCAGGGTCGCGAGCGGGCGGGCTGCACTCGCGAACGATCGAGGTGTTCGATCAACGTGGCATCGCCGACCGGTTCCTCTCGGAAGGGCAGGAGGCCCAGGTCGCGAGCTTCGCCAGCGTCAGCCTGGACATCAGCGACTTTCCCGCCCGCCACAACTACGCGCTCGGGCTCTGGCAAAACCGGATCGAGGCGATCCTGGCCGGCTGGGTCGGCGAGCTGGAGGTTTCGATCTATCGCGAGCGTGAGGTCACGGGTTTCGCGCAGGACGGCAGCGGCGTCGACGTCGAGCTGGCCGACGGCGAGTCGTTGCGGGCGGCGTACCTGGTCGGATGCGACGGAGGCCGCAGCGTCGTCCGCAAGGCGGCCGGCATCGACTTCCCGGGGTGGGACCCGTCGACGAGCGCCCTCATCGCCGAGGTAGAGATGCGAGACCAGCCGGAATTGGGCATCCGCCGCGACGAGACAGGCATGCACGCCCTCGGCCGGGCCGAATACGAGATCCGGGACGGAGCGGTCGTCTTCGCGGACGAGGGGCCGGTGAGGGTCATGGTCACCGAGGGGAGCGTCGGGACCGGTGAACCGACCCTGCGCGAGCTCACCGACGCGGTCGTCGCTGTGTGGGGCACCGATTACGGGATGCACAACGCCACCTGGATCTCGCGGTTCACCGACACGACCCGGCAGGCGGCGTCCTACCGAGCGGGCCGCGTGCTGCTGGCCGGCGATGCCGCGCACGTGCACTACCCGGCCGGAGGACAGGGCCTCAACCTGGGCGTTCAGGACGCGGTGAACCTGGGATGGAAACTGGCCCAGGTCGTTGACGGAACGTCGCCCGAGAGCCTCCTCGACACCTACCACGCCGAGCGTCATCCGGTCACTGCCAGGACCCTGCGCCACACGATGGCCCAGACCGCTCTCAACCGGCCCGACCCTCGGATAGAGGCCGTGCGCGACGCCCTGGGCGAGGTGCTCAGCATGGACGAGCCGCGCAAGCACTTCGGCGGGTTGCTCTCGGGACTCGACATCCACTACGACCTCGGCGAGGGGCACCCACTGCTGGGCCGGCGCATGCCCGACCTCGACCTGGTCACCGCTGGCGGCCCGGTGCGGGCGTATTCCCTGCTGCACGACGCCCGGCCCGTGCTTCTCAACCTCGGCGAGCCCGGCGGCTTCGACATCACGCCGTGGGCGGATCGGGTTCAGATGGTCGACGCCGAATACGGGGGCCCCTGGGAGCTTCCGGTACTCGGCACGGTCGTCGCTCCCACAGCGGTGTTGATCCGGCCCGACGGATATGTCGGCTGGGTGGGAGAGCTCGCCGACCCTGGTCTCCCGGACGCACTCACCAACTGGTTCGGGCCGCCCGCGGCCGCGCAGCGCTGCCCCTAGTTGGTCGTCTCGCGGGGGAAGTCGACGCGCACGTCGACGTCACCGTTCCCGAGCGACGACCAGTTCGCGCGCCGGTCGCACGAGTCTCGGTCGGGGTCGAGGCGGATCTTGTCGGCAGATCGTTTCTTGCCGTCGATGATCGTTATTTCGACCACCTCGCCGCGCGAGCATCGCTCGTCGTTCGACGACGTGACGCGGCCCCGTAACTCGAGCCGCGGCAGGTCGTCACCCACGTTCTCGTACCGCGCAACGCGGGGTGTGATCGTGAGCTTGCGCTCCTTGCCGCGGGGGCCTTCGGCGATGAGGAACAGGCGCGAGTCGCCGGTCGGGCGCCACGTTTTGTCACGGTCGGGATTCACCAGCGAGATGACGGCGCCCGCGCCGCCGAACTGGGTCCGCCCGGACGGTCCGTGGACCGGCTTCCCCTGCTGGGTGAACTGGAAGCCGACCCGCCAGGCGCCGCTCGTCCGCTTTCCCTTCCACGGGTGGTGTGACTTGCAGTAGGTGCGGCAGGCCTTCCAGTAGCCGCCGGTCAGCTTCTTGCCCGTCCTGTGGATGAGGACAGATCCGCACGAGATCGCCGGATCCGGCGGCTGCCAGCAGCCGGAGAACGTCCGGTAGCGGTACTTGCCCCCCAGAATCGAGCCCGTGATGCGCTTGTCGGAGCCGGGACGCGACCAGTTGATCGACGCGGCCCAGTAGAACGGCCGCTTTCCCGAGGCGTCCGGGTAATCCGCGCGCTCCCGGTGGACGTCATTGATCCTGAGCGTCCCGAAGTTCGCGTGCCAAGTCCCCAGCCAGGTCTCGACGCCCTTCGGGGTGCGAACGGCAGCCGGCGCGAGCGCCGGCAACGCGAGACAGCTGCCCACGACGAAGGCGGCCACGAGAAATCGCCCGATCACGCGTGCGTTCACATGAAGATGATCGCACCTGGCGCGAACACACATCCCGTGCGATGATCGGTGCAGATGCGTCCGACCGCCCGGGTGCTGGCCCTCATTGGCGTCGTGCTCGCTGTCACCTGGACCGCGGGGTCCGCCTTGACGGCATCCGGCGACGCGACGCGCCCCGCCGAGAGCGCCGCCTCGCCGCTGTTCACGGAGCGCTTCGAAAATGACCTGGGGCGCTGGGTGGGAAAGGCGGGCGGTGCGCACAGCGGCGTGATCGTCGACGACCCGATCCGGCCCGGCAATCGCGTGCTGACCTTCAATTCGCTCGCCTCCGGCGGGGACATCTTCAGCCGCTCGATTGAGGTCTCGAAGAAGAAGACTTACCGGCTGAAGTTCGACTATCTCGGGGAGCCGGGAGAGGGCGTCAGGGGTGACCTCGGCGGCATCATCGGCCTCGCCATCAAGACGCCCGGCCACCACCGCTGGCTGGCCGGCACGCAGAAGGGCGCCGGCGAGTCGGACCCGCTGAAGGACGACGGGGACTGGCACACCTACAAGATCAACTTCGTTCCCGGCGGCAAGACCTGGTTCACCCAGGACGGCGCGAGCGCGGTCACCCTCAAGAAGATCTCGAAGCTCCGGCTGATGCTCGAGGACAACGCCGGCTCTCAGGGCGTCGCGGGCGACGCCCACTTCGACAACATCACGCTTACCGAGTGCGATACGTGCGGCAAGCCCAAGCAGGAGGACGTGCGCGTCCATGTCCGGTTCCACGCGAACAACCTCGCGACCGAGCCGCCGAAGGACGGCGGCCAGTGCCCGGGTGACTCGGCGCGCGCGCGGATCACCGGGGAGATCGTGGCGAGGATCGTCGACGGCGACCACCAGGGCAGCGGCAACGTGGTGGACACGCCGCACCGCAGCCGATGTCGCGTCCCCGTCATCGGCGTGCGCGTCGACAAGGTTCAGATGACCGTGGTCAAGCCCGGGAAGATCATGCGGGCGAAGCTGTCGGTCCACATCGACTCGGAGGGCGTGCACCGGCCGGGGCAGTGCCGGGTCGGGACGAAGGGGACGATCACCGCCGTCTACGACGACACTCAGGGCGCGAAGAACGGCCTGCGCAACCACTCGCTCCAGATCGGCCCGTGGAAGAGCCCATGCGGCGCGCACACCCACAAGATCAACAACAACATCTCGTCGATCCCCGCGGACGCATCGAGCAGCACGTGGGTGCGCGTGTCGATCGCGTGCCCGGGCCCGGGCTTCGCGCCGCGGAACTGCGGCGACTGATCTCGCCTCGGGGCCGGCTGGCCGGCTACTCGTTCAGGCCGTTCAGCAGGCCGAGCGACGTTTCGAGCGTCATGTCGCCGAAGCACTTGTCGATCGCGTAGGCGTCTTCGTAGTTGACGAAGAGGTAGCCCTGCAGCTCCCCGGCGAAGCCCGGGCCCTGCTGACCGACCTGGTTGAGCTCGAACGACTGCGGCATGTAGCCGAGGGCGTCGTTGGCCTGCCCGAGCGGCATCGTGACCGCCGCGCCTGACTTCTCCTTCACGGTGTTCGAGAAGTTCGAGAAGATCTCGCCGGGCGCCGCGCTCAGGGCGAACTCGTCGCCGATACGCGCCGCCGACGCCGCCACCTCGGCCGACACCGGAGACGCCGAGACGCACTGGAACTTGCTCGGGTCCTTGCCGGTCTGCACGTTGGACGGCGACTTGACGAACTCGCGGTCGAAGAAGCCGGGCGTCCCGAGCGCCGTGAGCGGCGCGTTCGTGACCGGCTGGGTCCAGGTGGCCTGCGCCGTCTTGATGTCGGGCTGCTCGATCGGGTTGCCGCGCCTGACGTCGTCGATCAGTGCCACCAGGTCATCCGCGCCCGTCGCGTGGTTCGGATCGTCGACCTGACGCAGTCCGGATGCCGACATGTTTCCGAGACCGGTCATGAAGTGCAGACCGACGCCCCCGAACCGCTCCTCGAGGCTCGCCTCGAACAGGCCGGGCCAGTCGGGATGCGCCTCTCCGCCGTTCGTCCCGAAGGAGGTGGGATGGGCGGCGTAGGAACCGATCGTGGCGATCGTCTTGTGTCCGCCACCTGGCGTGTACGCGCGCAGCCAGGCGAGCTGCTGCTCCTCGGCCGAGCGATAGGTGTCGCGGCGCTCCGAGTTGAACTCGCGCGCCTCGTGCTCGCCGTACTCGAGCAGTGCCGGGCGCATCCCGGCGAGCGCCTCGCGGATCGTCGACTTGATCGAGTCGGAGAGCTGCTCCATGTACCAGTCCGGCACGAAGCCCCACCCGCCGATGAAGTCCGGCGCCGAGTGGGCATGGGTGGCCGCGACGACGATGTTCTTCGTCTCGAGGCCAAGTGTCTCGTCGGCCGCGAGCTCGGCGGTGATCTGCTTGAGCCCGCAGTCGTCGCACTTCGCGCCGTAGTCCCAGAAGTAGCCCTCGCCGTCGAGCACGACGAGCACGAGGTCGTCGCCCTGGCGGTCGCGCAGCGCGATTGCCCGTACCCACAGGCCGAGGTCCTTGTTCCAGGACGTGACCGGGTTCATCGGGCCGAGCCCGAAACCGCCCATGTAGATGCAGTTCGGGTTCTCGGGCCACGGCGAGCCGGCCGCCGCCAGGTGGTCGCCCACCTCGACGGGGTCGTCCATGAGCCGTGTGAAGGTGTTCTCGCTGAGCGTGGCGCACTTCTCCTGGCTCCGCTCCCACGTGCCGCCGTAGTCGTCGGGGCGCGGTGCGATCGACGTCTTCGCGGCACCGGCCAGGACCTGGCCGTCGGCCAGGGATGCCGGGTCGGGGGGCGGGGCGGGGATGTCGGCCGCCGCAGTCGCCTTGGCCGGTTCGGCCGCGGGTGTCGGGACGGGCGCCGCCTTCTTCACGGCGGGGGCCTTCCCAGCCTTGTCGGGGACGGAGACGCGTGCCTCGTCAACGGGCACGAGCGACGCCCCCGCCCAGGCGCCGGTCACCATCAGCGCGCCCGTCAGCAGCGCGCCTGCGAACTTCCTCCCCCTGCTCCGCACGGCCTACTAAACGCAGCTCGGACGCAAGACTTGCGCGTCAGCGCGTCAGCCCTTCGAGGAACGTCCGGACGGCATCGTTGAACCGGTCGGGCTGCTCGAGATTGCTGACGTGCCCGGCGTCGGCGATGACGACCAGCTGCGCGTGCGGAAGCGCGTTCGCGAACTGGTGGGCCACGGAGAGCGGTGAGCGGCCGTCGTGTTCGCCCCAGACGAGCAGGGTGGGGAGTGCGATTGCCGGGAGGAGCTCGGTCTGATCGGTCTCGGCCATCAGGGTGAGCTGGACCCGGAAGCTCTCGGGCCGAACGTCGGCGGCCATCGCCTCGAGGAGCGGGACGAACGCCGCGGGCGGATCACCGGCGAACAGCCCCGGCAGCGTCGGGTCGAAAGCCTCCGGCGGTCCGGCGAGCGCAGTCCGCAATCCCGCGACCCGCGCACGCACCTCCGCCTCGGGCAGCGAACCCTTCCAGCCCGCGTACGTGTCGGCCAGGATCAGGCTGGCGACCCGCTCGGGAAAGCGGTGGTGTAGCTCGAGCGCGACGGTCCCGCCCCACGAGAGGCCCGCGACGTGCGCCGGGCCCAACTGCAGCGAGTCGATCAGCGCGGCGAGGCAGGCGGCGTAGTCGGCGAGGGTGAAGTCGGCGGGCAGGTCGGACGAACGCCCGGCGCCTGGCTCGTCCCACGCGACGACCGTGAACCGGTCCGCGAGCGCGTCGAGCTGCGGTTGCCAGAGGCGACCGTCCGAGGCGGCGCCGTGGACGAGCACGACCGGCGGCCCTTCACCGACGCGCTCGTATGCGACCTCCAGCCCTCCGACGCGCAGAGACGCCATCTGCTCAGCTGGGCTCGTCCTCGTCCGCCAGCAGGCGGCGGTCGAATCCCGCCGGGGCGTGGATGTTCAGGATCCGCGCCGGCTCACCGGTCCGGTTCCCGAACGTGTGGTGGGTGCCCGGCGGGACGAGCACGAACGTGCCCGCCGGCGCCCGGACCTCCCTGCCATCCACCTCGAACGTGATCTCGCCGTCCAGGATGTAGAAGGCGTCGTCCTCCTCCGCGTGCGCGTGCCCCGGCGGACCATCGCGGTGCGGAGCCATGTCGACGATCGACAGGTTGAACCGCGGGGACGCCTCGGTCAGCGCCAGGAACTCCACGTTGCCGGTGCGCACGCCGGCCCCCGGAGGGATCACGACGACTTCACGGGAGGGTCCTGCGCCCACGTGCCCACGCTGCCATACGCGCGCGGCGGCGTCAATCGCAGAGTCGGAGTCGTGTTAGCGTCGCCCCATGCCCGATTCACCACAGCCCCTCACCGGTCGCTGCCTGTGCGGCGGCGTGACCTACAAGATCGACGCCGAGCCGATGGTCCAGGCCGTCTGCCACTGCACGGATTGCCAGCGTCAGACAGGCAACCCGTTCTCCGTGATCGTCGCCGTGCCGCGCGACGCGCTCACGGTCGAGGGCGACACCATCGCCACGTATGCGACCGTGGGCGAGGACCACGGGCAGGACACCGAGCGCAGCTTCTGCTCGGCGTGCGGATCGCCCGTCTTCAGCATGGCCGCGGTCATGCCGGACATGGCGTTCGTGAAGGCCGGCTCGCTCGACGACTCCTCATGGCTCGAGCCCGCCGTCGAGGTATGGACGCAGTCGGCCCAGCCGTGGTCGCCGCCCTTCGAGGGCACGACTCGGATGGACCGCGGCCCCGCCTAGCGATGGACCGCGCGCAGCTCCAGGAGCTTCAGGGACCGCTCAAGGAGCGCTACGCGGATCAGCCGGACGCCGCGCTCGTGACCCTGACCGCGGAGGGGTCGCTGGACGAGGACGCGGTGAGCTGCTCGGTCGCTACGGGCCGCGCGCTCGTCGAGGCGGGCCTGCATCCGGCCACCGGCGGAACCGGCGCCCTGGCCTGTTCGGGAGACATGCTGCTCGAAGCGCTCGTCGCGTGTGCGGGAGTGACCCTTCGCGCGGTCGCGACGTCGCTCGAGATCCCGGTGACCGGGAAGGTGCGCGCCGAGGGTGACCTCGACTTCCGCGGCACTCTCGGCGTGGACCGCGAGGCGCCGGTCGGCTTCCGTTCGATCCGGCTGACCTTCGACCTGGCGGGCGAGGCGGACGACGAGCAGATCGCCACGCTCCTCCGGCTGACAGAGCGCTACTGCGTCGTCTATCAGACACTCGCCGGGGGCGTGCCCGTCGAGGTCACGACGTGAGCCTCCACAGGGAGTGGGCGACGTTCATCGATCCGCGCGATGCGTCGCAGTGGGAGATCGACCTGACATTCCTCGCGAGCTCCTGGAAGTGCATCTACGGCTGCGGGTGCAAGGGCATCCACGGCGTTGCCGTCGGCGGGTGCTGCCAGGCGGGGGTCTTCGTCCAGATGGGCCCCGACGACGAGCAGGGTGCCGAGGATTTCGAGCGCCTGTCCGAGCGCGTGACCGAGCTAACCGATGCGGACTGGGACCTGGTCGACCGCTACCGCGACGACTGGTTCAAGGAACGAAGCGCCGGGTCGCGGCACACACGCGTGAGTGGCGGGCACTGCGTCTTCCAGAACACCGGTGACGGACCTACCGGGACGATCGGGTGCGCCTTCCACGTGGCGGCGCTGCGGCGCGGCGAGGATCCGCTCGACTGGAAGCCGTACACGTGCGGACTCGTGCCCTTCGCGATCGACCACTCCGAGGACGACGAGAAGCACACGCTTCGGCCCTATGACCACGAGCGCGACTGGGGCTCGGGCGAGGGCGAGCCACTCGATTGGTGGTGTGTGGACGCGCCGGAGGCGTATGTCTCGCCGACGCCGCTCTACCGCACTGAGGAGGGCCTCCTCCGCCGGGTGCTGGGGGAGGAGCTCTACGAGGAGGTCGCCGCGCACATGGACGCGCGCTTCCCGCAGGCCTCGGCGACTCCCGTCAACTGGACGGGGCACTGGGGAGTCGAGCCACCGGACGGATCGACGTCGATTCCGTTGCCGATGGCGCCGTCGCGCGACTAATACCCTGCAAAAGCGGGTAGGAGAGGCTTCTTTGTTGGAGCAGTTCCACCACTCAGCGCTGATGTATGCCGGTCGCGACGAGTTCGTCGCGAAGTGCTCGGCGTTCCTTCGCGCGGGCATCCGTGCCGGCGAGCCCGGCCTCGTGATGGTCGGGCCCGAGAAGATCACCGCGCTGCGTGATGCGCTCGGCGAGGACGCCGGCGGCGTGTGCTTCGCCGACATGACGCAGGCCGGTCGCAACCCGGCCTGGATCATCCCCAAGTGGCGCGCGTTCGCCGAGGCCAACCAGGGTCGGCGCATGCGCGGCATCGGCGAGCCGATCTGGGCGGAGCGCACGGCGGACGAGCTGGTCGAGTGCCAGCGCCACGAGTCGCTCATCAACCATGCGTTCGCCGACGCCGTCGGCTTCAAGCTCGTGTGTCCGTACGACACCGACGCCCTCGACGCGGACGTCATCCACGAGGCCGAGTGCAGCCACCCGGTCCTGGCGGCCGAAGGAAGCGAGAAGGCGAGCGACGCCTATCGCGGCACCGAGGCCTGCGCCGCGCCGCACGTCGCCCCGCTTCCCGAGCCCGGGGGGACCGTGAACGGGATGCCGTTCGGGGTCACCATGATCGACGCCGTCCGGCGCGCGGTCGAGCGCCACGCAGCCCGGGCCGGGCTACAGGAGATGCGCCGTCAGGACCTGGTGCTCGCGGTCAACGAGCTCGCCACGAACAGCGTGCGCCACGGCGGCGGCTACGGCCGCCTGCGGCTTTGGACCGACGACGACCACGTCGTCTGCGAGGTCCGGGATCGCGGGGCGATCGCGGATCCCATGGCGGGCCGCCAGCTTCCGTTCGCTCCGCAACCGCACGGCTACGGCCTGTGGCTCGCGCACCAGGTCTGCGACCTGGTCCAGGTGCGCGCATTGCCGGGCGGGGGCGTCGTGCGCGTCCACATGAGCCGCGCCTAGCGCTCACGGCCACCTACAGAAGATGCTCGACGAGCGCTGCTCGCCGGCCACCCGCCAGGTGACCGCGCACCCCGCGTCGTTCTCGAGCCCGAGAAAGCGGCGGTCGAGCGCCGGGTCGGAGCCGAGCAGCCGGGCCGGCCCCCTCGCCGGCTTCGTCCGGAGGCTCGTGCCCGCGATCCACGCGAGGGTCCCATTCCCGTTGACGACGAGCGCGGTCACCGATCCGCGGGCGGCGGTTCCGTGCGTGCGCCCGGTACGCAGGTTCGTCGCGCGTGCGTGCCGCTGTCCGGAGCGCGTACGGGCGGAGAATGCGACCCAGTCCCCGCGTCCGAAGATGACGCGCCGCGCCGCGGCCGAGCGGGCGCCGAGTGCACCGGTGCGCAGACGATGGGCGCGGCCGACGTCGGTCAGGCAGCCGTGGCGGCGCCCCCCGAGCGTGAACACCTGAATCCGCCCGAGGTCCTGGTAGTCGTGGGCGCCCTGGAAGCGGCAATCAGGCGCGCGGCCCGGCGCGTCGGCGGCGGCGCCGGTGGGCATGGCGGCGCCGACGATCGCGAGCAGTGCTGTCCAGCGGGCGGTGCGCATCCCCCTTTTGATACCGCTGGGTATCCGAACTCAACGTGACGTGGCGCACACGGCATTTACCAGGGGGCCAGGCCCCTTGGTAAATCAGGCGCGCGTGAGTTTCCTGTAGGTGATTCGGTGGGGACGGTCCGCGGCGTCGCCGAGCCGCTCTCGGCGGGCCGTCTCGTAGGCCTCGAAGTTGCCCTCGAACCAGACCACCTGCGAGTCGCCCTCAAAGGCGAGCACGTGTGTGGCGATCCGGTCGAGGAACCAGCGGTCGTGGGAGATCACGACGGCGCAGCCGGCGAAGTCGAGCAGCGCGTCCTCGAGTGCGCGCAGCGTGTCCACGTCGAGGTCGTTCGTGGGCTCGTCGAGGAGCAGCAGGTTCCCACCGCGGCGGAGGAGCTTCGCCAGGTGCAGGCGGTTGCGCTCCCCGCCGGAGAGCTTCCCGACGTTCTTCTGCTGGTCGGAGCTGCGGAAGTTGAACCCGCCCACGTACGCGCGCGAGGCCATCCGGCGTCCGCCGACCTCGATCTGATCCTCCCCGCCCGAGATCTCCTCCCAGACGGTCTTCTCCGGGTCGAGCGCGTCGCGCGACTGGTCGACGTAGGCGAGCTCGACCGTCTCGCCGATGCGCAGGGCCCCGGAGTCCGGCTGCTCCTGGCCGGTGATCATCCGGAAGAGCGTCGTCTTGCCGGCCCCGTTCGGGCCGATCACGCCGACGATGCCGCCGCGGGGCAGGCTGAAGGTGAGGTCGTCGATCAGGACGCGGTCGCCATAGCCCTTCGAGAGTCCCTCCGCCTCGACGACCAGGTCTCCCAGTCGCTGGCCGACCGGGATGTGGATCTGGACGTCGTCCAGCTTCACGTTCTGCTCGTCGGCGAGCAGCCGCTCGTAGTCGCGCAGGCGTGCCTTCGATTGGCTCCGCCGCGCGCTGGTCCCCATGCGCACCCACTCGAGCTCGCGGTCGATCGCCCGCTTGCGCGCCTTCTCCTTCTTCTCCTCGGTCGCGAGTCGCTGCTGCTTCTGCTCGAGCCACGACGAGTAGTTGCCCTTGAACGGGACCCCGTGACCGCGATCGAGCTCCAGGATCCAGCCGGTCACGTTGTCGAGGAAGTAACGGTCGTGGGTGACGACGACGACGGTGCCCGCGTACTCCTGGAGATGGCGCTCGAGCCAGGCGACCGACTCGGCGTCCAGGTGGTTCGTGGGCTCGTCGAGCAGCAGCAGGTCGGGCGCGGACAGCAGGAGCTTCGCGAGCCCGACGCGGCGTCGCTCGCCGCCCGAGAGCTTCGATACGTCGGCGTCGCCCGGCGGCAGCCGCAGCGCATCCATCGCGATGTCCAGCTTCTGGTCCAGGCTCCAGGCGTCGGTGGCGTCGATCCGCTCCTGCACGCGCGCGAACTCGTCCGCCGTCTCATCTGAGTAGTTCGCGGAGAGCTCGTTGAAGCGGTCGAGGAGCGCACGCAGCTCGCCCAGGCCGTCCTCCACGTTCCCGCGCACGTCCTTGCCCTCGTCGAGCTCCGGCTCCTGCTCGAGCAGCCCGACGGTCGCACCGGGGGCGAGCTGCGCCTCACCGCGGAACTCGGTGTCCCGTCCGGCCATGATCCGCAGCAGGGTGGACTTGCCGGCGCCGTTCGGGCCGATCACGCCGATCTTGGCGCCGGGGATCATCGACACCGAGATGTCCTTCAGCACCTCCTTGTCCGGCGGGTGAGTCCGCGACAGGCGATACATCGTGAAGACGTACTGGCTGGACACACTGGCGAGGCTAGCGGTGCTCCACAATGCTGCCGTGCGGGATTCGTCTCCAGTCGAGCGCGAACTGGCAAAGCGGTATGAGGATGCGGTCGAGGGCAAGCCGCTCTCCCGGCGCGCGCGCCAGACGAAGCGCTCGGTCGAGAGCTACCTGGCCGCCGGCCTGCTGCCGCGCTACATGCAGCGGCTGCGCGACATCGAGGACGCGACCCGGCGCCACCGGCGGCGCCTGGCCGCGGCGTACGAGGCGCTTCGCGAGGAGTGCGGCGAGGACGACGCGCAGTTCGCGCGCCGCTGGCGCGCGGTGGCCCATCGGTGGCGGTTCGACGAGGTGAACGAGCTGATCCGCGAGCACAACGAGTGGTACCCAGTCGAGAGCGGCCTGCCGCTCGATCCGCGGACGCGCGACTACGTGCGCCTGCGCGGCCGCTCATACCGGCGCAGCGAGCTGACCCCGCAGTGGGCGCTCGATAGGTTCCCGCCGCGAGGAGTCTGAGCTCCCGCTCAGCGCTTGGGCGGCGCCTTGAGCTTGACGCGCTTGCCGGCCTTGCTCGTTAGGCCGGCGGTGTTCGTGAGCGTCACGGTCGCGCGTGTTGAGATCCTGCGGTTGAGCTTGAGGATTCGGAACTTCTTCTTCGATAGCCGCAGCTTGAGCTCGACCTTGCCGTCGGCGGGGACGTTGAACGCTTTCCGGATGAGGATCACTCGCTTCTTGCGGCTGACCTGGACGCGCTTGCGGCTCTCGAAGACGATCTTGCCGGTCAGGTCGGGAGTTGCCCCGAGCTTGAACTTGAAGCGGCGCTGGCGGTTGACGGCTATTGACGAGGGCGAGTCGCTCAGGTCTGCCGCTGCCGGGGCTCCGTCTTCCTCCTGGCACCCCGGGTCCTTCGCGTCGATCAGGCCGTCATCGTCGTTGTCGACGCCGTCGGAGCACGAGTCGCTGCCCGGCGGCCCCTCGATCCCGGGCGCTGGCTCGGCGACGCGCCAGAGCTCGCGCCCGCTTGTCGCGCCGTCATCCGCCGAGAAGTACAGGTGGCTGCCGAGCCTCGCAAATCCCTGTGGACTGCTGCCGAAACCGGGGTTGATGTCCCTGACGAGCTCGGTCACCGCTCCGTTCGTACGCCACAGCTCGACGCTCGTGGTCCCGTCGGTTGCCGCGAAGTAGAGGTAGCCAGCGAGGACTACGAGCTCATCGGCGATGCCTCCGGGATGCGAGCCATCCGGCCCGGTGTTGATGTCCATCACCTGGCTCGTCGTCGTCCCGTCGGTGCGCCATAGCTCGACCCCGCTCGTGCCGTCGTCGGCCTCGAAGTACAGCCGCCCGGCGAGCTGGGAGAAGCCGGCGGGGTTCGAGCCGCTGGATCCTGGGCGAATGTTCTCGACCAAGGCGGTGGTGGCCCCGTCCGTGCGCCAGAGCTCGGACCCGTTCGCGCCGTCGTCGGCGCTGAAGTACAGGAAGGGACCGAGCCGTGTGAGGTCGTCGATGACGTCGAGCTCCCTGACCAGCTGGGTCGTCGTCCCGTTCGTGCGCCAGAGCCCGTCGCTGCCGGAACCACCGTTGGCATCGAAGTACAGGAAGCCGTCGAGCTCGGTGAATCCGTGCGGAAACGAGCTGCTGTGGCCGTCATTGATGTCCATCACCCGCTGGGCGCCGGACCCGCTCGTTCGCCACAGCTCGTTGCCGTCGGCCTGGGGGGTGACATTGTCCCCGGTCGCCTGGAAATAGACGAACCCGTTGAAGGCCGTCAGAAACTGGGGAGTCGAGGCCTCCGGTGGGTCGAACGGCGGGTCCGGGGGCGACTCGTCGGGATTGATGTCCGCGACGAGCGCGGTCGTCGTCCCGTTCGTGCGCCAGAGCTCCCGGCCGATCGTGCCGTCGTCCGCGGCGAAGTAGAGCCAGCCGTCGAGCTCCGCGAAACCACTGAAACTGCCGGGGGAACCCGAGCCGCCCGAGTTGATGTCGCTCACCAGCTGCGTCTGGATCCCGTTCGTGCGCCACAGCTCGGCCCCGCTCGTGCCGTCGTCGGCCTGGAAGTACAGGTAGCCGTTGAGCTCGGTGAAGCCACTGGGGGATGAGCCCGACGCCCCGGGTCTGATGTTGCTTACGAGCTCCGTCGTGATCCCGTTGCTGCGCCAGAGCTCGGGACCTCGAATGCCGTCGTCGGCCTGGAAGTACAGGAAGTTGCCGAGCGCGACGAGATTGTGGGGCGCCGAGGCGGCGCCGCCCGGGTTGATGTCGGCGACGCGCTCGGTGATCGGGGCCGCGTGAGCCGCTCCCGCCAGTGTCAGGACCACGAGGACCGTCGCCACCAGGGGGGTTGTGAGCTTTGGTGCGCGAGGGCGCGCTCGACATGTTGTTGCCACTTAGCTCTGACGTAGCACGAACAGCTTCGATACGCCAGCAATCGAGGATCCAACAAGTGTCCAGGCCGCGTCGACACACGGTGCGCACGGCACCTCTGTGCTCGATAGGTTCCCCGCATGAGCGGCGGGCTGAAGCTGGGCCTGAACACCGGCTACTGGGCCGGCGGCCCGCCGCCCGGCGTCACGGACGCGATCACCGAGGCCGAGCGACTCGGCTTCGACTCGATGTGGACCGCCGAGGCGTACGGGTCGGACTGCCTAACGCCGCTCGCGTGGTGGGGGTCGCAGACCGAGCGGATCAAGCTGGGCACCGGCATCGTCCAGATGTCCGCCCGTCAGCCGGCGGCCACGGCGATGGCCGCGATGACGCTCGACCACCTCTCGGGCGGCCGGTTCATCCTCGGCCTCGGGGTCTCCGGGCCGCAGGTCGTGGAGGGCTGGTACGGCATGCAGTTCGCGAAGCCGCTCGCGCGGACGCGCGAGTACGTCGGGATCCTGCGGGACATCTGGCGTCGGGAGGGCCCGGTCACGAGCGACGGGCCGCACTACCCGCTGCCGCTGCCGGAGGGCACGGGGCTGGGGAAGCCACTGAAGGCCTCGATCCACCCGGTGCGCGCCGACATCCCGATCTACCTCGCCGCCGAGGGGCCGAAGAACATCGCCCTCGCGGCGGAGATCTGCGACGGCTGGGTGGCGATGCTCTTCTCGCCGAAGCACGAAGAGATGTACCGCGACGCGCTGGGCGAGGGGTTCGCGCGCGAGGGCGCGCGGCGAACGCCCGAGGACTTCGAGGTCGTGGCGACGGTGCCGTTCCTGGTCAGCGACGACGTCCACGCCGCGGCCGATGCGCTGCGGCCGTTCTACGCCCTCTACTTCGGCGGCATGGGTGCGAAGGGGAGGAACTTCCACGCGAATGTCGCCATCAGGATGGGCTACGAGTCGATGATCGACGAGGTCCAGGAGCTCTATCTGAGCGGCAAAAAGGACGAGGCCGGCGCGGCGATCCCGTTCGAGCTGATCGACGAGCTGTCGCTGATCGGGCCGCCCGACAAGATCCGCGACGACGTCGCCGCCTGGCGGGAGTCGATCGTTACGACGTTGCTGATCGCCGGCGACGCGAACACCGTGCGACAAGCCGCCGAGATCGTCCTGGGCTGACCGATGGCCGACTTCGTCGAGCGGTTCGCGCGGTGGTGGAGCGACCCCGACCCGGACCGGCTCGGCGAGCTGCTAGCCGAGGACGTGCGGCTGGTGCAGCCGCTGGCGCCGGACACGACGACGCTCGCCGACGCGGCCGCCTCATTTCGCCGCCTCTTCCGTTTCCTGCCCGACCTGCGCGGCGAGATTCACGACTCGGCTACCGATGGCAACGTCGTGTTCATCCACTTCACCCTCAGCGCGACATACGGCGGCAAGCCGATCAGCTGGGATGCCGTGGATCGGTTCGTGCTGCGTGACGACGGCCTCGCGGTCGAGCGCGTCTCGTTCTTCGACTCGCAGCCGCTCGCGGTCCAGATGCTGACGCGACCGCGGGGCTGGACTCAGCTCGTCCATTCGGGCTTCAGGCCGCAGCTTCGAGCGCGGCCGCCCGGGCGAGCTTCCGCTCCAGGCGCTCCGCGGTCATCCGGAAGCGCTTCACCGACCGGAGCTTGATCTCTTCGTAGCCGCGGATCTCGTCCGGGAGGTCGCAGATCTCGAGCACCAGCGGCGCCGTCTCGGGGCGTAGGTGCGCGACCGCACGCGTGACGAGCGCGCGGTACTCGCCGATCAGCTCGCGCTCCACGCGGCGAACCTCGGGACGCCCGAACGGGTCGAGCCAGGTGCCGCGGAGCCGACGCATCGCGCGCAGCATCCGGAAGGCGGGCACGAACCAGCGGCCGAGCTTGAGCTTTCGCTTCAGGCCGAGCGCGCGCAGGAGCGGCGGGTGCAGGTGGAACCAGAACTTGCCCTCGGAGGGCAGCGCCGCCAAGTGGAGGCGGGCCACCTCGTACTCGTCCTTGAATGCCATCAGGTAGTAGAGCTGGCGCGCCACGGCCTCGGCGATCGGGTGCGACCCGCTGCGCTCGAGTACGCCGCGCACGAACCCCACGTACTCCTCCGCGTACGCGCGGCTCTGGTACTCGATCAGCTCCGGCACACGCACCTCGAGGAGGCGGCGCAGCTCTCCGTCGCCCGCCACCGAGTCGATCAGATCGAGTGCGGCGTCCGACAGCGGCGCGCGCTCCGGCTCGGGCTCGCGAACGGCCTCGGCCACGGCGTCCGGCGAGGCGACGCAGGCGCGGCCCCATGCGAAGGCGGCGAGGTTCATCTCCACGGCTGCCCCGTTCAGGCGAATGGCCTCCTCGACCGCGCCGAACGACAGCGGGAGCGCGCCGCGCTGCCAGGCGGCGCCGAGGGCCACCATGTTCCCCGGCATGTGGTCGCCGAGCACGCTCTCGGCCAGGCGCTGCGCGTCGAGGTACACGTTCGCGTCGCTGCGCGTGACCGAGTCGATCGCCTGGATCTGGTCGTCGACCTCGGGGAAGATTCGGCTTGCGTCCACGACCATCGTGCCGGTGGGCACCGCGGCGGTCGACACCACCGCGACGGTCCGGTCCGGGTCGGCCACCGCGAGGTTCTTCAGGTTCGAGGCACCGAGGTCGTCGAAGCCGAGGTACAGGTCGGCGCCCGCCGCCGAGACGCGGTTCGAACCGGCGAGCGGCTTGCGCGAGATGCGCAGGTCGGATGTGACCGGGCCGCCCTTCTGGCTCAGGCCGGTCTGGTCGAGCTCGGCCACGTGCAGGCCGTCGATGAGCGCCGCGACGCCGATCACCTGACTGACCGTGACGACGCCGGTGCCGCCGATGCCGATCATCCGCATCGTGAACTCGTCCTGGCCGACGATCCGCGGCGGGTCGCGCAGCTCGACCGCGGGGAGTGGTACGCCGGCTGCGCGAGCCCGCCGGGGCTTCGCGGGGATGACCGTCAAGAACGACGGACAGTCGCCCTCGAGGCACGAGTAGTCCTTGTTGCACGACGACTGGTGGATCTCGGTCTTGCGGCCGAACTCCGTCTCCACGGGCAGCACGCTCAGGCAGCTCGACTTCTTGCCGCAGTCGCCGCATCCCTCGCAGACCCGCTCGTTGATGTAGACGCGCTGCGGCGGGTCCTCGATCTGGCCGCGCTTGCGCTTGCGCCGCTTCTCCGCCGCGCACTCCTGGTCGTGGATGAGCACGGTCACGCCCTCGATGCCCGCCAGCTCGGTCTGGGACTCGAGCAGCACGGAGCGGTCGCGCACCTCGGCGATG
>DASPHG010000023.1:0-140982 GCA_035629775.1 Thermoleophilaceae bacterium | reverse complement strand
GCAAGATGCCGGGGGCGGAATGGTTCGTCGGCGCGGAGGTCAACTACGCCGAGCACGTCTTCCGGGATCGGGATCCGGATGCGCTGGCGGTCCAGTTCGCTTCTGAGTCCGCCCCGGTGTCGCGCTGGACCTGGTCCGAGCTGCGGAGCGAAACAGCGCGGGTGAGGGAGGGGCTGATGGCCCGCGGCGTCTCTCGCGGCGATCGCGTCGTCGCTTACCTGCCCAACGCGCCGCAGACCGTCGCGGCGTTCCTGGCCACCGCCTCTCTCGGTGCAATCTGGTCGTCCTGCTCGCCGGACTTCGGGGCGCGGTCGGTGATCGACCGCTTCCAGCAGATCGAGCCGAAGGTGCTGCTCGCGATCGACGGCTACCGCTACAACGGGAAGGACTTCGATCGCTCGGAGCAGGTAGCCCAGCTCGAGGAGGCGATCCCGTCGCTCGAGCACACGCTGACGGTGCCCTACCTCGCCGGCGGGACGTGGGACCTGCCCGAACCTGACGAGCTCGAGTTCGAGTGGGTTCCGTTCGACCACCCGCTCTGGGTGCTCTACTCGTCGGGCACGACGGGGCTGCCGAAGGCGATCGTGCAGGGCCAGGGCGGGATCCTGATCGAGCACCTGAAGAAGGCGAACCTGCACTCGAACCTGACGTCGGCGGATCGCTTCTTCTGGTTCACGACCACGGGCTGGATGATGTGGAACTTCCTCGTGGGCGGCCTGCTCGCCGGGTCGACGATCGTGCTGTACGACGGCATGCCGGACCCGCACCGGATGTGGGACTTCGCCGCCGACGCGGGCGTCACGTGCTTCGGCACGAGCGCGGCGTTCATCTCGGCGTGCATGAAGGCGGAGGCGAGCCCGCCGGAGCTGCCCGCTCTCAAGAGCGTGGGCTCGACGGGCTCACCGCTCCCGCCGGAGGGGTTCCGCTGGATCTACGAGAACGTGAAGGACGACGTCTGGCTGTTCTCGACGAGCGGCGGGACCGACCTCTGCACGGCGTTCGTGGGCGCGGTGCCGACGCTGCCCGTGTACGAGGGTGAGCTGCAGGCGGGCGCACTCGGCGCGAAGGTCGAGGCGTGGAACGAGGCGGGCGAAGCGGTGGTCGACGAGGTGGGGGAGCTGGTCATCACCGAGCCGATGCCGTCGATGCCGCTCTTCTTCTGGAACGACCCCGACGGCTCGCGCTACCGCGAGAGCTACTTCGAGATGTTCCCCGGCGTCTGGCGCCACGGCGATTGGCTGAAGATCACGTCGCGCGGGACCGGGGTCATCTACGGCCGCTCGGACTCGACGATCAACCGCCAGGGCGTGCGTATGGGCACGGCGGAGATCTACAGCGCCGTGGAGGCGGTGCCCGAGGTGCTCGACAGCCTCGTGCTCGACGTCGACGACTGGATGCCCCTGTTCGTCGTCACGCGCGACGATCTGACCGACGAGGTGAAGGACGAGATCCGCCGCCAGGTGCGCTCGCGCTGCTCACCCCGGCACGTGCCCGACGAGATCGTGCGGATCGCGGCCGTGCCGCGCACGCTCAGCGGGAAGAAGCTCGAGGTGCCGGTGAAGAAGATCCTGATGGGCGGCGACCCGGAAAAGGCGGCCAGCCGCGATTCGCTGGCCAACCCCGAGGCGCTCGACTGGTTCGTGGACTACGCGAGCTCGGCGCCGATCTCCTCGTCCAGCCGCTCGAGCAGCGCGCAGCAGAAGTCGTAGGTCCGCTCGAGGGCCTCCGGGTCGATCCGGTCCGGGGTGTCCGTCGGCTGGTGCCAGTGCGGCGCGTAGTCGAGCGCGTTGCGCGAGGTGATCGTGATGGCGGGGAAGCCCGCGGCGCGGGCCGCGAGCGCGTCGGTCGCGTTGCGCGAGATCATCCCGCGGCCGTCGCCGACGGCCTCGCAGAGGCGGATCAGGGTGGGGTGGTAGCGCATGCCGACCACGAGGCCCTCCTTCTCGATCCAGCGGGGCGTGCCGCTGCCGGCGGTGTCCACGTTGAGGAAGACGGTGCGCTCGGGGTCGAGCTCCCGCCGGTGCCGCTTGACCCACTGGCCCATCCCGAGGATCAGCGCCTCCTCGGCCCCCGGGAAGACGACCCACACGTCGAAATGCCCGAGCCGGCCGCCGTAGCGCTCGGCCAGCCGTAGGACGGTGGCGACGCCCGACGCGTTGTCGTTCGCGCCCGGGACCACGTCCGACAGCGCGATGTCCACGAGCAGCGGGACGCTCGCGATCAGGACGACCGTGGGGATGAACTGGACGATCGTGAGCGGCGTGCCCTCGAGGCCGACCAGGCGGACGATCGTGCAGGCGAGGATGAGGAGGAGCGCCCAGAAGAGCGGCTCGAACGGCCCGAGCCCGCGGCGGATGAGCCTTCCGAACGTGGCGCGGCGTTCGACCGCCCATTTGCCGAAGACCGCGCCGGTGCGGGCGGCGTCGTAGTGAGCGGTGAGGATCACGACCCCCGGCTTGTCGCCGCCCTCGCGAGAGGTCACGTTCTGTGACGCGCGGCGGCCGGTGAGGCGACGGACGATGTGGAAGCTGCCCGACAGGTCGCCGAAGGCGGAGACGGCGGCGAACAGGACGAGCGCCGCCCCCACGACCGGCTGGTAGACGGACACGACGCTGCCGACGATCGCCAGCAGCGCGTGGAGCGCGTGCGTCACCGGGTAGTTCGGGTGGATGCTCGTGGGCTCCGTCTCCGAAGCGCGACCGAGCGCCTCGAGCCGCTGGGCGAGGTGGCCCGCGGCTCGGCGCTCGGCGTCCGTACCCGCCCAGCGGCCCTCGAAGGCGACTAGGTCACGGATCTCCTGCATCGGGTCGATTGTCATTCCGCCTCATCTTCCCCCGATGGCGCGGTTAGAGTCCCGCTCGACCTGAACCCGACTTGCCGGAGGTCGCCTTGGACACGACGAACAACGGGCCGCTCATCGCCGCGGGCGGTGGCCTGCTGCTCTTCATATCGCTGTTCCTCTCTTGGGGCGGAGACTTCAACGCTTGGGAGACGTTCGACATCAGCGACATCCTTCTGGCGGCGATCGCGCTGCTCGCGGTTGCCGTTGGTGTGGGGATGGCGACTGGCAACCCGATCAACCTGCCTGGCGGATCGGGCGCGCTCTACACGGCGGGCGTCTTCTCGTTCGCGATCATGGCGTTCCTGATCCTCGAGGCCGAGGATCGCAAGTTCGGCCTGTTCCTGGGTCTGCTCGGCACGATCGGGATCATCGTCGGCGCGCTGCAGCTCACCCGCGGTCCGGCGTCGCCGGCCCCGCCACGCGAGCGTGCAGCCGATCCCACGCCGCCGCCTCCGCCGCCGCCGGCCGGTCCCACCGTCTAGCCGGTCCTCGGCAGCGACGAGTTGGACACCACGCGCGTCAGCTTCGGCGAGATGCTCGCCGGGGCTGGCGGGCTGGTCGTTTTCGTCTGCATGTTCCTGCCGTGGTTCGACGGGAGCCTGGCGGGCCGCGGCGTGTCGAAGGTGGAGGTCGACACGATCACCGGCTGGGAGGCGTTCGGGAGCTTCTTCGACCTGGTGATCATCGTGCTCGCGGCCGTGCCGATCGCGATCGTCGTCTGGAGGGCGAGCGCGCCGCCGTCAGGGCTTCCGGCCGAGCCGAGCACGCTCGTGCTCGGCGCCGGAGCGCTGCTTCTCGCCGTGTTGCTGTGGCGGGTGCTGGACCCGCCCGACCTCTTCGATGTCCCGCTGCCCGACCTCGAGACCGACATCTCGCGCAACCCCGCCGCGTTCGCCGCACCGCTGGCGGCGCTCGTCGTGATGGTCGGCGGGTGGGCGCAGGGCCGCGAACGCGCGCTGGCGGAGCGACGTCGCGCTCAGCCCTAGTGCGGCGGGTGGGATTCGAACCCACAAGCCCTTGCGGGCAGCGGATTTTGAGTCCGCCCTGTAGACCAGTTCCAGCACCGCCGCCGGGAAACTCAGCGTAGCTACGCCTGAGGCGGGGGGGAGCCCGCGGGCGGCGGATCCTGGCCGCCCTGCTCCTGCCGGAGCTGCTGCTGCTGCCGCTCCTGCTGCTGTTGCTGCTGCATCTCCCACGGCATCGCCGTCTGCGCGCGCTGCTCGCGCGCGAGACGGGCGCGGTCCTCGCGAGTCTCGCGTGCCTGCCGTTCCTCCTCGGACTCGCCGCCGCCAACCTCGACCTCGACGTTCCACTCCTGGTTGAAGCCGCGCAACGCGAACGCGATCAGGAGGAGCTGCACCGGTATGAGCATGAGCGTCAGGAGCCCGAGGATGCCCGGCTCGAGGGCGGGATCGTCGAAGCCGGTCTTGTCGCGCTCGAACCAACCCGGGGCGGCCACGATCGCGATCACCATGAATAGGACGGCGAGCGCGGCGGCGACCGGAAGCACCCCGCGGTTCCAGCGGGCCACGTAGTAGGCCATCAGCAGGTAGAGGAAGATGTAGGCGATGGCGCCCGGCTCGGCGCCCTGGAGCTTCTCCCACCCGCCGAACGTGATGACCGCGGTGATCCCCGCGCTCGTGAGGAGAAGGAGCGTGATGGCAGCCTTTGTCGCCTTCGACTCAGGCTTGTCCCGATTCGGATGATCGATCCGGACGCCGGGTGCGGCTGCGGAGGCCTCCATCGCGCGCGGAGTCTACCCCGGCGCCGCGTGTGGGTGCGCTGCTCAGAGCTCGGCCGGCACAGCGAAGTCGTGCGGGATTGACCACCCATACGGTGGTCAATCTCGCTTTGCTCACGGGAGGGCGGCCGCGACCTAGACTCGTGCCAGGCGGGCGTGCTGGAACTGGTAGACAGGCCGGGTTTAGGTCCCGGTGCTCGCAAGAGCGTGGGGGTTCGACTCCCTCCGCCCGCACTTCGCCGCAGGCCGGCCCGGCCTTAGAATGCGTCGCCCTGGGGCAGTGGCCAAATTGGATAAGGCTCCGGTCTCCAAAACCGGCGATTCCAGGTTCGAGCCCTGGCTGCCCCGCTCATCCGGACGCCTGCGGCGTGCCAGAAAAGTTCGTCACCCGGCCTTGTAAGGCTTTTGAAAACGGGGTACCCTCGCCGGAGTGGGGGTGGATCTGCGATGCACCGATTGTGGAGCGGAGGCCGTTTCGGCCCTGTTCTGGAGGGGGCCCGGGCAGCACGGCTGCGCGGAGTGCGGCGGCCAGCTTCTTCTCGCCGACCCGGGAAACGAGCGCCGCAACGGGGACGACCGGCGCAGGAAGCGGTATTTGAAGCGCTGGCCCGACTGGAGGGCCGGCGCCGACCGCCGCGCGACCGCTCCGCGGGCCGCGATCACTGAGATCGCCAGCTAGTCCGCCGCTAGTCGCCGCCCAGTAGCGCGTCGCGCAGAGCCTGCTGCTCGGCTTCGAACAGCGGGCCCCAGCACGTCTTGCGCTCGATGAGGATCCGGCGCTTCGTCTCGATCGAAGCGCTCGGTGGCGCGGCCGCGATCTCGGCCGCCAGCGCGGCCGCGCGCGGCATCAGCTCCGCGGGCGCGTGCACCTCGAGGACGATGCCGAGCTCGCGCGCCGCGTCCGCCGCCAGCACCCGGCCGGTCAGGCACAGCTCCGCCGCGAGCGCCTGCGGCAGTGCCGCCCGGGCGGCGGCATAGCTCGGAGGGATCCCGCGGCGGTTCTCGAGGAATCCCATCCGCGCCTCCGTCGACGCCAGCCTCAGGTCGCATAGAAGCGCCAGCGCGAACCCGCCCGCGACCGCCGGCCCGTTGATGGCCGCGATGAGCGGCTTCGGGAACGCGCCGACCGCGTCGAAGGCCGCGATGCTCAGCTCGACGATGCGCTCCTTGTGAGCGCGGTCGCCGCCGAACTCGCTCGTGTCCATCCCGGCGCAGAAGGCACTGCCCTCGCCAGTCAGGACGGCGCAGCGGATGGCGTCATCGCCCGCCAGCTCGCCCATCGCGTCCGCCAGCTCGGCGCGCAGGTCGAGCGAGAGCGCGTTCCGCTTCTCCGGGCGGTCGAGCGTCACGATCGCCGCTCCGCCATCTCTGGTCACCCGTACGAGGTTGCGATTGGACATATGGGGGAGTCTCCGGGGTCCGGGTTTGAACGCTGTGCAGCGCACCGTCGATAGCCAGGGAGATGCGCTTCATCCGAATCATCCTCGCTGTGGCCGCGCTTGCGGCTGTGACCGGCACCGGCCTGGCCCAGGCGCTCCCGAACGTGAACCCGGCGAACCGGATCGCCGGGCAGCCGATCGACGACTACGCCTACGACCACGCGCGCAGCTGCAAGAAGCGTCCGCAGCCCGGCATCGTCGCCCTTCAGCGCTGGCTCCAGAAGAACGCTGCCGGCGTGTCGTGGGGAATCATGCGCTGCGAGAAGTGGGGCAAGAACAGCGCGAGCCTGCACGCCGAGGGGCGCGCGCTCGACTGGCATCTCGACTCCCGCAACAAGCGCCAGCTTCGCGCGGCGAACCGCCTGATCAAGTTGCTGCTCGCGACCGACCGCAAGGGCAACCGCCACGCGCTCGCCCGCCGCATGGGCATCCAGGAGATCATCTGGAACTGCCACTCCTGGTGGTCCGGCTCCGACGGGATGGGCAAGTACTCGCAGTGCTACAAGGACAACGGCAAGCGCCGCAAGCACGTGAACTTCACCCTGGCCCACAAGGACCACATCCACTTCGGGATGAGCTGGCGCGGCGCTAAGAAGCGCACCACCTTCTGGTCGCGCTGAGCGACTAGCGCACGTAGGCGAGGAACCGCCGCAGGGTGTGCGGATCGCGCAGCAGCCGGCGGTCAGCAACGGCGACAAACCGGACACGCCCGCGCGCGGTGCCGAAGACGACGCGGCTCGTCCGAGTCGCGCGCCGGAGCCGGGAGCCAATCCGGGGCGCCCGCGGGTAGGCGGCCTCGAGCTCCGTCGTCGACGAGCCCGGCCCGACGCCGCGTGCGCGATGGCCGGGCGCCGTCGTCCGCACGAGGCGCGTCCGGCCGCGCTTGCCGTGCGCCGCTCGCACGGCGCGCGAGCCGACGCCCGCCACGCAGAAGCGAGACGCGCGCAGCGTGCCGACTCGCCGCGCCGGGTGGGCGAGCCGCGCGCGCCTGCGGCCGAGACGGACGAAGTCGACTCCGCGCGCGCGCACGCGTAGGCGCGCGGGAAGGCAGGAGCCGGCCGCGACGGGGTCGCCCGGGTCCGCCCATTGCGACGCTTCCGGGTCGAAGGTCATCAGTCCCGGGCGGAGGTAGTCCTGCGGGTCGTAAAGCCAGCGGACCTCGGTCGGCAGCGGTCCGCGGCGCGCCATCTCGCGGAGCATCACGCCCTTCATCCGTTGGGAGGCGCCGTACTCGGCGACGAAGTCGTGATGGACGGGGAAGAAGACCTGGGGCTTGAGCCGCTCGACGTAGTCGACGATGTCGCGCAGGCCGTTCGTCGGGTCGTTGAAGCCGAGCACGGAGCCCACCTCGACGTCGGTCGGCGGCAGGCTCTCCAGGGTCTCGAACAGGTGCGGGCCGCGCTCGCGGAGCGGGCCGGCGGTGTCGTTCCAGACGAGCGAGAACCGGCCCAGCCGGAACTGGTAGAGGATGCTGCTGCCCTCGTCGCCCGAGGCGGTGAGGTGATCGAGGACGCTCGGGCCGGGCGGGTGGAGGAGGACCAGCCGTGCGTCCGGGATCGGGCCGGACCCGATCGTGGTCTCGTGGTTCTCGCCGTCCGGCGCCTCGGCGGCGCTGTGGATGTGCTTGAACGCCGTCACCTCGATGCGGTCCGCGAAGGGACGCAGCTCGTTGACCTCGGCGCCCGGCTCCGAGCCGCGCGTCACCGCGTCGAGGCAGCGCACGTCGACGGCCTGGCCCGCATACGTTGCGGCCTGTGCTTGGCCTGGTCGCAGTGCTCGGGCGTGCCGACGAGGAATGCGCCGGTGCGCGCGATGATCTCCCCGCCCTTCGCCGCGTGGTCGAAGTGCCCGTGCCCGATGAAGAGCGCCTCCGGCATGAGCGCGGCGAGCTCGTCGGTCGTCGTGGGCACGTAGTTCGGGAGGCTCTCCTCCTTGTGGATGTAGCCGTCGAGCAACACGACGTGCCCGTCGAGCGCGGCCGCGACGCTGGCGACGCTGAACCACGACAGGATCACCCGGTCGCTGCGGACACTCCCGTCGGCCGCGACGTTCTCGGCGCCGAAGAAGTGCTGGCGCGCGGCGATGGTCTCGGCGGGGAGGACGGCGGCGGTCGCGGCCGCCGGTGTGGCAGCAACGACGGCGATGAATAGCAGCGCAATGGCCCCCCGCACGGCGCAGATCTTCGCACCCCAGCGCCTAGACTCGCCGCACCTGCGGGCGAAGTGTCAACGGTTGCACGTCAGCCTTCCAAGCTGAAAGAGTCGGTTCGATTCCGATCGCCCGCTTCGCGCATGGCGGCTACTCTGTCGGGGACGTCACGGGGCGTGGCGCAGTCTGGTAGCGCACTCGGCTGGGGGCCGAGCGGTCGCTGGTTCGAATCCAGTCGCCCCGACTCATCGGAAGTCCGCTCTCGGAGCGGCGCCGGACGCGCTGGACTGGACACTCCGCCAGTCGAATGTTCTCCTGCGACATCGTCGGCGCAGTATCGCGAGCCTCGCACCGCTCCGCCGCCTCGAGCCTGACCGCTCCCGCTTTCGCGTGAAAGCGGAAGCCGTCCTAGGGGCTTCTTGTCGAATCGCAATCGCAGGCGGCGCGTTGACCGGAGCGGCCCTCGGGGCCGCGCAACTGCGCGCGAGTAGACAGCGACGAGAACGCCTACGTCTGCGTCATTGAGGGAAGCATCCTCGACTACACGCCTCTCGTGGTCAGCGACCCTTGACAGCCCGCGTTACGGCCGTCACTGCGCGTGCGCTCGAGCGTTCGGCGTTGTCCGCGTCGGCCGTGACACGGTTGGTGTGTCGGCCGAGGCGCGCGTTTCGAGTGAACCGAGTGATGAGCCGGTAGGCCTTCCGCGAGCCCGGGGTCAGCGTGCCGGTGTTCCATACCGCCCGACGGATCCCGAGGCTGCGATGCGCAGTACCTCTGGGTAGACGGTCGGTGACCGTGACGCCCGCCGCGACACGGTCTCCGCAGTTCGTGACCATGATCGTCCAGGCAACGGAGCGACCCCTGCGGACCTTGCGGCGAGCGGCCCGCTTGGTCACGCATAGCGTCGTGGCATCGGGCGGCGGGACGCTGCCCACCGGGCCTTCAGGCCCGTCCGCGCCGTCGAGGCCCTGCACGCCTTGGAGGCCCTCGGGGCCGGCGGGACCGGACTCCCCGGCTACACCCTGCACGCCTTGGAGGCCCTCGGGGCCGGCGGGACCGGACTCCCCGGCAACGCCTTCCGCGCCGGTAGCGCCCTGCGCGCCGGCAATACCCTGCGCGCCGGCAATACCCTCCACGCCCTGAAGGCCATCGCTGCCATCGACGCCACTTAGGCCGTTCACGCCGGGTGCGCCGGTCGCCCCAGTCGCGCCTCGCGCGCCGGTCTCACCCTGGATCCCGTCGGTCCCGTCGGCGCCTGCCGGCCCCGGGGGTCCGGCCACCAGCTGAGTTTCGGTGCACGCGGTGCGGATGGCGTTCGAGTCCAGCGTGACCGAGCCCTTGCTGAGAAGCCGTCCGTCGATGCGGCTGCCGGCGCCGGCAGTGAGGTCGGCATCGGCCATCAACGTGCCGGCGAGCTTGGCGCTCGCGCCGATCGTCGTCGCGCCGTTGACCTGCCAGAACACGTTGCACGGCTGCGCGCCGCCCTCCAGCTTCACCTGGGCGCTCGCGCCGATCGTCAGTGCGCCGCCAATCTGGAAGATGAATACCGCGTCCTCGTCGCCGGTGAGCGTGAGGATCCCGCTCGCCGTGAAGCCCATCGCACCGGGCGCGTTGTATACGCCCGGGCCGAACGAAGACCCGGCGAGGTTGGCGGGTAGCGAACCGGTGATCGCACGCAGCTGCGCATCCCCGTACGCGAGATTCATGCTCGCCTTGGCCGCGTCCGCGGCGGCGGCGATGTGTGTCTGGCCGAGCACGATCGGGGTGCCGGCCACCGGCATGGTGCTGCCCAGATCGTCGGACATCGCCGTGGCTCCCGTGCTGGTGACCGCATTGGCCACTACCGAGAAGTCGTGGGCGTCACCCATGTCCACGGGCTCGACGGCCGCCGCCGAGACGGCGAAGGTCAGCCCCGCAAGCGTCACGGATAGACCGGTGGATACTGCGCGAGCGAGCTGAATCGTTCTGCGGGGCATAGCGATCTCCTAGGAGTGGACCAGTCTCGTATCGGCCCCGCGAAGCAACCGCGTCTACCACAAAACGGTGATGGCGCGACCGAGCAGATGCGGCGACACTGACCGCATGGCATTTGTGCGCAGGATCGCGATCCCCGCAGTGGCGGCTCTGGTCATCTCGGCGCTCGCCGTGCACTACGGACACGCACTCTTCGGCTGGTTCGCTGACGGTCAGTACGACGTGATCGACACCTGGTTGATGGACGGTCTGTTCATGGCCGCCGCGGCAATCGCGCTAGTCGGCGCCTGGCGTTCGCGGGGCGAGCGTGGCCCCCGCCTTCTACTGGCTGCCGGGATCACGTCCTACGGGCTCGCCTACGTCGTCTACCACGTGTTTCTGACGACGAGCATTTGGGTGTGGCCCACCGTGTCCGATTTCATGTGGCTCGCCTTCTACGCGGCGACGGCCGTATGGCTCGGGGCCGCGCTGAAGCGGGAAATCGGCCGAGCGAGATGGCTCTGGCTCGACGCTGCGGTCAACGCTTTGGCCCTCGTCGCGCTCGGCTGGGTCTTCGTGGTGTCACCCGCCGCAGACGCGGCTGTCGCGAGCGAGGCCTTTACGATCGGGCAGGCGAGCTACATGGTCGGGGACCTCATCCTGGCCGGCATGCTCGCCGCCGTCGTCACCGCGTCCGGTCTCCGCGGAGCCGCGAGGTGGGCGCTACCGATCGCGGGGGTAGTGGTCTTGACCCTTTCCGATCTCTTCTACGCCTGGCAGGCGTCAAGGCTCGTGGACGTGACCGGGTCAGTCCTCGACCCTCTATGGGTGACGGCGATGGTGCTGTTCGCCGCGTCCTGTTGGTCCCACCGCCGGCCGGCGCAGGCACGCGGCGACGGTGTCGAATTGCCCCTGCGCACCGCCGTGTCGCCGGTGGTCGGATTCCTCGCACTGATCATCGTCGTCGGTATGCGAGACGACCTACTCGCCGAAGGGCTCGTGCTCCTGGCCGTCGGGATTGTCTGCCTTCGACTCGGGATCACGCTCCGCGTGAACCGTCGCCTGATGAACATCGTGCGCGGCGCTGAGCGTACGTCCGCGAGTCAGGCGCGGACGGATCTCCTGACCTTGCTCGGCAACCGGCGCGCCCTCGAGGCTGACCTGAAAGGGCGCGCTCGGTCCGGAGAGCCCTTCACCCTGGTCTGGCTCGACCTCAACGGCTTCAAGACGTACAACGATCGGTTCGGCCATGCGGCGGGCGACGTGCTGCTACGCCGATTGGGCGCCGCCCTCGCCGCAGCGACAGCGTCGCGTGGCGCTTGCTATCGCCCAGGCGGGGACGAGTTCTGCGTCCTTCTCGACGGACAGGTCTCAGACGGGGACCCGCACGTCGACCGAATTCTCGCCGCGCTCAGCGAACGCGGCGCCGGCTTTGCCATCACCGCTGCACACGGGCTCGTGACGATTCCTGACGAGGCGCAAGACCCCGGCGAAGCTCAGCGGCTTGCCGACCAGCGCATGTACGCGCGCAAGCGCAGCGGGCGCAAGTCGACCGCGGAGGAGATGAGCGAGCTGCTCTCGCGAGTCACGGCGGAGCGCGAGTTCGGCTCCGACGACCGCGAACACGATGTCGGGCGCCTGGCTGTGGGCGTCGGGCGTCAGCTGGGGTGCTCGACCGAGGACCTCGACATCGTGGCGCGCGCTGCCGAGCAGCATGACGTCGGCAAGCTGGCGATCCCCGACGCGATCCTGCTCAAGCCGGGGCCGCTCGACGCCGGCGAGTGGGAGCTCGTCCGCCAGCATCCGATCGTAGGCGAGCGCATCCTCGCCGGAACGCCCGCCCTGCGACCGGTTGCGCGTGTCGTGCGGTCGTGCCACGAGAACTGGGACGGCAGCGGGTACCCGGATGCGCTGAGCGAGGGCCAGATCCCGCTCGGCGCCCGCATCATCTCGGTGTGCAACGCCTACTCGGCGATGGCCGCAGGCGCGCCACACCGAGCTGCGCTCTCGGACGCCCACGCATTCCTGGAGCTTCGCCGGTGCGCGGGGCGACAGTTCGACGGGGCCGTGGTCGAGGCGCTGATAAAGGGCCGCAATGGCACAATCCGACCAGTCCTCCGTAAAGCACAGGCGAAATGCGACGGGACAGACCAGCCAACTCTGCAGTCCTAGACGAAGCTGCCGATCCCCTGATCATCATCGGTCCTCGCGGAGCGGTCGGGTGGCTGAACCGCGCGGCCAAACGAGAGCTTGGAGATGCCGGGGCCCGTGCGATCGGGGATGCGCTGGTCGGGGTCGGGGGACCGTCCCGGGCGGTGGGTCACGTCGCCGACGTGCCGGGCGTCCTCGCTGACGGGACGCGATCGACATTCCAGCTGGCCGTCAACAGGGTCAGCGAGCGGCCGGAGCGCTACTCCGTCTGGGTCAGGCGTCACGGCCGCGGCAGCCTGCTCGAGAGAGTCGAGGAGGCGGCCGGCCTGGGCGGCTGGGACTGGAACCTCCAGACAGGCGAGCTGTTCTGGTCGGATAACCACTACCGGCTATGGGGCCTTGAGGTAGGCGCGATAGAACCGAGCACCGACTTTATCCTCGAGCACACGCATCCGGACGATCGGGTGCGCCTCCGGCGCTACATCGAGGGTCTTCGCAGGAACAGCGGACCGGCGCAGGTCGAATATCGGGCGATTCGGGTGGACGGATCGTCTCGTTACTTCCTCGCGACGACCGCGGTCATCGAGGACACCGATCGGGGGCCGACGCGCATGATCGGTTCGCTTCTGGACATCAGCGAGCTACGGCGTGCCGAGCGGGAGCTGACGGCACACGTCGCGGTCTCGGCGGCGCTCGCGGAATGGCAGTCGCTCGACACCGGGGCACGTGCTTTGGTGGGAGGGCTCGCCGAGGCGCTCGGCTTCGTGGCGGGTGGGTTCTGGGTGGTCGTCGAGGGCCGGCTGATGGGCCGTGTGTTCTGGCAGGCTCCGTCGATCGATCTGGAGCCGTTCACGGAGGCGGAGTCGCGTCTCCGGCTACGCCCGGGTGAAGGCATTGTCGGCCACGCCTGGGAAGCGCGCCGACCGATCCACTGGACCGACGTCTCTGTGAGCGAAGTCCTCGCCGGCGCGGACGCCGCGGCCGCCGCGGACCTCCACAGCGCCGTCGCGATCCCTGCGGTCAGTGGCGACGAGGTGCTCGCGGTCGTGGCCCTCTTTGCCCGTGAGCGGGTGGGGGTCTCAAGCCGCCTGATGCAATCGCTGGTGGGTGTCGGCCACGAGGTGGGCGAGTTCCTCGATCACCGCCGCGGCGAGCTGCTGCCACCGACGCTCAGCGAGCGCGAGCTCGAGGTACTCCAGCACGCCGCGCGCGGAGAGTCTGGTCGCGAGATCGCCGAGGCGCTCTTCGTCAGTCCCGCGACCGTGAAGAGCCATCTCGAGAACATCTATCGCAAGCTCGGGGTCTCGGATCGCGCGGAGGCCGTTGCGCACGGCGTGCGCAACGGACTCATCGACTAAACCCGCCGTTCGGCCGATTGTGGGCGGGTGCGAACGCGACGAGTATGTAGTAACCGACCCGGAAGCAGATCGACGCATGGACACCCACACCGATGTGACCAGCCTCGTCGTTCAGCACGACGCGCGCTTGCGTGAACTGCTCTGCAAGCGCCTGATCGACCTGGGCGTGGAGACTTCTTCAGCGGCGGACCCCATGGGGGCGCGTAGAGAGCTCCTGAAGGGCCACGTCGATCTGCTCGTGTGCGACCTGGACGCAGATGAGCAGCCCCGCTTCAGCTTCGCTGAGGAAGTCCGGCAGTTGTCGCCCTCGACCGCGACGGTCGGCTTCGGCGCCCACGACGACGAGGCAGTGGCCTCGAAGGTGATCGCGGCCGGCATCGACGAGTACGTCAGCGAGTCGTCAATGGACTGGAACCTCGGGCGGCTGGTCTCTCGCGCGCTCAGGCGCCGCGACGATCGCGTGCGGTCGAGCGACGAGATCGAGCGGGTCAAGACCGTCAGGGTGATCCTGCAAGGCAAGCGCGGCGACGATCCACTCGGCGAGCTGGTTCTCGAGCGCCTGGCGCGAGCGGGCCGCTTCCGTGACGAGGAGACCGCGGAGCACGTCGAGCGCATGAGCCGCAGTTGTGCTCTGATCGCCCGAAGCTTCGGGTGGGATCCGGTCGCCTGCGCGAGGCTACGCGCCGCGAGCACGATGCACGACCTCGGCAAGGTGGGCGTGCCGGACGCCGTTCTTCGCAAGCCCGGGAAGCTGAACAGCGAGGAACGAGCGCTGATCGAGGCGCACGCAGAGATCGGGTTTCAAATCCTGACTGGCTCTGGCGACGAACTGCTCGAGAGCGCAGCGGCGATCGCGCTGACGCATCAGGAGCGGTTCGACGGTTCGGGTTACCCGCGTGGGCTCTCGGGAGACGAGATCCCGATCGCGGGACGGATCGCCGCCGTCGCTGATGTCTTCGATGCTCTCACTCATGACCGCATATACCGCTCCGCCTTCAGCCTCCCGGAGGCCCTGAAGATGATGTACGAGGGGAGCGGTTCGGATTTCGACCCCGCGGTGCTCGAAGCGTTCGAGTCAGCCCGCCCCGAGATCGAGCGACTGCTGAGGCACTACCCCGACAGCGTCGGCGTAACCGACGAGCACCCGCTGCTCTTCGCGGGCCCGGACGTCCCGGCCCGCGTACTGCTCGTCGAGGAGCACGGCGCGATCGCCCGTGGGCTTGGGCTGCTGCTGCGGCGGGAAGGCATCGAGATCGCAGGCACGCCCCAGACGGTTGACGACACGCAGCGACTCCTGGAGCGACGGGGCATGGACATGCTGATCGTCGATCCCGCGCTCGAAGAGGGGCGCGCGCTGGAGCTGATACCGATGGCCCGCAATCGCGGCATCAAGGTCCTGTTGTACACGGACACACACGACGCATCCGCGGTGGAGGCGGCCCATAGATCGGGAGCCGAGGGCGTGATCGCGAAGCGCGGAAGCCCGGCGGAATTCGTCGAGGCGGTTCAGGCGGTCTCGCGGGGAGAGCGCTTTCGCGGTCGCGACGTCGTTTCCGCGGTGGGCGCGGCCGAATCGCCCGACCTCCTCCGACTGACGGCGCGCGAACGAGAGATCGCGACCTGGCTGTCGGACGGGTTGACGGGCGAACAGATCGCCAAGCACCTGTTCATCTCGCCGGAGACGGTCCGCACACACGTGCGAAACGCGATGGGCCGCACCGGCGCCAAAACGCGCGCGCACCTCGCTTCGCTCGTGACGTCGAGCCCCTCGGGCTGAGTGCGGGGCCATGCCCCTGCAAAGCCGGCACCGGCTTCCCGACGCGATCGAGCATCTCGACGCGATGCCGGCGGTGGTGGAGTCCCGTGACCGGCTGATCAGGGTCCTGCTCGACCCGAGCGCGACCACACACGACCTGGTCACGGCCGTTGAATCCGACGTGGCGCTCGTCGTCCTGGTCATGCGGCTGGCCAACGAGAAACGGCCGCGCAAGATCGGCACGGTCGCTCATGCGATCGAGCTGCTCGCACCGGCGGGCGTCGAGACGCTGGCGCGAGCGATCGCGACCTACGAGTTCTTCGACCGGCTCGCCGGATGGGCGCTCCCGCCGGAGCGGTTTCGCCTCCACGCCATCTCGGTGGCCGGCACCGTCGACATGCTTGCGCGCGAGATCGACCATCCACGCCGGGACGAGCTGCTCGTAGCGGCGCTCCTGCACGACATCGGGAAGGTCGTGATGGCGGAGGCCTACCCCGAATACCGCGAACGGATGATGGACACAGAACGCTCCCCGGACGAGCGTGCGCAGGCGGAGGCTGCCGAGCACGGTATGGATCACGCGCTGATCGGCGGCGTGCTGCTTCGCCGTTGGCGCCTGCCGTCCGGGATCGCGCGCGCGGTGGAACGCCATCACGCGCCCGACGCCGAGGGTGACGCCGCGGTCGTGCGCTTTGCCGACATGCTTTCCCACTACGGGCGCGGCTCAGCCGTGCGCCCGGACGAGCTCTACAAGGCAGCCGGCCAGCTGGGCATCGGCTTCGAGCGCCTCCAGTCGCTCCTGTACCGACTCCCTGATTGGGATGTGGCACGCCGCCACGCCACCGTCCCCTCTCCGCTCTCGGGCAAGGAGCGCGACGTGCTGCGCGGCCTTGCCTCGGGCAAGGTCTACAAGGAGATCGGCGCGGGCCTCCAGATGGCGCCTAGCACGGTCCGAAGCCATTTGCACAACGTCTACCGGAAACTCGGCGCGACCGACCGGGCGCAGGCGGTGCTGATCGCCTCGCGCGAGGGGTGGCTCTAGAGGTAGCTCGGCCCCTCAACGCAACAGGCCCCCGTATCCGAGGGCCTGACGCATGATTCGTCTATTCAATTGGGCACCTGCGGCCGTCCATGGCCTGCCAGTTGCCAACAACCCGGGAGTCTCGGGCCCATCCGTGTGTCCCTCGCTCCGGTACTTCCGTTATCGGCGCGTGATGTTCCGGCGCCATACCTCAGATCGGTGGTCTCTCCGCCAAGCTCCTCGGGGCGTCCGGCTCAACCCTCGCCTTCGCGCAGATCGGAGCTCGACCGAGATTCGCGCGGGGGCTGGACTTGGTAGCGGCTGATCGTCTCGTGCACCTCGTCATCACTCTCAAGGCCGGAGCCGATGGCGCCGACCACGGTCGCCATCGACGCCGCGAACCAAGCAGCAGCGGCGTAGTCCCCGATGCCTGTCGCATGGCCCAGGCTCGTGGTCATGAACCGGTCCGGAACCACCAGCGCCATCGCGGCCAAGACGACGACGTAGAGCACCAAGTAGGCGAACAGCAATCCGAGCAGCAAAGTAAGCGCAGTAGCCGCGTTGGCACGCTGTGTGAGCGCTCGGTCCTTCGACTGAGAGGGTGGCTCCCAGAGTGAATGGGCGACCACGAGCCAGGCCCCCAAGCCGCCGACGGCCAGCACCGCGATGAGCAGCAGGGCGGGGAACGCGAGCTGGTCCGAAATCCCCCAAGCGTTTGAGTTGACGATGAAGAAACCGGCGCTCGCGAGGGTCGCGACCAGCACCTTCGACAGATCCCTCACCAGGCGCCACGGACGGTTCGCCAGCACCATCTGAGCGGTCGACAGCTCCTCATGCGCCTCAGGCGCGCGCCCGCTAGCGCGCGCATTCCCCGCCTCCATCGATCGGATGCTAATCGCAGGATTGCCCTGGCCCTCTAGGAGAGTGGAGACGTAGTACCGCTTTAGTACCGACTGCTGCGTCTGGGGGCCGAGCGGTCGCTGGTTCGAATCCAGTCGCCCCGACTAGCGAATCGCGCGCTCGGGCACGCGCTTGGACGGATGATTGATGGCGCGACACCCCCCGCGCTGCGAGGGTGGCCCGCATGCCTACACCGGTCGACCGCCCGCGTCCCGTGATCGTCCTGATGGTCGCCTGCGCGGCGCTGCTCGTGTCCGCGTCTGCACTGACGGGTCCGGCCCACGCCCAGGTCCCGAATTTCGTGCCGTTTTCGTCCAGCCCCGAGAGCGCCGGCCAGAATCCGGGAGATGTCGGGGTGGGTGACCTCAACGGCGACGGGAAGTTGGATCTCGTCGTGGCGAACCTTGGCTCCGGCAACGTGTCGGTGCTGCTCGGCAAGGGGACCGGAGACTTCAACCAGCCGGTGACCAGTCCGGAGCCCGCCGGGACGCAGCCCGGCTCGCCGGTGATCGACGACTTCGACGGGAACGGCAAGCCGGACATCGCACTGGTCAACACCGGGTCGGACAACGTCACGATTCTGCTGGGCACCGGGACGGGTGACTTCGTGTCCACGGCGGCCGGGGAGGACCCCATCGGCCCCGAGCCGGCCGGCGACCGTCCTTATCGGCTCGTGGCCGGGGACTTCAACGAGGATGGGAAGCGCGACCTGGCGGTGGGGAACTACGTGAGTGGGGACGAAACCGACCCAACAAACGGCGTGACACTGCTACTGGGCGATGGGACGGGGGACTTTGCCGCTCCCCAATTTATGAGCACCACCCCGGCGCAAGCCTTGGTAAGAGGCGATTTCGACGAGGACGGGAATCAGGATCTCGTCGCGATGAGCGACTCGACCGCGAACATCCTCCTCGGGAGCGGGACTGGCACCTTCACCGAACCGGCACACAGCCCCACAGATAACGTAGGCGCTGACGAGGCCGTCGTGGCCGACTACAACGGCGACGGGCACCAGGACCTGGTCACGGGCCACAAGAGCTACGAGGCGGTGGTCTACATCTTCCTCGGCGATGGCAACGGCGCCTTCACCGCCGGCGAGTTCACGGTGGTCGGCGATGTGAGCTCCGTGGCGGCCGGCGATCTCGACCTCGATGGCAAGCCGGACGTGGCGGCCGGGGTTTCTGGCTTCGCACCGGCCTCCGCGCTCCAGCCGGCCACCGCGCAGGCAGTGTTCAACGACGGCGCGAGCGGTTTCAAGGACGACCGGTGGAGTGCGGAGATGAGCGACGGGGTCAGCGCGGTATCGGTCGCGCTCGGCGATTTCGACGCCAATGGGCGGCTCGACATCGTCGCAGCGGTTACTGCCACGGGAGAGGTCGTCGTGCTGAGAAACCGGCCGGCGGGCAGCGGCGGCGACGGAGGCCCGGACGACGGAGATCCGGGAGGTGATGGCGACGGCGACGGGGTGGCCAACCGGCTCGACAACTGTCCAACGGTTGCTAACGCGGCCCAGACGAACAGCGACGGGACGGCTGACGGCGGCGACGTCTGCGACCCCGACGACGACAACGACTCCGTTCCGGACGCCACCGACAGCTGCCCGACGGCATCTGATGCCGCGGCTCCCCGGTCGCCGCGGACTGGCTGTCCGGCTGATTCGCCCACTGAGGGAGATGACGAGTTGACGGGCGACGAGCTACCGAACCTGCTCTGCGGGCTGGGTGGTGACGACGAGATCAACGGGCTGGGCGGCGACGACACCCTGTACGGCGACGAGTGCGACGAGACGACCGGGCGCGCGTTCTCCCAGGTCGGAAAGGACGGGGACGACCGGCTGCTCGGGGGCGGCGGGAACGACAAGCTCTATGGCGCGGGCGGCAAGGACGCCCTCCTGGGTGGGAAGGGCAACGACAAGCTCATAGGGGGCGCCGGCAATGACAAGCTGAAGGGTGAGGCAGGCAAGGACACCCTCACGGGCGGCGCCGGCAACGACAGGCTCACCGGCGGCGGCGGGAAGAACAAGTACAAGGCGGGCCCCGGGAACGACACCGTCAAGGCCAAGAACAAGAAGAAGGAAACCGTCAACTGCGGGCCGGGCAAGAAGGACAAGGCAACGGTCGACAAGAACGACAAGACCAAGGGCTGCGAGACCGTCAAACGCGCAAAGGGGTAACGGCAGGACCGCGGAGTCCGGCGCTACCGCGCCGCAACCCGTCTCAGGAACGGCAGCAGGTACTTCACGAAGGCGTTCTTCGGCGCCGCTGAATTCGGGTCGTTGTGGGAGTAGGTCTTCGCGCGGTTCACGAGCTTGACCTGCTTCCGCGGGATACCCGACTGCTTGGCGAGTGCCTTCGCCGCATCGAGCACCCGCTGTCCGCCGAGCGAGGCACCGAACGCGTAGATCTGCAGCCGCTTCGGTAGGTCGTCGCCGTGGATCGCGCGGACGTCCATGACGCCCTGGGCCGGGTTCGCGTTGCCGCCGGCCACCGTGCGGCCGTCGAGGGTGAGGCGCAGCGGGTGGTACCACGCGGTTCCGTCGAGCCCCTTGAAGCCCGTGCCGGCGAACATGTCCGCGTAGCGCTCGATAGGTGTGAGTTCGCCGGAGTCGTCCCACGGGCGCGGGTCGCCGCTCGGGGCGAACCGGCCCAGGTGCGCCTGGGCGGCGCTCAGTTCGGCCGGCGATGTGGCGGTGTCGAGCGCATACCCGTAGCCGGCCTCGTTCGTGACCGGGAACGGCGCTCTGAGATTCTCGGGCAGGAGCTCCCATTCTCCGAGGCGGGAAGGAGCGTCGGGTTCCAGCTTCACGAGCTCAGCGGCAACGATGTTGAAGAGCCCGGCGAGAGGCGAGGCGATCCCGCCGAACGCCAGCCACGGCGATCCGGCCGCGAGGTCGTCGAGCGACTGCCGCGCCTCCTTCCTGCTGATCCCGGGCGCTCCGCTGCCCCCGTCGATGAATACGAGCCCGTCGAGGCCCTTGGCGCCGGGTGCCCCGTTGAAGTCCCACGTCGCGTAGGCGGTTGTGATCGTGCCGCCGAGCGAGTGTCCACCCATGACCACACGGCGGCCGCCCTTCCTCGCCACGCGCACGACTCGGCGCAGGTCACCGATCTCCGTTCGCATGCCCCAGCGCTTGGCGAACTCCACCTCGGAGTCGGGGATGGGCTCGAAGTGATCGGTGACCGACCCGTCGTTCAGCCAGCCGAGGTAGTAGTCGAAGAGCCTCTTGGGCGTGGCATCGCCGGACTTCGCCTGGTTCGCCACCGAGTGATCCTCGAGCAGGTTCTCACGGCGCTCCACCGTCCAGACCTGCCAGTTCGCCGCGGCCTTCGTGATGGTCTTGGCCAGGGGGGCGAAATACGCCGCGCTGCCCGAGGTCCCCGGGTTGAGCACGAGCACATTCGGGGCCTTCTTCTTGCCGATCTCGAGGATCCCGACTCGGTCGTACTTAGCGGGGGTTTGCGGCTCGTCGAATCCCTTGATCCGCTCGAAGCGCGAAGCGCCGGCGGCCGCAGGGCTGATCAGGCCCAGCAGGGCCGCGGCTGCGATCACGGGCGGCAGGCGTCGCGTCACGAGCCGGAGGATAGGCCGGGCGGCCCCTTGCGGATCTGAGGCGCAGGTCTGGCGAAATTCGGCGGGCGCCTTTACCGTGGATACGGCTCGTTCCCGGCTCTCGAAAGGACCTCAATGCTCCGGCTCACTCCCGCCCTGCTCGCCGTCGGGCTTCTGCTCCTGGTGACTGGTCCAGCCTCCGCCGGAACCGTCCGTAAGGTCTGCCTCACGGCGAGCGAGGCCGTCGGCAGCGCGAACACCAAGCTCACCTTGGCGCGGCGCGCGACGCGTCAGGCGAAGACGGAGGCGGCGACACGCAGGGCAGAGAAGCGGCAGCGGCGCGCCGAGAGAGCCGTGTCGAGGGCGTACAAGCGCCGCGGCAAGGCCTGTGCGAACAGGCCGCCGCGCTTCCCGCGCCCGATCAAATACTCCTTGAGTAGTGAGACGGACCCGGACACCGGGGACGTGCGCACGTATATCGCGATCAAGAAGCCGCCGCGCGACGCTGACGGTGATCTGGTCCTGTTGGACTGGACGGCGACGAGCGGCTCGATCATCTGGGCCGATCGCTATGGGGTCGGCGCCTTCTGGGATCGGGACAAGACCAAGGACGGCCGGCTGAAGGGCGGAACGATCACTGTGAAGGCCTATGACGGCGCAGCGGCGAAGCCCACGACCTTCAAGTTCACGATCGCGGACGGCGAGCGCTAGCCGAGGAAACGGCGTGGGCCTCACCTCGGGGTCGATTACGGTCTCTGCGCATGAGCGCACGACACGCCAGGAACTGGGGGCTGGCGCGTCGGGTGGCCCCGGTGGTCGTCGCTGCGCTCACAGCAAAGTTCGCCGTCGACCTGCTGGGTGGGGACACGATCGAGCTCAACCCCCTCTACTCCGGTCTCCTCGCCGCGAACGTCTTCCTGCTCGGCTTCTTGCTCGCCGGCACCCTGGCCGACTTCAAGGAGAGCGAGAAGCTGCCCGGCGAGCTAGCCGGGCGGATCGAGACCATCGCCGACGAGTGCCAGATCCTCTACCGCGACCAGCGCCCCGACGCCGCCCGCCGGTGCCTCGAGCATCTCGACGCCCTCACGAAAGCCCTGAGCTCGTGGCTGCATGGCAAGGCGGGCGTCCAAGAGGTGCTGAAGCTGATCGAGGAACTCAACGGCTACTTCCTGGAGTTCCAGCCGCTCACCCAGCCGAACTTCATCGTCCGCCTCAAGCAGGAGCAGAGCACCCTGCGGCTACTCGTGATCCGCATCGACAGGATTCGCGAAACATCCTTCGTCGGGGCGGGATACGTGATTGCCGAGCTCACCTCCGTGTTGCTCGTCCTCTCCCTACTCGTGGCGGACATCGCGCCGCTGGGGGCGGAGCTCTTCCTGCTCGGGACGATCACCTTCCTGCTGGCCTACATGATCCTGCTGATCAGGGACCTCGATGATCCGTTCGAGTACGACGGCGAGCGCCGAACGGGGGCGGCGGAGGTCTCGCTGGCGCCGATCAAGCACCTGGAAGCGCGGATGACCCGCGAGATCGAGACCCTTATGCGCGAACAGGCCTTCGAATAGGGTCGTCTCATGCGACGTCCGTCACCCGCCATGGTCGTGGCCCTGATCGCCCTGACCGTGGCCCTTGGCGGCGGTGCCTACGCTGCGATCAAACTTCCTAAGAACAGCGTCGGCAAGAAGCAGCTCAAGAAGGGCGCGGTCACGCCGCCGAAGCTCGCGGAAAAGACGAAGGATCAGCTGAAGGGCGAGCCGGGACCGCCGGGGACCAAGGGCGCGACGGGAGCGCCGGGGCCGCCCGGCCCCGGCGCGAAGCTGCTCGCGGCCGAACCGGTGGCGTCCGCGTCGCAGGAGTACGTGCCGCTCGGGCAGGCTGGGCCGTTCACTCTGCACACGCGGTGCCGAATCAACGGCGGCGTCGTCGACGCCGCCCTCGTCGCGACTGGCCCGGCGCTGACCGCCGACAGCACTTTCATCGCGACCTCGAGCACCGGTCCCCCCGTCTCCCTTATCGACTCCGGCGAGGAGAGCGCCGCCCCGACGCTCGCGAACCCCAAGGTCGTCGGGGACGCCGCTGCCGCCTCCGGCGGCAATGTGAAGCGCGTCTGGACCTCGGCCCTTCTGCAATCCGCCTCGTCGGTCGCGATTCAGGCCTGGATCAAAGCCCAGACCTCAGCCGGCGCGTCTACCGACAGCTGCCGCTTCTCGGCGATCGTCACGCCGCTCGAGTAGCCGCCGTCTAGACTCGGTCCCATACCCAGACGCTGCGGGCTTCTTCTCTGCTCCTGTCCGTGTGCGCTGCCACTAGAGCCGGGAGAACCGAGTCGTTTGTGCTCAACGTTCCTGCTCTGACCCTTCGGTCTCGTTCGCGCTACCCAGCGGTCGCTCGGAGTTTGCGCGCAATCCGCAGCGAGGTGCTGGATACGGCGCGTGACTGCGGCGCAGATGGCGAGTGCCTCGAGAAGATTCGCCTAGCCGTGTCCGAGGCCGCGCGGGAGGTAGTTACCCGCGACCTCGCCGATGCCTATGTGCAGGTGCGGATCGAGCTTGGAGATGGAGAGCTTGTCGTTACCGTGGGTGGCGACGACGCTGGTTGTGGCGATACTCCGATGCGGTTTCCCTGCGCGCTTGCTGTCGATCAAGAGCGCGACAGCGCGGTCGAGCGGCTGGATGCAGCGCTCCTGGAGCAGGACAGGTTGAGCGACCGCCTGGACGCTGCGATCGGCACGTCGACGGAGCTCACGGCTTATACCCAGCTCCGAGCGGCTGGTAGCGACGTCGCGGCCCGGCAAGCTTGGGTTCACTGGGTCGAGGACAAGGCGTACCGAGGCCTGAACGCGGGAGCCTTCGAGCTCCGGGCCTCCGACCGCGACCCAGGCGCCCCGATCGCACCAGGGAAGCATTGACCCTGGATAGCAATTGCATTCAAGTCCGTCACCCGATGGTCGATAGGCGGTGTACGGGCGCGGTTGGCGCGTCCGGCAACGTCTCAGCGGCGACCGGTTCTCTGGCGGGGGATCTCTCGTTCTGATTTGACAGATCGGAGTCCCACATGCTCGGTTGTTCGCGGATCGTCCTCGTTGCGTGCCTTGCTCTCGGCGTCCCGCTGGGAGTGGCCTCGGCCGCTCAGGCGCAGCTGACGGTCTCCGCGCCCGCATCGGTCGACGGCGGAGCGGAGTTCTTCGTCGACGCGACGGTTGACGCGACGGACCCGAGTGATGACAACTCGAACCGGGCCGGCAGCGTGACCTTCATCCTCTACGGCCCGGACGACCCGACCTGCACCACGCCGCTAGCCGACAGAGTGGCCGGCTCCACTGGGTCGGGGCTGGACGGGGCACTCTTTCGGACCGATCCCGGGTTCACGGCCTGGATCGGGGAGAACATGTATCGGGCAGGCGATTACGAAGTGATCGCGAGCTACAGCGGGGACTTCGACTACCCCACCGAGGCCACGGCATGCGGCGAGCACACGGTGGCTGTCCAGAGAGCGCCGACGAGGATTCTGGCGAGCTATGACAATGAGACGAGTTCCCTCCCTGAGTCGGGTCTTTCTGTACAAGCCGGGCTCGGACTCGGCGATGGCCACCCCAGCTTGTCGGGGGATTGGACGCTCGAGCTGTACGGCCCGGGTGACCCGACGTGCAGCGGCACTCCGGCTGATACGAACACGCACTCGTTGAGCGCCGACGACGAGGGATGGTTCTTCTCGACGCTCGTTCCGGGCAGCGAGGGAGAGTTCGAGCTCGTCGTCAGCTACAGCGGGAACCAGGACCTCGCTCCCTCGAAGACGACGTGCGGGGACCACCCCGTCACGTCCGCAAGGGCCGAGACATATCTTGAGGTGTCGCGCTGGTCCGTCCCCGTCATTTACCTCGGCGACAGCGCCGCGCCACTCGCTCTGATCGAAAATGGCGGAGGCTCCTTGCCGCAGGGCGAGATTTCGATCAGCGTCTACGGACCCGACGACGCCACATGCGCCGGCGAGCCGGTGGAGACGTGGACCGAGTTCCCCGACCAAGGGTTCAGTGACCCGCACTTCGTGACGCCACCGGCGGTCGGGAGCTATCGGGTGATTGCAACCTACGGGGGTAGCGCGGACCTGGAGCCGTCGACCAGCGAGTGCGAGGCCGAGCTCGTGGTGATCGAGGCGCCGGAGGCGACGTTGTCCCCCACCGGCATGACGTTCGCCTCGGCGGAGTCCCCGCAGCCCACGGGCACCATCGGGCCGACCCAGTTCCTCACCATCACGAACACCGGCGGGGGTCACACATTCGAAACGGACCCCGAAAACCCGTCGGAGAACCTCGGCCTCATCGTCAGCGGGATCGAGAACTCGAACCCCGACGAGTTCCTGATCAGCTCGAACACATGCTCCGCGCAGGTCGTGCTTCAACCGGACGAATTCTGTCGGATCGGTGTGCGCTTCACCCCCCAGGGAGCCGGGACGCGAACCGGGACGCTGTCGATCATCAGCAACGACCCGAACAGCCCCGCGGCGGCGACCCTCACCGGAAGCGGCGGGCCACTCGCCGGCGGAGGGACCAACGGAACCAATGGCACCAATGGGACGAACGGAACCAACGGGACCAACGGCGCGGACGGGGCCGACGGGGCGACAGGCGCTACGGGTCCCGCCGGGGCTACCGGGGCCACCGGCGCTACGGGTCCTGCCGGGACTACTGGCACCACCGGTCCCTCTGGGACCACAGGCGCGACCGGCGCTACCGGTCCCTCTGGGACGACCGGCATCACCGGCGCTACGGGTGCCTCCGGGACAACCGGCGCCACGGGTCCGTCCGGAACCACAGGCGCCACAGGCGCCACAGGCGCCACAGGCGCTGACGGCGCCACCGGGTCTAACGGTGCTGCCGGAACCAGAGGCGCCACCGGCCCGACCGGGGCGACCGGCGCGCCAGGGCCTGCCGGGCAAGACGGCACGGTCGTCTCCGGAGCTGTCAGGAGCAGGAAGATCCGGGTGCTCTGCTCCAAGCTCAAGGGGACCTGTCGCGTCGCGGTGACGCGGCAGCGCTCCCGCTTCGTCTCCGCCAGGATCACGCGTCGCGACGACGTCAAGCGCCACGCCCGATCGCTTTCTCGAAGGGGCGTGCTGCTGACCTCCCGCGGGCAGGCGCTGCGCCTGAACCCTGGCCGGTACCGGATGAGCGTTCGAATCGCCCGCCCGAACGCCCGGACGGTCACCCGGTACTACAGGTTGTACCTCGCTGTCTGACCGACAGCGTGAAGCCACGCCCTAGCTCGGCGCTCGACCCTTAGGCCGCCGCTCTCGCTCCACGTTGCCGAAGACGTCGATGCTCTGGAAGCGCACCTTGCCGAGGCTGCTCTTCTTCACGCGAAGCTTGCGCTTGACCCTTCGCGCCTTGCCCTTGCCGACCTTCGCGTAGGTCACGGCGACGCCCGAGGCATCCTTCGCGCGGAACCGCAGGACCGCGCGGCTGCCCTGTTCCGTCACCTCGACGCGCGTGCGCGGCGGCCTTCGATCAGGGCGCTTGCGCGGCCGGAGGCGCTTGCCGTTTGCGGTTAGCTTGGCCTTGGCTGCGGCATCGATGACGAGATCGCCCGACACGGGCCCGAAGTAGCGAGGCTTCCCCTCTTTGCCGTTCTCGAGAGGCGTGACGACGAACGCAAGCTGCTTTCCCTTCAGCTTCAGCCGCACCGGCCGGTCCGCGTCGGTGGCGAACAGGTCTTGGACGCCCAGGTCGAGGCGCTCGATCAACTGCCGCTCTTGCGCCTGATCGAGGGTGAGCTCTCCCGACCCGCCGGCGGTCACCCGGGCACTGGAGGACCCCAGCGCGATCGGATTGACCTCCTGGAACTGGAAGCCCGAGGCGAGGCAGTTGTTGTTCAGGTCCGCGATCGGCTTTCCCTTCAGCAGAAAGTCCTCGATCCCCTTGGTGACGGTCGGGTCGCCCGGCAGGTCGACGTGCCCGACGCCGCAGACGAAGTGCAGGCGATCGGCGGCGACGCTGGTGCCGAGCCGCGCCGAATCGAGAGGCACCGTGCCGTCGCCGTTCGTCCAGTTGAGTGCATAGATCCCGGTCCCGTCGAGGAGCGGCGTGATGGACACGCCCCCGATCGTGTTCAGCCCGGTGCCCACGACGATCTGGTAGTCGACGCCGTTCAACCGCAGCTGGTCGAGGTGCTGCGCGTGGGCCGCGTAGGCATTGGCGAGCAGCGTGCGATTGCCGTCGAGCACGCTGTGCACGAACGCCAACACTCCAGCCTGTGACAGGGGGCCCGGGCCGATCCCGGCCACATCCAGCCACGGCCCGTAGCGCTCCGACGGCCAGAGGAAGTACGCGCCCTGGAGGTTGCGCGCGAAGCCCTGCAGCAGGCTGTTCACGATGATGTTGTCGAGCATGCTCGCCCCGGGCGTCTCGATCCCCGCGGCCAGCGGGAAGAGCGCCTTCGGCGAGCCCCAGTAGGGCGTCCCGATCGTGACCGCGCGCTCCACCTTCTTCGCCCGCTGCGCGTCGTCGATGTACCAGCGGGTCACGAGACCGCCCATCGAGTGCGCCATCAGGACGACTTTGCCGTTCGGTCCTCCACGCGCCGTGTCGATCAGCTTGTCGAGGTCCGCGATGGCCTGCTCGGGACTCTTGCGCCAGTCCCACGAGAAGATCTGGTAGCCCGGTGCCGCCCGCTTGAGGAAGTCGACCGTGTGGTCGTAGATGTGCGCCCCCGCAACCGCCTGGACGATCCCCGCCTCGCCCTCCGGCACGGTGCAGGGACTGGAGACGCCATCGGCGGCGAGGGACATCGCCGCGAAATGAGGCTGGGCCGGGAGGTTCGGCCACGCCTCGTCGCCCCCGCAGCGAATCTTCGACCCCAGGAACCCGTGGATGAAGATGATCGGAGTGGACTTCGGCCGCCATGAGGGGCCCAGGGCGAACGGGGCGGGCGTCAGGACGGTGCCGGCTCCGCCCGCGGCGGGAGCCGTATAGACGCGGTAGTTGGGAAAGCTTTCGACATACGCGACCTTCTGGCCATCGGGCGAGAAGACCGGGTCGAGGGCGCCCTGCGAGGAGACGATGACGCGCGGCGCGCCGAGGCCGTCCTGGCGGCAGATGCTCTGGTGTTTGCCGGCGCCGTAGTAGACCGAGCAATCGAAGACGAGGGCGGTGCCGTCCGGCGACCAGTCCGGGCGCTGATAGGCGTCTCCGGTCGTATTTGCGTTCCCACCGTGGTTGACGCTCTGAAGCCCCTGCCCGTCCGCCCCGATCGTGCCGATCTCCTGGTGCCAGGAGTCCGCTGCCGTACTCGTCCAATAGTCGGTGGTGAAGGCGATCTTGTCTCCCTTCGGAGACCAGGACGGGAAGTATTCGTTGCGGTTGTCATCCGCGGTCAGGCGACGCTCGCCGGTCCCGTCCGCGTTGATCACGAACAGGTCGAAGATCGCATCCCCGTTGTGTCCCATCCGCGCTCGGGTGCCCGTGTTGCGGGTGAACACCACCTGACGCCCGTCTGGAGACCACGCAGCAACCCGGTTACCGAATCCGCCCGTCGTCGCCGCTATGGAGGCGAGTGCGCGTTCTCCCGTGCCGTCGGCGTTCGCGATCCAGATCTGGGTGCCGCGGTTGTAGAGCAGTTTCGCTCCGTCCGGGCTCCACTGCGGATCCACGCCCTTGATCGGAAGCTGCGTGGAGGTCCCGGTGTCGGGATCGACGGTGTAGATGTGATCGTCGCCCGACTTCGGGTTGTAGTAGGCGACCTTCCCATTCGCCCCGGGGAACGCCGCCTCCGCCGGCGCGGCTCCGACCATCACGGCGACGGCGCATAGACAGGTCGCTACGGCGATGCAGGTGCGGTGGGAGTGGGGGCGAGAGTTCATCGGTCCTCGATGTTCCCCGCAATTGTCAACTAGGCGCGTTGAAACTAGGTTGGAGGAAGGTTGGATCCCTCGGCATCGACCCGCGTACAGCTCTGTGGGCGCCTCGTCGTCGTCCTCGACGGCCGACGGATCGAAGACGAGCTCCCGAGTCGCCAGGGCCGGATGCTCTTCGCGTACCTGGTCACGCGCCGCCATTCACCCGCGACTCGCTCCCAGCTTGCCGACGCGATCTGGCCGGAGACCGGGGCGCCTGTGGCTGAGTCTTCGCTGAAGTCGCTGCTGTCGAAGCTGCGTCGGGTGCTCGGACCCGATGTGCTCGTCGGGCGCGACGAGCCGCGGGTGGAACTCCCGCCCGGCGCGTACGTCGACATCGAGGCTGCGTCCGAGAGGCTCCACGAGGCGGAGTCGGCGGTTGCCGCAGGTGAGTGGACCCGCGCCTGGGCGCCGGCGCGCGCCGCCCTTCACACGACGACGCGCGGCTTCCTCCCCGGGCGGGAGGCGGCTTGGATCGACGAGGTCCGGCGCCAGCTCGAGGAGGTCCGTATCCGCGCGCTTGAATGCGTCGCCAGCGTAGGACTCGGCATCGGCGGCACCGAGCTGGCGGCGACCGAGCGGGCGGCGCGTACGCTCGTTGAGATCGCACCGTTCCGCGAGTCCGGCTATCTGCATCTCATGCGTTCGCTCGCGGCTCAGGAGAACGTGGCGGAGGCTGTCCGCGTGCACGAGCGCCTCCGCGGCCTGCTTCGCGACGAGCTCGGCACTACGCCGAGCGCGTCGGTGCGGGAGCTCTACCAGGACCTGGTGAGGCGGTAGCCGGCTACTCCTCCTCGGCCATCCCCAGGAAGTCTTCGCGCGAGAGCTTCCCAACCAGGTCCGGATGGTTCTCGTTCACGTGCTGGTCGGCCTTTTGGACGAGCTCGTCGTCGGTCTCTCCGGTGATGACCTGACCGCACTCGCAGTTGATCTGTCGCGCCATCGTGCCCTCCTAGTTCGATCTTGTTGCAGGGTCACGACGATTATCAACGAGGGTGTTTCAGCGAGGTTGGAGGAACGTTGGAACACCGGGGCCAATGGACGGATATCCGATGGCGCGTTCGGCACTCATCGCGTCTGATTGAGGGGTGGGTGTCCTGGCCCGTCCCGTTCTGGTGGCCGCCTGCCTCCTCGGTCTGATTCTTCCGGCGACCGCGGTCGGCGCTCCGCCGAGCAACGACAACCAGGCGAACGCCACTGTTCTCCCGAGCAGCCTCCCCGTCTCGGCGACGGGCACGAACGTCCAGGCCACCGCCGAGGCCGGCGAGCAGGGGCACTACTTCACGGGCGACCCGTCCACCGCCGTGGAGCCGATCGCCTCCGTGTGGTGGAAGTGGACAGTCCCGAGCACGGGCACCTACACCTTCGACACCTGCGACTCGACGTTCGACGTCGCATTCGCGATGTACCGCGATGACGGGACGCCCACCGACTCCTCGCGTTTCAACAACGACACGTGTGACCGTCAGGAGCGGCTGAGCTGGTTCTGGGCCGGTGGGACGCAGCTCCTGTTCGCGATCGATGGCGTCGGCGGCGAGACCGGCACGGTCGACCTCGAGATCACGAAGGCCGATCCACCGACGAACGACAACTTCGCCCAAGCCCGCACGCTGACCGGCCCCGTCGACTCGGACGGATCGCCGACCGCCAGCGCTACCGCGGAAACCAACGAGCCGCAGCACGCGGGCCAGCCGGCACACGCCTCCGTCTGGTGGAAGTGGGTCGCGCCCAACAGTGGCAATTACGTGATCGACGCGTGCCAGCCCGGCGCGTGGGCGGCCTTCTATTCGACGCGCGTGGCGATCTACACGCAGGCGGGGAGCGGCCTTGGAGGCCTCGCGCTTGTGGACGAGGATCGACTGTCGGCGGTTTGTGGCGACAGCTCGCGCAACGGCGTCGTGCCGATCGCCGCCGTGGCGGGCACGACCTACTACATCGCCGTCGACGGCCGCCTGGCGATCGGCCAGAACGCATTCGTGAACGTCCGTCCGCAGGTTGCGCCGCCGAACGACGACTTCGCTGACGCGGAAGCGTTCACGACTCCGAACGCGTTCGACACCGTCGACAACCGCGACGCCACGGCCGAGCTCAACGAGCCGGAGCACGTGTTCCAAGCCGACCCGAACGTGACGCGCTCGGTGTGGTGGCGGCTCGCGATGCCGGCGACCGTGGACGTCCATATCCGGGTGTCCGCCGACCATCCGGCCGGCTTCGCGTTCTACGAACAGACAGGCAGCGGGCTGGCGGGCCTCAACCTCCTCGAGCGTGAATCGCTGTACGCGTCCGTTGGGAGTAGGGACCACGCGGAGGACTACTACGTGAGGCTCGAGGCCGGCACCACGTACTACCTGGCGGTCGACGGCAACGGAGACCCCGGCAACGACCGCGAGGCTCCCGGCGGCAACATCACGGTGGAGGTGACGCCGATCCCGGTGCCGGCGAACGACGACTTCGCGGACGCCGAGCCGTTCACGGGCACGGAGGACTCGGCGCCCTTCACCACGCGCGGAGCGTCCGTCGAGGCCAGCGAGCCGGGCACGGCCGCGACGGGTCGCAGCGTCTGGTTCAAGTGGACCGCACCGTCCGCGGCCAGAGCCGTCCTCGACGCGTGCGGCTTCGAGGACGAGGATGGCTTCGACGTAGAGGTCGACTTCGACGTCTTCGAGCAGAACGGCTCGGGCTTCGCCGGGCTCGCCGTCGCGCCGCCCGCTGACGATCGCGACTGCAGGGGCGACGACTTCGGAGGCGGGGGCATGCGGTACCCGTTCGCGGCCGCCGCCGGAAAGACGTACTACATCCAGGTCCAGAGCACCACGAACAACGCCGACTACGTGGACCTCGAGGCCCGGTTCCGCATCCTCAGCCAACCCGTCAACGACAACCTCGCCGACGCGCGGACGCTCACCGGGGCCACCGACTCGGACACCGGCACGAGTACTGACGCCACCCACCAGCCGATGGAGCCGACCGACAACACCAACGGCCCCGGCTCGGTCTGGTGGAAGTGGACCGCCCCCGCAGTGGCGCGCTACGTGATCGACACCTGCGGCAGCAACTTCGACACGGAGCTGCGCCCCTACAGGTCGGACAACCCGAACCCGGCGGTAAACCAGCTCGTCAGCGTCAACACCCCCGTCATCGCCAGCCCCGACTGCGGGTCCGGGAGCCGCTGGATCCTCGACAACGGCACGGCGGGGCGGACCTACTACATCGCCGTCGATGGCCTGTCGTTCACCTCGTTCGGTGACGTCGAGATTTCGGTGCGCCCGTTCGCGCCGCCGGCCAACGACGACCTGGCGAACGCCGCGCAGCTCGTAGGCCTGGGCGCCGAGGGTTCTGTTTCGACCATCGAGGCCACGGTGCAGGAGGACGAGCCGAGGCATGTCGCGACCACAGCCCTGCAGGCCCGGACCGTGTGGTGGAAGTGGACGGCCCCGTCGACCCAGGATGTCCTCATCGATGGGTGCGCCACCCGTTTCGACACCGTGATGGGCATCTACACCGCGAGCGGCGGAGGAACGTTCGCCGAGCTGACGCAGGTCGCGTCGAACAAGGACGGCACGGGCTGCGGCCAGGGAAGCCGTGTGCCCCTTGCCGCGACAGCAGGCACGGAGTACCTCATCGCGATTGGCAGTAGCTCCGGCGATTCGAGCCGGGCGGGCACGGTGAGGCTGCGCATAGTCGCTCCCGGCGCGCCGCCGAACGACGACTTCGCCGACGCTACGGTGGTCCCCGCTGCGGGCGGCGCACTGTCCGGGAACAACTTCTTCGCGACCGAGGAAGCGCCGCAGGAGACGTCCGGCGCGCTGGAAGGCGACAACACGGTCTGGTGGAAGTGGACGCCGACCACGACCGGCAGGTGGGTGCTCGAGACCTGCGGCGGCGGCTCGATCTCTCCAGACGCCGAGGTGTTCCGGCCGAATGGCGCCGGCCTGGCGGGCCTCGTCCGCCTGGGCGCCGAGGTAGACGAGTGTGTAGGCCCCACCGGTGAACGGGCGGACTTCGTGGCCGTCGCCGCCAGGACCTACTACTTCCGGGCCGCGACGAGCGGCGTCGAGGGCACTATCGAGATGACCCTGCGGTCGCTCGACCGGCCCGCCAACGACGACTTCGCCGACGCCGAGGCGCTCGTGGGGCAGAGCGACTTCGGCGCCGGCAACAATGTCGACGCCACGCAGCAGGGCGGCGAGCCGGAGCATGGCAACGCACTGGAACGGTCGGTCTGGTGGCAGTGGACGGCGCCGACGGCCGGCACCTACGAGGTCTCGGTCGACTGCTCGACGGTTCGCTCCGCCGTCCGCGCGTACACGGGCGCCTCGCTCACGCAGCTGACGGACGCCGGGACCCAGACGGAGAAGAACTGCGGGCACGGGAACTTCCACGGGGTGAGCCTTGCGGCGGCGCAGGGACAGAAATACTTCATCGCGGTCGATAGCGCCGGGCGGGAGGCGTTCGGCCTGACGCTTCAGCTCGACGGCGCACCGCCGCTGCCCGACGCTGACGGCGACGGTGTGCCTGACTCCTCGGACGCGTGCCCGACCGTGTCGGATGCGGCGGCGCCGCGGAACCCGCGGACGGGCTGCCCGGCCGACGCGGTGCCGACGGATTCCGACGGCGACGGCGTGCCGAACTCCTCGGACGCGTGCCCGACCGTGTCGGATGCGGCGGCGCCGCGGAACCCGCGGACGGGCTGTCCGGCCGACGCGGTGCCGACCGATTCGGACGGCGACGGCCTTCCCGATTCCTCGGACGCGTGTCCCAACAAATCTGACGCGGCGAAGCCGCGGAACCCGCGTACGGGGTGCCCGGCCGACCCGGTCGGGCCGGGGGACGGTCCGACTGACGGGGACGACGTCCTGACCGGGGATGAGCTTCCGAACCTGATCTGCGGCCTGGCGGGCAACGACACGATCAGCGGCTTGGGCGGGAACGACACGCTCTACGGCGATGCGTGCGGCGAGAAAACGGGCCGGGCATCTGTGTCTCAGGTCGTCGAGGACGGCAAGGACAAGCTCTTCGGGGACGACGGCAACGACAAGCTCTACGGCGCGGGCGGCAACGACTCCCTGACCGGCGGGAAGGGGAACGACAAGCTCTTCGGAGGCGCCGGCAACGACAAGCTGAAGGGCGAAGCCGGCAAGGACACGCTGAACGGCGGCGCCGGCAACGACCGGTTGACTGGCGGCCCGTCGGCGAACAAGTACAAGGCCGGTCCTGGCAACGACAGGATCAAGGCGAAGAACAAGAAGAAGGAGACCGTCAACTGTGGGCCGGGCAAGAAGGACCGCGCGACCGTGGACAAGAAAGACAAGGTCAAGGGCTGCGAGAAGGTGAAGCGGGCTAAGGGGTAGGCCGGCTGGAGGTCAGCTGGATGATCGGGATCGTGCGGTTGGCTTTGGCCGCGTCTCGGCGGTAGGTGGCGTAGGGCGCGAAGACGCGGTCGGCGAGCCCCCAGAGCCTCTCGCGCTCGGCCTGGTCCTCGACGACGGACGCGCACATGGGGATGCCACCGAAGGTCACATCGGGGTGGGTCCGAAGGTTGTGAAACCAGGCCGGGTGGTGTGCCGCGCCGGCCTTCGAGGCGATGATCGTCACCCGGTCGCCGTCGTGGAAATAGATCACGGCGTTGCGCCGGAGCGCGCCGGTCTTCGCGCCTCGCGTCTCGAGCAGCGCCGTGGGCAGGACGAGGCCCGTGCCGAGCCGGCCGCGGGTCGAGCGCAACAGATACGGGTCGACCTTCCAGGCGACCTTCGCTGAGAAGAACCTCCCCAGCCGGGTAGCCGAGAAAGCGGCATACGCGCGGCTGAACAGGCCGCGGGGACGGGTGGGGTCGACGTACTTCAGGCCACTAGGCATGGCCAACTCTTCTACTGCTTGGCGCGCTTGACGGTCTCGCAGCCCTTGGTCTTGTCGGTCTTGTCGACGACCGCCTTGTCCTTCTTGCCGGGGCCGCAGTTGACGGTTTCCTTCTTCTTGTTCTTCGCCTTGAGCGTGTCGTTGCCGGGGCCGCCCTTGTATTTGTTCTTCCCGCCGCCGCCGGTGAGCTTGTCGTTGCCCTTCCCGCCGTCGAGCGTGTCCTTGCCCGCGTCGCCCTTGAGCGTGTCGTTGCCGGCGTCGCCCTTGAGCTTGTCGTTGCCCTTCCCGCCCAACAGCTTGTCCTTGCCGCCCGCGCCGAAGAGCTTGTCGTTGCCATCCCCGCCGAGCAGCCGGTCGTTGCCGTCCTTGCCGACCTGCGAAACCGACGCGCCGCCGGCGTTCGCGCCGCACGCGTCGCCGTAGAGCGTGTCGTTGCCGCCCAGGCCGCTGATCTCGTCGTCGCCCCCGAGGCCGCAGATCAGGTTCGGGAGCCCGTCCCCGGTCAGGACGTCGTCCCCATCAGTCCCATCATCCCCGGGAGTGACGGGGTCGGCCGGGCAGCCCGTCCGCGGATTCCGCGGCGCCGCCGCATCCGACACGCTCGGACACGCGTCCGAGCCGTTCGGCACGCCGTCGCCATCGGAATCCGTCGGCACCACATCAGCCGGACAGCCCGTCCGCGGGTTCCGCGGCGCAGCAGCATCCGACACGGTCGGGCACGCATCCGAGGAGTCCGGCACACCATCGTCATCACCGTCAGGCGGCGGCGGTGGGCCGCCGACCGCGACGGTGAAGGTCCTCGTCGCGGCGCTCGGGTCTTGGTTGCCGGTTGCGTCCGAGGCGCGCACCTCGAAGCGGTAGCTGCCATCGGGAAGGTTCGAGTAGGTGATCGTGCCGCTGTTGCAGGCCGCGAAGCCGGCCGGACGCCCGACGAGCCGGCACTGGAACGTTGACCCCGGCTCGTTCGAGGAGTAGGTGAACTTCGCAGTGCGTACGGCCAGCTGCGCGCCGGCCGCCGGCCCGGTGTCGATCTTCGTCTCGGGCGGCGTCACATCCCCGCCGGCGCCCGCGAGCTGGAGCGTGAGTCCGAACCCGTCCCGGCCCGGGTCGCTGCTGTCGACCGCGATGAAGTAGAGCTGCCCCGCCGTGGCCACAAGGGTCAGCCGCGCGATCGAGCCGCCCGCGCAGTTCTCTCGCGACGGCGTGCCCCGGCTCGTCAGCTGCGTCAGCCCAGGACCGGTATACGCACGGACCGTCGAGATGACCGACCCGCAGTCGACCGAGATGCCATAGGTCCCGCTGCCGCCCGTCGGCACCGTCCATCGCCACCACACCGAACGCCCGTCGGTGTTCGTGTCGCCGTTCTCGTCGACGTCGCCGTGCGAGGGCTCGCCGGTCTGCCGCGTCGCGTCGAGGTTCGAGCCGGCCGCGAAGTCGGCCTGCCCCGTGAGCAACTCCGCGTCGGCGAATTCATCGTTGGCGGGCCGCTCGACGCGGCGCAGCGCGAGCTCGAAGTCGCCCTCGTTGGAGCCGGACACCCGGAAGTAGTAGGTCTTGCCGGCGACCGCGACGAAGTCGGCCCGTCCGCCACCGGCGCACTGCGTCTCGTCTGCGGCGACGCGGACGAGGCCGTCGAACCCCACACCGGTCTGCCGGAACGCCTCCGGCTCGATCTCGAAGGCGTTGCCCGGCGAGCAGGTGACGAGCGACCACGCCCCGGTCGTGGTCGGTGTCCATTTCCACCAGACCGTGTTCTCGCCCGACAGTTCAAAGGTCCCCTCCGCGGGTTCGCTCGTCGCAAAGAGGTTGTCGCCGCCGAAGCTGCCGCCGGACGCGGGCACCGTTGCCGCGTTGGCGAAGTTGTCGTTCGCCGGAGCCAGCGCGTCGACGATCGCGAGCGACGCCGTGCCGACCGTGCCGGAGTTTTCGCTCGCGCTGCCGATCGCGATCAAGTACTGCGTGCCGGCGGTCGCCGCGAGCGTGAGCCGGCTGCCCTGGGAGCACTCTTCGCCGTTGTGGTTCGAGCCGACCGGCGTCAGGTCGGCGACACCCGGCCCCCCGGTATAGACGGCCATCACCGTGTCGTAGGTGCTCTCGCACGCGTCGATCACGACATTCGCGGTCGACGGGGCGGTCCACTTCCACCACACGGTCCGGTTGGACGCTCGGTTGGGGTGGTGCACTGGCTCGCCGTCCTCGACCGTCGCTTCGACCGTCGAAGCACTTCCCTGCGCGCCCATCCCCACCAGTTGCGCGGCGCCCGCCAGGTTGTCGTTCGCCGGCGGGGCAGACGGGCGCACACTGATCTCGACGCTCCCCGCATCGGGGAACTCGAGGCCGTCGACGGCGAGGTAGTAGGTCCGCCCGACGGTTTGGTTGTCGATGATCAGCCGGCTGCCCCCGTCGCACCCGGGGCTCAAGAAGACGGGGACGTTGAACTGATCGAGCTGCGCGACGGTCGGGTTGGGATTGCCGTCGGTGTAGCTGCGGAGCATCGTGGTGAAGTCGCTGCCGCAGGTCTCGATCACGTAGCGTCCGACCGCGGGCGCGCTCCACTTCCACCAGACCGATCCGGGGCCGTCGCCACCCAGCGTCGGCTCGTTAGGTTCGTGCGAGGCGTCGATGTTGGTGCCGGTGTCCGAGTCCGTGCCACCAGTGAGCGTCCGCACGGCAGCGAAGTTGTCGTTGACGGGACGGTTCAGCTTTCGAATTTGAAGGCCGGAGTCCACGATCATGTCGCGCCCGTCGACGACGAAGAAGTACGTCTTACCGGTGACCGCTGTAAACGGGTGTCGGTCCGGCGCCGACTCGAAGTCGCCACGGCAGTCCTGCTGCTCCTTGGGGGGCACGGCGGCGAGCCCGGCGAAGCCGGCCCCGTTCTGCTCGTAGACACCCAAGTCCGCCGCGTTGTCCAGGTTGCCCGGGTCGCTCGGGTTCGGAACGCAAATGTCGACGAGGTAGTCGCCGGCCGAGGGAGCCGTCCAGCGGTACCAGACGGTGCGCAAGCGGGCCCCGGCATTCGGCTCGCCAGCCTCGACCGACCCGCCGCGCGTGAGGAATCGCGCCGAGTCCGCCACCCCCTCCAGCAGCGTGGCGTCGGCGAAGTCGTCGTTCACCGGCGCGTCGACCAGCGAGAGCTCGAGTGAGACGTGTCCGCCGCCGCCCGGCGTCGGATCGTCCTCGTCACCGTCTCCGGCGCCGTCAATCGCGACGTAGTACGTCGTGCCGGCGCTCAGGCGGATGTAGTGGTCGCGCCCGTGGGTGCGTGTCCCATCGGGGTTCCTGAAGCGGTTGGCGCTGCCCGGGAGCAGCTCTTCGAGCCCCGCGAACCCGCTCCCGTTCTGCCGGTAGAGGTTCCACCCGGCTCGGAAGTCGGCCCCCAAGGTGAAGAGATAGTCATCGGTAGTGGGCACGGTCAGCTTCCACCACACCGAGTGCGCCGCCGGGCCGTTCGACACATGCCGCGGCTCGCTCGCCTCTCCGGTCGCGTCGCGCGTGTCGGCGGTCGCGAATGCGCTCGGGCCGGTCAACGTCGCCGCGTTGGCGAAGTTATCGTTGGGCGGCGCCACCTGCGGCCTCACGTTGACGAAGGTGTTGACACCCGTGGTGAAGCCCCGGCCCTCGACGGCGATGTAGTACGTCTGGTTCATGACGGCGGTGATCCTCACCACCCCGGTTCGCTGGTCCCTGCCGCAGTCCCATGACAGCCGGTCCTCCGCCAGGGTGGCCAGACCGGCGAGCCCGCTCCCGCCCTGCGTGTACACGGCGATCTGGCGCGAGTAGAAGTCCGACCACGCTCCGGGCTCGCACGCGTCGATCACGTAGGGGCCGCTGCTCGGGGCGGTCCACTTCCACCACGCAGAGGCGTTAGCCGGCTGGCCCGCGTGCTGCGGCTCGCTGGCCTGCGCGGTGGCGCTCGAGTTGTCCACGCCGTCACTGTCGGTCGGCCCGCTCAGCGGGAGCGCGTTGGCGAAGGCGTCATTCGCGGGCGGCGGCGTCTTCGTGATCTTAAGGCTGACGGCGCCGGTGGCGCCGTCGACCCCGTCGATCGCGATCAGCAGCTGCGTCCCCTGAGCCTGGAACAACGAGACGCGCTCCTGGCGGTCGCAAGCGTCGTCGTTGAAGCGCATGAACCCGCTGGGGGTCCCGTCGTCGACGTAGATGGCAAGCGCAACGTCGAAGGAGGAGTTGCAGGTATTGAACGTGTACATGCCCGACGTCGGCACCGTCCACTTCCACCACACCGAGTGCATCGGTTCGGCCGTCGCCCCGAAGCTGTTGCCGACGAAGTAGTGCCCCGGCTCGCCGGCCTGGGCGGTGGCATCGACGTTCGTCCCCGTCGCGGCCGGGGGGCTCTCGCCGGTGAGGACGATCGCGTTGGCCTGGTTGTCGTTGGCCGGGGGTGCGGCCGCCGCGTTCGCCGGAAGCGCGAGGCCGACCAGACATGTGGCCAGCACGAGCAGGCGGGCTGGCGCTGAAGTCATCCCTTCCATCAGAACACGTCAGGGCGAAAGCGCCATCCAACATCCGTCCGGAACCGCCGTTCCTCGCGCGATTGCTCGCGTCAATGCCAAAACCGTGTTCTACTGGGTGCTCTGGCCTGACCAACAGGAGGTTCCGTGAAGCGCACCCTGCTCGTCCTCATCGCCGTGCTCGCATTGACCGTCAGCGCAGTCACAGCCGCGTCCGCGACTCGCGACGGTTCGGACGACGCCTCTGCCGCGAAGAAGAAGACGATCAAGTTGAAGCCCGGGAAGTACACCTACGTCGCGCCCGACGGCGATAAGCAGCCGGTCAAGGTCACCAAGAAGGGCAAGCGGATAACGGTCAGCATTGAGTTCTTCGACCCCAGCCGCGAGTGCGTGCGCACCGTGAAGTTCGGGAAGATGAAGCTGACGAATCCGGGGCAAGGCGACCTCAAGTACTTCGCGAGCGGGGACAAGACGATCAAGGGAAATTCGAACGAGGAGGACCCGGACGCAGGGGGCGGGATCGCCTGGGCGGAGGGAAACGTGAACAAGTACACCCTCGCGTACTCCTTCAACTTCAGCATCAAGATGGAGAACTACTACGGGTACACCTCGTGCTTCGAGTTCCCAAGCGCCTCGGGCAAGCTCAAGAAGGCGAACTAGCCGGGCGGAGGGGGCGCGGTGAGCCGGACAGCGCTGGCCGTTGCTGCCGTGCTGCTGCCGGCCTCGCTCGCTCTGAGCGGCGCGGTTGGCGCCGCACGGGGCGACAAGGCCCCTGACCTGGTCGTGAAGCCGCGCTCCGATCTCCCCGCGAAGGCCTCGCCGGGCGATCGGCTCGATCTCGCGGTCAGGGTGGAGAACATCGGGGATCGGAAGGCCAGCAAGTCCAAGGTCTCCTTTCGCCTCTCCGCCGACAAACAGCGCTCGCGGAACGATCTCCGTCTCGGCCGCAAGAAGAAGGTCGAACCCCTCAAGCCGGGAGAAGACTCCAGGGTCACCGCGGAGCCCAGGGCTCCGGCGGACGCCGACGGATCGCTCTACGTGATCGCGTGCGTGAAGGTCGTGGACGGGGAGAAGCGCAAGGCCAAGGAGAACAACTGCAAGTTCTTCAAGACCCCGATCTCCTTCGGCGCCGATCCCTTCCCCAAGCGGCTCGTCGGCACGACGGCGGCCACGCACACCATGGAGTCATCGCAAACCGGCAACGGCACCGACGTGCCCCCGGGCGAAGCGTCGTTCACCGAGACCCTGACGGCCACCGTGATCTTCGAGCGTGTGGTGGCCGATGGGCAGGACCAATACAAGGCCACCGGAGGGGAAGTCCACTGGAAGTTCTCCGGCACGAGTTCCGGCTCCCATAACGACTGCACCCGGTACGGCCAAGGGAAAGTTCCCATCAGCCTGTCGCGGGACGGGGGAGCCTTTGCGACGCTGAGCTACGAGGGCTCGCTCGCTCCCGGAGCGCTGTACGCCCTGAGCGCCGGCTACGGCCTCGAGGCCCCTGAGCAGCACTACACAACGGACTGCGTCAACAGCGACCCGCATCAGTCCGACTACTCGCCGAGTCATTGGCTGCCACACGCGGACGACCGCGACCACTGCCCGCCGAGCTTCCGTCAGTTCAGGGTCAAGTCCGACGGCTCCCTCGCCGCCACGGACTCGTGCGAGGAGGAGGAATCGGGGGAGCTCCTCAGCGGGAGCTACATCACCAACAGGTACGAGAGCTCCTGGCAGTGGGAGTTGAAGCCGGAAGCCCCTGAGGACGAGGGCTGAGAGGGCTACCGGGCCGTCCCGCGCGCGACGCGGAGCTCGAGTCCGTTCACCAGCACCGTGTCGCCCGGGTGTAGCTGCCGGCCGCGCCGAGCGTCGGGCTCGCCGTTCACGAGGATGGTCGCCTCGGCGAGGAACGCCCGGACCTCGCCGCCGACCTCGACGACGCCGGCCAGCTTCAGCAGCTGACCCAGGCGAATCATCTCGCCGCGGATGGGGACGTCCTGCGGCACGTCAGGTCGTCACCGCGTGCTTGGCCGCGCGCGCGAGTTTCTGGCGTTCGCCCGCGTGCAACACGACCTTGCGCAGGCGGAGCTTGCCTGGAGTGACCTCCACGCATTCGTCGACGCGGATGAACTCGAGCGCCTGGTCGAGCGACAGCTGGTGGTGCGGAACCAGCCGGACGGTGTCGTCCGACCCGGCCGCGCGCATGTTGGTCTGCTTCTTCTCGCGCACGGCGTTCACGTCGAGGTCGTCGGCGCGCGCGTTCTCTCCGACGACCATGCCCTCGTAGACCTGTTCGCCCGGTCCCACGAAGAGCTGGCCGCGCTCCTGCAGCTTGAGCAGGGCGAACTGCCCGGTCTCGCCGCTGCGGTCGGCCACGAGACTGCCCGTCGGCCGGGACTTGATCTCGCCGTACCACGGCTCGTAGCGCTCGAAGACCGAATGAAGGATGCCCGAGCCGCGCGTCTCCGTCAGGAACTCGGTGCGAAAGCCGATCAGCCCGCGAGCGGGCACCAGGTAATCCACCCGGACCCAGCCCGTCCCGTGGTTGACCATGTGCTCCATGCGGCCCTTGCGGAGGGCCAGGAGCTGAGTCGTGACTCCCAGGAAGTCCTCGGGCACGTCGATCGCCAGCCGCTCGACCGGCTCGTGGACCTCGCCGTCGATCTCGCGCGTGACCACCTGCGGCTTGCCCACGGTCAGCTCGAAGCCCTCGCGCCGCATCGCCTCGACGAGCACGGCGAGCTGCAACTCGCCCCGCCCCTGTACCTCCCACGTGTCAGGGCGCTCCGTCTCGAGCACCCGAATCGAGACGTTGCCGACCAGCTCCTGCTCGAGGCGCTCCTGAACCTGGCGCGCGGTCAGGCGCGAGCCGGACCTGCCCGAGAGCGGCGACGTGTTGATGCCGATCGTCATGCCGAGCGCAGGCTCGTCGATTGCGATCGGCGGCAGGGGAACGGGATCGTCCGGGTCGGCGATCGTCTCGCCGATCGTGATGTCGGGGATGCCTGCGACCGCGACGATCTCACCCTGGCCCGCCTCGTCGACCTCCACGCGCTGGAGTCCCTCCATCGCGTAGAGCTCCGTGACCGCGGCGCGCTCGACCGTCCCGTCGCGCCGGCACCAGGCCACCGGGACCGCCTTGCGAAGGACGCCGTTGTGGACGCGGCAGATGGCGAGCCTGCCGACGTATGGGGACGCGTCCAGGTTGGTGACGAGCGCCTGAAGGCCGTGGTCCTCCTCGTACTCGGGCGCGGGCACGCGTGCCACGAGCAGGTCCAGCAGCGGGCGCAGGTCGGTGCCCTCCTCGCCCGCGACCGCCGACGCACGTCCCTGCCTGGCGTTCGTGTAGACGATCGGGAACTCGATCTGCTCCTCGTCCGCATCGAGGTCGAGGAACAGCTCGTACACCTCGTCCACGACCTCCCCGACGCGGGCGTCCGGCCGGTCCACCTTGTTCACCACGAGGATCACTGGGAGCCGCCGCTCGAGTGCCTTGCGCAGCACGAAGCGCGTCTGGGGGAGCGGTCCCTCGGAGGCGTCGACCAGCAGGAGAACGCCGTCGACCATGCTGAGGCCGCGCTCCACCTCGCCGCCGAAGTCGGCGTGGCCAGGCGTGTCCACGATGTTCAGCTTCGTGTCGCCGTAGCGCACGGCAGCGTTCTTGGCCAGGATCGTGATGCCGCGCTCGCGCTCCTGGTCCATCGAGTCCATCACACGCTCCGACACCTCTTCGTGCGCCCCGAACACGCCGGCCTGGTTCAGCATCGCGTCGACCAGCGTGGTCTTCCCGTGGTCGACGTGCGCGATGATCGCGACGTTGCGGATGTCGGAGCGCGCCGCCATGCAGCGACTCAGCTTAGGTATCCGACAGTCGCGCGAGCGCCTCGGCGAGCTCTGGCTCGAGCGGCCCGAACAGGCTCTCGCTGTAACGCGCCCGGCTGACCGGGACCACCAGATCACGATCGCGAGGATCCATGCTCGCCGCGATCAGCCCGTCGCCGCTGAACGACTCGCCCACCGTGTGCTCGGCCACCACATGGCCACCGGCCGCCTCGATCGTCGCCAGGCAACGCTGGTGCGTCATCGGGTCGCCGCTGATCGAATGGTGGTGTGTCGACACAACGAGAAACCGCACCTGACCAGGCCCCAACCAACCGGCCATCCGCTCCAGCACATCGGTCTCGGCGCCCTGCACGTCGACCAGCAGCAGGTCGAGCGTGTCGATTGCGTGGTCCTCCACGAGCCCCGGCACCGTGACGACCGGCAGCTCGCGCTCGACACCGTCGCTCTCACAGACGATCGACGTCCGGGACCCGTGCTCGCCGCCCACCGCCGCGTTCACGAACGTGGCGTCGAACAGGTTCAGCTCGACGTTGGTTTGTCCCACGCGCAGGTTCGCCGGGTCGGGCTCGACGAGGATCGCGCGCGCCCCCGTCCGGCGCATCGCCCAGATCGAGTAGTAGCCCCAGAAGGCGCCGAGTTCCACCACGACCGGCCGGCGATCCCCGCCGCCCAGCCGTTCGATGATCGCGTGCACCACGCGTTCCTCCTGCGGTTCGTGATGGCCCCGCAGCCGCCGGATGATCTCGGTCATCCACGTGCCGTAGTAGCCGTCGGCAAGCACCAGGGAGCCGTCGTGCATCACCTGCACCCGCCGCCCGTCCTCGGTCCGCACCAGCCCTGCGTCCGGGACCTTGGGCAACGAATCCGCGTCTCGGCAGGACACCGTAAGCTCGATCCGCTGGATCTGCTCGTTCGATAGACCCAGGTCGTGCATGGGCGCGCGCACCCTACAACGGGTCAGAGAAGCGGCGAGATGGTCGCGAACGCCCTGGCCATGGCCCGTTCGCGAATCCCGGCCGGCGGCCGGCCCGCGGTTGCCGCGCGCTCGGCGGGTATCGAGAAGCGCTCGTCGAACAGCTCGGCGAACCCCGGGGAGCGTACGAGCAGGTCGATCTCGAAGAAGCGCTTGAGGCTCCAGGCCTCGAGGTTGCAGGTGCCGACGAGAACGTCCTCGCCGTCACGCACGAACGCCTTGGCGTGCAGCATCGACGGATGCTCGAGGATGCGTACGCCGGCGTCGAGCAGCGCCCCGTGATGGAACCGTTGCGCGGCCGCGCAGGCCAGGTTGTTCGGCTGCCCCGGCACGAAGAGCCGGACCTGCACGCCGCGGAGCGCGGCAGCTTCGATCCGGCGGATCATCCCTCGGTCGGCGACGTACGGGTTGACCACGTCGAGCGTCGAGGCGGCGGTGTCGAGAGCCTCCGCGATGGCGGTCGTGATCGGGCGGTACGGGCCCGGGGCGTTGTGCAGCACGGTTGCCGGGGCGGAATCCGCGACGTCCTCATGGGTGGGGAAGAGAGCGTCGACCTCTTCCGGCGGGATCGCTCCGCCCAGCCAGCGGAAGCTGGCGACGAACACGAGCTGGAGTTGCGCGACGACCGGTCCGGTCACCCGGACGAAGAGGTCGTGGAACCGCCCGTCGACGAAGTGGTCCTCGACCCCGGCGCCACCCACCCAGCCCGTCCGGCCGTCGACCACGACGAACTTCCGGTGGTCGAAGTGCCCGAGCTGCTCCGGCGCCCACAGCCGTGTCGCACGCACGACGCAGACCTCCACACCGCCTGCCCGGAGCCGCTCGTAGAACTTGCGGCTCGATCCGCTCGGCCGTGAGCCCTGTCCGTCCACGACGAGCCTGACCGGAATGCCCTCGGACGCCTTCGCGAGCAGCGTGGTCGCGAACTCCTCGCCGATCGTCCCCGGCTTGAAGCCGAACTGCGTGATGTGGACCGACGACGAGGCCGACGCGATGTCCCGGAGCATCGGTGGGAAGAAGTTGCGGCCCTCGACCTGGACGTCCACCGTGGACGCGACCGACTCGTCGAACGCGATCGCCAGATCGGCGCGCCGCACCGGCTCGCGCAGTAGACCCTCCGCTCGCCCGCGGACATCGTTCATCGCAGTCTCAGGTGTACGACGTGCGGACCGCGCGAGCAATGGTGCCGACCTGCGTTCGGACGGGCGGCCGCCACGATCATGCTGGCGCGTTGGCGCTATCGCATGTACGTTGGTCCTAGCGGCCCGCTGTCGTGTGTGCGGCGCTCGCGCTTGGTTTGGCGACGTTTTGCTCGCGCAGGGGCTGTGGTTTCCCACAGCTACCGAAGGAGTGCCCTCGTGCTCGCCAAGCTCCGTGCTCGCCTGTCCTACGCCAATGTGGTCGCGTCGATCGCCCTCTTCGCCGCTGTTGGGGGTGTGACGTTCGCGGCGATCCCGGCCTCGGACGGGACGATCCACGGCTGTTATGGCACGGACGGGGAGCCGGCTGGGTACATGCGTGTGGTCGATGAGGGGGAGTCGTGTGTGGGAAACGAGGTTGCGCTCTCGTTCAAGGCGAAGGGCAAGATCGATTCATCCGACATCGTCAACGAACAGGTCATGACCGCCGATCTGGGTGGGTCGTCTGTGACCGAGCCGAAGATCGCCGCGGGCGCGGTCACGGGCAGCCACCTGGCCAACGGGACGGTCGAGGGTGTCGATCTGCTCGACGAGGCGGTCAGTGCCGGCAAGCTCAAATTCGGGGCGGTCACGAGCACGAAGGTCGCTCACGACGCGATCGACTCAGAGCACATCGATGACGGCGCCGTGGGCAGCGAGCAACTCGCGCTCAGCTCTGTGGGGCCTCAGCACCTCGAGGACGGGGTCGTCGGGGACGGCTCGATCACCGAGCTGAAGCTCGCGAACGGCGCCGTCTCGGCGGCCAAGCTCGCGAGCCTCGCCGTGACCACACCGAAACTCGTCGACCTGTCCGTCACCGGCGCGAAGCTCGCCAACAGCGCCGTGACCGAGTCGAAGCTCCAGGACCAATCGGTCAGTCAGTCCAAGATCCGCCCCGGCGCAGTCACCGTCGACAAACTCGCGACCGACGCCGTCACGGGGGCGGCGATCGCCACCAATGCGGTCTCGCGCCCCGAGATCCTCACCTCCGCGGTCGCCACGGCAGAGCTCGCCGACAACTCCGTCACATCCGCGAAGCTCGTCGCCCTGTCGGTGACCGATGGGAAGCTCGCCGACAACTCCGTCTCTAGGTTCAAGCTCGCCCGTGCCTCCGTTGGTGAGCGGGCGGTCCAAGACGCGAGCATCAGGGGCAAGGAGGTGGAAAACGAGAGCCTCACCCACAAGGACATCGACGGGACGTTCACGGTCACCGGGATCCGGCACATCAATGACAGCACGAAGACGAACAAGACGGAGACCAAGCATGGCGAGGCGAGCTGCCCGGACGTGAACGGCGCCGAGGGGTGGCGCGTCGTCGGAGGTGGCGCATACACGTCGGGTTCGAACGATGCGAGCCTGCTTGCGAGCTACCCGGCTCCGACCGAATGGCGAGCGACGGCTGACGGGGGCGCGTTGTCCAGCCCCTGGTCGCTCACTATCTTCGTGGTCTGTCTGCGCATCCAGTAGGAGCGGCCAGCGAACTAGGTCCGCCTGGAGATACGCAGCCGGGCGCCGCAGAGCGGCGTCCTGACCTTCGCTCGGCCAGCGCGCTCGGCGCGGAAGCGGAGGGTTGCCTTGCCGCGTGCGTTCGCGACGGTGTGCCTGCGCACCCCGGGTGCCCTGAGCCGGACGGGAGCTCCGGGGACTCGCTGACCCGCCTTGGTCACGCGGACGCGGATCGTCGTCCTGCGGCCCGCCCGGACGGGCATCGAGCGGCGCTTCGTCGGCCGGCATCGCTTCGCCGCGCCGGCCACGGACATGAGCAGGTGGCTCTCGCTCAACTTGACCGTGTTCACGGCCGGGGTGTGCAGGTTGATCTGGGCGGCGGTGGGATCGTCGCGGTCGAAGGCGAACGAGCCCGGCATGTGCGTCGGAAGGTCGGTCGAGGTGAGGCGCAGCTGGAGCCGGTGTCCGGGCGCGAGCTCGTACGCGGTTGGCCAGATCTCGACGTCGTACTCGTAGAAGCGGTCCGGCTCGATCGGCTTCGGGTCGATGTGCGTGTGGTAGGGACGCTCGGGCCTCGACTTCCGTGGATCGAGCGCTCGGTGCGAGGCGCGCAGCGCGCCGTCCGTGACGATCGACTCCGTGCCGTCGGGCGCCACATCCGAGATCTTCGCGTGCCAGTCCGTGTCCGGCGCGCTCGACGCCGCGACCAGATGGAGCGCGAGCGGCCCTGCCAGCGAGAGCGGCCGCTCGAGCGCCGGCGTTCGGAACGTGAGGCCGTGCGGGCCTTCGAGGCGCTGGTCGGCCGGGACGTACGGGCTGGCCGCAACCGTTCCGAAACGGTCGAAGGCCATGCTGAAGCCGGCGACGGGGTTCGTCACGAACTGCGCCGTCCGCGCGTCCGGCGGGGCCTTTGACCCGAGCTCGCCCGGGGCCAGCGCGAGGCGCTCGACGCCCACGTCCGCCGGCGGCCAGGATTTCGCGCTCTCGTACTCGTTCCTGCCCTGTACGTAGTACTCGACGGCCGGCCTGTCCGGGGTGGCGGCGCCGGCGAGATGCTTCTCGAGAAACTCGAACACGAGCGCTGCGCTGTCGTAGAGCCCCTCGCCCGCGGTGAGCGGAGCCAGCGGCGCGCCACAACCCTTGTGCGTACAGGGGTCCACATACAGCCGGGTTTCCACGCCCTTGCGTCGTGAGAGGCGGTCGTACATCTCGGGGGCTCCGCGCAGCAGCCCGTCGCGCCAGCCGCCCAGGATCAGCGCCGGCACCTGGATCTTGCCGGCGTCGTAGATCGGGGAGCGGTCCCGGTAGAAGGAGTCGTCGTCCGGCCGTTCCAGGTAGTCGAAGGCGATCGTGCCGACCGCCGACTGTCCGAGCTTCGCCCTCAGGGTCTCCTCGAGGAGGGACGGGTCGGTGTTGGCCCCGGCGGCGCCGGGCGCACCCTGGACCGCGATGTACTGGAGGTCGAAGAACAGGTTGGGCACGCCGCCGTGCGTGTATCCCTCGCGATAGAGGTCGCTGACCGCGACCGCGGGCGTGATCGCAGCCAGGTGCGGCGGGCGCAGCTCGGCGGCCAGGTACTGGGTGATGCCCACGTATGAGCCGCCCGCCATCCCGACCTTGCCGTTGGAGTACGGCTGCGTGCCGAGGTATTCGATGACGTTGTAGCTGTCGCGCGCCTCGCGCGGCGAGAAGAAGTTGCCCTCGAGGTTGCCGCCGCTCCCGCCGGTCCCGCGCACGTCGACGACCGCGCCGACCATCCCGCGGGTGGCGAAGAAATCGGGAGCGAAGCATCCGCAGAGCCCGTTGCGGCTGTACGGCGTCATGCCCACGACGACCGGGAATCGCCCCGGCAGCGGCTCCGCGCCGTCCTCGGACGGCAGTGCGATCGTCGCCGCCAGGTTGACCCCGTCATCCATGGGGATCAGGACCTCCCGCGAGACGCTCTGGTAGCTCGGTTCCGGAAGCTCGGGCGGCGGCGGGGCGGCTTCGGCCGCAGCCGGGAAGGCCGCGGCGCACGCGAACGCCAAGAGGGCGGGGGAGATCCGCATTGCCCTACGAACGTTTCGAGCGAGGGGGACTTGCGCGGGGCCGACTCGCCCTAGCCCAGGTACTCCGACTCGAGGACGAGGTCCTTGATCACGGATTGGTACTCGACGTGGGTCTCGTGCCCGGTCGTCCGCCAGCCCTTTCCCTCCTCCGCGCGCATGAAGTCGCGGTAGTCCGGCGCGCCGGGGAACTTCACGTTGTCCGCCACGGCGCGTGCCCCGGGCCGCAGCCACCGCTGCTCAAGGATTCGCTGGAGGTCCGGCAGGTAGGCGTCCTTCGCGTGGTCGATGAACACGAAGTCCAGGGAGTTTTCGGCGAACCCATGCTCACCCTCGAGCGCGGCGATCGTCTGGCCGCCGTCGCCGAGCGTCCCGACCACGATCGTGACCCGGTCGTCCACTCCGGCGTGCGCGAGGATGCGGCGCGCGACCGCGGCGTTCGCCTCGTTGAACTCGATCGAGAAGAGGTGCGCTCCCTCGGGCATGGCTCGGGCGGTGCGCAGCGCGCTGTAGCCGCAGTACGTCCCGAGCTCGAGCAGGCGGCCGGGGTTGGCGCGCCCGATCGCGGCGTCGAGCAGCTCGCCCTTCTCGTCGCCTACGTTCATCATGAAGCTCTCGCGGTAACAGAACTGGTCGACCGCGTCGATCGCACCGCCCAGGTCCCCCGGCGCCGCGGTCGAGACCACGTGCTCGCCGAGCGCCTCCTCACGGCCGTCCCCGACCTGCCATTCGGTCGTCAGGCGCTTCATGCCCAGCACCATCCGTACGAACGACCAGCGCAGGAACGGCACTCGGCGGCCCCCGATTTCACTGAGGCGTGTCATGGGGCGACCCTATGCCCTCAAGCCCGCGCGCGCGAGGCCGATATCCGTCGGGGGGCCCCGTTGCCCTTCGCTCTCCCGTGTCGAATCTGAAGCCGAACCTCTGCGCAATCCTCGCGGTCGCCTCGCTGGCGACCGCCGGCCCCGCGCTGGCCGATCGGCCGAGCGCGGACGCGAACGTGATCGCCGGGCAGTACGTCGTGGTCTACGACGGCTCCGCGGAGTCGGTGCGCGCGGAGACCGATACGCGCGAGGCAAAGCTCGGCTTCGAGACCGACCTCCGCTTCCGGCACGCGCTCAGAGGCTTCGCCGGCGCGCTGACACCCGGCCAGGCGCGCGAGCTCCGACGCGATCCCGATGTCGCCCGAGTTGTGCCGGACAGGGTCGTCCAGGCGACCGCACAGGTCCCGGTCGCGGGCGGAGACCAGGTTCCGACCGGGCTCCGGCGAGCGGGTCTCGCGACCACCGCGAGCGTCGAGCACCGAAGCGGCGCCGCCGTGGCCGTGCTCGACACGGGCGTCGATCTCGAGCACCCGGACCTCGAGGTCTCTGACGGGACGAACTGCCTCACGCCAGGCGCCTCGAGTGACGACGACAACGGGCACGGCACGCACGTCGCCGGGACGATCGCGGCGAAGAACAACGGCGCCGGTGTCGTCGGAGTCGCACCGGGGACGAGGATCTGGGCGGTCAAGGTCCTGGACTCGACCGCCCGCGGCACGTTCTCGAGCATCATCTGCGGACTCGACTGGGTCACGGCCAACGCCGCAGCGAAGAACATCAAGGTCGCGAACATGAGCCTCAGTGGCTCGGGCCAGCCCGTCGCCACCTGCGCGACCACCGTCGACCCCTTCCACCTGGCCGTGTGCCAGACGGTCGCGGCCGACGTGCTGCCCGTGGTCGCGGCCGGAAACGAGGGCTGGGACTTCGACTACGTCCCCTCTCCCGACGTGCCGGCGGCGTTTCCAGAGGCGCTGACCGTAACCGCGCTGTCCGACAGCGACGGCAGGGGCGGCGGGACCGGTGGGGCACCCAGCTGCCGGCTCGGCGAGCTCGATGACCGCGCGGCGAGCTTCTCGAACTTCGCCAAGACGGCGGCCGGTGCCGCGCACACGATCGCCGCTCCGGGAGTGTGCATCCGGTCGACCTGGCCCAAGAACCTGTCGAGCTCGGGCTACGCGACGGCGTCGGGGACCAGCATGGCCACTCCGCTCGTGGCCGGCCTGGCGGCGCTGTGCGAGGACCACGACGACGACGCGGGCCCGTGCGCGGGCAGATCACCCGCCGGGGTCATGGACGAGCTGCTGAGCCGAGCGCAGTCCCACACGCTCGCGAGCCCTCTGCGCGGATTCGTCGGCGATCCGGCGCACGGCCCCGTCGCCGGATTCCACTACGGCTACCTCGCGGCGTTCGAGGACTTCGACGCGCCCGACACATCGATCGCCTCGGCCCCGCCGTCGCTTACGGCGTCGACGTCTGCCAGCTTCGCCTTCTCGGCCACCGAGGCGGGCGTGCGCTTCGAGTGCAGGCTCGACGGGAACGGGTGGACCCCGTGTGCCGCGGCTCATGAGGAGACTGAGCTCGCCGAGGGCGCCCACACCCTGAGCGTGCGCGCGATCGATGCGCCCGGAAACGTGGATCCGTCACCGGCGTCGCACACCTGGGCAATCGACACGACTCCGCCGGGCACGGAGATCGCCTCCGGCCCAGCCTCTCCTACGGCCTCCAAGTCGGCCAGCTTCACGTTCTCCTCGACGGAGCCCGGGGCGCGGTTCGAGTGCAGGCTGGACGACGCCGATCAGTGGTCGGCGTGCGGCTCCGTGCTCGAGCTCGCGGCGCTCGGCAACGGGACGCACACCCTGGGCGTCCGCGCGATCGACGGGCTCGGGAACGTGGATCCCACGCCGGCGTCATACACCTGGGCCGTCGACGCGGCCCCGCCGGACACGTCAATCGTCTCCGTGCAGTCACCGGTTCCCGGTGCCAGGTCGGCCAGCTTCGAGTTCGCGGCCACCGAGGCGGGCGTCCGGTTCGAATGCAAGCTCGACGACGGGGCGTGGTCGGCATGCGCCCAGGCGACCGAGCTGTCGCGGCTGGCCGGCGGCTCGCACACGCTGAGCGTGCGCGCGATCGACCAGACGGGGAACACGGATGATTCGCCGGCGCTGCACACCTGGTCGGTGGACGCCACGCCGCCGGACACGGCGATCGTCTCGGCGCCGGCGAGCACGACCGGCGCGAGCTCGGCGGGCTTCGAGTTCTCCGCCGAGCCGGGGGCGCGGTTCGAGTGCAGGCTCGACGGCGCCGCCTGGTCGGGCTGTGGCCCGGCGCTCGAGCTGACCGGTGTGGGCCACGGCCGGCACACGCTCCGGGTCCGTGCGATCGACGCGGCGGGGAACGTGGATCCATCGCCCGCGGCACACACCTGGTCGATCGATCTCGCGGCGCCAGACACGGCGATCGTGCACGCGCCGGCGGGCGCGATCAACTCGCGATCCGCGACCTTCAGGTTCTCGGCGGAGGCGGGCACGCGGTTTGAGTGCAGGCAGGGAGACGACGCGTGGTCGGCGTGCGAGTCCACCCTGGAGCTCGCGGAGATCACGGACGGCTCGCACACGCTGAGCGTGCGCGCGATCGACCAGGCGGGGAACGCGGATGATTCGCCGGCGTCACGCACCTGGTCGGTGGACGCCACGCCGCCGGACACGTCCGTCAGCGCCGGCCCGCCGGAGGTCGGTGGTCAGCGTCGAGCGCGCTTTGCTTTCGCGGCGACGGAGGCGGGCCGGTTCCAGTGCAGGGCCGACGACGAGCCCTGGTCCGCGTGCGCGCCGCAGGCGGACCTGGGCGAGATGGCAGAGGGCCCGCACACCCTCGCCGTCCGCGCGATCGACGCTCTCGGCAACGTCGACCCATCCCCGGCGGTTCACGCCTGGACGGTCCTGCCGAGCACCGAACAGATCGACTTCGCGATGGCGGCCGACCTGTCCGGCCTTGCCGAGCGGCTGCGCGCGCTCGGACTCGGCCGGCTTGTCAGGCGTCAGGGCTTTCGCGCGTCAGGACTGAAGGCGCTGCTGCCGGGACGGTTCAGCATTTCGCTGGTGGGCGCATCCGGCGAGGCCGGCATCGCGCGCCGCGTGCTTCTGGCCCGGGGCACCCGCTCGGTCAGCCGCGCCGGAACCTACGCCTTGAGAGCGAACCTGACCCGGGGGGGCCGCCGCGCGATGCGCGACGACGACCGCGCCCGGGTCGTGCTCGTCGTCAGGTTCCGCGACGACCTGGGCCGCATGACGGTCACACGCAGGGCGATCACCCTGACCCGAGCGCGTCCATGAGCGGCTTGGGCGTCCCGTCCCCGTAGCGGTAGCCCGTCGGCCAGAACAGACATCCTTCGCAAACCGAATCGCGGACCAGGAACTGGGCGAACATCTTGACCTCGGGATGGGATGCCGCGATCTGCTCCGCCCGGAGCCAGTAGTCGCGCTGCTGCTCGGGTGAGACGCCTTCCTCGGCGTCGGGCGGATCTGTCTTGTAACCGAACTCGGTGATGTAGACGTCGACCAGCTTCGGGTCGATCCGGTCGCGTGCGGCGAGGGCCTTCAGCAGCTCGATCAGCCGTCCCAGCCCGCCGATCGGGACGTTGTCCCGTCGCCCGGGCGCGTCGGGCGGGGTGCGAAACGAGTACGGATGAATCGAGAAGCCGTCGCCACGGACGGGCCGGAACCGGTCGCAGTCGTCGCGTGCGAGCGGCTCGAGCCGCCCGTCCACGCAGGCGAGCTCGCGGACGAATCGCAGCGGCGGCACGCCCCCGCTGAGCTCCGCCTCGTCGTAGGAGCCGCGGGCGGCAAGCGCCCCCACGAGGACGGTCGCGTCGGGCCTCGCCTCCTTGATCGCCGGGTAGGCCGCGTCCACCATCCCGCGGTACAGGTGTGGGCTCGCCGGCCGTCGGCCCTTTCCGGTGCGCTCCCACTGCGGCTCGAAGAACCCAGGGATGTTCGGCTCGTTCCAGAGCGTGAACATCGACACGCGCGGCAGCGCTTCTCCGCCCGGCGGGATGTGCTCACCGCCGTAGCGCTGGACCACGGCGCGCGCGAAGTCCGCGTACTCGGCGGCGTCGATTCTGGTCCGCGGCCGCTCGATGCTGCCCTCGGCATCCGGTTCGGCAGCCCAGAGCGGTGCCCAGAAGCCGATGTCGACCATCACCTCGATTCCGCGACGGCTTGCTTCAACAACCGCCCGATCGAGGTTGTCCCAGAACGGATTCTCGAGCTCGTCGTACGCCGCGGGGTCCGCCGCATTGAACTCCGGCTTGTCTCGCGCGGCAGGTGCAGGCGCGAGGACCGACCAGTCCGCGGTGACCCTGAGGCGAGCGAAGCCGAGCTCTCTGATCTCGTCGAGCGTCGACCCGAGCGATGCGGGGTCGTGGAGGAAGATCGCGTCGTCCTGGATCACGCGTTCGATGGGCGGCGCGCGGATGAACTCAGGAGGCTCGTCGTCGCGCGCCAGCACGACCGCGATCGCGCCGGCCGCGATCAGGGCGAGAGCGGCAGCTAGTCGCTTGCTCGTCACCGCAGCTCGTCGGCCGCCGCTCGGCCGATCTGCGCATAGCCCTCGATCGTCGGATGGAGGCCGTCGCTGGTCCACTCCGGTCGGATGCGGTCTGCGCGGTCAGGATCCTCCAGGACGCCGAAGAAATCGATGACGGGGACGTCCGCCTCGGAGGCGAGGTCGCCGATCAGCTCGTTCAGCCGGTCGACCTCGGCTCTCCACTCGGGAAAGCGCGCGTTGATCGGCGGGAGCGTCGTGACGAGTACGTCCAGTCCTGAGTCCTGCGCGCGCCGGATCATCTCGCGGATGTTCGTCGCCGCCTCGGCCGGGGGGCGGTCCTGGGTGATGTCGTTCGTCCCGCCCTGGATCACGAGGACGTCGGCGTCGGTCGCGCACTGCTCGAGCCGCGTCTCGAGTTGCTCCGTGCGGTCGCCCCACACGCCGCAGTTGCGGAAGCGGTACTCGCCGCTCAGCTCCTGTTCTGCCCAGTGCTGCCATTGGCTGGCCGGCGTGGGCCGGCCGCGGATGACGCTCGCTCGAAACTCAGGGTCGGGCGCCCACCTGAGCGCCCCTGCCGTGATCGAGTCGCCGAGGGTCGCGACCAGTCGCGGGGTGTCGTCGTCCGACCCGCCCCCGCAGCCGGCGAGGCAGGCGCCGACCGCGAGACAAATCGTCTGAAGGACCCGCACGGCGCGCAGTATCGCTACCCGCGAGTGGCGCACGCGCGCCAGACGATTCCTACACTCGGGCGATGCTCCGTCTCCTCTCCGCGGCAGCTACAGCCGCCCTCTGCCTCGTCGTCGCCGCCACCGCTTTCGCTCACGTCGAGCGCCCGGCCTACTGGCCCGATCCGGCGCCCGACAAGTCGATCTCGCCGGCGACCGGAGGCAAGGTGCCGAAGGCGCGCTCGCTGCGCTCCGCGCTACGCAAGAAAGCGCCCGGGGAGACGCGCGTGGTGTGCCAGGCGAACTCGATGAAGCTGCTGAAGAAATCGATCCGCCGAGCGCGGAAGAACGGCTACGACATCCGGCCGTCCGACCACCGAAAGCTCGGCCGCAAGAAGGCGAAGCGGCTCCTCAGGCTGAACCGGCGCTTCAAGAAGAAGTGCGAGTTCGACGAGATCCAGCCCGCGGTCACCGCGTCCGGCAACAACGACCGGGTCGTGGTCATGCCGGGCCTCTACCTCGAGCCGACGTCGCGCAGCCAGCCGACCCACGACCCCGCCTGCGACGAGTACCGCACCAACGGCGACAAGCCGGGGGAGGACGGCACGGCGCTCTCGTACGCGTACCAGTGGCACTGCCCGAACGACCAGAACCTCGTCGCCGTGCTGGGCCGCAAGATCGGCAAGAACCCGCCGCCGTCGCCGCCGCGCGAGAACCGTCACGGAATCCCGGACGAGGGACCGTGCGTGCGCTGCAACCTGCAGATGGAGGGCTCGGGCGTCAACGCCGACGACGTGATCATCGAGGCCGGCGACCCGACGAAGGGCGACGGCGGGCCGAATGGAGTGGGCACCAAGAAGGACGTCGCTGTCCGCGCCGACCGCGCTGACGGCTTCGTCCTGAAGAACGTGAAGGTGCGTCACGCGAAGGAGCACGGGATCTACGTGCTCGAGTCGGACGGCTACCTGCTCACGCACTTCAAGGCGTACTACAACGGCCTCTACGGCACGCTCACCTTCGTCGAGGATCACGGCGTCCAGCAGCACTGCGACGCGCTCGGACACGGCGACTCCGGGATCTACCCGGGCGCCGCCGTGGAGTCCGGGATGCAGCGCCCCGCCGGGACCCCCTTCCGTTACAACCAGGAGATCCGGTTCTGCGACCTCCACCACAACATGGCGGGGTACTCGGGGACGAACGGCAACGCCGTCTACATCCACCACAACCGGATCTACGACAACGCCCTCGGGCTCCAGACGGACGTTGTGACGGGCGCCGGGCACCCGGGCTACCCGGGCGACTCCATGCTCGTCGAGAAGAACCTCTTCTACTCGAACAACTTCAACGTGTACGAGGAGGACTCGAGCGTCGTCCCGGCGTTCCCGTTCCCGGTCGGCACCGGCCTGTGGATCGCCGGCGGCAACCACCACGAGGTGCGCGACAACTACTTCTGGGACAACTGGCGGCGCGGCACGATGCTCTTCAGCGTGCCGGACCAGCTGATCTGCGGGCCCGCGGCGGGCGGCAACCAGCAGGCGGGTTGCGACCCGGACGGCCAGACGACGTCGTACTTCAACAGCCAGTACGACAACCACATGGGCGTCCGCCCGGATGGGACCGCCGACCCGAACGGGACGGACTTCTGGTGGGACCCGTACCCCGGCACTGTCGGGAACTGCTGGTGGAACAACAAGCCGGCGCCGGACACCGAGATCACGACATCGCCGGGGCCGCTGCCCGACTGCCAGAGCGGGAACCGGCCCGACGAGAGCGTCGGCACCGGGAACCCCGCACAGACCGGCGAGCTCCTGAGCTGCGTGGTCGCCTTCGAGACGCGCAACTTCGACCCCGACGGTCCGTGTCCGTGGTTCAAGACACCGCCCGAGCCACAGCCGGGTGAGGGGTCGGCGGCCGCCGGCTCTTCCTCAGCCGCGACCGGGTCCGTGTTCGACCCGCTGGCGGACCGGGTGACCGCCCGCGTCACCGGGCCGCTCGACCGGCGCAGCGACTTCAGCGGCATCACCTGCGCCGACTGGAACGCATCCGGGGTCGAGGACCGGGCGTGGCTCGTCGCCAAGATCAAGGAGTTCGTCGGCGGCGTCGTCGTGGACGGCGAGAAGGCCGTGGGCTACGGCGACGTCCTGACGACCGAGCAGGCGAACGGCCTGTTCAACGGTCACTGCTCGGAGAGGTATGCCCAGGGCTTCCTGCTCTACAAGCTCTACAGCTACGCGGCGGTGCTGACCGGCTGAGGGCCCGTCAGCACCAGGGCGCCCAGGGCTCGTCGCCGAGCACGCGCTGCGCGGTCACCCGGCGTAGCACCACCCCGCCCAGGAGGATCCAGAAGGCCGCCGCGACGATCGCGGGCGTGTCCCAGCCGGTTCGTGGCAGCGGGGCAGTACGAGGCGCCGCGGTGGGGGGAGCGGGGACACGCGTCGGTGACTCCTGCTGCTCCGGGGGCGGGTCTTCCTCACGAGGGGTCGGCTCCGGATCGGGCTCGCGGTCCTCGAAGTCGCGCCCGAACTCCTCCTCGTCGGGATCCACTTCGTCGCGCGTCGTGGTGGTGTCGGTCGGGTCGGGGACCGTGACGACCGGGTCGTCCTGGCCCAGTGCCGCGGTCGTGGCGAGCGCGAGGACGCTGCCCGCTGCGAGGGCGAGTGAGAGCACGGCGATTTTCCTCACGATTGGCGCTTTCTAGCGCCTATTCGCGATTCCTGCCCTGCGGGGGGCTACAGCGACTTGCAGCGGGTGAAGGAAAGCTTCACCGTGCGCGGCTTCCAACCGCTCTTCCCGACGAAGGCGACGCGCGCCTTCAGGGTGTGGCGGCCGGGGGCGAGATCGCTCGGGTCGATCGTCACGCCGTAACGGCCGTTCCAGTCGGCGACCTTGACCGAGCGCATCCGGCGACCGTCCAGCGAGTAGGCCACGACGCGCACGCGATCGCCGCGCACGAACGCCAGGAACGGCTTCGCGGCGCAGCCCGGCGCGCGGTTCGTCTGGATGGTCGTCGGCGGCGGGTTGTCGAGGCAGCGGCGGAGCGTGAGCCTGACCGTCGCCGGTCGCCTGTGCGCACCTCGCCTGAAGATCACGCGCGCGCGCACCCGGTGCTTGCCGGGGGAGAGCTTGCTGCGGTCCACCCGGACCCCGAAGCGTCCCTTGCTGTCGCCGCGGCGAACCGTCTTGATCCGGCGACCGTCGAGATAGAAGACGACGCGCCGGATCTGGTTGCCGCGCACCCACGCGAGCGCCGGCCGGTTGACACACCCGCCGGTCGTATCGACCTCGGGCGGCTCGCCGCAGTTGCGTGCCGTGGGCGCCGGGGTGCCGGGCCGGCGCTCCATCGCGACGTGGAGATCGAGCACCGGCGGGGGCACGCTGACCACGCGGCTGGTGGCATCGAAGTAGCCGTCCTTGCTGACGAGGACGCGGTAGCGGCCCTCGGAGACGTCCCAGCGGTAGGTGCCGTCCTGCGCGGTGAGCTGCGGGTTGATCGAGGGGCGCGCGCCCGGGTCGCCCGGCGCGATGTCCACGAACTTGCCGTCCACGCGCCGCTGGATGGTGACCGTCGCACCCGCGAGTGCCGCGGCGCAGCGGGCCTGCTCCGGCGTGGCGCCGTCGCCGCTGACGGCCTGGAAGAGCTCCTCGTCGTACACCGTGCCCGACGGATCGATCAGGACGATCTCGCCGATGTCGAGCTTGGTCGTGCCGGCCGGCGTGTCGACCTCGAGCGTCAGCCTGCCATCCGCCGCGCACTCGAGCGTGCCGCTCCAGGTGCCATCGGCGGGCTCCGGCGGGGTGTCGGTCAGCTCGATCTCCTGCGGCTCGCCGCCGTCGACCGGAGTGAAGGTCACGACTGCCCGGGTGATGTCGCCGGGCTCGGCCTCGATCGGGACGTCGAGCTGCAGCGGCAGGCAGGGGCCGGTCTTGTCCAGCAGGTAGACGTCGCGGCCGGTGTCGGGGTCACGCTGTCTCGTGATGCGGGGGTCGTCGCCCTCGCCGGTGGGGGGCCGGGAGACGACCGGGTCGCCGATCTTCGGCGGGGTCGGCTCCGGCTCGGGCTCGTCGGTCACCTCGAGGCTGCCGATCTCGAAAGTCACGGAGTAGTTCTCGTTCGCGCCGCTCGTGCACGTGATGTCGTAGGTGCCCGGCGCGTCGTGGCTCCCGTCGACCCCGCAGACGATCGGCTCGAGCGCGTCCCCGGCCGCGAGGGACCCGTCCGTGACCGACCAGGTGAACTCGGGGTCGGGGTCACCCTCGACCTTGGTCTTGTCGTCAGGGGTGACGGTGAGCGGGCGCTTGGTGATGCTGAGCTCGCCGGGGATGAAGGCGAGGGCGTAGTTGCTGCCGGCGGTCAGCGTCCCGCGGGTGATGGCGTAGGCGCCGACGTCCTCGCCGGTGGCGCGGGTGACCGCGCCTGTCAGCGAGTCACCGTCGACCAGGGAGCCTGCCGTGATCGCGCGCGTCAGGGCCGGGTCGTTCGAGCCGTAGACCTTGGTCTTGTCGGCGGCGGTGACCGTGAGCGGACGCTTGGTGATGGTGAGCTCGCCCGGGATGAAGGTCAGGTCGTAGTTGCTGCCGGCGGTCAGCGTCCCGCGGGTGATGGTGTAGGCGCCGACGTTCTCGCCGGTGGCGCGGGTGATCGCGCCGGTCAGCGTGTCGCCGTCGACGAGGGAGCCCGTGATGATCGCGCGGGTCAACGCCGGGTCGTTTGAGCCGTAGACCTTGGTCTTGTCGTCGGCGGTGACGGTGATGGCGCGCTTGGTGATCGTGAGGTCGCCGTTGATGAAGGTGAGGTCGTAGTTGCCGCCGGCATCGAGCGTTCCGCGCGTGATCGCGTAGGCGCCCACGTCCTCGCCGCTGTCGCGGTCAACCGCGCCGGTGAGCGTGTCGCCGTCGACGAGCGAGCCCGAAGTGATGCCGTGGGTGAGCGCGGGGTCGTCGTTGCCGTACGCCTTGGTCTTGTCGTCGGCGGTGACGGTGAGCGGCCGCTTCGTGACCGTCAGCTCGCCCGCGGCGAAGGTGAGGTCGTAGTTGTCGCTGGCGCCGAGGGTGCCCTGCGTGATGTCGTAGGCGCCCACGTCCTCGCCGCTGTCGCGGTCAAGCGTGCCGGTGAGCGTGTCGCCGTCGACGAGCGAGCCCGAAGTGATGTCGTGCGTGAGCGCGGGGTCGTCGTTGCCGTAGGCCTTGGTCTTGTCGGCGGCCGTCACCGTGATCGGCCGCGGGTTCACGGTGAGCGTCCCGGGCTCGTAGGTGACGACGTAGCTCTCGTTCGTATTGCCCGCGCAGGTGATCGCGTAGGCGCCGGCGTCCGTGTGCTCGCCGTCGACCTCGCACGTCACGCCGGTCAGGTCGTCACCTGGCGCCAGCGTCCCGTTGGTGACCGACCACGTCAGCTCGGGATCGTCCGCGCCGTAGACCTTCGACTTGTCGTCGGCAGTGACCTCGATTCGAGGGAGCTGGTCGGTGAACACGCACCGCACCGTCTCGCCGGAGGACACACCGATCGTCGCGCTACCTGCCGCCAGCGACACCGCCGAGTCGTCGGTGCAGTCGATCTCGCTGAGCGTGAAGCCCGCCAGCTCGCTCTGCGTGACCTCGTAGGTCCCGACCGGGACCTCGACCGTCTTCACGCCGCCCTCCTCCAGTGAGAACGAATCGTCGGCGGTGCCTGGGAGGTCGGTCGCCGAGAAGCTGAACGTGCCTGCGGCGCCGGCCGGATCCGTGCGCTTCTCGATCTCGATCGTGCCGCCCGGCTGCTCGACGCCGAAGTCGCGGTTCGCGTAGCTGCCGCTCGAGGCCACCGTGACGCTGTAGGAGCAGGGACTCGGCAGCGTGCAGGTCCAGCCGCTCGCGGTGACAGTCCGGACCTTGTAGGTACCGGGCGCCACGGTGAGCGTGTAGCCGCCGGATCCGTTTGTCGTCACGGACGGCTCGGCCGCGTCCTTGACGCTGTCGTCGTCCAGGTCGGCGTAGACCACCTGGCCGGACAGCCCGGGCTCCCCGGCGTCCCTGACCCCGTCGGCATCGCTGTCGTTGAACTTCGTGCCGGTGATCTGGCCGGTCGTGTACGCGGCGAAGTCGTTCTGCTGCGAGGTCTCGCCCGCCTCGATGTTCACGGTCTGCTCGCAGCCGGCCGGGTAGTTGCAGGTCCAGCCGGCAGGCTGTGCGCCCACACGGATCGAGTAGGTGCCCGGCGCGAGATCCTCGAACGAGTAGGCGCCGGACGCGTCGGTCGTCGTCTGGGTTTCGCCTGCGTCGCGCGTGTCGTCGCCATCCGAGTCGATGTAGACCGTGCGGCCCGTGAGCGGCGGGTCGGCCAGCCCGGGATCCGGGATCCGGGCGTCGGCGTTCAGGTCCTCGTAGTAGAAGCCCTTGATCGTGGCGTCGGTGAAGGACGAGAAGTCCTTGCCGGTCACTGCGTCGCTGCTCGCAACGCTCACGAGCCAGTCGCACGGGTTCGGGGTGGAGCACGTCCAACCCGCGGGCAGCACCTGGCGGATCCGGTGGGTGCCGGGCTCCAGGTCGCCGAGCGAGTAGTTGCCGTCGCCGTCGGTGGTCGTCTGAGGCTCGCCGGTGTCACGGACCGAGTTGCCGTTCGAGTCCACGTAGACCGTGCGGCCGGGCTGGTCGTTCTCGCCGAACTCCTGCGGCTGCTGGTCGTTGTCGCGGTCGGTGAAGAGGTGCCCGGAGACGGTCGCGGGCCCATGCACGCCGAAGTCCTGGCCGGACTCGACGTCGCCCGAGCTCAGCGTCACGTCGTGGCGGCAGGGGGCGGGGCTGTCGCAGGTCCAGCCCGCGGCCGGCTCCACGCGCACGTGCCAGCTCTGCACCTCGATGCCGGTCAGCTCGTAGAAGCCATCCGCATCGGTCAGGGTGGTCGGCTCGCCGGAATCACGCTCGCCATCGAGGTCGCCGTCGAGGTAGACGCGCGCGCCCTCCACGCCGTCCTCGCTCGGCTCCCGCGTGGCGCCGTCGGCGTCGGCGTCCTCGAACACGTCGCCGGACACCGTCGCGCCGAGATAGGTACCGAAGTCGCGGCCGGTCTCGGTCCCCTGTGAGACCACCGTGACCTCCCGTCGGCAGCCGGTCGGGAAGGGGCAGGCCCAGCCGGCCTTCGCGGCGAGGTGGACGACGTAGGTGCCGGGGACGAGGCCGGTGAACGAGTACGCGCCGGATCCGTTCGTGGTCGCCTGCGGCTCGCCCGCGTCGCGGGTGCCGTCGTCGTCGGCGTCGAGGTAGAGCAGTTCGCCCGAGAGGCCGGGCTCGCCGGCGTCCGGGACCGACTTGTTGAAGTTGCTGTCCTCGTACACCGTGCCGGCGATCGCGCCCGTCGTGTACAGGCCGAAGTCGCGTCCCGTGGCTGTGGACCCGCTCGTGAGCGTCGCCGAGCCGACGCAGGGGCTCGGATCCGAGCAGGTCCAGCCAGCGGCCGGCGCCACGCGGACCGAGTAGCTGCCGGGAGCGCGGGCGAACGCGTAGTTCCCCGACCCGTCGGTCGTGGTCTCCGGCTCGCCGGCGTCCTTGGTCGAGTTGCCGTTCAGGTCGAGGTAGGCGGTCCGGCCGGTGAGCGCGCTCTCGCCTGCGTCGCGGTCGCCATCGGCGTTGCGGTCCTCGTACAGCGTGCCGGAGACCGTCCCGGTGGTCCAGGACGCGAAGTCGCGGCCGGTGAGGTCTGCGCCGGTGGTGGTGACGGAGTAGGAGCACGGGCTCGGCAGCGAGCAGGTCCACCCGCCCGGGAGCACCTGACGGATCGTGTAGGTGCCCGGGTTGATCCCGGTGATCGTGTACGCGCCGTTCGCGTCGGTCGTCGCCTGGGGCTCGCCGGTGTCACGGACCGAGTTGCCGTTCGAGTCCACGTACACCGTGCGCCCGGACAGGCCGGCCTCGCCGGCTTCCCGCGCGGCGCCGTCTGCGTCTGCGTCCTCGGAGACCGTGCCCGAAACCGAGGCGGGGCCCCAGACGCCGAAGTTCTTGCCGGAGTCGTTGGCGTTCGCGCTGTTGCCCAGCGACCCGGTGTTGACACAGCCGGCGGGGAACGCGCAGGTCCATCCCGCCTGGTTCACCACGCGCACTCGGTAGGCGCCATTCGGCAGTCCGGTCAGGACGTAGAAGCCCTCGGCGTTCGTCACGTCCGATGCCTCGCCGGTGTCGCGCGCCGAGTTGTTGTTCTCGTCCGAATAGACGGTCCAGCCGCCGACGCCGGGCTCGCCCGCCTCGCGCGCCAGGCCGTCGGCGTCGTTGTCGCGGAAGAGGGTGCCCGAGACGGAGCGAACGATGAAGTTGCCGAACTCCTTCGCGGTATGGGTGCTGCCGGAGGCGACCGTCAGGTCGTAGCGGCAGGTGGTGGCGGGCTTCGTGCACGTCCAACCGCCCTGGGGGACCTCGCGCACGGGGTAGGAGCCGGCGCGAACGCCCGTGATCGACCATGCACCCGTCGTCACCGCGGAGGTGGCCGAGGGCTCGTCCGCGTCCAGCACGTCGTCGTTGTCGTAATCGACGTAGAACACGAATCCGGCGAGGCCCGTCTCGGAGCCGTCCTTGATCCCGTTGTTGCTCGTGTCGTCGAACTTCGATCCGGAGACGGTCGCGTAGCGGCTGAAGCCGAAGTCGTGGCCGGTCGCGTTCTGAGCGGACGTGACGGTCAGCTCGCGTTCGCATGCGGCGGCGGTCTGCGCCGGCCGGGTGCAGTACCAGGAGCTCGACGGCAGCGTCACCCGCACCGTACGAGTGCCCGGGCTGAGGCCCGACAGCGTGTAGGCGCCGGAGGCGGTGGTCGTCGTGGCGGTCTCGCCGAAGTCGAAGGCGTCGTTGCCGTTCGCGTCCAGGTACACCTGCCAGCCGGAGAGGTCGACGTCGCCCGCCTCCTTGGCGGCACCGTCACCGTCCGTGTCCTCGAACACGGTGCCGGCGATCGTCGCGTTGCCCCAGTTGCCGAAGACCATGCCGCCCGCGGACGACCCTGAGGTGAACGTGCGCGTGTACTCGCAGGGCGCGGGCAGCGAGCACGTCCAGCCCGCCTGGCCCACCTCGCGGATCTTGTACGTACCGGACCCGACACCCGTGATCGACCAGGCGCCGGTCGCGTCCGAGGTCGCCGAGGGCTCGCCCGCGTCCTTGGCCGCGTCGCCGTCGTAGTCCGCGTAGATCGTCGCGCCGGACAGACCCGGCTCGCCGGCGTCCTTGACGCCGTTCGCATTCAGGTCGTGGAACTTCGTGCCGGAGGCCGACGAGGGGCCGGCGTTGCCGAAGTCGTTGCCGGTCGAGTTGCCGCCGGCCGTGAAGCTGCGCGAGTAGTAGCAGGGGCTCGGCCCGGTGCAGTTCCATCCGGCCTTGGCAACCTCGCGGATCTTGTAGGTGCCGGCCGGCACGTCGAGGAGGCGGTAGAAGCCGTCACTGTCCGACGTGCCGGAGGGCTCGCCGGCGTCCTTCTGGCCGTCGTCGTCGAGGTCGAGGTAGAAGTCGAAGCCGGGGAGGCCGGGCTCACCCGCGTCGCGCGTGCCGTTGCCGTTGTCGTCCTGGTAGGCGTGACCGGTGGCCGAGCAGGACTGGATGTAGACGGGGATCGGCGTCGTCGTGTCGATCAGCGCGGAGGAGATCGACGACGACGAGCGTGTGTGCACCTGCATCTGGAGGAACCCGAAGCACTGGTTCTCGCCCATGCTCTGGAGCACGGCGGGGAGGTTGATGGCCGCCTCGCCGAACGAGTTGACCGGGAAAGACGAGCCGTAGGCCCCCGGGTTCAGGTAGTTGAAGCCGCTCGTGTTCATCGAGCCCTGGAAGTTCGTCCCGCTGATCGCGGCCGACCCGGTGAACGATCCGCTCGCGCCGTCCGGGCACGCTGCGGGTCCGGTGCCGTCGCCGATCCACTTGTAGACGGCCGTCGCCAGTGCCGATCCGCCTGCGCTCTCGAAGGAGAGCAGCAGGTCGCCGTTTCGGCGGCAGGGAATCGTCGTGCCCGTCGAGTTCACCCACGTCTCGGCGCTCTGGTTCAGCTCGAACGTGAGGAAGGAGTTGCCCGTCGTGTCGTTTCGCCAGAAGGCGAAGTGGGCGAAGGTCGTGCCGGCAGTCGACTCGGGGTTCGCCCACGCCGCGCGGACGTTCGACTTGCCGGGCGTGCACCCCCCGGCGGAGGTGTTGAACGCCCATGCCTTGGGCGCGTTCTCCTTCGTGCCACCGACGTAGCACGAGTCGGTCGCGTTGGAATCGACGCTCTCACCCACGCGGGCGCCCGCGAAGGCGCCCTGCCAGTCGAGGCCCACGCCGTTCTCCTGGTTGCCGTCGCCGCTGTCGTACGCGGATCCGGGGAGCGGGGCCGCATGGGCTGCCGGGGCGGCGAGCGCAAGCATCAGCGCGCAGAGCAGGAATGCCCGCAGGAGCGCGCGTGAGCGCGCGTGGGCCAGAGGGAGGGGGCGCACATGATCTTTTCGGCACTTTTGCCGTTGAGGCTGTACGGCCTAATTTCGAATATCCGTCCAGACGCGAATGGGGGAGAATCGGCGCTCGTGGCCCTCCCGACCGTCAATCAGGTGCGCCAGCTGCCTCAGCTCAGCGGCGTGGTCGTCCCGCCTGAGTACGAGGACTTCAACGGCCATATGAGGATCACGCACCACCTCGGCGTGCACGACGACGCGAGCATGCCGTTCTTCGCGCTGATCGGGATCGACGCGAGCTACTTCGCGGCCCGCCGGCTCGGGGTCGTCGACCTCGAGCACCACATCCAGTACGTCTCCGAGGTCTTCGTCGGCGACCGGGTTGCGGTACACGCGCGCTTCCTGAGCCGCTCCGACAACGTCCTGCACAGCCAGTGGTTCCTGCTCAACGTGAGCCGCGAGCGCATCGCCAACACGCTCGAGGCGGTCTCGCTGCACCTCGATCTCGACGGAAGGCGTGCGGCGCCGTTCCCCGCCGACGTCGCGGGGTCGCTGGACCGGGTGATCGAGGAGCATCAGGCGCTGGACTGGGACGCGCCAACCTGCGGCTTCATGGGGCCGCGATCGGCCGCTTAGCCCTGACGAAGCCGCGCTTTCGCGCGCGGACGGTGATCGCGGCCCCGGGAGCCGTGGCCAGGCGAAGGCGCGCAACCCCGTCCCGGTCCGTGCGCGCTCGCTGACGGCGGGCGCGGACGCGCCCGCCCCGCACGGGCGAGTCGAGCGACGCGAGATGTCGCGTCACGCGGACGCGAAGCCGCACGTGGTCGCCCGCCTCGGCCCGGCGGGCGCGCACCGCCACGAAGAGCCGCGGCCGCGCGATCCGCGGGTAATGGAGTGGCAGGCCGCGCTCGCCCGCGAAGACGTCGAGGATCGCCCAGCTCTCCGGGTCGCCTCGGATCGCAGAGTGGTTCGACACGAGCAGGCGCTCGCCGAGGAACGCCAGGCTGCCCGGGGCATCCACCGGAATCTCCTCGGACTGGTTCGCGGCCGGGTCCGGCGGCACGCGCGCGAGCTCGGTGAACTCGGGCGAGAGCTTCAGCACCTGGCTCGAGCCGGCGACGGCGACGTAGACGTTCCCCGATTGCGCGATCGCGATCCCGTCGGGCGCATCCACGGGCAGGCTCTCCCAGACCTGCGTCAGCTCGCCGGGGCTCCCGTCGTCCTGGACCACGACGGTGTACAGCCGGCCGGTGAGCGCGTTGCCCGCGCTCGGGTTCGAGGCCGTGTTGACGAACAGCAGCGTGCGCTCGTCGGCCATGAACTGGATCCCGTTCGGGCCGTACAGGCTCTCGAGCCGCGCGTCGGTGAGCCAGATCTCAGCCCTGCCGCCGCCCTTGGGGACGCGCCAGATCAGGGCCTGGTCGATGTCTGTGACATACAGGTCGCCGTCGGGCGCGAACGTGGCGTAGTCGGGGCCGGCCGGGCCGTCGAGTCGCGTGTCCGAGCACTCCTCGCCGTCGCTTCCGGGCGCCGTGCCACAGGAGGGCACGTCGCGGAAGCTCGCGTAGCGGCGCTGGTCGCCGGTGGCGGGATCGACGGCGATCACGCGCGGATCGGCCGAGCGATCGAGCGCGTAGAGGGTGCCGTCGCGGTCGAACACGAGCCCCTGGATGCCGTGGCTCTCGTCGAGCGGCTGCCCCTCGATCACGTACTCGCGAACCGGCTCGCCCTTCCGCGAGAACGCGAAGACCTTCGACGGCGCGTCGGTGTCGCCGTGGCCGAGCTGGTTCGTGCCCACGTACACCCGCCGATCGGGTCCGATGGCGACCGGCTCCGGCTGGCCCGGCGGTCCGATCGGCGCGAAAACGCGGATGTCGAGCGGCTCGCGCTCGGCGACAACCGCTCCCAGCGCGGCGGCCGCGAGGGACAGAACAGCTACAGACGTGACGACGATCCGACGCACCCCGCACCGGATCGTCGCAAACCGCGGACGCGGGCGATGCCTACTCCGCGAGCGGCGGTGTGCGCAACTCGACGGCGCGCACGGCACGCCAGTCCTCGGGACCCATCGTGAACTGGTCGTACATGCTCGCGCCGAGCACGCCGTGGCGCGTCGCGGCGCGCGCGAAGGCGCGGCCCTCCCTCCAGTCCGAGTCGCCCGCGGCGCCGCCGATCAGGTGGATCGCGACGTCGGGATCACCGGTCTCGCGGCGCAGCAGACGGATGTTCCGGCGCGTCTCCCGGTACGCCTCGCGCGGCGTGTCCACGTGGTAGGTGTAGTAGCCCATCGGCACGAAGGCGTCGTAGAGCCGGTAGAGCGCGCGATAGGGGAAGTCGGGCCACCACATGCGCCCGTGCGGCATGTCGAGGCCGACCGGCGACGGGATGATCGCCCCGAGCGGGTAGAAGGGGCCCGCGTACTCGCGGAGCGCGCGCGACATGCGCAACAGCCTGCGGTTGCGCACCGACGCCTCCGGAGAGCCCTCCGCCGTCTCGATGTCGAGCGCGAACCCGTCGAAGCGCTGGCCGTCCCAGGTCTCGAACGCGATCGCGCCCTTCGCCCGCTTCGTCTCGTAGGCGCGGTCGATATAGGGCGCGAGGTACCACGCGATCACGACGATGCCGCGCGCGTGCGCCGCGCGCAGGAACCGCGCCGTGCGGGCAGGGCGGAAGACGGGCGGGCCCGGCCGGCTGCTCGCCGATTGGAGGAAGAGGATCGTCGCGCCCTCACGATGCAGCTTGCGGACGGCGGCCTCCGGGTTACGCCAGGCGGGCTCGTCGAATATGTCGATCCACGACCCGACGCCGGCGAACTGCGCGGCGAGCAGGCCCGCCCGCGGCGAATCGGCGGCGGCCGGTGCGGCCGCCAGGAGCGTGACGAGAAGCGTGAGGAGCGCCCGGCGCATTCGGCCAGTAGAACACGCCAGAACATCGAACGTCCCGGAGTACGTGCCAGGAGCGGTATTGCGGGACGGTCGGCTAGCGGGAGACGGTGCGCTTGAAGAGAAAGCCGCAGATCGCGGCGATGATCAGAGCGAGGATCGCGAGGCCCGCGCTGCCGATTCCGAATATCGCGAGCGCCAGCCCGACGACGCCCGCGAGCCCGGCCACGCCGCCGACGATGGCCAACCGGTACGCGCGCTGTTCGCGCGCACGGCGCGGCGTGTAGTCACCTCTGGGTTGCAGGTCGGCCACGGGCGGCATCGTAGTCCGGCGTCGCCGGACGTGTCGGATACGCTCGCGTCATGGATGCCCGACGGCTCGAGAACCGGCTCGCGATCGCCGCCGGCATGTGGCGCGAATCGCTCGAGGAGCCGCTGCCGAAGCTGAGTCCGGCCGACCCTGAAACACAGGTGCAGGAGTTCGAGTTGAAGCTCGTGGAAGCGCTCTGCGCCCAGGCGACGCCTGAGACCGCGAAGAGCGTCGCCGACAAGACGTGGGACATGGTCCACGACCGCCCGGATGACGACCCGGTGAAGACACGCGTCACCGAATGGCACGAGCGGCTCGCGACGATGTCCACGTCCGGGCTTCAATAGAGCCGGTGCCCGGCCCGCTGCTCGTCGTCGACGCGCCGTCGCTCCTCTACCGGGCCTTCTACGCGCTCCCGAAGTCCATCACCGACGACGACGGCCGCCCCGTCAACGCCCTGCTCGGCTCCACCAACATCGTGCTGCGCGAGATCGAGGAGCACGGCCCCCGCGCGGTCGTCATGTGCTTCGGCATCGACGCGGCCAAGTACCGCGTGGCGCTCTACGACGGCTACCACGCCGACCGGCCCGAGGTCCCGGACGAGTTGGCGCCGCAGTTCGCGGCCGCTCCCGGGTTGTACGAGGCGCTCGGCTGGTACACCGCGGGGAGCGACGAGTTCGAGGCCGACGACCTGCTCGGCTCCTACGCCACGGTCGAGACCGAGGCGGGCGGCGAGACCCTGATCCTGACCGGCGACCGCGACATGTTCCAGTGCGTGGACGACCACGTGAAGGTCCTGTACGTGCGCACGGGGTCGCGCGGTGCGCAGGTCGTGGACGCGGCGGAGGTCGAGGCGCGCTACGGCATCCCGCCGAAGCTCGTGCCCGACTTCATCGCGCTGCGGGGCGACCCCTCCGACGGCATCCCGGGGGCGAAGGGCGTCGGCGAGAAGACCGCCGCCAGCCTGCTGCGCCGCTACGGGTCGCTCGAGGATGCGCTGACCGGCAAGCTGGCCGCGGCGGCAGACCAGCTCCGCGCGTTCAAGGAGATGGCCTCGCTGCGGCGGCTCGAGGTCGAGCGGCCCGCGGACCGGGCGACCGACGGCGCCGGCGGGGCGGAGGCCGCACGCGCGCACGGCATGAACCGCCTGGCAGAGCGTTTGGCATCCTCGGCCGGGTGAAGCGCCGCTACGGGCTGGCGGCGATCGCGTGCCTCGCGGTCGGCTACGCCACGGTCATCCATTCGCTCGGGTGGGCGGAGACGTCGAACTTCGCCCTCGTGCGTGCGCTCGCCGACGGCCGCGCGGAGATCGACCAGTGGCACTGGGAGACCAAGGACAAGGCCTGGCACGACGGCCACTTTTATTCGGTCAAGGCGCCGGGGCTGGCCCTGCTGGCGACGCCCGCGTACAAGGCGTTGACCGCGGTCGGTGGCACGGAGGCGTCGGCGGATCTCGCGCGCACGGCCCGGGAGGGGGGCGCCTCGCGCTGGGCCCGCCAGGGAACGTCGAAAGGCCTCTACTCGGACGACCCGAATCGCGCCGAGACCGTGCGTGCGCGGATCGAGGACGAGACGCCGATGGTTTGGGCGCTCGGCCTCGTTGGGGCGGTCATACCGGCGCTCGTCCTGTTGCTGCTGGTGCGCCACGTGGTCGAGCGGATCGAGCCGGGCTACGGAGCGGCGACGGCGGTCGCCCTCGGCGCCGGCACGCTGATACTGCCGTTCGCGACGCTCTTCTTCTCGCACGTGTTGTCGGCGATGCTCGCGTTCGCGGCGTTCGCGGTCCTGTGGCGGGAGCGCGCATCAAATGGGGACGGACCCCGTTCGTTGCGCCCGCTTGTCGCCGCGGGCTCGCTCGCCGGTCTCGCGATCGTCACCGAGTACCCGCTCGGCCTGGCCGCGGTCGTGCTCGGCGTGTACGCGATCGGTGGATTTACCAGGGGGCCAGGCCCCGTGGTAAATCGCGGGCTCGCCTACGCCGGCGGCGTTGCCGCGGGGATCGCGCCGCTCGTGGCCTACAACGTCTGGGCCTTCGGCAGCCTGACGCACTCGTCGTACAAGGGCGCGGTCGCGATCCAGGGCGACACCGGGCACGACGTCGTCGGCTTGAACGAGGGCGGGTTCTTCGGCATCGAGTGGCCGGATTTCCAGATCGGGCTCGACCTCCTGTTCGCGAACAAGGGGCTCGTCACGCTCACGCCGATATTGGGCCTCGCGCTCGTCGGCCTGGTGCTGCTCCACCGGCGCGGCCTGCGCGCCGAGGCGTACGTGATCTGCGGGCTCCTCGTCGCCTACCTCACCTACAACTCGGGCTACTGGTTGCCGTTTGGCGGCGGCTCGCCCGGCCCGCGCTTCCTCGTCCCGGTCCTGCCGTTCCTCGCCCTGCCGCTCGCCGTCGCGTGGCGCCGGTGGCCGGCCACGGCGCTCGCGCTGACGGTCGCGTCGGTGGTCCTGATGGCCACGGCGACGGCGACGATCCCGCTCATCGGCAACGACGACATCGGGTACTGGGCGCACATCGTCGGACTCGAGAACTTCGAGCACACCGTGCTGAGCCTCGCCGGGCTGGACAACGGGTGGCCCGCGCTCACCCCGTTCGTCCTCGCGCTGCTGCTGGCCGCCGTCCTGGCCGCGCGCGCGACCGGGCCGGTGGAGTGGCGCGCGCGCGAGCGCCTCGTCGCGGCGGGCATCATCCTCGCGTGGGCACTCCTGGCCGTGCTCCTCCCCGAGTATCGCGGCCGCGACCTCGGGCCCGACAGCCATACCGTGGTTCCCCTCGTCGCGGCGGCGGCCGCGGCCGGGCTGCTCGCGCTCGCGATGACGACGCCGCTCAGCCGGCTCGGACGAGCGTCTCGCGGTCGATCGCTTCGATCGACCCGCACCCAGCCAGTCCCATCGTCAGGTCGAAGTCGGCCATGAAGTTGCGGATCACCTCCTCGACGCCCGCGCGCCCGGCGATCGCCAGCCCGTAGACGTACGGACGGCCGATCAGGACCGCGGTCGCCCCGAGCGCGAGCGCCTTGAACGCATCCGCGCCGCCGCGCACGCCGCTGTCGAGCAGGATCGGGATCCGCCCGTCCACCGCTTCGGCCACGGCCGGCAGCGCGTCGAGTGTGCCGATCGACCCGTCGACCTGCCGACCGCCGTGGTTCGACACCACGAGACCGTCGATGCCCTCGTCCACCGCGCGGCGCGCGTCGTCGGGGTGGACGATGCCTTTCAGCAGGATCGGCAACTTCGTGCGCTCGCGCAGGAACGGAAGGTCGGCCCAGCTCAGCGACGGACGCGAGTACACCTGGATGAAGCGCTCGACCGCCTTCCGCGCGCGGCCCGGCGCGAATCGCTCCGGGTAGTTCCGGATGAGCTGGGCAAGCGTCGCGAGCGCCGCCGGTCCCGGCCGCGGCGCGGCGCCCGGCAGCGCGCGCGGCGGCTCCTCGTCAATCAGTCGCTGGAACACGGGATCGCTCGTGTACTGGGCGATGCCCTTTCCGCGCAGGAAGGGCAGGTAGGCCAGGTCGAGGTCGCGGGTGCGCCAGCCGAGGACCGTCGTGTCGAGCGTGACGACGATCGCCTCGCAGCCGCTTGTCTCGGCGCGGGAGACGAGGCTCTCGACCAGGTCGTTGGAGACGCTCCAGTAGAGCTGGAACCACCGCGGGCTCTCGCCGAGGAGGCCGGCGACCTCCTCCATGGGCGTCGACGCCTGGTTCGAGAAGATCATCGGGGTGCCGGTCGCGGCCGCAGCGGGCGCCACGGCGCGCTCGGCGTCGCGGTGCGCCAGCTCGAGCACGCCGATCGGAGCGAGCAGGAACGGGTAGGGGATCCGCCGTCCGAACAGCTCGACGCTGGTGTCGCGCTCCGAGACGTCACGCAGCATCCGTGGCACGATCTGCCAGCGCCGGAACGCCGCGCGATTCGCGTGCACCGTCTCCTCCAGGCCGGCGCCGGCGGCCACGTAGGCGAATGCCTTCTCGCTCATCGCGCCCTCGGCGCGCCGCTCGAGCTCGGCCGGGTCGATCGGCACACGCGGGCGGCGCTGGCTGACGCCGGCGACGTAGATCTGCGACTGGCGCTCGACTCCCCTCACGGCGCGGTATTCAACCGGTAGAGGACCACTCCGCCGGTGCTCGTCCCCTGAACCGGCCAGGTCCGCCAGTCCTCCCACTCGGTTCCGGGGACCAGATCGGGGTGGAGGACGACCGTCTCGACGCCGAGGTCGCGCAGGTAGTCGAGCGTCCAGTCGGCCGGGAAGGCGGCCATCCCTCGCTCGAGCCGGGCGAAGAAGGTCGGCTTGAAGCTGGCGCGCCCGTTCAGGATCTCGGGGAACCCGTCCGTGGACCAGAGCAGGAACCGGCGCGACTCGTATACGTCCATCGGCAGGTGAAGCCGGGGCGCCGCCGCCTGCTCCAGCCCCGCGGGCGGCTGGGCGACCGTGGGGTGGGGGTTGGGGAAGCCCGCGCCCTCGACGAGGACGATCAGCGGCAGCCCGATCGCGAGGACCGCGGGCGGGTGCGCGCGGCGGATCAGGGCGTGCGCGCCGGCCGCGGCGAGCAGCGCCAACCCGAGCGAGGTGAGCGTGTTCAGCCGCCCGGGCGTGCGCACGGCGTCCCACCCCGGTGCGTAGTCGTACAGCGCGCGATACGGGTAGGGGACGCCGCTGTCGAGCTGGAAGCCGAGGGAGAGCACGACGAGCAGGAGGACGCCCACCCCGAGCCCGATCCGGAGGCCGGTCGACAGCGGCGAGGCGCGCGACAGGCCGAAGATCGCGAGCAGCAGGACGAGCACCCCCGGGAAAAGCGTCTGCTCCGGGATGAAGTCCAGCCCGTCGCGCACGGGCCGGGTGACCGGGCCCCAGATCGTGCTCTGGTCCGGCGCCGCCAAAAACATCTCCGGGCCGCCGGAGAACGCCGCGACGGTCTCCGCCGTGCGCTCGGACTCGGGATGGTCGTCACGGACCTCCTGGTACGGCATCGCCAGCAGGACTCCCACCGCGGCGAAGACGGCGGCACCTGCGACGCTCGCCGCGACGAGCCCGCGCGATGGCCGCTTTCGCCACCACGAGACGAGCACGACCACGGCGAGCACCGCCAGCAGGTAGGCGAGCATCAACCCGAGGGTGAAGCCGAGCGCGAGCTGCCACGCGGCCACGAGCCAGCCGGCGATCACGACGCCCGGGCTCCGGCGGCGATAGCCGCGGACGAGCAGGAAGAGGGCCAGCGGGATGCCTCCGCTCGAGATGACGTGCATGTGCCCGTCCTGCTCGAGCCGCCACGGCGCGTACGCGAACGCGATGGCGCCCACGGCCGCGCCGCCGCGGCCGACGCCGACCTCGCGCGCCAGCAGGTAGGCGCCGAAGGCCGCGAGCGCGTAGGCGAACAGGAAGAGCAGGTTGTAGCGAACGATCGCCGCCTCGAACCCCTCGCCGATCAGGCCGAAGGGCGCGTACCCGACGAGCGCGTCCGAGAAGGCCAGCGTGTTGTCGAGCGGCCAGTACATGTTCGACTGCCAGTAGTCGAGCGGCTGGTGCTGGAGCGCGTGGCCGCCCCAGGCGATCTGCCACGCCTGGGGGAGCGGGTCGCCGAGGTCCTTCGGCACGTCGGTCCCGAGGTGGAGCGGGAGCGGCCAGTGCATGAGGAGAGCCAGCGCGACCGCGGCCAGCGCGGCAAGCGCGATTTCACGTTTTGTCAGCGAAATAGTCGACAATGGGGGGGTGAGGATTTCAGCGAAGGCGGACTATGCCGTGCGCGCAGCCGTGGAGCTGGCCGCTTCCGATGGGCCGGTGAAGGGCGACCGCATCGCCGAGGCCCAGGACATCCCGCTGAAGTTCCTCGAGAACATCCTCATCGAGATGCGCCACCACGGGCTCGTCCGGAGCCAGCGCGGGCGCGACGGCGGCTACTGGCTGGCCAAGGACGCGGAGGAGATCAGCATCGCCGACGTCGTGCGCTCGGTGGAGGGCCCGCTCGCCCATGTGCGCGGCGAGCCGCCCGAGGAGGTCCACTATCGCGGGCCGGCGGAGGCGCTTGAGCACGTCTGGATCGCGGTCCGCGCGAACCTGCGGGCCGTCGTCGAGCAGGTCACCGTCGCCGATGTGGCGTCGGGGTCCCTACCGGACGAGATCGTCGCGCTGGCGGAGGACCCGGACGCCCGGCTTACGCGCTGAACGAGTGCATGCGGTTCGGCTTCAGCCACACGATCTGACCGTCGAGCAGCTCGAGCTCCTCTAGCTGGGCCTGGGTGAGCTGGACCGCGGCCCGCTCCCCGTCGTGCAGCGTGAGTTCGACACGGACCTCGAAACCGAGGTGCACGACTCGATCGATCATCGCCTCGATGCCGTCGTCGGCGGGGTCGATCGTGATGTCGATGTCGTGAGGGCGGATGTAGTGCCCGTTGACTCTGTTGACGGGTCCGACGAAGCCCATCACGAACTCGTTCGCCGGACTCTCGTAGAGCTCGCGCGGCGCGCCCTCCTGCTCGATCCCGCCCTTGTTCAGGACCACGATCTGCTCCGCGACCTCCATCGCCTCCTCCTGGTCGTGGGTCACGAAGATCGTGGTCACGTGGACGTCGTCGTGGAGCCGGCGCAGCCACGCGCGCAGCTCCTTGCGCACGGTGGCGTCCAGCGCGCCGAACGGCTCGTCGAGCAGCATCACCTTCGGCTCGACCGCGAGCGCGCGGGCGAGGGCCATCCGCTGGCGCTGGCCGCCGGAGAGCTGGGCGGGGTAGCGGTGCGCGAACCCGTCCAGGTGGACGAGCTCGAGCAGCTCCCGTACGCGGCTCGTGATCTCGGGCTTGGGCCGCTTGCGGATCTTCAGTCCGTAGCCGATGTTGTCCGCCACGGTCATGTGCTTGAACGCGGCGTAGTGCTGGAAGACGAAGCCGACGCCGCGCTCCCGGGCGGGCGAGGCGGTCAGGTCCTGGCCGTCGAGCACGACGATGCCCGAGTCGGGCTGCTCGAGCCCCGCGATCACTCGCAGGAGGGTCGATTTCCCGCCGCCGGACGGGCCCAGCAGCGCGGTCAGCGAGCCGCTCGGCACCTCGAGCGATACGTCGTTCAGGGCGACGAAGTCGCCGAAGTTCTTCGAGACTTTCTCGACCACGATTCCCATCAGGTGTCCTCCTTTTTGAACACGTTCATCGCGAGCAGCGTCGCGAGGGCCATCAGAGCCAGGACGAGCGAGGCGGCGTACGCCCCGGTCAGGTCGAACTGGTGGAAGCGCTCCTCCACCCGCAGGGTCAGGGTCTCGGTCTTGCCCGAGAGCTTTCCGGAGACGACGGCGACCGCCCCGAACTCGCCGAGCGCGCGGGCGGTCGTCAGGACGACTCCGTACGCGACGCCCCAGCGGATCGCGGGAAGGGTGACCTTCCAGAACGTCTGCCACGCATTGGCGCCGAGCGTCTCGGACGCCTCCTCCTGCTCCGTGCCGATCTCCTCGAGCACCGGCACGACCTCGCGCACCACGAACGGCAGCGACACGAAAACCGTGGCGATGATCATGCCGAGCGGCGTGAAGATGACCTGGATCCCGTTCTCGAGCAGCCAGCCGCCGATGTCGGAGTTGTTCCCGTAGGCCAGGATCAGCGCGAGGCCGACGACGACGGGTGAGACCGCGAAGGGCAGGTCGATGAAGAGGCTGAGGACCGCCTTGCCGCGGAATTCCTTGCGCGCGAGCAGGAGCGCCGTGATGACCCCGAAGACGGTGTTGAGCGGCACCGCCACGGCGACCATCACGAACGTAAGCCACAGGGCGTGCAGGGCCTCCGGCGTCGTGAGCGATTCGATGACGGGCTCGATGCCGTCGCCGAACGTGCGGTAGGCGATCATTCCCACCGGTGCGGCGAGCAGCAGGCCGAGGTAGCCGAGGGCGGTTAGACGCGCGACCATCGCTGCACCGCCGAGATCGTCATGAGGACCACGAGTGCGACCAGCAGCAGCACGACCGAGATGGCCGACGCCGCCGAGAGGTTGCCGCTCTCGACCTGGGTGTAGATGAAGACGGACGAGACCTGGGTCTCGAACGGGATGTTCCCCGAGATCAGGACGACGGCGCCGAACTCGCCGATCGCGCGGGCGAACGCCAGGCCGGCGCCGGCGAGGATCGCCGGGCGGAGGTTGGGGAGGACGATGCGGCGGAACGTCGTGAGGCGCGACGCCCCGAGCGACTCGGACGCCTCCTCCATGTCCCGGTCGAGCTCGATCAGGACCGGCTGGACCGCGCGCACGACGAATGGGAGCGTCACGAACAGCAGGGCCATGACCAGGCCGATCTGGGTGTAGGCGACCGAGAACCCGAACGGGCTCTTCGGCCCGTAGAGCGCGAGCAGGGTGAGGCCGGCGACGATCGTCGGCAGCGCGAACGGCAGGTCGATCAGCGAGTTGACGACGGCCTTGCCGCGGAACTTGTCGCGGACAAGGACCCAGGCGATCACCGTGCCCATGACCACGTTGATCACGGCCACGATCAGCGAGCAGATCACGGTCAGCTTCAGGGTCGCCACGGCCTGCGGAGAGGAGACGGCGTCCCAGAAGCCCGACCAGCCGCGCTCGGTCGACTTGATGACGACGGCCGCCATCGGGATCAGGACGATCACGCTGAGGTAGCCAGTCGCGATGCCCAGGCCCAGCGGGGCGCCGCCGAAGCGGCGCCCCATGGTTGCGCTAGCCGGAAGTGCTGACACCCAGCTCCTCCTCGATCTGGGCGACCGAGCCGTTCTCCGGGTCGAAGAACTCGGCGCGGACCTTGTCCCAGCCGCCGAACTCGCCGATCTCGAAGAGCTTCTCCGGCGTCGGGAAGCGCTCCTCGTCGTGCAGCTGCTTCAGCACCGGGCGATAGCCCTTGGACTGGAAGATCCGCTGCGCCTCCTCGGTGAAGAGGAAGTCCCGGAACGCCTGCGCCTTCGGATCGGCCCCGTCGATGACGGCCACCGGGTTCTCGATCAGGATCGTCTCCTCGGGGATGACGTAGTCGAGCTCCTCGCCCGCCTGCTGGGCTGCGATCGCCTCGTTCTCGTAGGAGAGGAGGACGTCGCCCTTCCCGCCGACGAACGTCTGGAGCGCCTCGCGCGCGGACTTGTCCTGGACGGGCGTGTTCTCGAGGATTTGGGAGAGGAACTCGAGCGCCTCCTCCTCGGACTTGCCCTGCTCGAGCTGCGCGCCGTATGCGGCCATCAGGTTCCACTGGGCGCCGCCCGAGGTGAACGGGTTCGGCGTGATGATCTCCACGTCGCCCGTGACGAGGTCGTCCCAGGTCTGGATGTTCTCGGGGTTGCCCTTGCGGACCGCGAACACCACGAGGGAGTTCGTCACGAACCCGTCGAACTTGTCCTGGTTCCAGTCCTGGGGCACGAGCCCCTCGTCCACGAGCTTCGTGACGTCGGGCTCGAGCGAGAGCGCCGCCAGGTCGGCCTCGAGGCCGCTGACGATCGCTCGCGACTGGTCGCCGGACGCGCCGTAGGACTGGTCGAACCCGACGTCCTTGCCGGGAGGCGTCTCGTTGAAGGCCGGGATGATCTCCTCGTAGGCCTCCTGCGGGGTGGAGTAGGCGACGAGCGTGAGCGAGCCGCCGCTGCCGTCACCGCCGGAGGCGCTGCCGGTCCCGCCGCATGCGGCGACGCCCACCGTCAGGGCGAGGAGGGCGGTCGCGAGAGCCAAACGCTTGAGAGAGCCAGACAATTTCTTCACCTTTCTAGTCTTGTCAATCAACTTGCTGGAGAATGACGCCGCGGCAAGGTAGCACACGGTTAGGATCGCCAGCGTGAGCTCCCGGCAGCAGCGCGCTCTCGCCGCCATCTGCGATGCGTTCGCGCCCGGCGTGGACGGGCTCCCGTCGGCGTCCGCGATGGGCGTTCCGGAGGCGGTCGCCGATGCCGTGGCGAAGAACCCGCGGGAGTCGGAGCGCAAGCAGTTCCAGCAGCTCATGTCGCTGTGGGACACCCGTCTTCTGACCGCGCTCGGCGGGGGCGGGCTGCGCCGCTTCAGCTCGCTGTCGCCCGAGCAGCGCGAGCAGGTTCTCCTCTCCTGGTGCGACAGCGGCGTCACCCAGCGCCGCGCTGCGTTCCAGGCGCTTCGCAAGGGCGCGCTGCTGACCTACTACATGCTGCCGGGCGAGAACGGCCGCAACCCGGTCTGGGACGCGATCGGCTACCCCGGTCCGCTCGGCAAGGTGAGCGACGCGCCGGCCCCTGAGCTCCATCCGGCCCGCCCGAGCGAGGACATGGACCTCGAGTGCGACGTGTGCGTGGTCGGCTCCGGCGCGGGCGGCGGCACGGCGGCCGGCGTGCTGGCCGCGGCTGGGCTCGACGTGGTCGTGCTGGAGGCGGGGGAGTACTACTCGGCGAGGGACTTCGACGGCGGCGAGTTCGACGGGTTCGCGCGCATGTACATGAACGGCGGCGCCTCGGCGACCGACGACCAGAGCCTCGGGCTGCTGGCCGGCGCGACGGTCGGCGGCGGCACGGTCGTCAACTACTCGACGTCGTTCCGCACGCCGGACGACGTGCGCGAGGAGTGGGCCGGCCTCGGCGCGCAGGCCTTCGCCGGGGACGAGTACACCGCGAGCCTCGACGCGGTCTGCACTCGGCTGGGAGTGAACCACGAGCATTCGACCGCATCACCGCGCGACGAGGTGATGCTGCGCGGGCTCGAGCAGCTCGGCTGGCACTGGGACCGGATGCCGCGCAACGTGCGCGGCTGCGACCAGGGGGCGCGATGCGGCCAGTGCGGCATGGGTTGCCCGCTCGGGGCGAAGCAGTCGACCGCGGTCACCTGGCTGGTCGACGCGCAGAAGGCCGGGGCGCGGATCGTCACCGCGACGGCGGCCGAGCGCGTGCGGGTAGACGCCGGCGAGGTGCGCGGGGTGGAGGCCCGCTCGGCCGACGGATACCGCGTGACCGTCTCGGCGCGCGCCGTCGTGGCTGCGTGCGGCGCGATCCACACGCCCGCCCTGCTCAAGCGCTCGGGCCTCGCGAACCGCAACATCGGCAAGCACCTGCGGCTGCATCCGGTGTCGGTCGTGTTCGGGATCTTCGACGAGGAGATTCGTCCCTGGTACGGGACGATGCAGGCGCTCTACTCGGACGAGCACCGCCACCTCGACGGGGGCTACGGCCTGAAATACGAGACCGCCGCGCTCAACCCGAGTCTGATCGTTGCCTTCGCGCCGTGGCGAAGCGCGCGGGCGCATGCCGAGCTGCTCGAGGCGCTGCCGAACACGTTCGGGATCGGCGCGCTCGTGAGGGACCGCGACTCGGGTGAGGTGCGGGTCGGCCGGGACGGCCAGCCGGTCGTGAAGTACGCGCTATCCGAGTACGACCGGGGGCACATGCGCCGCGGCATCGAGGGCGCGGCCGAGATCCTCGAGGCCGGGGGCGCGCGCCGGATCTACTCGTCGCACTCGCGCTGGGTCTCCTACGACCCCGGGTCGAACGGCGGCCGCGAGGACTTCATGCGCGCCGCCGACGCCGCGGGCTGGGACGCAGGTCGGCTCAATATGGGCTCGTTCCACATCATGGGCTCGGCGCGCATGGGCGGCGACGCCGGGATGTCGGCGTGCAACCCCGAAGGCGAGACCTGGGACGTGCGCAACCTCGTGGTCTGCGACGCGTCGTGCTTCCCGTCGGCATCGGGCGTCAACCCCATGATCTCGATCGAAGCGACCGCCCACATGAACGCCTCGCGCCTCGCGGCGCGCCTGTGACGCCGGAGTGCCGTGAGCCGTAGAGGTGGCGGTGAGACAATCGACTTCGAGTCGCTGTACCGGTCGAGCCGCGACGACGTCTATGCGTATGTCGCTGGCCTCGTCCGCGACCGTGGCGCGGCCGAGGAGGTCACCGCCGCTGCTTTCGAGCGCGCGTTCAGGCGCCGCTCGTCATTCCGCGCCGACCGCGGCAACGCACGGGCGTGGCTCTTCGGGATCGCGCGCAACGCGGCCTATGACGAGCTGCGCCGCCGGGCGCGGACCCAACCGGTCGCCGAGCCCGAGGATCCGGGGCCGCCGGCCGGCGATCCGACCGCGGAGGCGGCCGTGCGCCGCGCCGCGCTCGCGGTCGGTCTCGGCGAGCTCAGCGCCGAGCAGCGCGAGCTCATCGGGCTCAAGTTCGAAGCGGGCCTCGCCAACGCCGAGATCGGGACGGTGCTCGGCATCAGCGAGTCGAACGTGGGGACGCGCCTGTCGCGCGCGGTCGCCAAGCTGAGGGAGACGATGCGATGACGGACGACCGCGAGCACGAGGAGATCGGCCGCGAGATCCACGCGATGCGCGCCGAGCCGCGCCCCGAGTTCGCGCGCGAGCTCGACGAGCGCGCCGCGGGGTGGCTGCGCGAGCCGGGCCGGCGGCGGCTGCCATCGCTTCGCATCGCGCTGCCCGCGGTCGCCGCGACCGCGGCCGCGGCAGTGATCGCGGTGGCGGTCACCAGTGGGGACGGGCCCACCGGAGGCGAGGGTGGCGGTGGCGCGGCACTCGAGGTGGCGGTCGTGCCAGAGGGAGAGCCGGGAAGCGGCTTCGCCGTTCCGCCCGCGGACGGCCGGGCGGAGGCGCTCGGCGCGCCGCCGCAGCTCGACCTGGCCCAGCCGGAGGCGCGCAAGAACACCCAGCCCGGCGCGGGCGGCGGCGTATTCCTGCTCGGCGAGGTGGAGGGCAAGACCGTCACCGTCCGCTACCTCTTCTCCGACTCCGCCGAGGCCACCGTCGAGCTTGTGGACCGCGAGGCAGAGGTGACCGTCGGGCCGGGCGCGGGCAGCATCGAGATCTCGACCGAGGGCCTACCGTCCGGATCGCACGAGCTGAAGATCACGAGCGAGTCGGCGCCCACCTACGAGGCGCCGGTCACCGTCCGCTAACGGAGGAGCTGCGCCTCGACGATCTCGACCTTGTTGTCGTCCCCCGGCAGGGCGGTGATCCAGACCAGGTAGTGCGAGAAGTCGCTGCCGGCCGAGTCCAGGTCGATCCGGCCCTCGCGCTCGATGCCTTCCTCGCTGGCGATCTCGGCCCAGCCGGAGTCGATGGACTCCGGGCGGGTCGGATCCTCGGCGCCGTAGATCGTGACGTCGAAGCCGGGCGTCGTCGTCTCCAGGTCGAGCCCCCGCGCGGGCAGCGGCTCGATCGGCGTGAGCGTCAGGCCGACGCCGTCCTTCTGAAGTGCGCCGGTGTCGTACTCCTCGGTGGGCCAGCTCGTGGACGAGTCGCCGTCCACCGCCATCTGGGCCTCCTCGCCGTGCTCCTCGTCGTCGCCTGCCGGGTCGTAATCGGACGCCTCCACGTCCTCGACCGGCTCGAGTGCCGCCGGGGGCGCGCCGTCCGGGGGCGCCTGGTCGGGTGCCGGGGCCTCGTCCGGCGGTGGCGGCTCGGGCTCGCCCGGCGCGGGTGCCTGGGCCGCCCGGTCAGGCTCGTCGTCGCCGCCCCCGCCCGAGAGCACGAGGATGCCGACCACGATCACGAGCAGGCCGGCGGCGATACCGGCGAGCAGCCCCACCGGAAGCTCGCGGCGCGACTGGGCCGGCTCGTCGAGCCGCTGGCGCACACGCGTGGCGCGGACGCGCCGGGCCACCGGGGGCGGCTTGCCCGCGTCGCCGTTCGCGGCAGCGGGCTCCGCTTCCGGCTCGAAGGCGCCGGCGGCCGGCGGCGGATCGGCGTCGCCGTCCGAAGACGCATCGGTCTTCGCTTCCCCGGCCGCCGCCTCCTCTACCGGCGTTTCCTCGGCCGCCGTCTCCTCGGGAGTGGTCGGCTCCATCACCTCCGTCGCCTCGGCGGCGGCGACCGCGGCCGCGGCCGCGGGGGGCGCGGCCACCGTGCGGCGGGGGACGGGCGCCGCACCCGCCAGCTCAGGGTCCTGGCCCAGGACTGCCTTGCGCGGCAGCACGCCCGAGGTCAGCTCGTTTCCACACTGAGAGCAGTAAGAGGCGCCCAGCGTGTGCAGCGCGCCGCAGCGGTCGCAGTTCCCCGCGACGCCGGCGGCGACCAGGTCGGGCGTGCCGTCGCCCGCGTCGAGCGAGCGCGAAAGGGAGCGCAGCTCGGCGTCCGTGCCGACCGCCTCGGCGGCGCGCCGCTGGAGGCTGTCAGGCAGGAACCGGCCGTGGCGGTGCATCTCGAGCACGAGCGCGCCGAGATCCAGCAGCATCGCCTCGCGGCGGCGGCGGAGCGTCCGCAGGCGACGGCGCATCGGCCCACGCTTGACCAGGTTGGGCTTCACAACGCCGGGAGGCTAGAGGAACGACTGGATCGCACGGAGGCTGGAATCATCGCCCCCCTCGATGGTGCGGCTCGGTGCAACCGCCTGCCTCGTCGCCGCAGTCGCGGCGGCCGCGGGCTGCGGCAGTGACCGCGCCACGCGCGGCGAGGGGACGGTGACGGTCGTCGCGACCACCGGGCCCGTCGCCGACATCGTCAGGAACGCGGGCGGCGCGCGCGTCGAGGTGACCGCCCTGGTGCCACCCGCGACCTACCCGCACGGGTGGCGGCCCGACGGGCGCGACCTCGCCGCGTTGCGCGACGCCGATCTCGTGGTCCGCGCCGGGGGCGGGTTCGACGCGTGGGCGGAGTCGGGGGCGGAGCGCGTGCTCGCGCTGCTGCCGCGCATCGACCCGCTGGGAACGGACCCGCACTGGTGGCACGACCCGGTGCGCGTGCAGAGCGCGGCCAAGGAGATCCGCAACGAGCTCGCCCGGGTCGACGTCGACGGCGCCGGCTATTACGAGGCCGCGACGGCGGACTTCCTCGAGCGGCTGCGGCGCCTCCACGAGGACATCGCGATCTGCCTGTCGCTGGTCGAGCCGCCCCTGCCGCGGCTGGCCGCCTGGCACGACGGGTTCGCCTACTTCGACGACCGCTACGGCACGCGGATCACCGCGGCGGGCAGAAATGGCGGGGATAGCGGTGTCACGCGGCTGTGGTCCGACGCGCTGGCGAAGCCGCCCGAGCCGGCCGCGACCTACCTCGGCGCGATGGCCGTGAACACCGCCGAGATCGTCACGGCGCTGAGCCGTGGCGAGGAGACCTGTCGCCCGCGACCCTGAGAACCGGTTGAATGTCACGGGATGCGCCAGCCGAAGCTGTTCGAGTCACATGGGCCGGTTCTGCAGATCGTGCTCGCGATCTTCGTGCCCGCGCTCTTCGGCATCGTCACCGGCGTCGTTCTCGGGCTATCCGAGATCGGCTACCTCGTGCTGGCGGTCCCGATCGGCATCGGCGGCGGCTACTTCGCCGGGAAGGAGCACCTCGGTGCGGCGGAGGGCGCGATGCGCGGGTTCACCGGGGGGATCCTCTTCGGAACGTTCATCCTCGCGGCCGACGCCGCCACCGGGATGGAGCGCAAGGCGCACCTGCCGGAGCCCGACGCCCTGCTCGTCGTGCTGACCACGGGCTTCGGGGTCGCCCTCGGCGCGCTCGGCGGCCGGTCGCGTCAGCGGGCCGAGACGCGGTTGAGCTCGTCCACTGCGCCGAGCAGCCCGCCCTCGTCGTAGAAGTCCACCGCCACGATCGTCGGCAAGAGGGACCGCGCCCTGGCGCACCGTCGAGCGCGCCTGACCAGCAGGTCGCGGTCGTTGGCCTTGGCGGCGAGGCTGGGGGAGGGGTTCGGACGTTCGATCCAGTGATTCATCAGGAACAGCGGGCTGTAGGCCGACCCGCGGTTGCGCCGGCAGCTCTCGGGCCGCCCGAGCGCCGCAAGCGAGTTGAAGCGGTACGGGGTCTCCTGGGTCAGATCGAAGCCCTCGTGGTACCAGGCGGGCCCGTCGCGCGCGTTCTCCTCGGCGAGCACCAGGAGGCGCCGGTCGGCTCCGATCAGCTCGCCCAGGGATGGCCAGGGCTCGGTGCGGGCGTGCGAGTAGGCGTACCGGGTGAGGCCGGCGCGGTCGAACATCGCGGCCGTGTCGGGTGCGCTGACCGCGTCCTGGATGAACAGGATCACGAACTCGTCCGGGTGTTCGTCGAGGAACGTGCGGATCGCCGTGAGGCCGTCCGCGAGCGGCGTGGCGCCGAGCTCGCACAGCACGTGGCACATGTAGATCCCGACGTCGCCCTCGAGCGCGCCGAAGCCGACCCGGCCGACGAGCCGCTCCGCCGCCGCGACCCCGTCCTCGCCGACCGCCTCGACGATCTTCGCCCGGTTCGTCCCCTCGCGCTCGAGATCGGTGCGGACGTTGCCCTCGCCGTCGCGGATCCCGTAGTGCGTGTCGATCAGTAGCGCACGTACGCCGTAGTCGAGCTGTGCGGCGATCCCGCCGCGGTGCCCGGCCAGGTACCAGCCGCGCTCGTCGGCCGCCGACATCGAGTTGTGCGTGCCCGCAAACACCACCTGGTTGAGTGGCCGCTCGCATAGCTCCCCGTGGCCGTTGCAGACGGTGACCTGGCGGTCGGGGCGCGCGACGACCTGGGGCGGCGCCTCGTCCTCGGAGGCGATCGCAACCGCGGTCACGACGACCCCGATCGCGACGACGCCGGCGATCACGAACGCCCGCCTCGAGATGTCGGGCATGTCGATGTCGACGTCGATGTCGCGCGACCCGAGGCCACCGCGCCGCGGCGGTGCCACGACCTGGAGCAGCTCGCCGACACCGAAGAAGAGCCCGTAGCCGCCGGCGATCACGACGGCGACCTCGACGGCGGCCTCGGGGCGCAGGATTGCGAACAGGCTGATGGCGGCGATCCCGAGGGCGCGGGCGAGGCGCCAGAGGCGGGTCTGGGGCTGCGTGGTGACGATGCGGCGGAAGCGAACGACCCAGTCCTCGACCTCGTCGCGCGCGATCACGGAGGCCGCCGTGGCCGCGAAGACGATGCCGAGCGCACCCGCCCCGAGCGCGAGCGTGCGCAGGTCGCCGAAGAACGCGTCCCAGGCCGCCGCGGCGGCGTCGCGCGAGTCCGGGTCCTCGATGTTCCCCAGGACGATCGCGCGCGCGACGATCAGGCCGACCACCACGAGCGCCGCGACGATCGCCACCGCGATGCCGCCCTCGACGACGTTGCGCCGGCGGTCGGTCGCGACGACCATCGAGGCCGCGAAGAGGATGAGCGCGAGCAGCGGGAGCGCGATCCCGAGGAAGCGGATCCGCCCCGCCACGTCGAGCAGCTCGGTCGCGAACTGACGGTCGCTCAGGTCGATCAGGGCGCCCTCGACGTCGCGCGGGACCTCCTTGGCGAGCTTCGGGGCGATGGCCTTCAGCGCGGTGACGACGACGATGCCGGCGTCCGCGAGGTCGAGCACGATCGAGCCCCGGTCGCGTTCGAAGAGCAGGGTGTGCACGTTCTCGGAGGCGCGCCGGAAGATCGCCTGGAACGCCCCGGTGTCGAGCGCTCCCGCGACCGCGGCCTCGAGCAGCGGCCGCGCCTGGATCAGCTCGGCGGACCCCTGTTCGATCGACTGGTCGACGATCCGGTTGGAGACGACCTGGCGGACCTGGCGGTCCTCGAGGGTCGCCGTGGCCCGGTCGGCGAACTCATGCGGGTCGAGGATCGCCCCCCGCACGTAGAGGGTGACCGCTCCGAGCAGGAGCGCGACCGAGGCGGCGACGAGGAGCCCCCGGGCGGATACACGGCGCAACATGCGCGCCTATCTTCTCCCGGGAGCACGTCGAAATGCGGCTGAGAGGACTCGAACCTCCACGGGGTTGCCCCCACGGCGACCTGAACGCCGCGCGTATACCAATTTCGCCACAGCCGCAGTCGGCATCCACCATAGCGTCCAGATTGCGCGCGGCAAACGTCATCGCGGAACGCTCATGAGCCGATCTTGTGCACATGCGTGCGCACTCGGGATCGCCCGCCCGCTGGCTCGCGGGGCTTGGTCTCGTCCTCGCCATGTGGTGGGTCGCCTTCGAGCAGGGCGATCGCATTCCGCTTCTCACCTACGTGAACCTCGGGGTTCACGAGCTGGGCCACATGCTCACCTACTCGTGGTCCGAGCTGAACACGATGCTGGCCGGATCCGTGCTCCAGGTGGCGGTGCCGATCCTCGTCGCCGCCTACTTCTTCTTTCGTCGCGACGACTGGGTGGCTGCGGGCGTGTGCCTCGTGTGGGCCGCCACGTCGGCGATCGAGGTCGCGATCTACGTGGCGGACGCCCCCGTGCAGCAGCTCGACCTGATCGGCGGCCGTCACGACTGGGCGTACATCCTCGGGCCGGACGGCTACGCGGCGATGGACCAGGCCGACTCGATCGCCACCCAAATCCGCGATGGCGCGTGGATCGCGACGGTGCTCGGTTTCGTTCTGTGCCTGGCGGCGCCCCTGCGTGGCCGCCGCGCTCAGGAAGAGGCGACCGAGCCGGCCAGCCGGGCGACCGCCCCCTCCAGGCCGTAGGCCGCGTCAGCCACGTCGGGCAGTGCGGCGCGGTCGGCGAGCAGCCCGAAGTACACGCCGCCGTCGTAGCTCAGGATCCCCACCGCGAGCGCCTGGTTGCGCGGGTTGAGCGGCACGGCCGGATAGACCTCCAGCAACGGCACGCCGTCGAGGTAGAAGGTCTGCTGCGGGCCCGGCACGTTCGAGACGACGAGGTTGAAGATCCGCGGCGCGCCCATCGCGCGTGCGGCGAGTCCTGACACGAGGGGTGGCGCCAGCCCGGCGGCGCCCACGATCAGCGCCCCGGCGCGGACCTGCGCCGACGACTTCACGTCGCGCATCGCGTGCGAGATGGCGGCGAGCCGCCCGAGTGGCGGACCGCTGAGCGGCAGGTCCACGAAGACGGTCGAAATCCGGTTGCCGAGCTCGCCCTGGTGGGCGTCGCTTCGCACCGACACCGGCACGAGCGCGACCACGGTCTCCGGCGCATCCTCGCCCAGGTATTCGCCGAGCGTCAGCGCCACGGCGGTCAGAAGGATGTCGTTCACGGTGGCGCCGGTCGCCGCGCGCACGCGCTTCACGTCGTCGAGCCGGGCGCGGCCGAGCGCGAACAGGCGGTCGGGGCCGATCTCGGCGTTCAGCCGCGTGGCCGGGGCCGCCGGCCGGACGCGCGCGAGGTCGCGGACGAGCTCGACTCCCTCGGCCACCCGCCGGTGCGCCTGGCGCGGGTCGAGCCGGCGGGCGCGCTCGACCGCGCTCCGCGCGAGTCGCCGCGGGACGTCGAACTGCGCCGCCGCCATCCGCTGGAGCGCACGGCGGTCGGGCACGAGCTCGGGCGGCACGCGCCGCATGAGCGGCTCGACCATCTCGAGCCGGCGTGCGGCCGGGAGCTGCGGCATCAGCCGCGTCAGCTCCTCGAGCCAGACCCGCTGCTGCTGTTCGGGCGGCCCGCTCGGCGGGGGCAGGTCGAGGGGCTCCGGAGTGGGGTCGAAGATGATCGTGCCGACGCCGATCGCGGCGATCCCGTCCACGAGCGCGTGGTGCATCTTCACGATGAGTGCGGTGCGGCCGCGCGACGCGTCGTCCACCACGACGATCTCCCACAGCGGGCGCGAGCGGTCGAGGCGCTCCGACATCTCGGCGCCCATCACCCGGCCCAACTCGGCATCGCCGCCCGGGTCGGGCCACGGGACGGTGCGCACGTGCCGGGCCGGGTCGAACGCCGGATCGTCCTCCCAGACGGGATTGAGGAGGCCGCCGGGCGCGCTCGGGACCAGCCGCATGCGGTAGTGCGGGATCAGGTGGATGCGCTCGGCGATGCGGCGGACGACGGTGGCCTCCGAGACGCGACCGCCCAGCACGAGCACGCCGCCGACATGCATGTGCACGGGGCCCTGCTCGGCCTGGACGGCCGAGAGGTCGGCGGGCGAGAGCGAGACCGGGCGGCTCAGCGGGCGCGCCGGCCGCGCGGAGCGGTGCCGAAGGCGTAGTCCCACCACGGCGCGCTGACGCCGAACCCACGGGTGTCGTCCTGGAAGTGGTGGCGCATGTGCAGCGCGCGCAGGCGCCTACCGAGCCGCGTCTTCGGCTTGTGGTGGTGGACGTGGTAGTGCGTCATGTCGTAGAGCAGGTATCCGCCCAGGAAGCCGGCGCCGAAGCCGAGCGCGTATGTGCTGCCGAGCACGAGGTAGAAGGCGAGATAGAGGATCGCGGCGAGCGGGATGCTCACCGACGGCGGCATGACCAGCCGCATGGGGTCGTTCGGATGGTCGTGGTGGACCCCGTGCATGATCCAGTGGAGCCGCGCCCCGACGCCCCGCTCGGGCTCGAAGTGGAAGACGATCCGGTGGAGCCAGTACTCGAAGAGGGTCCAGAAGAGGTAGCCGCCACCGATCCAGGCGAACGTCTCCCACACGCCCAGCCGTTCCGCGGCGCTGAAGGCGAGGAAGGTGATGGCGGGTAGGAAGATCACGACCGGCACGACCGGATGCACGCGTGAGAGCCGGTCGAGCAGGTCCGACTCGAACATCCGTGGCGAGGCCTTCAGGGTCTCCGAGCGGGGCGCGTCCATGCGCCGAATCTAGCGCAGGATTGGGCGAGCGAAAAGCTCGGCGTCGCCGCGCTTACCGGGACCGGGGCGTCAGGGCGCGACGGCCGGCGGCGGGGGCGGCGGCGGTGCCTGCTCGACCTCCGACGGGGCGCTCATGAACCCGAGTGCGCCGGCCACGACGATCGCCAGGACCGACCCGAGGGCGATCTTGCGCTCGACTTCGGTCAGCGGGCCCTGGAGACGCGGCGGAAGAGAGAGCTTCGGACCCTTGAGGCCCACGCTCGGTAGACGAAGTCCGCGCTTCTTCTTCGGGGTCTCGTCGGCGGTGCTCGCCACCAGCGGCTCCACGTCGGGCTCGGGCTCGAAGTCGGCGAAAGGCTCGGGCTCGGGGAAAGGCTCGGGCTCGGGGAACGGGACCGGCTCTTCGAGACCCGGGTAGGTGATCGGCTCCAGCTCGATCGCCGGCGCGGGCTCCGGCTCGACCTGCTCCACGACGGGCAGGGCCTGCTCCATGACGGGGACGGCCTGCTCGACCACCGGCTCGGGCTCGACCGCGGGCTCGGGCTCGACCGCGACGGCCGCGGGCTCGGGCTCGGGCTCGACGGCCACGGCGACGGGCTCGTCCTCCGGCGAGTCGACTGCCTCCGCGGGCGGCTCCGGCTGGTCGACCTCGACCGAGATCCCTCCGAAGGTGAAGGGCTTGATGTCCTTGAAGGCGTCCACGGAGAGGCCGGGGGGCGCCTGCTCGGCGGGGATCTCCGGGTAGGAGATGTCGAGAACCGGAGTCGGGTCGGTCTCGGGCGTGGCCTCGGCGACCGCCTCCGCGGCCTCCGGCTCCGGCTCGGGCTCGACCTCGAACTCGGCAACGGGGTCAGGTTCTGGCGTCAGCTCGACGACGGGGTCCGGCTCGGGAGCGAACTCCACGACCGGGTCGGGCTCGGGAGCGAACTCGACGACGGGGTCGGGCTGCGGCTCCGGCTCGACCTCGAGCTCGGCAACGGGGTCAGGTTCTGGCGTCAGCTCGACCGGGTCGGGCTGCGGCTCCGGGGCGAACTCGACGATCGGCTCCGGCTCCGGCTCGGGATCCGAGATGACCTCGACGACCGGCTCGACGTCCGGCTCGGGCGGCGCCTCGACGACCGACTCGGGCTCGGGCTCGAACTCGACCACGGGGTCGGGGTTCGGCTCGCCGAACTCGAAGTGCTCGACGGCCGGGCCGCGCTGCTCGGCGACCGGGACGGCCACCGCGGCGGCGGGCGCGGGCTTCGCGGACTCGAGCAGCGGCGCCTTCTTGCGCTGCACGAAGACGTACATCGGGAAGACGAGCGGCCACAGCAGTAGCGAACCCGCGACCCAGCTCGGCACGTTGCGCGCGAACGAGTTCCCGGTCCAGTCGCGCTTGGAAGCGTCCATGGCGAGCCACGCGGTGGACGCGATGACAGGGACGAGCACGAGCAGCAGATGCATGGGAAACGCATCGGGCCCGCGCCGCCCACGCTTGAAATCGCGCTGAAATGCCTGGCCGAATGGGCCACCACGCGCGAGCGCGCGCCCGCGTGAGGCGTATGACAGCCTTCTCGCGCATGAGCGAGCAGCTCGAAAGCCGACGCGAGGCCGACGACAAGCGGCTCGCCCGCCTACGCGCCGCGGCGGTCCAGGCGGACAGCGCGCCGTCGCTTCTCGCGGTCGCGCGCTGGCTGCGGAAGCGGCTCCCCGGCGACGAGCGTTTCGGCGATCCGCTCTCCACCGGCGGCGACGCGCCCCCGGAGGTGATCGCCCGCCAGGTGGCGGCGCTCGGGCGTGCCGACCGTCCGAGCGTGGCGCACGAACTCGGCCTCGGCACGCTCCAGGTGTGGCAGAGCCTCTCCGAGAAGGCGGGCCGCGGCCGCGGGACCGACGAGGTCGCACTGCTGTTCACGGACCTCGTGGGGTTCTCGTCATGGGCGCTCGAGGTGGGCGACGAGGCTGCGATCCGGCTGCTGCGCGAGGTCGGCTACGCGCTCGACGAGGCGATCGCCGCGCACGACGGCGCCGTCGTGAAGCACCTGGGCGACGGCGCGATGGCGGTGTTCGAGCGGTCGAGCGATGCGGTCAACGCCGCGCTCGACGCACGCGACGCGATGGAGGCGATCGACGTCGAGGGGCACCGGCCGCGGCTGCGCTCGGGCGTCCACGCCGGCAAGCCGCGCAAGATCGGGGGCGACTACCTGGGCGTGGACGTGAACATCGCGGCCCGGGTCGTCGAGGCGGCCAAGCCGCAGCAGGTGCTGGTCTCGCAGGCGAGCTGCGAGAGCCTCGACCCCCAGGCGTTCGGCGTCGGGAAGGCCAAGCGGCTGAGGGCGCAGGGCGCCCCGAAGGAATTCCGGGTGTCCGAGGTGGAGCGCAGCTCCGCATAGAAGCGCGCCACTCGGGGAACCCTCTCCTCACCCCGACACCGGAGGGAGAGGCATGGAGGTCGTACTCATAGTCGTGGGCGTCGTGCTACTCGCCCTGATCGTGCTCGCTCTCGTGCGCAAGCAGCGCGAGCGTCGCCTCGAGGGCCGCCGCGAGGAGGCCGGCGAGCTCCGGCAGAGCGCGGAGCAGCATCGTGCGCAGGCCGAGCGCGAGTTCGCCAAGGCGGTCGAGCACGAGCACCGCGCCAGCGAAGTCGACCCTGACGTAGAGCACACAGACGCGCCAACGCGCTAAGCGCGAATCGGCGCGCGCGATGTCCCCATTATGGGGGCGATCATGCAGGTTTTTGGCCGTGCGTTGAACACTTTGGCGTCGTTATTCAAGTGGCAACCCGCCAAACCCGATACAGCGGCCTATGCGGCTTACGTGCGCGCGCTTTCGGAAGGAAGACGGCTTCTCCCTGGTGGAGCTGCTCGTCGTGGTCCAGGTAATCGGCGTTCTCGCCGCCATTGCCCTGCCCACGTTCCTCGGGGAGCAGAAGAAGAGCCAGGACGCGGAGGCGAAGTCCGCCGCGCGGAACGTGGTCTCCGCCGTCGAGTCGTGCTACACGGAGAACAACGACTACGCCCAGTGCGACACGCAGGCCGAGCTCGCAGACGTTGACGCGAAGCCCGGCGTGGAACTGACCGACGCCATTGCGAAGAAGCAGGGCGCCGTGTCGATCACGGGCACCGACGACGCTTACACGATCGTGGGCTATTCGCGGACCGGAAACACATTCGCGATCGCCAAGGCTTCGGACAGCAGCACCACTCGGGCATGCACGACCGCCAGCGAGGGCGGTTGTCCCGACGACGGCACCTGGTAGCGCCGCCGCCTCGGAACTCGGGCGGTCAGCGGCCCGGCCTCGACGATTGTTTGACGTGGGCCTCATTCGCACGGACACTGGGCCCATGACTGCCCTCCGTCGTATCTCCCTCGTCGCGCTGTGTTGCGTCTTCTCGATCCCCGCCGCCGCGGACGCGAAGGTCCAGCAATCCCCCATGCAGATCGCGCTCGACGGGGGCGACGCGCAGACGATCAGGGGCCACCTGACGAGCAGCCGCTACCCGCAGTGCCAGCGCGCTCGAACCGTCGGGCTGTATGCGCCGGGCAGCTCCGCCCCGTTCCACACCATCGTAGCCTCCCGCTCCGGAACGTTCACGATCGCTCTGGCCGACATCCCGGCCTTGACCACCGGCTTCAAGGTCACGGCGCCGCAGACGCGGATCGGCAACTGGGTGTGCCAGAAGGCAACGGTGCCCGTCCCGGCCGATTTCGTGACGCTCTCGGGCGGGTCGCACGACGGGGTGTTCAGCGGGGTCCTGTTCTCGGACGTGGAGGCGTGCGAGCCGGGCCGCTTGATCGAGCTGTACGAGATCAGCTCGGGAGAGCCGGTGTTCAACGGCTCGGACCTCACCGATTCGTCGGGCGCCTGGGTGATCTCGCAGGCGGGTGGGACGTGGCAGGCGCAGGCTGTGCCCCGGTTCAACGTCGCGGGTGGCGTCATCACGTACTGCCGGGCGGTCTCCTCGCAGCCCTGGACCTTCGAGGAGCCGACTGAGTGAGCTGAGCGAACGCCTGGCGGATCTGGCAAAGCGCAGGTACGTTGGGGTTGCATGACACACCATGACCTCGCGTGCGCCGGACTTCCGAGTCATCGATGAACCCGGCGCTTCGCGTCACCCTGTGGGCCACGATCGGTGTCGCTACGGTCGCCGCCGGCGCTCTCGCCGCGGATGAGGACTCGGTCAAGGACGAGAAATCCACGGGAAGCAGCTGGGGCGACGAAACCGACGCGCGATGCGACATCCGTGCGTTCGAGGTCGAGAAGACGGCGAAGTCGCTGGTGGCGACCGTCGGGCTGCGCGGCACCCAGGGCGAGCGCGGCGTCGCGTATCTCAGCATCAACACGAAGGGCAACTCGAAGTCCAACCCCGAGCTGACGGTCGACACGACGGGGCGGGTGTACGAGGTTGACGGATACAACGGCCCCTTCCCGCACGCGGGTGAGGTGAGGGGTCAGGGCAAGGCGACTACATCGGGCAAGGAGATCGTCTTCAAGCTCCCGCTGGCCGCGCTCGGTGCCCCGAAGACGATCGGCGTGCAGGCACGGTCGTGCGGTAATGAGGGCACGCTCGACATTGCGCCCGGTAAGGACTACTACGGCGAGTTCCACGTCGAAAAGATCGATTACAGCTATCTCACGGTGGACAACGCGAAGCGAGTGATCGAGGGTCGCGTGATGTTGAGCTGCGCCGGCGAGAAGTCATGCCAGCGGTTGCCGCTCAAGGGTGTCAAGGTCACGGCGGAGGGCCCCAAGACCTACCGCATCAAGACAGACAAGGACGGCCGCTTCGGGCTCGCCGTCAAGAAGGGCGTCTACAAGGTCAACGCAGCGGCCGGCGCTCTGCACATCAAGGGAAAGGGCGAACGTGTCGAGCTGCTCAAGCCCGGCAAGAAGACGGCCAACTTCGAGGCCTGCGGCTTCGACGTGCCGGAGTCGGCGTCGGCCGCGAGGGTAAAAGGCGGTAGCTGGCAAGGCGAGTACTGCAGCAACTCGGTGACCATGTCGTGGCACCACGATTCAAAGGATCTGCGGCTTCTGAACTGGTACTCGGTACCCACCTGCGGCAATGACGGCAGTGCCGACTCCCACAAGATCTTCCCGAAGGGCAAGTTCGACCCCAGCAACATCCAGATCACCGAGAACAAGGTCACCTTCAAGTCGACCAAGTACCCGATTGAGAAGCCGCCACAGGGCTACCTCGGCGCGGACGGCAAGGGGCTGTTCACCGCGACGTCGCAGGAGGGTGACTGCCGCTACAGCGCGAGCGTCACGTTGAAGCACCAGAATTAGCCTGGTAGTGCCATAGCCTGTGCTCATGACGACTCGCATCCGTTCGGCACTGACCTACGCAAATGTGATGGCCACCCTCGCCGTGTTCGTGGCCCTGGGCGGCTTCTCGTACGCCGCGATCAAGATCGACGGCGCTGACATCAAGAAGAAATCGATCGCCGGCAAGAAGCTGAAGCACCGGACGATCTCGGCCCGGAAGGTGAAGGAGAACGCTCTGACGGGCACTGAGATCAACGAGTCCACGATCGGCAAGGTGCCACTGGCCGCCGCCGCGGACACCGCGGCCAGCGCGGCCAGCGCGACCACCGCGGCCAGCGCGACCACCGCGGGCAGCGCGACCACCGCGGGCAGCGCGACCACCGCGGGACACGCGACCACCGCGGGACACGCGAACACGGCCGATCAGGCCGACGCCGCCGACACAGCGGGCGACGCGGACCAGGTGGACGGCTTCGAGGCCGCGGCGCTGATGCTGCGCTGCCCCGACGACACGATCGCGCTCGCGGGTGCCTGTTTCGAGTCGGCCGGGCGGCCCAGGACCACTCCGTTCTCCGCTGCTCATGAGACGTGCGCGGCGGCCGGGCGGCGCATGCCCACGTTGAACGAGCTGAACGCCCTGCGGTTGCAGCCGAACGTCACGCTCGGTTCGGTGGCGGACGGGCGGGAGTGGACCGCCGACATCGCGTCGTTCAGCTCGAACCAACCGACTGCCTACTGGGCCATGTCTGACAGCGGCGTCCTCACCAACGTCGCCTCCAGCCACAACCCAGGGTTCAACTACCGCTGCGTGGCGAGCCCGATCGGATGACCGAGCTCTAGAGGCTGGCCGAGGCCGGGACGGCCTACGGCGCTCAGCGCAGCTTGACCTTCGCCTTTCGGACCCGCGCGTTGAGACGCGGTTTCCTACGCCGCGTGCGGTCAGTCATGGTCGAACCACCACCGCGCGGTCAACGAGCCGTCTAAGCGCGCTTGTCTTTCCCGCGCGGAACCTGCTTTACGCACTCGCGCTGGCTCCTAAAGGTGTATATGCCGTTGAACGCTGTCCAGCCGCTCTTGTTGCAATCTGCCGCCATCCGCGGCCGTTCTAGGTTGTCGCAGGCGGTACCGACTCCGTCTCCGTCGACATCGCCCTGGTCGCCGTTCGGATCGGAGGGGCAGTTGTCCTGAGCGTCAAGGACGCCATCCTGGTCAGCGTCCCGGTCATCGAATGGATCGCAAGCGTCGCCTGTTCCGTCACCGTCGATGTCGCTCTGGTCAAAGTTCGGCGCTGATGGGCAGTTGTCGCCGGTGTCTACGTAGCCGTCGCCGTCACTGTCGCCGTCTCCACCCCCGCCGGGTCCGCCGTTGTTCTCGTCGCAGGAGTCGCCGAGGCCGTCTTGGTCGACGTCCTCCTGGCTAGGGTTCCAGTAGATCTGGCAGTTGTCGTATTCGTCGGGCACGCCGTCGCCGTCGTAATCCGGCCCCGGCGGGGGCTGTTGCTCGTCGCAGGCGTCACCGACCCCGTCGCCGTCCGAGTCAATCTGATCGGGGTTCGGGTGCGACGGGCAGTTGTCGACATTGTCCGCACTGCCATCACCGTCCCCGTCAGGCTCCGGCGTCGAGTCGCACACGTCGCCTTCTGTGTCGTTGTCGGCGTCTGACTGATCGGGATTCGGGTGCCCAGGGCAGTTGTCGACGTCGTCGGCGATGCCGTCGCCGTCCAAGTCGGGCTCCGCGAGTTGCGCTGCCGCAGCGGCCTTCCGAGGTTTCGCGTCTGCCACTGCTGGGAGCCCGCTCAGAAGGGTGACCAGGAGCAGGAGCGCCGCCGTGCCCACCGTCAACACGACCCGACCATCCACACGAAGCAGTCTCGAACCGACCATAGGACGACCTTTCGATTAGACGGCGCCTGGGTAGCTCCGTGCCACCCCATCTTCGATCGCGCGCTCGTAGAAGTCAACATGCGAACGCGCGCACTGCGTGCTTCGCGGGGCACCAGGTCAACGCGTCCGTGGGGCGGGTCGAAACGGCGGCTGGTGCGATCGAGAACAAATTGCAGTCGAGTGCCCTGTCATCCATTCGCGGGCGGCTTCTGATCATTTGTCGCACCACTTCCAATACGGCGGAGGCTGCGGGCGGGTTCGGTTACAGAAACCTGCCCTCCGGGCGACGCCACTGGCGCGCACCGGCTCCGAAACGACGAAACCCCGCTCGTGGAGCGGGGCTTCCAAGTACCGCCACGGGGATTCGAACCCCGGTTTCCGCCGTGAGAGGGCGGCGTCCTAGTCCCCTAGACGATGGCGGCGCGGCCGCTGAGTTTAGAGGCTCCTAGCCGGAGTCAGTTCTTCCCTGAAACGCAGAAGGGCGCCCAGCCGCCTGGACGCCCTTCGCGTTCGCATCCGTGCGTTTGGGGCAGCTACGAGTCCTGGTCAGTCTCGTCGTCGTTCTGCGCCTTCGCCTTCGCGGACGCGCACTTGCCGAACGCGTTCTTGCCGTCGCCGTAGGTGGCGGCGAACGTGTCGGGGTCGTCCTTCTGCTCGGCGCGACAGGCCTTCGACGCGTTGATGCGCTTCTCGTCCTTGGCGTCCTTCTCGGCCTTCTCCTCCTTGGCCGTCTCGCGGACGCACGCGGCCTTCTCCTTGCCCTTCAGGCCCTGCGCCTCACAGGCCTCCTTGGCGGCCTTGCGCGACGCCTTGCGCTCGCGGGCCTCCTCGCGCGACTTCTGCGACACGCACTTGCCCATGTTGCCGTAGGTGGCCTTGAAGTTCTCCTTGCCGGCCGCCTCGCGCAGGGCGTGACACTCGGCGGACGCCGCCTTCGTGTCGGCCTTCGTCGGCGCCGCCATTGCGGCGCCCGGCACGGTCAGCATCGCTGCCAGCGCCACCGTGAAAATTGCGTTCTTCATCGCGAATCCCCCTTGAGATTTCGAGTCATTTGCGTTGGGAACGCCGGAATGGGGCCGAGGTTGGGCAGTTTGAGGCGCGTGTATTCTTGGCCGCGACCGGTGGTTCTAGGGAAGTCCGGTGTGAATCCGGCGCGGTCCCGCCACTGTGACCGGCTAGGCCAGTCCGCATGGCAGCCACTGGGGAGCGACAGCCCCCCGGGAAGGCGCGGACGGGCGAATCCGGGAGCCAGGAGACCTGCCTCCGGTCACAGGCAACGTCAACCCTCGAGGAAAGGGTGCCTCCCATGCACATCCATTCCCTTCGGCTCGCGGCCGTCGCTGCGGCCGCCGTCGTGCTCGTATCCGCCGTTCCCGCCCTCGCCGAATCGGTGACGACGCAGCTCCGCGTCGAGGCCGGTGGCCGTGACATCGGCCCCGGCTGGCATTACGTCCACGACTCCGTGACCTACTCGACCTCGCAGAGCGCGGCCTGCAACGGCAGCGGCGACAGCGGGTCGATCGACGGCCCGAGCGCGCTCGGGCTGCTCGTGCAGGCAGCCGACTACTCCCGGCCGCTGCAGCCGGTCCAGATCAGCGACCAGTTCGACTTCGGCCCCTTCGTCTGTGGCGTGGGCGAGCACGAGTCGAGCACGGACGGCTTCTGGCTCTACAAGGTGGACCACGTCTCGCCCGAGGTCGGCGCGCACCAGTTCCCGATCACCGAGGACCACGACACCGTCCTCTGGTACTTCGTCAACAACGAGTCCGGTTCGAACACCGGCGACGAGCTCGAGCTGGTGGGACCGCCGCCGGTGATCGAGGTCGGCCAGCCGGTCAAGGTGACCGTGAACGAGTACGACTTCGCCGGGAAGGCGAGCCCCGCGGTGGGGGTGAGGATCCTGGGTACGGACGCCGTCACGGGCGCCGACGGGACCGCCACCCTGGTCTTCGAGGAGGAGGGCCGGACGTGGATCCGCGGGATCCGCGGCACCGACGTGCCCACAGACGCTGTCGGGCTGTGTATCTGGGAGGACGGCGCGAAGGACTGCGACGGGTTCGTCGCGGACCGGGTGGTGGGCACCAACGGCCCGGATCGGTTCGCCGGCACGGGCAGGCGCGAGCGCCTGATCGGACGCCGCGGCCGCGACCGGTTCAACTCACGTGGCGACAACCTGCCCGACCAGGTGCGCTGCGGGCGCGGTCGCGACCGGGTGCTGGCCGACCGCCACGACGTCGTGGCGGACACGTGCGAAGTGGTCCGGCGCAAGTGATGCGGGCCTCGCTCGCTCTGATGGCCGCCGTCGCCCTGACGGCGGCCATCGCCGCCACGCCCGCCGCCGCGAAGCCACCGCGCTTCGACCAACTCGTGGTGTTCCCGAACGGGGACGCGGCGACGCAGACCGTCCGCGCGAAGGCCACGCGGGTACGGACGGCGCGCCGGCGCTGCCGGGTCCCGCGCGCGACCCCGCTGGCCGCCCTCGTCCGCAGCCGCGTGCCGAAGGTCCGCGTGCGCGACTTCTCGGGGACCTGCGACCCCGCCAGCCTGTTCGTCCGCTCGATCGCGGGACGGCGCAACCTCGGCCAGCGGGGCTGGGTGTACAAGGTGGGGAACCGCCAGGGCACGACGGCCGCCTCCGATCCCGCGGGTCCCTTCGGCAGCGGCCGGATCACGCGGCGCGCCCGCGTCATCTGGTTCTACTGCGTGTTCGGCGAGGGCGGCTGCCAACGGACGCTCGGCCTGCGCGTCCGCGAGAAGGGGGACGGGTCGGTCTCCGTGCGCGCCACCGCGTACGATGACGAGGGCCGCGGGGCGCCCGTCAAGAACGCGGCCGTGCGCTCCGGCGACGGCGACGTGCTTGCGAGGACCGACGCGCAGGGCCGCGCCAGCCTCGACCTCGACCCCGGGCGCCATCGCCTGCACGTCACGAAGCGCGGCCACATCCGCTCCTTCGACCAGCGGGTGCGGGTGGACTGATGCGCGCGCTCGCCCTCGCGCTCGCCGTCTGCACCCTCGCCGCCGGGTGCGGCTTCGGGGAGGGCGAGGAGCAGCCGGGCGGCGCCGAGCTCCGCGTGACCACCGACTTCGGGCACCGCGAGCTCGGATCCCAGAGGCTCGAGACGATCCGCGAGGACGAGACGGTGATGCGCCTGCTCGGGTCGCGCTTCGACGTCGAGACGCGCTTCGGCGGCAAGTTCGTGGAGGCGATCGAGGGCGTGCAGGGCTCGAGCGGCGGCGACTCGCGCGACTGGTTCTACTTCGTGAACGGGCTGTACGCCGCCGAGGGCGCGGCCGACCGCGAGGTCGAGCCGGGCGACGTGATCCAGTGGGACAACCGCGATTGGACCGCCACCCAGCGCGTGCCCGCGATCGTCGGCGCCTTCCCCGAGCCGTTCGTCAGCGGCAGCGAGGGCGAGCGCCTGCCGGTGCGGCTCGAGTGCGCCGACACCGAGGGCCGGGCCTGCCAGACCGTGAAGAGCACGCTGAACGAGGTGGGCGCGCGGGTCAGCACTTCCCTGCTGGCGGCCGCGGGCGGCGAGGAGCTCGTCCGGGTGCTCGTCGGGACCTGGGGTGAGCTGCGCGAGGTCCGCACCCCCGCGACCCTGGAGCAGGGCCCGGAGGCGAGCGGCGTATTCGCCCGCTTCGCCGACGACGGGACCCGGCTCGAGCTCCTGGACGAGCGCGGCGACGTCGCGCGGGAGGCGGATACCGGCAGCGGGCTCGTGGCCGCCACGGCGCTCGACGACCAGGCCGTCGTCTGGATCGTCACGGGGCTCGACGACGTCGGCGTGCAGGCCGCCGCGGCGATCCTCGACGAGCGCTCGCTGCGCAACGCGTTCGCGGTCGCGGCCACGCCCGACGGGCCGGTCAAGCTGCCCGTCGTCGAGGAGGGCGCGGAGTGAGGCTCGTGCCGACCTATCAGCGGCGCCCGAGCCCGCTCCACTCCGCGCGCGCGGGCGTGGTGAGCGCCTTCTGTGCCGCGCTCGCGCTCGTGCCGCTCCTGTACGAGAGCCCGCTCGTGCTGGCGGCCGGGCTGGCGGCCTGCGTCCTGGCGGGCGTGGCGGCCGGAGTGGGGGGTGAGCTGGCCCGGGCGGCGCGCATGGCCGTGCCCCTCGCGGTCCTCATCGTGATCATCAACCCGCTGGTCTACCGGGAGGGGGAGACGCTCCTGTTCCGCGGCGGCGAGATCCTCGGCTACCGGATCGAGATCACCCTGGAGGCGCTGGTCTACGGCGGGGTCGCGGGTCTGCGGCTGTTCGTGCTCGCCGCCGCGCTCGCGCTGTTCTCCGCATGCGTCGACCCCGACGACCTGCTGCGGGCCGTGCGCCGGTTCTCCTACCGGAGCGCTCTGACGGCGTCGCTGGCCACGCGGCTCGCGCCCGTGCTCGCGCGTGACGCGCTGCGGATGAGCGACGCCGCGCGCTGCCGGCCGCGGCCGCCGCGGCGGGGCACGGTCGCGCGCGCGACGCTCGCGGGCGCGCTCGACCGGGCGGTCGAGGTGGCCGCCGCGCTCGAGCTCCGCGGCTACGCGTCGGCGGGCCGGCCGCCGCGCTACGCGACGCCGTGGTCGCGCCACGACATCCGGGTGGCGCTTGCCGCGGCCGCCATCGCCGCGTGTGCGATCGGGACCCGGGCCGCGGGCGCGGGCGGCTTCGAGGCGTATCCCACGCTCGAGCTGGCGACGACCGGCGCCGACCTCGCCGCCGTCGCGCTGCTGCCGCTCCTCGCGCTCGCGCCGTTCGCGGGCGCGGGCGCCCGGCTGGGGGTGGCGCATGCCTGAGCCCGTCCTGTACGCCGAGTCGTTCGGCTATCGCTACGCCGGCGCCGCGCGCGACGCGCTCACCGACCTGACGCTGGCGCTCGAGCCGGGATCGTTCACCCTCGTCGCGGGCGAGTCGGGCTCCGGCAAGTCGACACTCCTGCGCGCCGCCTGCGGACTGGTGCCGCACTTCCACGGCGGCGAGGCGCGCGGCGAGCTCCATGTGGCCGGCCTGAGCGTCCGCGACCACGGCCCGAACGACCTGGCGGCGAGCTGCGCCACCCTGCTCCAGGAGCCGGAGACGCAGGTGGTGATGGGCGGCGTGCGCGCCGAGCTGTCGCTGCCGCTCGAGCAGCGCGGCGAGCAACCCGAGGCGATCGCGCGGGCGGTCGAGGAGGCGGCGCTCGAGCTCGGCGTCGCGCACCTGCTGGACCGGCGCACGGACACGCTGTCGGGCGGCGAGCTCCAGCGCGTGGCGCTCGCCGCGGCGGTCGCCGGCCGCCCGTCGCTCCTCGTGCTCGACGAGCCGACGTCTCAGCTCGACCCCGTGGCGGGCGACGACCTCGTCTGGCTGCTCCGGCGGCTGAACGAGGAGTGGGGGACCGCCGTCCTGCTCGCCGAGCACCGGATCGAGCGCTGCCTCGCGGCCGCCGACCGCGTGGTGGTGATGGACGCGGGCCGCGTCGCGCTCGACGCCGACCCGGCCGAGTTCATGGAGTGGGCGAGCAGCCACCGGCCCGTCTTCGCCACCCCGGGGGCGCGGCTCTTCTCGCTGGCCGGGATCGGCCCGCCGCCCGTGTCGGTGAAGGAGGCGCGCGAGCGGCTGCGAGGGGCCGGTCTCGCCCCCGCCCAGGAGGAGCCGTCCCGGATGGGTGCCCCAGGAGGGCCTCGAGGTGGGAGGGTTCGGGGCGGCGCGGCGCCGGTCCTGCGCTTCGACGGCGTCTGGCACGAGATTCCGGACGGCCCCGCGATCCTCCGCGGGATCGACCTGGCGCTCCGCCCGGGTGAGCTCGTCGCCCTGATGGGCCGCAACGGCGCCGGGAAGAGCACGCTCCTGCGCCACGCGAAGCGGCTCGTCGAGCCCACGCGCGGCCGCGTCGTTCGCGGCGGCGAGGTGGCGCTGCTGCTCCAGAACCCGGGGGACTTCCTGATCCACGAGCACGTGGGCGACGAGGCCGGCAGCGGGGCCATCGCCCGCGCGGGCCTGGCGGGCCGCGAGGGCGAGCATCCGCGCGATCTCTCGGGCGGTGAGCGCCAGCGCCTCGCGCTCGAGATCGTGCTCGAGGGAGAGGACGTCGCGGTCGTGTGCCTGGACGAGCCGACCCGGGGCATGGACCGCGCCTGGAAGGAGACGCTCGCCGGCCGGCTGCGGGAGCTCGCGGCGCGCGGGTTGGCGGTCGTGGTGGCGACGCACGACACGGAGTTCGCGGCGACCTGGGCGGAGCGGATCGTGCTGATGGGCCAGGGGAACGTGATCGCCGACGGGCCGGTCGCGAGCGTGCTCGCCGGGGGGCGGCACTTCGCTACGGATGTCGCGCGGATCCTCGACGGCGCGGGCGGCGCGCTGACGCCCGAGGCGGGCGCCGCGCTGCTCGAGCGGGAGCTCGTGCGATGACCTGGCAGCTCGCGTCGTTCCTGCTGCTGGGCGGCGTCCTTGCGATCGGCTTCGTCTGGTACGAGCGCTCGCGCCCGAGCGCGCGCGTCCTCGCGCTCGTGGCGGCGCTGGCGGCCCTCGCGGTCGTGGGGCGGCTCGCATTCGCCGCGTTCCCGAACGTCAAGCCGACGACCGACATCGTGCTGATCGCCGGCTACGCGCTGGGCGGCGCGGCCGGCTTCGCGGTCGGTGCCATCACCCCACTCGCGTCGAACGTCTTCCTCGGCCACGGTCCGTGGACGCCGTGGCAGATGGTCGCGTGGGGCGGCGTCGGCGTGGGCGGCGCGCTGCTCGCGCGCGCGATGCGCGGGCGGGAGCTCGGCCGCTGGCCGCTCGCGGCCGCGTGCGGTCTCGCCGGGCTCGCCTTCGGCGCGGTGATGGACACCTACCAGTGGACGCTCGCCGCCGAGCAGGATCTCGCCACGTGGATCGCGGTCGCGGGCACGTCGCTCCCCTACAACCTCGCCCACGCCATCGGCAACGTCGTCTTCTGTCTGCTGATCGGGCCCGCGCTCCTGCGCGCGCTCTCCCGCTACCGGCGGCGGTTCGAGGTGCGCTGGGCGCCCGCTGCGGCCGCCGCGGGCGCCGTCCTGCTCATGCTGGTCGTGCCGTCCGGTGCGAGCGCCGCCTCGGCCGCGGGGCGCGCGGCCGATTGGCTCGAACGGGCCCAGAACGCGGACGGCGGCTTCGGCAGCGACCGCGGCCAGTCCTCGGGCGCGCTCTTCACCGGGTGGGCGTCGCTCGGGCTGGCGGCGGGCGGCGTGAACCCGCGCGATGCCGAGCGGCGCGGCAACAGCGCGATCGACTGGGTGCGCCGGCGCGCAGGCGAGATCAAGGAGGTCGGGGAGGTGGAGCGCACGATCCTGCTGGTCGAAGCGGCCGGGCTGGACGCGCGCAGGTTCGGGGGCCGCGACCTCGTGGCGCGCCTCGAGCGGTACCGCCGCGCCGACGGGTCGTACTCGGGCTTCGTCTCTTACACCGCCTTCGGGATCCTCGCGGTTCGCGCGACCGGCTCGGACGCGGTGCGGCGCCCGGCGCGCTGGCTCGCGAAGCAGCGAAACGACGACGGCGGCTTCGGCGTCGCGCCCGGCTCGGCGAGCGACGTCGACAACTCCGCGCCTGCGATCCAGGCGCTCGCGGCGGCCGGGCGGCGCGGCTCGGACGCGGTCCGCGACGCCGTCGGCTTCCTGCGCGGCGCGCAGAACCCGGACGGCGGCTTCGGGCTGTACCCCGGCCGCAGCTCGAACTCCCAGTCCACGGCGTACGCGGTGCAGGCGCTCGTCGCGGCCGGCCGGAACCCGGCGCGGTTCCGCGCCGCCGGCCGCTCGCCGATCGCCTATCTCCGCGCCCGCCAGCGGGCGAACGGCAGCGTGGCGTACTCGAAGACGAGCGACCAGACCCCGGTCTGGGTGACCGCCCAGGCCGTGATGGCGTTCGCGCGGGAGCCGCTCCCGATCGAGGCGGTGCCGCGCGCGGCGCGAGCGCGGCCCGCACCCGGGCCCGCGGCGGCGCCGGAGCCCGCCCCGCCCGCGCAGGACCGGCGGAAGCCGCCGGAGCGGGAGGACAGAGGGGAGCGGAGCGACACGACACCGCGTGCGGAGCAGAGCACGAAGGGACGGCGCGCGGAGTCGACCGCGTATGCCCGCACCCGCGTGGAGAAGGTCCTCGCGGGCGGCACAGCGCCTCCCGCAGCGGGGCCGCCGCGCACCGACGCCTCGTGGCTCGGCGTCTCGCTCACGCTGGTTGCGGCTGCGCTCGGCGTCTGGGGCGGGCGACGGTTGCGAGCGTCCCGATGAACAGCACGGTCACGACCGCGTAGCTCACCCAGTCGGCGGTCGCCTCGGCGAGCGCGCCGCCGCCGCCGTTGCCCACGAGCTGGCCGCCGGCCCAGGCGATGTTCGTGAAGGCGAAGGCGAAGCCCTGCGCGACACCCACCCGCTCGACCTGATCCGAGAGCAGGGCCATCGCCGGTGCCCAGAAGGCGCCCGCGGCGATCGCCGTCAACACGAACAGGATGGCCACGACGACCGCCGAGTCGGGAATCGGCAGCGCGACCAGCAGTACGGCCACCGCGACGAGCCCGAAGCGGATCGGCACGAGCCGTCCGCGGCGGTCCGAGATGCGGCCCACCACCGGGCTGATGACGGCCTCGAACGCGGCCGCCACCAGGTAGGTGCCGCCGATCGCCACGCCCGCGGCGCCGAGCGCGTCAAGGCGCAGCGGCACGAGCACGTTCATGACGCCCGCGGCGAGCGCAGGCAGCGCGACCAGCCAGATGCCCATGCGGATCCCGGGCGCGCTGAGCGCCGACCCCACGCGGCGCATGTCGGCCTCCCCACCCGGCGAGGAGGGCTCGCGCCACGCCGGTATGGCCAGGGCGATCGCGCCGACCGCGACCCCGGCGAAGACCGCTTCGGGCGAGAGCTCGGCCGCCGCCGTGCCGAGCACCGGTCCGACCAGGGCGCCCGCGATCGCCGCGGCGAGCGGCGCACCGATCACCTCGCCGCGGCGGTCCGCCGGCGCGCGCTCCACGACCCAGGCGAACCCGGCCGCCCACGTGCACGAGCTGGCGAGGCCCTGGGCGAACCGGGCGGCGTCCAGCAGCCACACCTCGCGCGCGAAGCCGAACACGAGGCTGGCGACCGCGAGGCCGATCAGCCCGGCGATCGTCGTCGTCTTCACGCCGACGCGGGCGGCGAGCCATCCGGCCGGAATCGCGCCCACGAAACACCCGGCGGCGTATGAGCCGGTCAGGATCCCCGCCGCGGTCTTCGAGAGGCCGAGGTCGTCCACGTACTGCGGCAGGAGCGGCGCGACGGCCGCGTAGAAGGCGGTGTCGAGGAGGACGATCGCGCTGACGAGGACGATCAGGCGGCGCATGCCTCCTGACTTATCAGAGGTAGCCTGCCCGGCCATGGCCCACCTGGCCGTGCTCTCGCCGCGCGAGGCCTCGATCTTCGCGTGCCTGGCCGATGCCGTCGTCGCCCCGGAGCCTGTCCTGCCGCCAGTCCGCGAGACGGACGCGGTGGAGTTCTTCGACCGGTGGATGTCGCGCGCGCCGCGCCTGAACCGCGCCGGCCTGCGCGCCCTGCTGTATGCGCTCGAGCTCGGGCCGCGGGCGCTCGGGTTCGGCGCCCGGATGCGCCAGCTCAGCCCGGAGCGCCGCGCGGACTACCTCCAGGCGATCGAGCGCAGCGCCGCGCCGCAGCTCCGCCAGCTCGCCAAGCTGATGCAGGGCTTCGGGCAGCTCGCCTACTACGGCGACGACCGGGTCATGCTGCGGATCGGCTACGACGCCGACGCGAACGTCGCGCGCGGGCGCGCACTGAGAGAGCGGGACGGGCGCCCGTGACCGTCAGGCCGACGACGGGCGACGCCTATCGGGAGTGGGGGCCGCCGGCGGAGCCGATCGAGCCCCGGGTCGTCGACGGCGCGCAGCTCGCCGGCGAGCGGACGGTCGATTGCGACGTGTGCGTGATCGGCACGGGCGCGGGCGGCGCCCCGGTGGCGAAGGAGCTGGCCGAGGGTGGCATGCGGGTCGTGATGCTCGAGGAGGGAAGGCACTTCACGACCGACGACTTCACGACGCGGCCGCGCGAGATGTCGACCATCCTCTACCGCGACGCGGCCCAGGTGGTGACCGTCGGCAACACGCCGATCGTCCTGCCGCTCGGGATGGGCGTGGGCGGCACCACGATGATCAACTCCGGCACGTGCTTCCGCACACCCGAGCCGGTCCTCGAGATGTGGGGGGAGCGCTTCGGCCTGGAGGAGCTGAGCGCCGACGAGCTCGACCCGTACTTCCGCCGCGTCGAGCGCGAGCTCAATGTGGTGCAGGTGCCCGAGGACCGCGCCGGGCGCAACGCCCTCGTGGTCAAGCGGGGCGCCGAGGCCCTCGGCTGGAGCGGCGATTTCATCTGGCGCAACGTCCGCGGCTGTGTCGGCTCGGGGGTCTGCAGCTTCGGCTGCCCGACGTCGGCGAAGCAGCAGACGGCGCTGAGCTACGTTCCGCACGCGTGGGCGGCGGGAGCCACGACGTACACGCAGTGCCGCGCCGAGCGGGTCGAGCACGACGGTCGGCGTGCGCAGGCCGTCGTCGCGCGGGCGGCCGGGGGTGGGCGCGTGCGCGTGACCTGCGCCCATGTGGTCGTCGCGTGCGGCGCGATCCACACGCCGCTCTTCCTGGCTCGCCAGGGGATCGGCGGCCGGTCGGGCGAGCTCGGCCGCAACCTCGCGATCCACCCCGCCACCGGCGTGCGCGCTCTCTTCGACGAGGAGATCGAGATGGCGAAGGGCGTGCCGCAGTCCTATTTCATCGACGAGTTCGCCGACGAGGGGATCATGTTCGAGGGCGCCGCCGGGCCGCCCGACTACGCGGCGATGTCGTTTCCCTTCTCGGGCGAGAAGCACCGCGAGCTGATGCTCAGCTTCTCGCGGATCTCGCAGTTCGGGCTGATGGTGTCGGACCTGTCGCGCGGCTTCGTGCGCGAGCGCGCCGGCCGGGTCGAGATCCGCTACGACCTGAACCGTGAGGACACGGCGACCTTCAGGCGCGGCATCGAGCTGCTGTGTGAGCTGTACGTCGCCGCCGGCGCGCGGGTGATCTACCCGCCCGTGACCGGCGTGGCCGAGTTGACCGACGGCGACCTCGAGCCGTTGCGCCGGCACGAGGTCCGCGCCGCGGATCTCGTGCTGATGGCGTTCCACCCGCTCGGGACGGCGCGCGCCGACGCGCGCCCCGATCACGGCGTGGTCGACGCGGGCCTGCGCGTGCACGGGATGGAGAACGTGTGGGTCGCCGACGCGAGCGTGATCCCGAGCTCGCTGGGCGTGAACCCGCAGATCACGATCATGGCGCTGGCGACGCGGCTGGCCTACTCGCTGCTCGACAAGCCGGCGCCGGACGACGAGCCCGAGCCGGAATCGATCGCCCGCCCCCGCATAACGCGCCCGCACGCCCTGACGGCCTAAAGGGGGACGGAGCCCTTTTCTTCACGCGGCGCGGGGCAACGAACGGGGTCCGTCCCCGGTTGTTGCGCCTTCGCGGCTCGGCGACGTAGGGTCTTCTTTTCCCGATGGAAAGGACGTTGCATGAGCATCGTCGTCCGGTTCCAGCCCACCAACCTGACCGTCGAGCAGTACGAGGGCGCCACGAGCAAGCTGGAGGAGGCCGGGATCGAGTTCCCGCCCGAGGGCCTCGACGTTCACGTCTGTTTTGGCTCGGACGGTGACCTACGTGTGAGCGAGATCTGGGATTCGCGCGAGAAGTTCGACGCGTTCGCCGAGCGCCTCGTCCCGGCGCTGCAAGAGGCCGGCATCGAGTTCTCCGGCGAGCCGGAGGTCTACCAGGTTCACGGGCTCACCAAGCGCTAGGCGGTTCCGACCGGCTCGGTCGGGACGGCGCCGGCCTCGGTGAAGTCGTGCGCCGGCTGGAGGGGCTCTTCGTGACGGCGCTTGCCCGTGCCCAGCGCGGCGATCGCCGACAGCAGCGTGCCCGCGGCCGCGACGGCCAGGACGCTCGTGCGCGCGCTCCGCGGGATCCCGCGGCCGGCCGCGTAGGTCGCGCCGAAGTCGACCGCGTCGCACACGGCAGCGGCCGCCAGCCACGGCTGTGCGGAGCCGTCGTTGCGGACCGCCGCCTGCAGGCCACCGGCGCCGACCGCGAGATCGCGGGCGCCCACGGCGCGCGCAAGCAGCTGCGGTCCCGGCAGCCTGGCCTGCTTGCCGATCCAGGCCTGATCCATGATCCTCGGATTGGCGATGAACACGATGCCGATCACGACTCGGCTCAATGAGATGACGGCGGCGAGAATGCGCATGCCGTGAGACTACGCCCTGCGACCGAGCGGGACTTCCCCGAGCTGACCCGGATCCGTGCGGCGGGGATCGGCAGCTACGCCGCATTTGCGCCGGCGGGCTGGGAGCCGCCCGACGAGAACGAGAACGCCGACTGGGTGGCGGCGCGGATGCTCGATCCCGATCATTGGGTCACCGTCGCCGAGGACGATGCCCAGACGATCCTCGGCTATGTGGCCGCCGGGCCCGCCATGGAGCGTTGGCATCAGGGGCCTCGGATCCCGGGCACCGCCTATCTCTGGATGCTCTTCGTCGACATGGCGCACCACCGCCGCGGCGTGGGCCGTGCGCTCCAGGAGAGTGCGTTCGAGGAGATGCGCGCACGGGGATACGGGCGCGCGCTGGTGCGGATGGCGGCCGGTGCCGAGCAGGCGCGCGCGTTCTACGCGGCGACCGGCTGGCGGGAGGTCGACGGCGAGGAGGACCCGCTCCTCGGGATCCCCACGGTCGTCGCCGAGCGCGACCTGTAGCCACCGGCCCCGCCCCGGCCGCTACGTTGGGCGCCGTGGACCTCGACGAGGCCATCCGCACGCGCCGCACCCACAAGGCCTACGGCGCCGAGCCGGTGGACCGGGCGACGCTCGACGAGCTGTTCGAGCTCGCCCGCTGGGCGCCCAACCACCACCTGACGAGTCCGTGGCGCTTTCGCGTGCTCGGGCCCGAGGCGCTCGAGCGGCTGAAGGAGTGCGCGGGGGAGGGCGCGGGGAAGCTGGCCCGCGCCCCGACACTCGTCGTCGCGAGCGTCGTCCAGACCGGTGACCCCGAGCAGGACGAGGAGGACCTGTGCGCGGCGGCGTGCGCGATCTACGCGATCCTCCTGGCGGCGCACGCGCGCGGGCTCGCGAACTACTGGCGCACGCCGGGCGTGTTGAGGACGGCGGCGGGCTGTGCCGCGGTCGGCCTGGGCGACGACGAGCGCTTCCTGGGCCTCATCCATCTCGGCCCAAAGCGCCAGGAGCAGCCGGCGCCGGCGCGACCCGACCCCCCCGAGTTCGTAACGTACCTGGCGTGATCCGGCGAGACGACGCGCTGAAGGCGTTCGCCGAGGACGAGTTCGACCTCGTCGTCATCGGCGGGGGGATCACCGGCGCGGGCGTGGCCCTGGACGCCGCGACGCGCGGCTTCAGCGTCGCGCTCGTCGAGCGCGAGGACTACGCGGCGGGGACGTCCAGCCGCTCGTCGAAGCTCGTGCACGGCGGTCTGCGCTACCTCCAGAACTTCGACCTGGGGCTCGTGCGCGAGGCGCTGCTCGAGCGCTCGATCCTTGTGAACCTCGCGCCGCACCTCGTGCGGCCGCTGCCGCTGCTCGTCTCGAGCTTCGGGGACAAGCGGCCCGACCGGATGCTCGGCCTCGGCCTGAACATGTACGACCGGATGGCGCGTGAGCTGAAACGCCCAGGCAGGAAGGGGCGTGAGCCGTTCGTGGGCGAGGAGGACTGGAGTCCCGAGAAGCACCGCATCATCGAGGGCGACGAGGTGCGCGAGCTGCTGCCCGCGCTTGCCGGGCGGGAGCCGACCGCGGCCTATCTCTTCTACGACTGCCAGACCGACGACGCCCGCCTCGTCCTGACCGTGCTGGGCGAGGCCGAGCGCTTCGGGGCGGTGCTCGCGAACCGCTGTCGGGTGGACGAGCTGCTGCTCGCCGACGGCCGCGCCTGCGGCGTGCGCTGCACGGACACGGTGGCCGACGCCGAGTTCGAGATCCGCGCCGCCAACGTGGTCAACGCGACCGGGGTCTGGGCGGACCAGATCAGGCCCGAGGAGCTACACGACGAGGCCGAGCTGCCGCGCATCCGGCCGAGCCGCGGCACCCACATCACATTCGCGCGCGAGTCGCTGCCCCTGAACGTCGGCGCGATCGTGCCCGCGGGCGGGGGCCGCAGCATCTTTGCGCTGCCCTGGCTCGGGCGCACGCTGATCGGGACCACCGACAACGACTACGAGGGCGAGCTCGAGCACGTGCCGCCGGACGACACCGACATCGAGTACCTGCTCGAGGCGGTCAACAAGTACTTCGCCACGTCGCTCGGCCGTGAGCAGATCACCGGGGCGTACGCCGGGGTGCGCCCCCTGATCTCGACCGGTGACCCGAAGAAGTCGGTGGACATCTCGCGCAAGGCGGAGCTGTACGAGACGAGCTCGGGCCTCGTGACCATCACCGGCGGCAAGCTGACGACATGGCGCCGGATGGCGAAGATGGCCGTGGACCGGATCGTGGAGCGGGACGGCCAGGAGGCGCCCTGCCGCACGCACGAGATCCCGCTCGGGCTGGCTGCGACCGACGAGGACCTGGCCGGGCCGGCGTCGATCGGCGACGACACGCGGGCGCTGCTCGCCCACCGCTACGGGCATGCGGCGAGCGCGGTGCTCGCGGTGGCCAGCGAGGACGACCGGCTCGCCGAGCGGATCAGCCCCGACCTGCCGGACCTGCTCGCCGAGGTCGTCATCGCGGTGCGCAGGGAGCAGGCGCTGACGGTCACCGACGTCCTGATGCGCCGCACCCGGCTGGCGCTGCTCGATGCCCCGCGCGTCTGCGCCCCCGACTCCCCCGAGGCGCGCCGCGTCGCCGAGGTGATGGGGGCGGAGCTCGGCTGGGACGGCGCGCGGATCGACGCCGAGGTGGCCGCGTGGCAGCAGGAGGCCGCGGCGGAGGGGTTCGCCCCGGCACTCGCGCCGGCGACGGCATGAGCCCGCGGATCATGGGGATCGTGAACGCGAATCCCGACTCGTTCTCCGACCCGGGCGTCCGCGACCTGGACGCACTGGTCGCGGCGGCGCTCGAGCAGGTCGAGGCGGGGGCCGAGGTGGTCGACGTGGGCGGCGAGTCGGGCGTCACGCACACCGCACCGGTGTGTCCCGCCGAGGAGCGCGGCCGGGTCGTACCCCTCGTCGAGCGTCTGGTCGCCGAGGAGGTCGAGGTCTCCGTGGATACGTGGAAGGCCGAGGTGGCCGAGGCCGTGCTGGCGGCGGGCGCCGCGCTCATCAACGACGTGAGCGGCCTGCGCGACCCGGCCATCGCCGATGCCTGCGCGCGCCACGACGCCGGGCTCGTCGTGATGCACACGCGCGCCGAGCCGAAGGTGAAGTCGTTCCCGGGTTACGACGACGTCGTCGCCGACGTCCGCGACTTCTTGATGGAGAGGGTCGCGCTGGCGCGCGAGTGCGGCGTCGCCGAGGAGCGGATCGTGATCGACCCGGGCCCCGACTTCGCGAAGACGCCCGCGGAGACGGTCGAGGTGCTCCGCAGCCTGGGCGCGCTCCGCACGCTCGGTCACCCGGTCCTGCTGGCGGTGTCGCGCAAGGACTTCGTGGGCGCGCTCACCGGCCGGGCCCCGGCCGAGCGCCTGGCCGGGACGCTGGGCGCGCTGGCCGCCGTGGCCGACCACGCCGACATCGTGCGCGTGCACGACGTCGCTGCGGTCGCCGACTTCCTGCGCGTCCGCGAAGCGCTGGCCGACGGGGCGGCCGAGGTGCCCGACCTGGACCCCGAGCTCAGGACGGAGGTCGCGTGAGCGCGTTCACGATCGCCCAGATCTCGGACCTTCACTGCGGCTCGCCGCACTTCGTCCCGAGCCTGCTCGAGCGCGCCATCTCGGAGGTCAACGAGCTCGGACCCGACCTCGTGATCGTCTCCGGCGACCTGACGGCGGACGGCTACCGCGAGGAGTACGACCTTGCCCGCGAGTACCTCGATTCACTGGAGGGGCCGGAGCCGATCGTGATCCCCGGGAACCACGACTCGCGCAACGTCGGCTACGTCCACTTCGAGGAGCTGTTCGGCGAGCGCCGCCACGCGCTTCACACCGGTGGCGTCTCGGTCGTGGCGATCGACTCCACCGAGCCGGACATGGATCACGGCACGATCGGGCGCGGACGCTACTCGTGGATCGAGGAGCGGTTCGCCGCCCACGACGCGTTCCTGCGGATCTTCGTGCTGCACCACCACCTGCTGCCGGTGCCGGGGACGGGGCGCGAGCGGAACGTCGTTCACGACGCGGGCGACGCGCTCGAGTGCCTCCTGCGGAGCGGCGTCAACCTCGTGCTGTCGGGCCACAAGCACGTGCCGTACGCCTGGCGGCTCGAGAACCTGTTCGTGGTGAACGCCGGCACCGTCTCGACCACGCGCGTGCGCGGGAAGACGAAGCCCTGTTACAACGTGATCGAGTCGACGCCGGAGCGGGTGACGGTGTTCCGCAAGTTCCCGTTCCACGAGCGCGAGCCGATCATCTCGTTCGACCCGCGCACGCAGGAGTACGAGAAGGACCCGTCGCTCCTGGGGGAGACCGCGCGCGGCTGAGGTGAACGTGATCGCCCTGATCGACGGCGAGCACCACCCGTCGGTCGTGCGGGACGCGGTGGCGACGCTCGCGCCGGTCGGCGCCGTCTGGTGCGGCGGCGAGGAGAAGGTGCCGCGTGAGGTGTTGGCCGCCCCGGCCACGCACTACGGGATCGACTTCGACCCGGACGAGCCGCGCGACGCGGCCCTCCGGCGGCTCGCGCCGAAGGCGGACGCCGTGGTGGATCTGGCCGACGAGCCCGTGCTCGCCGCGCCGGCGAAGCTGCGCCTCGCGGCCCTCGCGCTCCACCTCGGGCTCGCGTACCGGACCGCCACCGAGTCCTTCGACCCGCCCCGGTACGAGCGGCTCGACTTCCAGGGGCGGGCCATCGCCGTGATCGGCACCGGCAAGCGCACCGGCAAGACCGCGGTCTCATGCGAGCTCGCCGCCGCGCTGTGCGAGCGCGGCAAGCGGCCGGCGATCGTCTCGATGGGGCGCGGCGGACCGCCCGAGCCCGTCGCGGCGCCCGCGGAGGTGACGCTCGCGGACCTGGAGGGGCTGGCCGCAAGCGGGCGGCACGCGGCCTCGGACTACCTCGAGGACGCGGTGATCGCCCGCGTGCCGACGGTGGGGTGCCGGCGGGTCGGCGGATCGCTCGCCGGTGCGGCGTTCGAGACGAACATGGTCGCGGGGGCGCGCCTCGCGGCGGGAATCGAGGGGGTCGACACCCTGATCCTCGAGGGGTCGGGGGCATGCGTGCCGCCGGTCGAGGCGGACGCCACGGTCTGCGTGGTGGGCGACCCGGACGATGCGCTTGCGGCGCTCGGCCCATACCGGCTGCTGCGCGCGGACCTCGTGCTCGCGATGCGCGGCGCGCCCGCCGCGCTGCGGGCGCTGTGCGACTGTCCGGTGGTCGAGACGCGGCTCGTTCCGGAGCCGGCCGAGGAGCTTCCGGCGGGCGCGCGGGTCGCCTTCTTCAGCACCGGGGCGGGCGAGTGCGCCGGGGTCGACCCGGTGGTCGTGTCGCGGAACCTGGCGCGCCGCGGCGCGCTGGCCGAGGACCTGGCACGCGCCGAGGAGGAGGGCTGCGACCTGTATCTCACCGAGCTGAAGGCGGCGGCGATCGACACGGTCGCGGCCCACGCGCGGCGCGCGGGCGCGCGGGTCGTCTTCGTCCGCAACCGCGTCGTGGCCGAGGGCGCGGACGTCGGGGCGCTGCTCGCCGGGCTGGGGGACGATGGCTGAGACCATCGTCACCCACCGCGCGCGCGGCGGCCTGCCCTACTCGAAGGGCCTGATGGCGCAGTCGTTGTCGGCGATCGGGCTGACGCCGGCGCATGCGTGGGCGCTGGCGCGCGCGATCGAGCAGCGGCTCGAGGCCGACGGACGGGAGACGATCGACTCGAGCGCGCTGCGCGAGCTGACCGCGGCGGTGCTCGCCGCGGAGGAGGGCCAGGGCGCGGTCGAGCGGTACCGCGACTGGGAGCTCCTCAACCAGCTCGACCGCCCGCTCGTCCTGTTGATCTCCGGCACCACCGGGGTCGGCAAGTCCACGCTCGCGACGATGGTGGCGCACCGCCTCGGCATCACGCGCGTGATCGCCACGGACGTGATCCGTCAGGTCCTGCGGGCATCCTTCTCGCGTGACTTCATGCCCTCGGTCCACTGCTCCGCGTTCGAGGTGGACATGGAGGGCTACGCGGAGCAGGCGGAGGCGGTCGGCACCGGCGTCGCCGCGATCGTCGAACGCGCGTGCGACGAGGGCACGCCGCTCGTGGTCGAGGGCGTGCACGTCGCGCCGGGGATGCTCGCGGACGAGATGCACGAGCGGTGCCTCGTCGTGGAGGCCGTGCTCGTGGTCGAGGACGATGCCCTCCATCGCGCGCACTTCGAGGCGCGTGGCGACCGCCGGCCCGCGGAGCGCTATCTGGCCCGCTTCGAGCAGATCCGCCAAATCCAGGACCACCTGGCAGGTAAGGGTTCGGAGCGGGGCGTCGCAGTAATAGACAACGCAAACATCGACGAGGCGCTCGCGCGCGTCATGGATCTCGTTCTCCATGCCGTCCACAGGCGCTCGGGAACGGAGGACGCATGAAGCTCTTCATCGACACGGGATCGGTCGCGGAGGTCGAGGAGATCGCGGCCTGGGGCATCCTGGCCGGAGCCACCACGAACCCGTCGCTGCTCGCCAAGGAGGACGGCGACCCGGGCGAGATCATCGGGCGGATCTGCGAGCTGGTCGGCGGGCCGGTGTCGGCGGAGGTCGTCTCGGACGACGCCGACGGCATGATCGCCGAGGGGCACGCGCTCGCCGCACTCCACGAGCACGTGGTGGTCAAGGTGCCGTTCTCGGCCGCGGGGCTCGCGGCCACGCGCGCGCTCAGCTCCGAGGGGATCCGCATCAACATGACGCTCGTCTTCTCGGCGAACCAGGCGCTGCTGTCGGCCGAGGCGGGCGCGACCTACATCTCGTGCTTCATGGGCCGGCTCGACGACATCTCGGTGGATTCGACCGCCGTCCTGCGCGAGATCGTCGAAACGCTTCGGCCCGGCGGCTACACCGCGCAGGTCCTGGCGGCGTCGATCCGCAACCCCGAGCACGTGGTGACGGCCGCGAAGCTCGGCTGCGAGGTCGCCACGGTGCCGGCGAAGATCCTGCGCCAGATGCTGGACCACCCGCTCACGACCTCCGGGATCGAGAAGTTCACCGCGGACTGGCAGTCGCGGCCGGAGTTCGCCGAGTGGCTGCGCGGCCTGACGGAGGCGCGAGCGCCGGTCGCGTAGGGTTCCGCGCAACGAACGGGGACGGACCCCGTTCGTTGCACATCCCCTAGACACAGGAGGCATTCCCCATGTCCGTCCTGGACCGCTCGGAGCTCGAGCAGAGCCATCTCGCCGATCTCCACGCAATCGCATCCGAACTTGGCATCGAGAGTTACCGCCGGCTTGGCCGCGCGGCCCTCATCGACGCGATCCTCGCCGGCGACGGTGGCGGCGACGGCGCGGCCGAACCCGAGTCGCCCGAGCCCGTAGCCACCGAAGCGGCGGACGAGGAGGCCAAGGCCTCCGGTGGCCGCGGCCGCAGCCGCGGGCGGCGGCTTCGCCTGCGGCGCGGGCGCGACGAGGAGGAGGCCGCACCGACCGAGGTCGCGCCCGACGCCGACGACGGCGCCGAGGTCGTCCTCCCCGAGGGCGACGACAGCGAGTCGACGGCGCCGCCGGCCGCCGAGGTGGAGGACGCCGAGGCCGAGGTGGACGGCGACGAGCCCGAGGTGGAGGGCGACGAGCCCGCGGTGAAAAAGCGCCCCGAGCGCCGCCCCCGCGGACGCCAGCGGCGCGAGCCGGACGACGGCGACGGTGACGGTGGCGGGCAGGAGGACACCCGCGCGGGCATCCTCGACATCCTGCCGGGCGGCAGCGGCTTCATGCGCGCGGATCCCTTCGTCCACGCGAGCGAGGACGCCTACGTGTCGCCGGCCCAGATCCGCCGCTGCAACCTGCGGTCGGGCGACGAGCTCTCCGGCCCCGTGCGCCCGCCGCGACGGTCCGAGCGCTACCCGTCGCTCGTGCGCGTGGAGACGGTGAACGGCCAGCCGGCGGACGAGACCGCCGAGCGCCCGCTCTTCGACGACCTGACGCCGACCTTCGCCGCGGAGCCGCTCGAGACGGTGCACGGGCTGACGTTCGGCAAGGGATCGCGCGTCGCGATCGGCGGACCGCCCGGCGCGGGGGCGACCCGGCTCCTGCGGGAGGTCACGACGGCGCTCGAGGGTGACCTCGACGTCATGGTCGTGCTGTCCGGGGTCCGTCCGGAGGAGGTCACCGACTGGCGGCGCATGGAGGGCCTCGCGATCGCGGGCGGCGGGTTCGACCAGCCCGCCGACGCGCTCGGCCAGATCACCGAGATGGCGGTCGAGCGCGCGAAGCGGATCGCCGAGCGAGGCGCCGACGCTGTGCTCGTGATCGACGGCCTCGACGCGCTCAACCCGGCGGTCGCCCGCCGCGTGTTCGGCGCGGCGCGCAACACCGAGGAGGCCGGGTCGCTCACGATCGTCGCGGCCACGGGCAGCGGCGGCGAGCTCCAGCGCCTGGCCACCACGCGCGTCGTGCTCACCGCCGATGGCGGCCTGGACCAGACGGCCTCGGGCACGCTGCGGGAGGACCTGCTCGGCGGCTAGGACGTGACGGGCCGAAGCTAGCCGCGGTATGCGACCCGGGCCCAGGAGGGCTCGGGTGAGAGCTCGATCAGCTCGAAGTCGCGGTCCGGCTGGGCGTACCCGAACGTGTGGGTCTCGTCGTCGAAGATGACCTCGAGCTCGCCTTCCTTGACCCGCTGGTCGAGCCACGCGCCGCGGAACACGAGCCGCCGCAGCCAGTGCACGAGCGAGCGCTCGGACGGCCCGGAGAGCTCCTCCCAGCAGGCGTTCACGTGCTCGCCAAGCTCCGAGTGGGCGTTGTCCACCTGGCCGTTTACCGCGAGGTTCACGAGGTCCTCGCGCTCCTCGTCGCCGAGGGCTCCGGCCACGAAGCCGAGCTTGACAGCGGCCTGCTCGACGCGCTCGGTGAAGTCCCGCTCGTTGAACGTGAACCGGAGCTCGCCATACTCGAGGACGTAGTCGGAGCCGGACTCGTAGTTGCCGCGTCGTGTCGTATCCATGCCGAAGGTGCCCCGACCCGTGGGGCGTCGGCATCCTAGACCGGGATCCTTCCGCCCCCGGCCACCTGCAACGGGTTTTGCAGCCCGTCCGCGGCGGCCGCTAGCCGGGGGGCGAACCGGCCGCGGCCCATCCTTCACCCCGCGTGGGAGGCGAGACGAAGGTGCTCGTCGTGGAGGACGATCCGGCCACCGCCGACTTCCTCCTCGACAACCTGACGGCGGACGGCTACCGCGCCGCCGCGGCGTCCGGCGTGGGCGAGGGGCTGCGGGCGATCGAGGTGCGCCAGCCCGACCTCGTGCTCCTCGACCTGCTGCTCGAGGACGGGAACGGCCTCGAACTGCTGGACCGGGTCCGGCAGGCCGACGGGCTCGCGTCCCGGCTCGACCCCGAGCTGCCCGTGATCGTCCTGACCGGCCGCGACGCCGAGACCGACCGCGTCCGCGGCTTCGCCCGCGGGTGCGACGACTATCTGGCCAAGCCCTTCTCCTATCCGGAGCTGCACGCGCGCATCCGTGCGGTCCTGCGCCGCGCGGCAGGGCGGGAGCGCCGAGGGCTGATCCGCACCGGCCCGCTCGTGCTCGACCCGATGACGCGCCGCGTCACGCTCGACGGGCGCCCCATCCACCTGTCGGCGAAGGAGTTCGCGCTCCTCCACATGCTCGCGACCGAGCCCACCACCGTGTTCTCCAAGGAGCGGCTGCTCCGCGACGTCTGGGGATACGTCGCGATGGGCAACACGCGAACCCTCGACGCGCACGCCTGCCGGTTGCGCAAGAAGCTCGCGGGCAGCGCCCGTCCGTTCGTGGTGAACCTGCGCGGCGTCGGCTACCGGCTGACCGAGGCGCTGTGATCGGGCTCGCCGCGATCCTGGGCTGGTGCCTGGCCGCAGCGCTCGTCTTCGAGCTTCGCCGCCGCGCGGGACTCATCGCCGACGCCGCACACGAACTGCGCGGACCGCTGACCGCCATCTCACTTGGGACCGAGGCGCTCCGCCGCCAGCCGGTGAGTCGCCGCCGGGCCGAGGCGCTGGCCACAGAGCTGCTGCGGATGGAGGCGGCGGCCGACGACGTGAGCGCCGCCGCGCGCGGGCGTCGCGCGCCCGCGCGGGTCGTGCGTGTGGGGCTCGCCTCGTTCCTCGAGCGCGACGTGGAGGCCTGGCGCGCGGGTGCCGAGCGTCGGGGTGCGCGGATCACGCTCGACTGGCAGGCGGGCCGGGCGGCGACGCATGCGGACCCGCGCCGGCTGGCGCAGGCGTTCGGCAACCTGCTCGCGAACGCGCTCGAGCATGGCGGCGGCGAGATCGTGGTCCGCGGCCGCCCGTGGCGTGACGGCGTCAGGGTCGAGGTCGAGGACGCAGGAGGGCGGGAGACGAGTCGCCCCGTCCAGAGCGGGCGCGGGCGTGGCCTCGGCATCGCCACGCGCGCCGCGCGGGGCGCCGGCGGGAGCCTGGTCGCGTTCGAGCGGCCCGGGGGCGGGCGCGTCGCGGCCGTCGACTTGCCAGCTATCGATCCCGGCCCCTATGACGCCCCGCGCTGACCGGTGCCGACGGGAATGCGCAGCCCGTCGCGAAGCCGCGCGCGCGGGCTTGCGCTGGCGTTCGTCGCGACGGCGTGTGGCCTGCTCGCGGCGGCGAGCGTGAACGACAAGGTCGAGGAGGTCGAGTCGCGTACCGGCCGGCCGGTCGAGGTCGTCGTCGCCGCGCGCGACATCGGCCCGGGTGTCCGGCTGGCCCGCGGCCGGATCGCGCGCACTCTCACCCTGCGCGAGGTCCCGGAGCGCTATGCGCCGCGCGACGGCCTGACAGCGCGTGGCCAGGCGGTCGGCCTCGAGGCCGCGGTGCCGATCCCGCTCGGCGCGTATGTCACCGCGCCCATGTTGCGCGACCCGCGCGCGCGGCCGGTGCCGGTCGCACCCATGCGGCAAGGCGAGCGGCTCGTCGAGGTGGCGGTCAGCGGCGGTCGCGAGCTCGCCGCCGCCGGCCTGCCGACTCGGGTCGACGTTCTCGTGACCACCGAGGGCCATACGGGTCGCGGCCGCACGTTCGTCGCGCTCGAGGACGTGGAGGTCGTCGCGGCCCACGCTGCGGGCGCGGGCGCCGCAGCCGACGTGGACGGCGCTCAGGCGGACACGATCGCGACGCTGCGGGTGGGCACCCGTGCCGCCGTCTTCCTCACCGCCGCGCAGAACTTCGCGCGCGAGGTGCGCCTGCTCGCCCGTCCGCCGGGCGACCGCGGGCGCATCGGCAGCGCCGCCGTTCCCGGCGCCGGCCTCGAGCCCTAGCCGGCCGGGCGTTCGAGGCGGTCGACACCGCCGTCCGGGCGCCCGAGCAGCACGAGGTCGGCCTCGGTGAGGAAGAGGCCGTGCTCGACCACGCCCGGCATCGCCTTGATCGTCGCCGCGAGGTCGTGCAGCGAGCCGGCCGCGCGAGGTGCGCAGTCGAGGATGAAGTGGCCCTCGTCGGTCACGTTGGGCTCGCCGTTCTCACCTTGGCGAAGGTCGGCCGAATCCAGCTCGGCGAGAAGCCGGCGGCGGGTGTCGCGCCAGCCGAAGCGCACCACCTCGACCGGGATCCCGCGAGTGGAGCCGAGCCGCTTCACGCGTTTCGCCGCCTCGGCCACGACCACGAACCGGTCGGCGGCCGCCACGACGATCTTCTCGCGCAGGTGCGCGCCGCCGCCGCCCTTCAGGAGGCCGAGCTCCGGGTCCACCTCGTCGGCGCCGTCGATCGCGATCGCGAGTCGCAGGTCGCCGTCCAGCTCGGCCACCTCGAGCCCGGCGTCGCGCGCCACCGCTGCGGTCCGCTCAGAGGCGACCACGCACCGGAGCTCGCCCAGCTCGCCCGCGCGCTTCCCGAGCAGCTCGGTGACCGCCCAGACCGCCCGCCCCGACCCCAGCCCGATCGCCGACCCGGGCTCGACGAGGTCGGCCGCGGCACGGGCTGCCGCGGCGCGCGCCGCGTCGGAGGGGTCGGCCATGGGCCGAGGCTATATCTCGGGCGGCTGGTCCGGCAGCGGCGGACGCGGATCGGGGACGCCGGGTCCGCCCGGGGGTGAGGGTGCCGGTGGTTGGGGGTCCGGGGCCGGGGGGCGGGGGTCCGGAGTGCCCGGCCTGCCGGGCCCGCCCGGGTTAGGTGATTCGTTGCGCATGTTCGGGCTGTACCCGGCGCCGGGCATACCCAACGGAGGTGCTTTCGCGCACAGCGAATCTTCCGGCTATCACGCGGGTTAGTGTCGGCAGAGGCGAGATGCTGAGCAGCCCGTTGCCATGAGCGCAGTGGCCGGCCGCAAGCCGATACACGTCGGCGCGCTCAGCGACGACGACCTGGTCCGGCTTGCTCGCATGGGTGACGAGGACGCGTTCGACGTGATCGTCCACCGCTATCGAGGCCCGCTCGTGGGGTACTGCCGCCGCTGGCTCGACGCCGGCCGCGCCGAGGAGGTCGTCCAGCACGCGCTGATGAAGGCCTTCCTGGCGATCCGGGACGACGACCGCCCGCTCGTGCTGCGGCCGTGGCTCTACCGGGTCGCCCACAACGCCGCCCTGAACGCGGTGGAGAAGAAGGGCTCCGAGTGGGAGGAGCTCGACGAGAACTACGACGGCGTGCCGCAGCCCCCGCACGTGGCCGAGCAGCGCGCCCGCTTCCGCACGGTCATGGACGAGATCTCGGCGCTTCCGGCACGCCAGCGCGAGGCCCTCCTGCTCAACGAGTTCGAGGGCCGCTGCTACGCCGACATCGCCGCCCGGCTCGGCACCTCCGAGTCCGGCGTGCGCGGCCTGCTCCGGCGGGCGCGCCACCAGATCCGCTCGGCGGCGGCGCTTCTCCTGCCCTTCCCGGCGCTGCGCGAGCTTGCGCGCTCCGGCGACGGCCGCGGATTCGACCGCGCCGGAGAGCTGATCGGGACTGCCGGTGCTGCCGGGGGGATGGGAGCGGCCGGCGGCCTCGCCACGAAGGTGGCCGCCGGCGTGCTCGCAGCCGGCACCCTCGCGGGCGGCGGCACGGCGCTCGAGCGAAGCATCGACGCCGCGCGCGCCCCCGACGCCAGGGCAGCGGAGACTCCGGCCGCGAAGGCGGCCGGCGGCGGCGCTGCGACCGACGCGCTCGTGGACGCCTCGGCCACCCACGCCGGACCCTTCGTGGGCGAGCGGATCACGGCCGGCGGAAAGCAGCTCGCCGCGGGTGTGCGCCTGCCGGGACGGCGCGAGAGCCTCGCCGGAGACGGTGACTCGTTCGCCGGAATCCCGCCCGCCGCTCCGCCCGCCGAGCCGGACCCCGTCGCGCCGGGCCCGGTCGTGGAGGTGCCGCCCACCGTGCCCCTCGAGCCGGCCCCCGAGGACGAACCCGGCACGGAGGAGCCGGCGAGCGGTGAGATCGAGGAGGAGCCCGCCGAGGAGCCGCCGCCGAGCGAAGAGGAGGGCGAGGACGAGTCCCCCGAGGGTGGGGTCGCGCAGCCGGTCCCCGACGAGCGCACGGGCTCCGACCCCGACCCCGCGCCCGGCGATCCGCTCCCGCTGATCTAGCCCGCGAGCTGCTCCGCTGCGAGCCGGCGGATCGACTCGACGAGCTCGGGAGCGGCCTTCTCGGTCGAGCCGGAGTCGAACGGGGGCTCGGGGTCGTACTCGATCAGGAGCTGGATGGTCTTCGCGAAGTCCTCGCCGGCGATGCGAGCGGCGAGCGTGAGCCCCATGTCGATCCCGGACGAGACGCCGGCGGCGGTGATCACCTTGCCCTGCTCGACGACCCGCCGGCCGGTCGGCCGCGCGCCGTAGTCGGCCAGCGCCTCGACTTCGAGCCAGTGCGAGGTCGCCTCGAGCCCGTCCAGCACGCCCGCGGCGCCGAGGAGCAGCGAGCCGGTGCAGACGGACGTCGTCCACTCCGAGCGCTCGTGCGCGTGCCGGATCCAGCCGAGGATGCGCTCGTCGCCGAGCAGCGCGCGGGTGCCCCAGCCGCCGGGGACGACGATCACCTCGGGCTCGGGGATGTCCTCGAAGACTGCATCGACGTGCATGGCCAGCCGGTCGTTGTCGGTGCGGACCGGGCCGACCTGGTACCCGACGAACGTCAGCTCGGAGTCCGGGAGGCGCGACAGCACCTCGTACGGCCCGACGGCGTCCAGCGCGGTGAAGCGGTCATACAGCGGAATGGCGATCTGCATGGTGCTGCCCTCCTCGGGTGTGGAACCGGCTGCGGTAGGCGGCCGGGTTGACGTCGAAGCGGCGCTGGAACGCGCGCCGCATGGTCTCGACGGTGCCGAAGCCGGACGTCGCGGCCACGGCCTCGATCGACGCTTCGCCGCCCTCGAGCTCGGCCCGCGCCCGCTCGAGGCGGGCCGACTCCACGTAGGCGGCCGGGGTCATGCCCACCTCGCGACGGAATGCGCGCGCGAAGTTGCGCGGGCTCATGAAGGCGCGCTCGGCGAGGGCCGCCACGGAGAGGTCCGCGGTCAGGTTGTCGGCGATCCAGGCCTGGAGCTCGCGCAGCGGCTCGCGCTCCGCGGGCCGCCAGGCGGGGCCGGCGCTGAACTGGGCCTGGTTGCCCGGCCGGCGCAGGAAGAGGACGAGCCATCGCGCCACGTCGCGCGCGACGGCGGCGCCCAGGTCCTCCTCGACCATCGCGAGCGCCAGATCGATGCCGGCCGTGACCCCGGCCGAGGTGTACACGTCGCCGTCGCGAACGTAGATCGGCGCCTCCTCGACCTCGACGGAGGGGAACCGGCGCGCCAGCTCGTCGCAGGCCGCCCAGTGGGTCGTCGCCCGCCGGCCGTCCAGCAGCCCCGCCTCGGCGAGCAGGAATGCGCCCGTGCAGACGGAGCCGACCCGCCGCGTCCGCGCCGCCGCCGACCTGAGCCACCGCACGAGCCGCTCGTCCTGAGCAGCCTCCCTGACGCCGCCGCCCGCCACGAGCAGCGTGTCGATCGGGCCGCGCGTGGCCGCGAGCGTGCGGTGGGGGAGAAGGCGCAGCCCGCTGCCCGTCGTCAGCGCGTCGGCGGAGGAGGCGACCACCTCGACCGTGTACGCCTCGCGGTTTGCCAACCGGTCCGCGATCGAGAAGACTTCGGTGGGCCCGACGACGTCGAGCGTCTGGACCCTGGGGAACGCGACGATCACCACCCGGCGCATAGCGGCATGGTGGCGCGTTCCGGCGTTGGCAGCAAGGACAAAGAGGAGACAGATCCTGCCATGAACGAAATTGCATCCGGCCTGTTCCACTGGACCGCCCGCCACCCGAACATCGGGGCGGACGTCAGCTCGTACTACCTGCTCCCCGAGCGCGTATTGATCGATCCGATGGTCCCGGAGGAGGGGCTCGACTGGTTCGCGGAGCAGGGCGCGCCCGAGCACGTGCTCCTCTCGAACCGCCATCACTATCGCGACAGCGGCCGGTTCGCCGAGCGCTTCGGGTGCGCCGTGCACGCGAGCCGCCCCGGCATGCACGAGTTCGCCGACGACCAGCCGGTCGAGCCGTTCGACTGGGGCGAGGAGCTACCGGGCGGCGTGACCGCGCACGAGTCGGGGGCGATCTGCCCGGATGACGGCGTCTTCCACATCCCATCGCACTCGGCGCTGTCGGTAGCCGACGGCGTGATCAACTACGGCGGCCTGGGGTTCGTGCCCGAGGAGCATCTGGGTGACGATCCGGACGCCATCAAGCGGACGATCCGTGAGTCGTACGCGCCGCTCGCCGAGCGGCTCGAGTTCGACAACCTGCTGATCGCGCACGGTGACCCGATCGTGGGCGGTGGCCGCGAGGCGCTGCGCGAGTTCGCCGCCGGCTAGCGCCGTGAAGGCGAGGTGGCTCGTCGCGCGAATTCGGGCTGAGGCTGGGTAGCAGGCTGACGGTCCGGCTCGCCGGCGGGGTCGCGATGGCGGGGTTAGTGCCCCTACAGGGGCCTTAAGTCCGCCGCGGCGTCACCGACCCCGCACCCAGCCGCTGTTCCGAGCCACCGTGCCGCCGCGCTTGCTCCGCCCACTGAGCAGCGACAGTGGAGCTAGCGCCAGTCGGCGGCCACCGCGGTGCGGATGCCCTGCGCGTCCGCCACCGCGCGGTGGAAGACGGGGGTGTTGAACTCGACCGACGGCTCACCGTCGGCGGCGATCGCGATCAGCCCGGCGGCGCCGTCGATCCGCGCGAGCGCCGCCCGGACCGACTGCGCCAGGGGCAGGCCCGCGTGGCGGATCGCGGCCGCGATCTCGTGCGCCGCGACCGCGCGCATGATCGCCTCGCCGTGGCCGCTCGCCGACACGGCGCACGCACCGTCGGCGAACACGCCGGCGCCCGGGAGGGGCGCGTCGCCCACCCGCCCGGCGAGCTTCCGCCGGATGCCGCCGGTCGAGGTGGCGGCCGCCAGGCGCCCGCTCGCGTCGAGCGCGACCGCGCCGACGGTGTCCCCCGCGGCGCGCCAGCTTCGCTCGGCCTGCTCCGTGACGTGCCAGCCGGGGTCGACGCGCTCGACTCCCTCGCGGTCGGCGAGCGCCTCAGCCCCCGCTCCGACGAGGAGCACGTGACGCGTGCGCTCCATCACCGCGCGCGCCAGAACCACCGGGTTGCGCACGCCCCGGATGCCCGCGACCGCGCCGGCCGCCCCGCTGGCGCCGCACATGATCGATGCGTCGTGCTCGGCCTCGCCGTGCTCGTTCAGGACCGCGCCCCGGCCCGCGTTGAAGCGCGGGTCGTCCTCGAGCGCGACGACCGCCGCCTGCACGGCGTCGAGCGCCGCGCCGTCGCTATCGAGGACCCGCCATCCGGCGGCCGCCGCGGCCCGCAGGCCCTCGTGAAAGGCGGCCTCGTCGGAAACCGGGCCGCCCGCCCCGCCGTGGAGGACTAGCCGGACAGCAGCTCCTCGAGGTTCGACGGGCGAAGCTGGCGGCTCGCCTCGTCGTCCGAATGCTTCGACCACGCGAGCTGGATGAGCGTGCCGTGCGCGCCCGAGGGGCGCAGGAACGCCTCCTTCCAGTAGTCGTTGTCGAGGTTGACGTCGACCAGCTCGTAGCCGAGTGACCGCACGTGCTCGATCGCCGCCTCGATGTCGTCGGTCTTGAACGTCACGTGGTGGAGGCCCTCGCCGTGTTTCTCGAGGAAGCGCGAGAGAAACCCGTCGCCGAGCGGCTCGAGCAGCTCGACCTTGCCGCCGTTCGCGAACCGGACCTGGAGCCACCGCCAGGTCTCCGAGTCGCCGCCCATCAGGTACTCGCCTCCGAGGGCGTCGCGGTAGAGCGCGAGCGCCCGCTTGATCGAGTGCACCGCGACCGCGACGTGGTCGAGCTCGAGCCGGGGGGCTTGCGGAGGCATCTGGCGGCTTACATTAGGCGTGGAGCCCCTGGAGCAGCTCGCGAGCGCCCTGCGCGACCGGCTCGTCGAGCGCGCGCGGACGACCGGGGACAGCCAGCCGATCGAGGAGCAGGTGCGGGCCGTGATCGCGGCCGAGGCGGCGCCGCTCCCGGATGCCGAGCGGGAGCGGCTCGAGCGGCGCGTGCTGCGCCTCGCCACCGGACTGGGCCCGCTCGAGCCGCTCTTGGCGGACCCCGATGTGGACGAGGTGATGGTGAACGGGGGCGGCGCCGTCTACGTCGAGCGCGATGGGCGGCTCGCTGCCGCGGACGCGCGATTCGTCGACGCCGGCGCGCTCATGCACGCGATCGAGCGCATCCTCGCGCCCCTCGGCCGGCGCGTCGACGAGGCGTCGCCGCTCTGCGACGCCCGGCTCCCCGACGGGTCGCGCGTCAACGTCGTGATCCCGCCGCTCGCGGTCGACGGTCCGTGCCTCACGATCCGCCGGTTCCGCCAGGGCGGGTTCTCGCTGGCCGACCTCGTCGACAACGGCACCATGCCGGGGCCGCTCGCCGACCACCTCGCGGCCGCGGTCGCCCGGCGCGCGACGATCCTCGTCAGCGGCGGTACCGGCAGCGGCAAGACCACGACGCTCGGCGCGCTCTCGGGTGCGATCCCGGAGGGAGAGCGGATCGTGACGATCGAGGACGCGGCCGAGCTGCTACTCGGCCAGCCGCATGTGGTGCGGCTGGAGGCACGCCCGCCGAACGTGGAGGGGAGGGGGGAGGTAACGATCCGGGCGCTCGTGCGGAACTCGCTCCGCATGAGGCCGGACCGGATCATCGTCGGCGAGGTCAGGGGCGCCGAGGCGCTCGACATGCTGATGGCCCTCAACACGGGTCATGACGGATCGCTGACGACGGTGCACGCGAACTCGCCCGCCGAAGCGCTCCGCCGGGTCGAGACGCTCGCGCTGATGGCGGACGTCGCACTGCCGCACGCGGCGGTCCGCGCCCACGTCGCGGACGCCTTCGATCTGGTGGTCCACCAGGCGCGCAGCCCGGACGGCGAGCGGCGGGTCACGGCGGTCGCCGAGGTCGTGCGGGTGGCGGGCGCCGCGGCGGTGAGGGAGCTGTTCGCGATGCGCGGCGAGCGTCCGGTCTGGCGGGTGCCGCCCGGCCGGTGAAGCATCCCGGCGCGCTCGCCTTCGTCGCGGCGGTGCTCGCCGCCTTCGCGACCGCGGCCCTGGTGCGGGGGCTCGGACCGCCGGCGCTCGCGTGGGCCGTCCGGGCGGTGCGCTCGGTCGCACAGTCCGTGGACGCGGTGCTGCGGCTCGGGGACGAGGGTCGGGAGCCCGGCGCGCTCGAACGCAGACGCCTGCTCGTGGGTGCAGCACCCGCGGCCTGGCTGGCGGTCGCGCCGGTGGCCGGGCCGCTCCTCGCCGCAGTCGCGGCGCTGGCCGCGCCGCTCGGGGTCAGCCGCGTGCTGGCCGCCCGCCGGCGCGCCTACCGCCGCGCGGTCGAGCGGGACGCCCCGGCGATCGCGGTGGCCCTGGCCGACGCCCTGGGCGGCGGCCACTCGCTGCGCGGGGCGCTGGCGGCCGCGGGCGAGACGCTCGGTGGCGCGGGCGGGGCCGAGCTTCGCCGCGTCCGGGCCGAGCTGGCGGCGGGCCAGACGACGGCGGCGGCGCTCGAGTCGTTTCGCGACCGTTCCCGCTCCGAGGCGGTCGATGCCCTCGTCGCCGCCGCCCTCGTCCAGCACCGCGCCGGCGGCAGCCTGGCGACGCTTCTGCGGCGCCTGGCGCTCGGCTTCGAGGATCAGGCGCGGCTCGCCGCCGAGGTGCGCGTGGCGACCGCCCAGGCGCGCTTCACCGGCCTGCTCGTAGTGGCACTGCCACTCGGCGGCGCGGCGCTCGCGGAGCTGGCGCGCCCCGGCGCCGTCTCGGGGATCGCGGCCTCTCCGCTCACCGCCTGGCTCGTCGGCGTCGCCCTCGTCCTCCAGACGGTCGCGGCGCTCCTGATCCGGCGGCTCGGGAGGGTTCGCGCATGACCGCCGAGGCGCTGGCGTTCGCCGCCGCGGCGGCCGGCGCCGTGGCCGTGGCCGACATGCGGGCGTTCGCGGCCGGTGGTGGGGGCGGCGCCGGGCGAAACCCGGCGCTCGCGCGCCTCGGGCGGCGCCTCATGCCACGGGCGGTCGCGGCGCCCGCGGACCTCGAGCGCCGGCTGGCCGAGGCCGGACGGCCCGGCGGCCTCGACGGGAGCGACCTGCTGGCGGCCAAGTGCCTGGCGGCGCTGGCGGGGGCGCTGGCGGGGCTCATGCTCGGCACGCTCGCCCCAGGGCGGCTGGGACTCGCGGCCGCCGCCGTGGGGCCGGTGGCCGGCTTCCTCCTGCCCGACCTATGGCTCGCGCGGCGGCGCGCCGATCACGTGCGGGCGGTGCGCCGCGACCTGCCGGCCCTGCTCGAGCTGCTCGCGGTGGCGGTCGAGGGCGGTCTGTCGCCGGCCGCGGCGCTCGCCGAGGCCGGCAGGCACTCGCGCGCCCCACTCGCGCGCGCCTGGTCCGGGCTAGCCGCGCAGGTCGCGGTCGGAGTCCCGCTCGCGGACGCGCTCGAGGCGCACCGCCGCGAGCTCCGGATCCCCGAGGTCGACGCGTTCGCCGGTGCGCTGGCCCGGGCGGTGCGCCACGGCGCCCCACTGTCCGACACCCTCGTCGCCCAGGCGCGCGAGGCCCGGCTGGCGCGCCGCCGGGCGATCCACGAGGAGGCCGCCCGCGCCGGGCCGAAGATGCAGCTCGTGGTGGCGGTCCTGCTCGTCCCGTCGGTGATGCTGCTGGTCGCCGCGGCGCTCCTGGGGGCGCTCTCAGGCGGCGCGACGGACGCGCTCACCACGTTCTGACCGCGCGGACGGCACGCAAGCGCGCTTGCATGCGCGCCCGGTGTCCCACCGTGACCCCCGCCTGAAAACCCGTTGGTAGAGCGGAATCCGGCGGCGGACGACTCGAACACTTGTCCACTCGCGGCAGGAAAGTGGGAGATTGTGTTGATAAGTGGGGCATAGTGGGGTACTGTGGCCCACAGATGAACCGGACCGGGGTGGTGGGGCTCCTCCCACTCCACCACCTCGGTCCCAAATCCCTCTCGGGGTCAGATGATTTTCCGCGGGCATTTCGACCAAACGCTGGATGCGAAGAACAGGCTGAACGTGCCGGCGAAGCTTCGCCCGGCGTTCTCCGATGGGCTCGTGTTGATGAAGTCGCACGACGCTCCCTGCATCACGATCTTCACGCCCGAGGGGTTCCAGTCCTTCAGCGACAAGTTCCTTCCCAGGCTGAACCCGATGAGCTCGGAGTACCAGAAGCTCACGCGTTACCTGGCGGGCAGCTCGTTCGACGCGGACCTGGATTCGGGCGGCCGGGTGACGCTGAACGCCAACCTCCTCGCGCACGCGGGGGTCGAGAAGGACGTCGTCCTGATCGGCGCGCACGACCGGCTGGAGCTGTGGGCGCGGGGCCGCTGGACCGACGAGGAGGCGGATCTCCCCGCCGAGGCCGCCCAGATCGCACAGGGACTTGACCATCCTTCTTGACATGACGCGCGCGCACGTCCCGGTCCTGGCCGGCGAGCTGATCGACATGCTCGATCCGCAGCCCGGCGAGGTGGCCGTCGACTGCACCTTCGGCGCCGGCGGCCACGCGCGGCTCGTCGCGAACCGGATCGGCCCGACCGGCCTGCTCGTCTGCATCGACCGCGACCCGGTTGCCGAGGAGCGCTTCGACGAGCTCGCCGCCGAGGTCCCGTGCCAGACGCGGTTCCTGCGGATGGATTACGCCGACGGGCTCGCGGTCCTGGCCGAGGAGAGCCTCGCGGCGGACATGACCTACCTCGACCTGGGCGTCTCGTCCATGCAGATCGACGCGTGGGAGCGCGGGTTCTCGTACTCCTACGACGCTCCGCTCGACATGCGCATGGACCCGGACCAGGAGCTTGACGCGCGCGCGGTCGTGAACGAGTGGGACGAGCGCCGGCTGGCGAGCGCGTTCCAGCGCTACGGCGAGGAGCGCTACGCGCGCCAGATCGCGCGGGCGATCGTGCGCCGCCGCGCGAAGCAGCCCTTCGAGATGACCGGTGAGCTCGCCGAGACGATCAAGTCCGCGGTGCCCGCGCCCGCGCGGTTCGGCGGCGGGCACCCGGCAAAGCGCGTCTTCCAGGCGATCCGCATCGTGGTGAACGACGAGCTCGGCTCGCTGGACCGCGCGCTGCCCGAGGCGTGGGCGCTGCTGCGCCCGGGCGGGCGCTTCGCGGCGATCTCCTTCCATTCGCTCGAGGACAGGCGCGTCAAGCGCTTCCTCGCCGACCGCGCGCGCGGCTGCATCTGCCCGCCCGATCTGCCCGTGTGCGCGTGCGGCCACGAGCCCGAGGCCGAGCTGATCACACGCCGCGCCGTCGTGCCGGGCGGGGACGAGCTGGCCGAGAACCCACGCGCGGCCTCCGGAAAGCTGCGCGCTGCGCGCCGGCTGGAGGAGTCGGAGTAGTGGCCCGGACGGCTGCAGCCCGCGTCGTCGCGCCGCCCGTCCCACGCCGCGCTCCGCAGCGCACGCCCACGCCGCGCCGCGGGGCACCCGTTCGGCCTTCGCGCCCGCGCCCGGCGCCGCCGCGCCGCCAGCCCGCGGGCCGGCGTGCCCGGGTCGCCACGCGGCTCGCCGCGATCCCGCACAGCCCGTTCGTCGACCGGCTGCTCACGGGGCGCGCCTGGGTGGTCCTGATCGCCGTCCTCCTCGCGGGCATCGTCTTCGCGAACGTCGCCCTCCTCGAGATGAACGCGGGCATCGCACGCACGACCGAGAAGGTCGCCACGCTCAAGCGCGAGAACTCGCGGCTGCGCCTGGAGGCGGCGCGGCTGGGCTCGAGCGAGCGCATCCAGAAGGCCGCGGCGGACCTCGGGCTGGTGCTGCCGGCCCCCGGCGAGGTGCGCTACCTCGAGGCGCGGCCGGAGCGCGACGCGTCGCTCGCGCTATCGCGCATGTCGGAGCCCGACGACGTCGCCTACGTGCCGCCCGCGCCCGTCGTCCCCGCTCCGGCGCCTGAGCCGACCACTCCGGTCACGACCACCACGCCCACGACCACCACCGAGACCATCGATCCGGTCACCGGCGCGCCGGTGACGGCGCCGGCCGAGCCGGCACCCGCACCGACCGCGACCACGACCCCGCCCGCGGTACCGGGGCAGACGGGTTAGCCGATGCGGCTGGTCGACCGCCGCATCGGCTTCCTCTTCGCACTCTTTCTCTGTCTTCTCGCCGTCGCCTCGGCCCGGGCCACGTGGCTCGGGACCGTCGAGTCGCGCGACCTCGGCAGCCGCGCGCTCAGCCAGCAGGAGGAGGAGCTCACGGTCTACGCGCAGCGGGGCACGATCACCGACCGCAACGGCGTCGAGCTGGCGGTGGCCGAGGACGCGACGACGGTGTTCGCGAACCCCTTCCTGATCGACGACCCCGCCGGCACCGCGAAGCGGCTCGCGCCCCTGCTCGGCATGTCCGAGGACGAGCTCGTCGAGCTGCTCTCGGACCGCGACACGGGCTTCGTCTACCTGCGGCGGAAGCTCGACCCGAATCGCGGCGCGAAGGTGGCCGACCTCGGGATCGAGGGCATCGACACGGTCGTCGAGCCGCGGCGCACGTACCCGCAGGGCCAGCTCGCGTCGCAGGTGCTCGGCAGCGTCGGCACCGACAACTTCGGCCTGAGCGGCCTCGAGCAGCTCCACGAGGACACGCTCCATGGCACCGACGGCATCCGCCGGGTCGTCAAGGACGCCACGGGCAAGCCGGTGAGCATCGTGGACGTGGAGCGCTCGCAGGCGGGCGAGGACCTCCGCCTCACGATCGACGCGGCGATCCAGGAGCGCACCGAGGCCGTCCTCTCCGAGGTCGGGCAGCTCTACCGGCCGCGCGGCGCGACCGCGGTCGTCATGGATCCGCGCAACGGCGAGATCCTCGCCATGGCCAACTGGCCGCGCGTGGATGCGAACCGGATCGACGCCTCGCCCGAGTACGCGCGCCAGAACCGCGCGGTCGGCTTCACCTACGAGCCCGGGTCGACGTTCAAGGCCTTCACGGTCGCGGGCGCGCTCGAGGAGCGCCTCGTGACGCCACGCACCAAGTTCACGATCGGGCCGACCATCCAGGTCGCCGACCGGACGATCCGCGAGGCGCACTCGGGCGGTGGCGGCACGCTGACCGTGTCCGAGATCCTCGCGCAGTCCTCGAACGTCGGCACCGTCACGATCGGGCTGCGGATGGGCACGGAGAAGTTCGACGCCTGGGTGCGCCGGTTCGGGTTCTCCGAGGCGACCGGCATCGACCTGCCGGGCGAGGAGGCGGGCATCGTCCCGACGGTCGAGGAGTACTCCGGCTCGTCGATCGGCAACCTGCCGATCGGCCAGGGCCTCGCGGTCACCCCGATCCAGATGGCACACGGGTATTCGGCGATCGCGAACGACGGAATCGCACACACGCCACACGTGATCGCGGGCGCGGGGGACGAACCGCGCCGGGTCGTCTCCGCCGCCACCGCGGACAAGGTCGCGCGGATGCTCGAGGGCGTGCTGAAGTCGGGCGGCACGGCGAGCGAGGCGGCGATCGAGGGCTACACGCTCGCCGGCAAGACCGGTACCGCGCAGAAGGCCGAGAACGGGGGCTACTCGAAGACGAAGTACGTCGCGTCGTTCATCGGCTTCGCGCCGTCAAGCGACCCGCGCCTCCTCGTCTCGGTGATGGTGGACGAGCCCCAGGGCTCGATCTACGGCGGCGACGTGGCCGCGCCGGCGTTCGAGAAGATCGCGAGCTTCGCCCTGCCGTACCTGAAGATCCCGCCCGGATAGCTCCGCGGGCATCCGTGCCCGCGTTCTGATGGGAAAGCTCGCCTCCGGCTCGCGTGACCGGGCGGCTTTGCCGCCCTCCTAGCGTGCTAGTAGGAGTCGGGGATGGGCAGGGTCTCGGTCGACTCCGTCGTCCCCTCGAGGTCCTCGAGTGACAGCGGCATCGGCTTGTACGTCCAGTCGATGTAGTCGTCGAGCTGGTCCTCGAAGTGCGGGTCCTCCTGGCCGGCGGGGCTGACGAATCCGCTCTGGCCCGGCGGGATCACGCTGCCGGCGCGCGAGTCGGCGGCGCCGAGGCGCTTCACGCGCGTCGCCCGCGTGAGGTACTCGACCACGTGGTTGTAGGTGCCGCGGTCCATCTCGATGTGGTCGGCCACGTCGCCGGGCCAGCCGGAGTCCTGTTCCTGCGCGTCGTCGCACTCGTCGTTGAAGATCGCCTCGAGCTCGCCGCAGGCGGCGCCCAGTCCGGTGTCGGTGAAGAGGTCGGCGTTGAGGCGCGTGTAGTGCTCGAGGCGCGCCTTGCTCAGCCAGGTCGCGGGCTCGTCCGACCCGAACTCGGCCTCCAGCCGCTCGACGGCGCGCGTGAACGCCTCGGCGGCCACCTCGCGCCGGTCGCGGCCGTTCAGCCAGTCGAAGCGGAGGTCGTGGCGCGAGTCGGGCGAGAACAGGTGCCACAGCTCGGTGCTGCTGCGCGCGCGCCCGGCGTCGTCGCCCAGGTCGTCGCCGAACGCGGCGTCGCGGAGCTGCCCGATCCAGACGCGCAGGATCGTGTAGCCGGCGGAGTCGTACATGCCGTCGCCGTCCTCGTCGACGCGGAAGCCCGACCAGCTCCGGGTCACGTCGAGCGCGGCCTTCGCGAGGTCCGACTCGAGCTCCTTCGGCCGCGGCAGCGCGCTCTCGTACCAGTCGTACTCGTGGTCGGCGAACGCGGCGTGGCGCAGGCTCGCGCTGAGCCCGTCGAAGTCCCAGCGCTTCCCGCGGACGCGCCCGCCGAACGGGTCGGGCGTGCGCCGGTCGTAGTGCGGGTCGGAGAGGTCGTCGACGCCGTCGCGCGCGTCGAACGCGCGCTCGCGCGGCCAGCCCTTCGCGGGGAGGTTGTTCCAGTTGACGAGCCACCCGCGCTTGAAGTTCACGGCGTGCGGCACGCGCTGGACCGGGAGCAGGCCGCGCCACTCGCTCTTGCCGGTGCCGTCCTGCGGCAGCCGCAGGTCCACGCCGGGCGCGCGCCGTGGATGGTTGCCCGGGTGCCAGTACCCGAAGTTGCCGCGGTCGTCGGTGTAGAACATGTTGTGGTTCGACGCGAGCTGGGAGGCACTCGTCGCGTAGCTGCGCAGGCCGCGCGCACGGTTGAAGCCCCAGAAGCCCCGTGTCGTGCCGAGCTCGCGGTCCATCCAGCCGTAGCGCACCGAGTACGCCACGCCGTTCGCCTCGTCGAACGCCACGACCGGGCCGTGGCGGGTGCGGCAGATCTCCTGCGTCTCGAGCTCCGCCACGCCCTTCATCACGTATTCCTCGGTGCGGCACTCCATCGGCTCCCACCGGTCGCGGAAGAGGTACTCGCGCGGATTCTCGGGGTTGAGCTGCTCGACGTACGTGTCGGTCAGGTCGGAGGAGCCGGTCGTGGTCGTCCACGCGAACCCGTTCCCGCGGCCGATCAGCACCGCAGGCCCGACGCCGGCGAAGGTCATGCCGGTGATGTCCATGCCGGGCGCGTGCATCCCGAAGTCCGCCAGGAACTGCGGGATCGCGTACGAGACCTGCGGGCCGCCGGTCTGGAGCGAGTTGCGCGACTTCGCGAGCCGTGGGCCCACAATCTGTGCGTTCGAGCCGAACTTGAAGCGCAGGTCGAGCGACCGCAGGCCGGAGAGGCGCCGGTCGACCGCGTCCGCGACGGCGCCGATGTCCGGGGCGAGCGCGAGCTGCTCGAGGGTGCCGCGGCCGTCGCCGGGCGTGCCCACGCCGTCGGATGCGGGCGTGGAGGTCTTGTCCGCCAGCGAGAGGCGCGCGTCGCGCGTCAGCCGCCGGACCTGGCGGACCTTCGCGAGGCGCGCGTATGTCGGGGTCCGCTTCCACTTGAGGCCGCGCGGGATCGTCGGCTCGGCGTCGCGGTCCACGGTCCGGACGAGGTCGCCGAACGCGCGCAGGCCCTCCGCCGCGCCGTATTTCCCGATCAGCCGCTGGGCGAGCGCCGCGTTCTGCAGCTCGTTCCCGCCGCCCGCTCCGAAGGTGAGGATGAGGAAGTCCTGGAGGCCCATGGAGTCGTCGATCGTCCACTCCCGGATCGGGGCCTCGCCCGTCATCGTGAACTCGAACGGCAGCTTGGCCGGATCGGCGTTCGCCTCGTCGATCCAGGCGTTGATGCCGGCGACGAACGCCTCGAGGTCCCTCTGCAGCGGCTTCGGCCACGTCTCGAAGCGCCGCGCGCGCTCCTCGGCGGTGTAGGTCCAGAAGCGGGTGTCGCGGTCGATGTCGATCACCAGCGGGCCGAGGATCTGCGACAGCTCGCCCTTGCCGAGGTGGCGGAAGATGTGCAGCTGCCACAGGCGGTCCTGCGCGAGCGCGTAGCCCGCGCCGTAGGAGACGGACCGGCGATCGGGCGCGAAGACGTGCGGCACGCCGAACTCGTCGCGCTTGATGACGATCTCGCCCGTCTGCGCACCGCTTCCGGCCGGCCCCGCCGCGAGCGCGCTCGCGCCGATCGCCGTCACCGCCAGGAGGATTGCCCCGATCCGTCCCCTGCGCATCGCGTTACCGCCGCCCGCAGGCGAGCCGCAGTCTCGCCGTCTCGCCGCGCGCGACCATGACGTCCTTCTCCGCCAGGACGCGCCCGCGGCGCTCGCAGGTGAGGTGATAGGTCTCGGGCGCCGCCGCGTACGGCCGGGTCGAGGGGTTGATCCACCAGGTGAAGCGGCCGTTCGTCGGCACCTTCGTCGTGAACTCGATCTTCTCGGGCGTCGCCTGGACCGGTCCCGGCGCGACGCAGTCGATCGGGCCGAACGAGACCGGGAGCGCGCTGCCCACCGTGCACACGGGCGCCGACTCGGTCACGAACTCCTTGGTGATGCGAAGCGTCCGTCCCGCGGGCGCCGTCCCGGCGATGCGGGACGTGAAGCGGCGGTTGCGCGTCCACTTGGCCGCCTCGATCAGCGCCTCGCGCATGCCGCGGCCGGCGAGCTCCTCGGCGCCCCTGTACTGATCGACGACCATCGTCCGGTAGTCGCCGTGGAAGTCGGCGCCGGCCGGGCCGGTCTCGACGGTGTAGCCGAACGCCCCGGTCGCGGCATAGGACCAGTCCTTCGTGCCGCCGGTCACGTCGTAGAGCTGCCAGCCGTACTGGTTCGCGTAGCCGGTCGGCTCGGCCATTCGCCTGCCCAGCTCCTTGAGGCCCTTCTCGTCGGGGGCGAAGTTCTCCGCCTCTGTGCCCGGCGGCCGCAGGACCTTGGCGGCGACGTTGTGCATCGAGAGCAGGACGGGGGCGTTCAGCGAGAGGTGCAGCCGCTGCACCGCCAGCGTCTCCGGCTCGCTGCCCGGGCCCTCACCGCGGTAGGACTGGTCGTTGGGGTTGGAGGACGCGCCGCCCCCGCCCCACGTGTGCGGGTAGTTGCGGTTGTTGTCCGTGCCGAAGTTGACGTCGCACGGCTGCCCCATCGCGGGCACCGGATACGGGTTGCAGTTCTTGCGCTTGTAGCCGAACGAGCCTCCGAGGATGACGACGCCGGTCGCGGTCGAGTAGACGATCCCCGCGTCGGAATCGACGTCCTCCGGCTGGCCGAGCGCGGCACGCGAGACGATGAAGCCGTCGACGTTCGTGTACGGCTGCATGACCACGCGCACCTTGCGCAGGATCGCCGCGAGCTGCGGATCCTCGTCCGCGTTCTTCAGCAGATCCCAGGCGAACTCCATGAGCACCTCGGTCGCGGGCCATTCCCGGGCGTGGTGGATGCCGTTGAGGAACAGCACCGGCCGTCCGTCGTCCTTCGACCCCGCGCGCCGCGCGATCTCGACCGCCTGGATGTCGCGGCCCTCGTAGGTCTTGGTCTCGAGCGTGAACCCGCGGACGAGCGACGGGAACCGGCGCTCCATCTGCTTGAGCTCGCGCTGGACGTCCTCGTAGGTCCGGTACTCGGTTCGCCCGGACGGGAGGCCGGAGCGCCCGACGCGGGCCGCCCAGCCGCGGTCGCGCGCACGGGCACGCCGGTCCGCGGCCAGCAGATCGCGTCGGACGACCTCGAACGCGAGGCCCGTGTCGCGCAGGGTCGCGCGGTCGCCGTCCCCGTAGAGGATCACGCGGGCGCGCCCGTCGCGCACGTCGTGGGTCACGTCGAGTCCGAGCGCCTCGAGCGTCTCGAGTTGCCACGGGGCCGTGACCGCCACGTCGACCAGCGAGACCGGACCGGACCGATCGAGCGCGTTGAAGTTCACCTTCGTGAAGTTGGTCCGCATGGGCACGCGCGCGCCGCGACCGGCGATGCGGCAGGCCTGGAGCGTCACCTGGGCGCCGCGGCGCAGGTGCACCACGACCAGCTCGTTCGCGCGGAAGGCCGAGGACCCCGCGATCAGCGTCCCGGCGCTGTCGAACGCCGCCAGGTCCCAGTCGCCGTTCTCGCCCCCGCCCAGCAGCCGGGCCCGCAGCGTTCCGTCGGCGGGCGCCGTGAACGAGGACGTGGTCACGCCCGGTGCGCCCGAAACGGCCCGTGCGGTGCAATCGCGGTCCGCCGGACGCTCGGCGGAGACGGATTTGACCGACGCATGCGCCGGTACGGCGAGCAGGAGTGAGACCAGCGCTCCGAGGGCGAGCCTTCGCATACCCAGTCCAACGCGTGCCATGGGCGAAACTGGCGGGGAAGCGTCGCCCCGCGCAGGTAGCCTCAGGCGTGTGACGCTCCGCGAGCTGATGGGCGGGGACGCGCCCGACGTGGAGATAACCGGCCTGCACTACCGCAGCTCGGACGTCCGGCCCGGAGGGCTCTTCTTCTGCGTTCCCGGATTCACGGCCGATGGCCACGACTTCGCGCCCGACGCCGTCGAGCGCGGGGCGGCCGCGGTCGTCTGCGAACGCCCGCTCGGGCTCCCCGCGGCCGAGGTCGTCGTGCCCTCGGTGCGCGCGGCCATGGGCCCGGCGGCGGCCAGGTTCCACGGCGACCCGACCGCGTCGCTGCGCGTCGTCGGGATCACCGGGACGAACGGCAAGACCACGACGGCCTTCCTGACGCGGGCGATCCTCGAGCGCGGCGGGCTGCAGACCGGGCTGCTCGGGACCGTGAAGTCCATCGTCGGCGGCGCGGACGAGCCGGTCGAGCGCACGACCCCCGAGGCCATCGACCTCCAGGCGACCTTCCGCCGGATGCTGGACACCGGCGATGAGGCCTGCGTGATGGAGGTGTCCTCGCATGCGCTCGAGCTCGGTCGTGCGGAGGGGATCGAGTTCGCGTGCCGCGTCTTCACCAACCTGACCCAGGACCACCTCGACTTCCACCCCGACATGGAGGCGTACTTCATGGCGAAGCGGCGCCTGTTCCACGGCCAGCCGGGGCCGGCGGTCCTGAACCTGGACGACGACTACGGCAACCGGCTCGCGGATGACGTCGCCGAGCCCGTCACCTACGCGATCGACAGTCCCGCCGACTACCGCGCGCGGGAGGTCGGCTTCGACCCGTCGGGCTCGTCGTTCACGTGCGAGACCCCGGACGGGACGGTCGCGATCGAGACGCGCCTGCCCGGGCTGTTCAACGTGCAGAACGCGCTGGCCGCCCTGGCGGCGGCTCGCGCCCTCGGCATCGACTTGGAGGCCGCCCGAACCGCGCTGGCCGAGGCGGACCGCGTGCCCGGCCGCTTCGAGCCGGTGGACGAGGGCCAGCGGTTCACGGTGCTCGTGGACTACGCACACACGCCGGAGGCGCTCGAGAACGTGCTCCGCGCGGCGCGGGAGCTGACCGAGGGGCGCGTGCACGTGGTGTTCGGCGCGGGCGGCGACCGCGACCGGGCGAAGCGCCCCCTGATGGGGAGGGCGGCGGCGGCGCTCGCGGATCGCGTCGTGGTGACCTCGGACAACCCGCGCTCGGAGGACCCGGAGGCCATCATCGCGGAGATCCTGGCCGGCACCGGCCCCGGCGTGGAGCGCGAGCCGGACCGCCGGCGCGCGATCGCGCTCGTGGTCGGCGACGCCGATCCCGGCGACGTCGTGGTCGTGGCCGGAAAGGGGCACGAGCAGGGCCAGGAGTTCGAGAATGGCCGCAAGGAGCCCTTCGACGACGTCACCGTCGTGCGGGAGGCCCTTCGATGAGGGACGCGGCCTGGGTGGCGGAGGCCGCGGGCGGCGAGCTGGTGGCGGGCGACCCCACGGCGCCCGGGCCGCGGCGCGCGGTCGTGGACTCCCGCGGAGTGGAGCCGGGCGACCTCTTCGTGGGGCTGCACGGCGCGAACGCGGACGGCAGCCGCTTCGCGGCCGACGCGCTGGCGGCCGGCGCCTGGGGCGCGCTCGTGGGGCCGGCGCGGGCCGGCGAGCTGGCCGAGTCGGGCGGGGGCGCCCCGGTGATCGCCGCGCAGAACACGCTGACGGCCCTCGCCGCGCTCGCACGCGCATGGCGGCACGAGCTCGGGTGCCGCGTGGTCGGCGTGACGGGCTCGACCGGCAAGACGTCGACGAAGGACATCCTCGCCGCGCTGCTCGCGCCGCACCTGCGCACCCACCGCAACCGCGAGAACTGGAACACCGAGATCGGGTTGCCGCTCACGGTGCTCGAGGCCGAGCCGGGCACCGACGTGCTGGTGCTCGAGATGGCCATGCGCGGCGAGGGGCAGATCGCCGAGCTGGCGGCGATCGCCGAGCCCGACGTGGGGCTGATCGTGAACGTGGGGCCGGTCCACCTCGAGCTGCTTGGGACGATCGAGCGCGTGGCCGCCGCGAAGGCCGAGCTGATCCGCGACCTGCCGGCCCACGCGGTGGCGGTCGTGCCCGCCGGGGAGGCGCTGCTCGAGGAGCATCTGCGCGACGACATCGAGACGATCACCTTCGGCCCGGACGGCGACGTCCGGCTCGAGTCGTTCGCGGACGGCCGCGCCGTGATCCTCGCCCGGGGGGAGCGGGTCGAGCTCGAGCTGCCGTTCGACGAGGACTACAACCTGGCCAATACGGTCGCCGCGGTCGCTGCCGCCAGCGCGCTGGGCGTGACCCCGTCGGGGCGTCTCGACGTGGCGTTCTCGGCGCTGCGGGGGGAGATCGTCGAGCTGGACGGCGGGGTGACCGTGGTGAACGACTGCTACAACGCGAACCCGATGTCGATGCGCGCGGCCCTCGAGCATCTGGCCGCCTCGTCGGCCGAGCGGCGGATTGCCGTGCTCGGCGGGATGGCGGAGCTGGGGGAGAGCGGGCCGCGGTTCCACCACGAGATCGGGCACCTGGCGGACGCGCTCGGGATCGACGTCCTGATCACGGTCGGGGAGCTGGCGCTGCCATACGCGGACGCTTTTGGCGGCGAGCTGCACCAGGTCGGCGACGCCGAGGAGGCGGGCGCCCTGCTCGAAGAGATCGCGCTGCCCGGGGACCGCGTGCTGGTGAAGGGGTCGCGGTCCGTCGGCCTTGAGAGGGTTCTGGCCTAGGCCATGCTCGGCGAGATCCTCATCGGCGGAATGGGCTCGATGCTCATCTGCATCTTCCTCGGGCCCAAGTTCATCGACTTCATGCGCGAGCGCGAGTTCGGGCAGCACATCCGCGAGGACGGGCCCGAGGGCCACCACGAGAAGGCCGGCACGCCCACGATGGGCGGGCTTCTGATCCTGCTCTCGATCACGGTGCCGTTCCTCATCCTCAGCGAGTATCGGGCGGTCAGCCTGGCCGTCCTCGGGACCGCGCTCGCGAGCGGCGCGCTCGGCTTCATCGACGACTGGACGAAGGTCGCGCATCGTCGCTCGCTCGGCGTGTCGGGCCGCTACAAGCTGCTCGCGCAGGCGGCGATCGCGATCGCGCTGTGGCTGGTGGCCACGGAGTACGTGCACCTGCCGGAAACGTTGCGGATCCACACGTGGGACGCCTCGATCGACCTCGGGCTGCTCTATCCCGTCCTGATCTTCCTCGTCCTCGCGGGCGCGTCCAACGGCGTGAACCTGACCGACGGCCTCGACGGGCTGGCCGCCGGGTCCGCCGCGATCGTCCTGCTCGCCTATACCGCGATGACGTTCATAACGACCGGGCAGGAGGATCTCGCGCTCCTGTCCGCGTGCCTGGTGGGCGCCTGCGTCGGCTTCCTCTGGTTCAACTCGTTCCCGGCCGCGATCTTCATGGGCGACACCGGATCGCTCGGCCTCGGCGGCGCCATCGCCGGGCTCGCCGTGATGACGCAGACCGAGGTGCTCCTGATCGTGATCGGCGGCATCTTCGTGATCGAGAGCCTCTCGGTGGTGATCCAGGTGATCGCGTTCCAGCGCTTCCGCCGGCGCGTCTTCCTGATGGCGCCCGTCCACCACCATTTCGAGCTGATGGCCTGGTCGGAGACGAAGATCATCCTGCGCTTCTGGATCGTCGCGGCGATCTGCAGCGCGATCGGGTTCACGCTCTACCAGCAATCGATCACGTGACCGAGCGGCCGCCCGTCCCCGGCGGCCCGGTCCTCGTCGTCGGGCTCGCACGGTCGGGGGTCGCCGCACTGGAGGCGCTGCGCGCTCGCGGCGTCGAGGCGACCGGCGCGGACGCCGGCACGCCGCAGACCGGCCTGGACGGCGTGCACCTCGCGACGAGCGGGGTCGAGCTGCTCGACGGCATCGAGACGCTCGTCAAGTCGCCGGGCGTGCCGCAGGAGGCGCCGGTCGTCGTCGCCGCGCGCGAGCGGGGGATCGAGGTGATGGGGGAGCTCGAGCTCGCGTGGCGGCTGCTGCCCAACCCCTTCGTCGCGGTCACCGGGACGAACGGCAAGACGACGACGGTCGAGCTGCTCGGCGCGATCCACCGCGCCGCGGGCGTGCCGGTCACGGTGGCCGGCAACGTCGGCACCGCGCTGACCGGCCTGGACGTCGAGCCCGACGTCGTGG
>DASPHG010000022.1:0-27603 GCA_035629775.1 Thermoleophilaceae bacterium | reverse complement strand
CGACACCACGCGCCTGGTGGGCCCCAACTGCCCGGGCATCCTCTCCCCCGGCAAGGCCAACGTGGGGATCATCCCGGCCCACTTCTTCTCCGAGGGCGGCGTCGGCCTGGTGTCGCGCAGCGGCACGCTGACCTACCAGATAGGCAACGAGCTGGCCCAGCGTGGCTTTGGCAACTCGACCATCGTCGGCATCGGCGGGGACCCCGTCGTCGGCTCCTCGTTCATCGACGTGATCGCCGAGTTCGAGCAGGACGACGAGACCGAGCTCATCGTCATGTGCGGCGAGATCGGCGGCGACGAGGAGGAGCGCACCGCCGAGTACATCGCCGAGCACGTCACGAAACCCGTGATCGCCTACATCGCCGGGTTCACGGCGCCGCCCGGCAAGACGATGGGGCACGCGGGGGCGATCGTCTCCGGGTCGAAGGGCACGGCCCAGGCGAAGGCGGAGGCGCTCGAGGCGAAGGGCGTCCGCGTGGGCCGGAACCCGACGCAGGTCGCCGAGCTGGCCGTCGAGACGGTCGGCGCGAAGGCGTAGGGCCTAGCCCGCCGAGAGCGTGACGGCCGGCCGGCGCAGCAGGCGCTTTGCCTCTCTGATCCCGCTGGTCATCGCGCCGTCCGAGTATCCGGGGCGGGCGCGGCTCGTCGCCTCGCCGGCGAAGAGGACGCGGCCCCCCACCGGCTCGGCCAGCGTGTCGAGGTCGGCCAGGCTCGACCCGACGGGGATCGTGGAATACGCGCCGCGCGAGAAGCGGTCGGCGCGCCAGTCGGTCGCCCGCCACGCGACGGGCCGCGGCACGTCGCGGCCGAGGATCTCGGCCATCCGCGCGAGCACGAGCTCGAGCCGCGCCTCGCGGTCGAGCCGGCGGAACCGCCGCCCCGCGCGGCCCGCCGTCGTCGCGACCAGCCCGGGCACGCCGCTGATCCGGTCCAGGTCCACGAACAGCGGCAGCTCGAGCGGGAAGTGGTCCGACAGGAAGAGCATGTGCGTGTGTGCGGGGTCGCTCCAGAACGCGTCGTCGAAGACCATCGCGACCTTCTCGAACACGCCGTACCCGACCCGCCCGATCGCGCGGCGCTTGCGCCTGGGTAGCCGCGGCTCGAACCGGATCGAGCCCGCCTTCAGCACTCCGAGCGGCACGGTCACGACCACGTGCGAGCCCTTGAAGACCCTCCGCCGGGGCCGGTCACCCGTCACGGTGCAGCGCACGGTGACGCCCGCGGGGCGCCGCTCGATCGCGTCCACGCGGTGGCGAAGGCGCACGCGCGAGTCGCCCGCCATCGCGAGCACCATCGGGCGGTACCCGCCCACGGGGAACTCGCCCTGCCCGACGCCGGTGTACGGCGACTCGAAGTTCGCCCAGTAGTCGAGCGAGATCCGCTCCCACTCGTAGTTGTCGGACTGCTCGGTGACCAGGTGGATGAGGAACTCGGCGTGGCGGCGCGCGTCGCTGTGGAGGCCCTGGCGGTTCAGGTAGACCCGCGCGCCCTGGCGAACGGACGCGCCCGGCCCGAGCTCGGCCGAGATCCCGGCCGCCTCCTCGCCGAACCGCACGACGTGTGCGAACGCCGCGGCCTTCTCCGCCGCCGTCAGCTCGCGGTCGAGGAAGCCGTCGAAGGCGCGGATCACCGCCACGTCCAGCTCGATGTCCGCGTTGTCGCGCGCGACCCCCGCCTGCTCCGCGAAGCGCGTCATCGGGTTGCCGACGGGCTCGTGGATCCACGAGCAGCCCAGATCGACGGGGACGCCGGCGACGTCCACGGTGCGCGCCCGCCCGCCGATCCGCGATCGCCCTTCGAGCAGCACGTGGTCCACCCCGGCGTTTCGCAGCGCGTTCGCCAGCGTCAGGCCGGCCCAGCCGGCGCCGAGGATGATCACGCGCTCGGGGTCGCCCACTGCGCCCGGTGGCACCGCGTCGCCGCCGTCGTCGTACTCGGCCGTCTCCGCCGCGAGCGCGCTGCGCGCGATCGGCCCGGCGAGCATCGACCCGGCGCCCGCCGCGGCCGCCAGCCGCAGGAGATCCCGCCGGGTGTGACCGCGCACGGGCCTAGTCGCCCAGGACCGTCTCGAGCGGCGCCCGTATGACGCTCTGACCCGAGTGGTTCGGGTTGCCGTCAGACGGCTCGCGGGAGACGTCGAGGAACGGGTAGCTGCCCGCGTCGGCCGGAAGCTTGACCTCCAGCCTGCCGCCGCCGTCCGCGATCGTGCCGAGCGAGCGCGCGCGCACGATGTTCTCGTAGAGCCAGACCTCGTAGGCGCCATCGGGGTCGGGCAGGCCGCGCAGGACGATCGTCGCCCCCGCGTCGGTCACGATCAGCCGTCCGCTCCCCCGGCCGCCACCGACGGCCGCCAGGCGCGCTTCGCGGCCCGCGCCCTGATTGCCGCCGGGCGGCGGAGCGGGGTCGCCGCCGTTGTCGGCCGAGCCGGCCGGGTCCTCCTCGTCGTCACCGCCGATCAGGACGATCGCCAGCACGGCGGCCACGCCCAGGAGCGCCACGAAGACGAGCAGGCCGCCACGGCGCGACGAACGCTCGGGCTCGTCGAAGTCCTCGTCCGCCGCCCCCAGCGGGAGCCGGGCGGGCCCGTCGTGCTCGTCCGGCTCGCGTGGGAGGCGGATGGATGGGCGCGGGGGCGCGGTCGCCGCAGGCGCCCCGCGTTGGTCGTTGCTCGTTTCTCGTTGCTCGGGCTCCGGCGCGGGCTCCGGGTCTGGCGTCCGCGCGGGTTCCGGCGCCGGCGCCGGCTCCGCCGACTCGGCGCCCGCGCGCCACGCGTCGTCGGGCAGCGCGGCGATGGCCCGGCGCACGCGCTCGCGGCGGTCCTGGCCGCCCACGTCGAGCGCGTCGGCGATCAGCTCCAGCACGGCATCGCGCCCACGCGCCACGTCGTCGGGCTCCTTGCGCAGGAGCTCGCCGATCTCCGCGTCCGACACGCCGCGCCTGAGCGACAGGTCGAGCAGCGCGCGGTTGCCGGGGTCCAGATCGCCCAGAGCCGCTGGCAGCCGGTCTGCCGGCACGGCTAGCATGCTCGCTCCATGCGCTTCGAGTTCTCGAGGGGTAGGTGGGTCCATGCGCTCATCGCCTCACTTCTGATGCTACTTGTGGGACCAGCGGCGTCCGCATGGGGTGCTGCGAATGTCCGCTTTGTGCAGGCGATTCCCGACGCCGGCGGCGCCCAGTTGTTCGTCGTGGCCGACGATCTGAGCCAGCGCGTCGGACGCGGCGTCGGGTTCGGCGAGGTCGGTCCATACGTCGAGGTTCCCCCGGGGGAGGTGACCTTCGAGGTCCGCGAGTCGGGCGACGGGTCGGTGATCGCCAAGGTCAGCGCCCAGCTCGCTGACCGCGCCCACTACACCACCGTCGCGCTGCGCAACGGGGAGGGGCGGCTCATCGTGATGCGCGAGGGCGACGCACGCCCCAAGAGCGCCCAGCTGAGGGCCGTACACGCCGCGCCGGAGCTCGGCACCGTGGACGTGCGGCTTGGCGACCGCATCGTGGCTGAAGGAGTGGGACCCGGCGGCGTGGGCGACTACACGACGGTTCAGCCCGGGGCCTACGCGGTGAACGTGACGAACCCGAACGACGGCAGCGTGATCGCGGCCCGCGGAGGGGTACCGCTGACCGCCGGCACATCCTCGACGGCGATCGTGATCGGCACCGCTGGGGAGCCGATCGACGTGATCGTGGCGGCGGGCGAGAGCGCCGCGCCACGCGGAGCGCCGGCCACCGGGCTCGGCGGGCTCGCGGACGGTGACTCTCCCGTCCCGCTCGCGCTGCTGGCCGCGCTGCTCGCGGCGTGCGGCGGGGCGGCCGCCTACGTCGTCCTCACCGCCCGCGCGCGCCGCGGTGGGCCGTAGGCGCAACCGACTCGGGCTGGCCTCCGCCGCCGTCGTGCCGGCCGTGATGGCCGCGGCGGCCGTCTTGGTCCTGGCCGACGACGCGGGTCCCGAGCCGACGGCCGCCCCCGATGGCATGGCCGCGCATGCTCTGGCGCGAATCGCGGACCTCCCCCCGGTTCGGCTTCGCCCGCAGCCGCGCGCGCTCAGCCCGGTCGTGCCGGTTGAGGGCCGGCTGAGCGTGCGGGTGCGGCGCTTCGACCCGCTCGCGGGCGGCATCCGCCCCGCCCCGCCCGGCCGGATCAGCATCGCCGCCGCCGGCGTGGACGCCGGGATCGAGCCCGTCCGGGCCCGCAGCGACGGGATCGAGGTCCCCCCGGAGGGCTGGGCGGGCTGGTACTCCGGCGGGGCGCGGCCGGGCGAGCCGGGGCGGGCGGTCGTGATCGGTCACCTCGACACCAGTGACGGCGCCGGGGTCTTCGCGCGCGTGCCGTCGCTCGAGCGCGGCGCCCGGATCGAGGTGACCGACGAACGCGGCGACGTGCACGGATACCGCGTGGTCGGGACCACGCGCGTGAACAAGCGCCGCTTCCCCACGAACGCCGTCTACGGGCACTCGCGCAACCCCGTGCTCGTCCTCGTCACCTGCGGCGGGCCCTACCGGGCCGACGTCGGGTACCGCGACAACGTGCTCGTGTACGCTCGGGCGGCCTGATGGAGACGCCGCCGCCCATCTCCTTCGCGCGGGGCGCCCCCTCGCTCGACATCGTCGCCGTGGACGACCTCCGCGACGCTGCGCAGCGCGCGTTCGAGAACGATCCCGGCGGCACAACCGCGTACGGCACGGCGATCGGCTACGTCCCGCTGCGCGAATGGATCGCGGAGTACCAGGGCGTCGAGCCGGAGCAGGTCGTCGTGACCAACGGCTCGATGCAGGCGGACGCGTTCCTCTTCCGGCTCCTCGTGAAGCCGGGCGACCTCGTGGTCGTCGAAGCGCCGTCGTACGACCGAACGCTGCTGTCGCTGCGCGAGCTGGACGCCGATCTGATGGCGATCCCGCTCGAGGAGGACGGCATCGACGTGGAGGCGCTCGCCCGTGCGTGCGAGTCGGGCGCGCGGCCGACGCTCGCCCACATCATCCCGAACTTCCAGAACCCCGCCGGGTACACGCTGTCGCTCGAGAAGCGGCGCCGGCTGCTCGACCTCGCGAAGACGTACGGCTTCACGATCTTCGAGGACGACCCCTACGTGGAGCTGCGCTTCGAGGGCGAGAGCCTGCCCACCATGCTCTCCCTCGACGACGCCGACCGGGTCGTCTACGCGTCGTCGTTCTCGAAGACGGTCTGCCCCGGCATCCGCGTCGGATACCTCGCCGGGCCCGGGCCGGTGATCGCCGACGTCGTGAAGATGGCGACGAACACCTACATCTCGCCCAGCATGGTCTCGCAGGCGATCGTGAACGAGTTCTGCCGCTCCGGCGCGATCGCCGGATCGATCGAGACGGTGAAGAACGCGCTGCGCGAGCGGCGCGACGCACTCTGCGCCGCCCTCGAGCGCGAGCTGCCCGAGGCCTCGTTCACCCCGCCCACGGGCGGCTACTTCCTGTGGGTGGACCTGCCCGAGGGGGCAGACGTCGCCCAGCTCCAGGCGGCCGCCAAGGAGCGCGGCCTCGTCTTCGTGCCCGGCACGGACTTCCTGCTCGAGGGCGGGCAGAACAGCCTGCGGCTCGCCTACTCCGGCGTGACGGTCGAGCAGATCGAGGAAGGCGTGAGCCGGCTGGCGGACGCCTATCGCGGCGTGGCCCAGGCCACTGCCTGATTTACCAAGGGGCCAGGCCCCTTGGTAAATCCGCTCGCGCCCGCTACCTGCCGTATCGCTCTTTCCCGAGCACGAGCTGCTCGGGGAGCGCGACGCGCGGCGGTGGCGAGGGGTCGGCGACCACCGACACCGTCTCGGCGACGCTCCGCGTCACCACGTGACGGTCGCCGCCCGACTCGATCGCCACCTCGTCGTCGGCGGCCGCGGCGAGCGTGCCCTCGAGCCCCGGGTGGATGCCCGCCCCCTTCAGGTAGTGGAGCACGTCCTCCGCCTCGTTCTCGAAGCGCAGGACCCGCAGCGAGGCGCCCTCCTCGACGTCCGCGAGCGGGACGCCCGGCTCGCGGGCGCCGGCCACGATGGGGTGCCCGTGGGGACACGTCTTCGCGTCCCCGATCGCGGCGAGCATCCGCTCCTCGAGCGTCGGCGACATCGCGTGCTCGAGGCGCTCGGCCTCTTCGTGCACCTCATCCCACGGGATGTTGAGGACGTCCGTCAGGAAGCGCTCGATCAGCCGGTGGCGGCGGACGATCTGGCTGGCGTGCTGTCGGCCGGACGCGGTGAACGAGAGCGACTTGTCCTCGGCGCGCGCCACGTAGCCGTCGGACTCGAGCCGCCCGACCATCTCGTGGACGGTCGGCGCCGATAGCTGCATCGCACGCGCGATGTTCGCGCCGGTGATCGGGAGCCCGGCCTCCTCCAGCCAGTAGATGGTCTGGAGGTACTCCTCCTCGGCGGCGGTGGCGGTCTCCTGGGACACGCCAGCATCCTAGCCGCGGCAGGTGGCGGGCTAGTCCAACTCGAGCGTGATCGCGCGCGGGGCGCCCCGCGCGGACACGATGACCTCCGCCTCCACCGAGTCGCCGCTCTCGAGCCCCTCGACCGCGGCGCAGTAGCCCGCGATCGTGCCGTCGAGCGCGGTGCCGTTGAGCGTGGTCAGGAGCACGCCCTCCAGCCCGACCTCGGCGGCGGCCGTTCCGGGCACGGCGGACGTCACTAGGAGCCCGCGCGCGCCGAGCCGGCGCAGGAGCCGCTCGGGCGGCGGGGAGAGGCCCGCGCCCAGCCACCGCTGCGAGCGGCCCTCGCGCAACTCGGCCACGACCTCCTTCACCCGGTCCACGCCGATCGCGTAGCCCTGGGTGGATGACGGCCCGCGGGCCTGCGCGTAGATCGCGGTGTTCACCCCGACGAGGCGGGCCTCGGAGTCGACGAGCGGGCCGCCCGAGTTGCCCGGGTTGAGCGCCGCGTCCGTCTGGATCAGGTTCTCGAAGTGGGGTGAGTCGGGCGTCGGCAGCCGGAACGAGCTCCGCGGGACGGAGACGACGCCCGCGGTCGAGGTCAGCTCGCCGCGCAGCGACGGATTCGCGGGGAAGCCGAGCGCGACCACCTCCTGGCCCTGCTTCAGATCGCCCTGGGATCCGAGCGCCATGCTGCTGAGCCCATCGGTGTCCTCCAGCCGCAGGAGCGCCAGGTCGTCGCAGGGGGCGGCTCCGACCACCTCGGCGGGGCGGAAGTCCTCCCCCACCCGGACGTCGAAGGTCCGGCCGCCGTTGATCACGTGGAAGTTCGTCACCACCAGGCCGTCGCGCGTATCGAGGGCGAACCCGCTGCCGGTCGCCTCGCTGCGCCCCACGCGCGTCCGGACGAGCACGGTCGAGGGGGCGGCACGTTCCACGACGTCGGCCACGGAGCGGCCCCGCTCGGCTTCGTCGTCGCCGATCACGCCGGTCAGCAGCAGGACGCCCAGGCCGACCGCCACCGCCAGCGCGGCGCCGGCGGCGGCGAGCGCGATCCGCACGGTGCGGCGGGTCCGCCGGAGCGCGCCGGCGACCGTGCGCCAGCGCCGGACCGGCACCTCCATCATCGGCTCCGCCGCGGGCTCGTCCATCGAGAGCGCGAGCAGCACGTCGTTGCCGAGCCGGACCCGCTCGTCGCCGTTCAGCGGCACCGGCTCCGTGACCCGCTCGCCCTCGACGAAGACCCCTTCGCGCGAGCCCTCGTCGCGCAGCTCGAGGTGGCCGTCGCGGCCCACGACGATCGTGGCGTGATGCGGCTCGACGTCGTCGTGCTCCACGCGCAGGTCGCAGTCCGGCGCGCTGCCGATCGTGACGCGCTCGCCCCGGATCCGGACCGATCGGCCTTCGCTCGGCCCGGACTCGATTACGAGCCACATGCGAATAAGGTCGTTTCCATGGGGCTTCCCCTAAAACCTCCCCTGAAGCCGCAGCTGGCGCGGTCGGCGAAGGAGCTTCCCACAGGCGACGGCTGGCGGTACGAGCCGAAATGGGACGGTTTCCGGACGATCGTCTTCCGCGACGGCGACGACGTGCATCTCCAGAGTCGCAACGGCAAGCCGATGAACCGCTACTTCCCGGAGGTCATCCCGCAGATCCTCGCGCTGCCGGGGAGGAAGCTGGTCCTCGACGGCGAGCTCGTGATCGTGGTGGACGGGATCCACGAGTTCGACCTGCTGTCGCAGCGGATCCACCCCGCGAAGTCGCGCGTGGACATGCTCGCCGAGAAGACGCCCGCGGCGTTCGTCGCGTTCGACCTGCTGGCGGAGGGCAAGGAGAAGCTGCTGAAGCTGCCCTACGCCGAACGCCGGTCACGGCTCGAGTCCGTCGTGGCCGACCCCGTGCAGCTGACGCCGATGACCGACGACCGCGAGGGCGCGGGCGCATGGCTCACGGGCCAGTCGGAGGGCGTGGTGGCGAAGGAGGCGGAGGCGTCGTATCTGCCCGGCGAGCGCAAGGGCATGGTGAAGATCAAGCGCCTGCGCACGCTCGACGCGGTGGTGGTCGCGTTCCGGTTCGGCAAGGCGGAGAACACCGTCGGATCGCTGATCCTCGGCCTGTACGACGAGAAGGGCGAGCTCCACGTGGTCGGCCACACGTCGGGGTTCAGCGCGAAGCAGAAGCGCGAGCTGCTCGCCCTGCTCGAGCCCCACCGGACCGGCGAGCGCGGATCCGGCGAGCCGAGCCGCTGGAAGTCGGAGGAGGAGCTGGTCTGGGAGGGCCTCCGACCCGAGCTCGTCTGCGAGATCGGCTTCGACCACATCACCGGGAACCGGATCCGCCACGGCGCGAAGTTCGTACGCTGGCGGGATGACAAGGAACCGCGGGACTGCACTATCGACCAGCTGCGCGCTTAGCTTCGCGCTCCTACTGACCCTCGCGGCGCCGTCCGCCGCGGTCGAGCTCCAGAAGGTCGGCACGTTCCCGGCGCCGGTGCACGTGTCGGCGCCGCCGCGCGACCACAAGCGCCTGTTCGTCGTCGAGCAGCAGGGCCGGGTGCGCGTGGTGCTGAAGGACCGCATCCTGCGGAAGCCGTTCATCAACCTGCGCAAGCGCGTCACCTTCGGCGGCGAGCGCGGCCTGCTCTCGATCGCGTTCGCGCCGGACTACAAGCGCTCGCGGAAGTTCTACGTCTACTACACGGCGCGCGAGGTGGACGGGTTTGCGCTCGGCGACATCGTCGTCGAGGAGTACCGGCGCATGAAGCGCAACGCGAACCGCGCGAACCCGAAGACGCGCCGCCTGGTCCTGACGATCCCGCACAGCACCTATCCGAACCACAACGGGGGCCAGCTCCAGTTCGGGCCCGACCGGCTGCTCTACATCGGCACCGGCGACGGCGGCGCGGCGTACGACCCCGACAGCAATGCCCAGAACCCGGACTCTTTGCTCGGCAAGCTGCTGCGCATCGATTCGCGCCGGCGAGACGCGGAGCCCGAGCTCTACGCGTTGGGGCTGCGCAACCCGTGGCGCTTCTCGTTCGACCGCGAGACCGACGACCTCGTGATCGCAGACGTCGGTCAGAACGTGAGCGAGGAGGTCAACTTCCTGCCCGCGGGGACCCCACCGGGCACGAACTTCGGCTGGAGCGCGTGGGAGGGCTCGTTCCCGGCGAAGGTGGTCCCGCCGCCGGACGACCATACGCTGCCCGTTCTCGAGCACGACCACCTGTCCGACGGGTACTGCGCGATCACGGGCGGCTACGTCGTGCGCGACAAGCGCCTCGACGACCTCTACGGCCGCTACGTGTACGGCGACTACTGCCAGACCGAGCTGCGCTCGGCGAAGCTCGCCCTGCCGGAGGCGACCGAGGACCAGCCGCTCGGGGTGACGATCACGAGCGTGTCGAGCTTCGGCGAGGACGCCTCCGGCTGCGTCTACGCCACGTCGCTGGACGGCGACGTGGTGCGGCTGCAGGCGAACGACCGGCCGTTCAAGCGCCCCTGCCGGTAACCACGGGTTTACCACGGGGCCAGGCCCCTTGGTAAACCGCTACTTGATCTTCCGCTTCAGCTTCTTCACGGCGCCGTTGCTGGCCCTGTCGATCGCCACGGCGACGACCTTCCGCTTGCCCTTCTTCAGCTTGACCTTCAGCTTCGCCTTCTTGGACCGATCGGTCTTCGCCAGGCGCGTGTAGACCTTCTTCCCGACCGTCACGCGGATGTGGTCGAGGGCCTTGTTGTCGCGCGCGCTCACCTTCAGCGTGCGCTTCTTGATCTTGACCTTCAGCTTCGGCTTCTTCGCATCGCCCGCCAGGATGCGCGTGGTCTCGAGGATCTCGCTCGCCGGCGGCTCGCTGAGCTTGACCTTGTTCGGCAGATCCGGCAGGCCGCCTGCGCCCGACTGGGCGACCTTCGCACCGGCGACACGCGCGGTGCGACCTACTACGCCCACACTGTTGCCCGAGCTCGCGCGCCAGAGGCTGTCGACCCACCCACCCTCGAACCTGATGTTCTCCCAGTCGTCGAACGACTTCAGGACGGTCGCCTTCTTGTCGTCGTTGATGGTGCTCTCCCCGACCTTGCCGTCCGCCTTGCTGCCGTTGCAGTTGAAGTCGACCGCGACGTTGAACCGCGTGCGGACGGGATCCCATACCCCCTCGCCTGCGGCGTCGAACGAGAAGCAGCGGACAAGCGTCGTGAACAGATCCGGGTCACCGACGGCCTTGAGGCCTGCCAGCTCGTCAAGCGCATTCTCGTCGATGTTGGGGAGGGAGTCGGTGCCGGTGGATCCCCAGCGCGAGTAGTCGAACAGGTTGTTGCTGTTGCTCCGCCTTCTCAGGCCGAAGAACTGGAAGTCGTAGTTCATCACCGACAGGTAGTTCGGCTTCGTCTGCACGTTGTCGCCGCCGCCGTGGCGTAAGCCGATCAGATGCCCGAACTCGTGGAGGAACGTGCCGCCATGCGCCGTCTCGGTGTCGCCGCAACCCGTGACGCCGGGGTCACACTGGACCCCCGCGAGGGTCACCACCATGTCGCTGCCGCGGAAGTCGTCCTCCGGAACGCGCGCCTTACCGCTGCTCCCCTCCTTGTCGGAGGTGTGCCGGAAGCCGTTGATCACGTACCTGAACGTGCTCTGCCGGCCAGGGGTCAGGTTGCCCTTGAGCTCGTCGAAGTCGTCCCACGTCCCCCCGCTCACGATCACCGGCTTGTCCGGGATGGTGTCGCTCTCGCTCTTCGATCCCCACTTCTCGCCGGTGACCGGGTTCATGATCGAATCCGGCCCGTTGTCGACGTGCAATGTGATGCCGTTCTTGCCGTCGGGGTTCGACAGGGGAGCGCGCGCAAAGGTCTTCACCGCGATGTCGACCCCGTCCTGACGCAGCTGGCGGGTCTTCATGTTGTCCACCTCGACGAAGAGGTCCTTGTGCCGGGGGTCGGCCCCGTACTCGGAGAGGTTGATGTCGTAGACGCCGTCCCCGTTCCAGTCGATCGGGCCCGTCTCCTCGAAGTCGCTCAGCCCGTCCTGGTCGGTGTCCTCCATCGGGACCGGGACGATGCGCGTGAAGTGGCTGGCGTAGGCGATCTGCAGGCCCCCCTGGTTACCGGCGAGGACGGCCCAGATGATCCGCTGCCCCACGTCGGCGCGACCGATCTCATAGCTCGTGACGGTCGGCCAGGGCCCACTGGCTCCGTCGATCGCCTCACAGTTGTTGACGTTCGTATCCGGGCAGCGCATGAACGCGCCGATGTAGGAGATGTTGCCTCCGCCGGTCCAGGTGCCCAGCCCGCCGGTGAGCTTGGCCCCGATGGCCGCCTCCGGGCCGCTCATGGGCGGATTGGAAACGTTCTTCGGTGGGCCGACAACCGTGAAGATGACGAACGAGCTGCCGCCGTCGTTGCCCGCGGCGTCCGCCTGCCGGGCTCGCGCCGAATAGCGCCCGGGAGCGAGGTCCCGCGGCCAGGTGAACGACCAGGAGCCGCCGGAGCGCGTTGCCGACGCGCCCTGGACGGGATCGAACCCGCCGCCCGCCTTCTCCTTCTCGAGCTCGACTCGAACGGTCGTTAAGTCGCCGGCGGCCGTGCCCGCCGCGCCCGAGAACGTCGGGCGCTTGCTACCGGTCGCGCTGTTGTTCGTCGGAGCGGTCAGTGTCACCACTGGGTTCGCGCTGTCGACGACGAACTCCGACATGACCTCGGTGTCGTTGCCCTCGGCGTCCTCCTGCTGCGCGCGCACGCGGTAACGCCCGTTGCCGAGCGCCGTCGGCCACTTCTTCGACCACGTGCCGCCCGAGCGGGTGACGGTCGTCGATCCGGTCGGGTTCCAGTCGCCGCCCGCAAACAGGTCGAGGAAGAGGGTCACTTCTGCCTCGTCGCCGGCGGCGTTCCCGGCGCTCCCGCTGAAGGTCGGCGGGTTACTCGCGCCGGACCCCTTCACCCACCGCGTCCCGTCGGACAGCACGCCCACCGCATTGACGGTCAGGGCCGGCGGCGTGTCGTCGCCGGCGATCACCGTGAACGTGCGCGAGACGCTGGGCGCCTGGTTACCGGCCTCGTCGGCCTGGTAGGCAATGAGGTGGTAGGTGCCGGGGTCCAGGTCGACGGGGACCGCCGTGCTGAACGGGCTGGTCTTCGGGATGCTCCAGAAGCCGTTGTCGATCGTCCCCTCGTCGACGGGGGGCCCCGTGTCATGGTGCAGCTCGAACGTGACATGGGTGTCGGCGCTGAGGCCACCCTTCGTGCCGCCCGTACCGGCGATCGTCGGGCTCGAATCGTCCGTCGTGCTGTTGTCGACGGGTTCGCTGAGAGTGAGCGGCGGCGGCGTTACGTCCACCTCGAACACGTGCTCGGCGGTGCCGGTCGTGGGGATCGTGTTCGGGTTGGCCTGGCTCACGCGGGCCGTGTACACGCCCTCGTCGAGCGGGCCCGCCAAGTCGTTCGGGTCGAGGAACCATTCCGTGGCCGCCCGATTGACCACGATCGTGTCCACCGCCGCGCCCGACGCGGGGTCGCCTTCGAAGATCTCGACGGTCACGGTCGTGGCGTCGTCGACGTTGTCGGACGCCGTGCCAAAGAGGTTTGGCAGCGTGTTCTGCGTGGCGTGGCCGTCGCCGAGGTCGATCGTCACCTGCGGCGGAAGCGGCGGGTCGGTGTCGATCGTCTCGCAGTCCGTCAGGGTGTCGCCGGGGTCGGCCTGGCCCGTGTCGGCGTCGGCCCCGCAGTTGACGATGTCGCCGGTGCCGGTGCCGTCGGCCGCGAACACCTCGTCGTCGCCGGCGCCCGCGGTGAGCTCGTCGAGGGCCGCATCCCCTCCCGCGATCAGCGTGTCGCCCGCACTGTGGCCGACCAGCAGGTCGGCGCCGCCACCACCGTCGAGATTATCCTCGGCGCTGCCCCCGACGAGATCGTTGTCCTGTCCGTTGCCGGTCAGGGTGTTGCTCTGGCTGCTGTTGCCGAACACGTTCTCGACGCCCGCCAGGGAGTCCATCGCTCCGAACTCCCCGCCGGTGCCGGCGACGAGATCGACGGTGACGGGGCCCACCGCCTCGTTGTAGAACACGAGATCTTCGGTGCCCTCGCCCGCGTCGATCATGTCGATGCTCGGGGTCGCATCGAGGCCGTTGTCGCCGCGCAGCTGGTCGTCGCCCGCCAGGCCGTTCAGCGTGTCGACGCCGTCCCCTCCGAAGAGGGCGTCAGCGACAGCGCCGCCCGTCAGGGTGTCGTCTCCCGCGCCGCCGGTCAGAGTATGCGGGACCGACACGCTCGTCGTGACCTCGTCGTTTCCGTCGTCGAGCGCCGCGACGATGCCGTTGACCGGGCTGGTCGGCGTGCACTTGAAGTAGCCCGGGTCGGGCGGTTGAACCGCGACGCAGGGCGACCCGCTCTCCACGGTGATCGTCCCGGGGTGGGCCCCGTTGTCGAACGGCTCGTCGAAGAAGTAGTCGCCGCCCGCCTGGGTGATCACGAGGTCGTTCACCTCGCCCGCGGCCGCGGTGTAGAAGATCGCCGCCGTGTCCCCGTTGTCCGCTACCTCGAGCTCGGCGGCGTGCGCGACCCCTGGCGCGGCAAGGACAAGCGCGAGCACCAGCAGGGGGAGTCCCTTCCCGCGAGTCACCCTCCCACACTATGGGCGCTTTGCCAATCGCGCCATAGCCCATACGTCCAGCCACGCGCGCCCGAGGGCCCCGCGGACCGCGTCAGCGCTTGACGGTCAGGAAGGTCTTCGACTTCTTGCCGTGCGCGCTCAGGACCAGGGTGAGCCGCAGCGGCTTGCCGCCGGGCTTCACCGGGACCGCGAGCCGCTTCGGCTTGAGCCCGACGTTGAACTTCTTCCGGCCGATCTTCAGCTTGCCGGGGATCGTCGAAGCCGCCTTCAGCTTGAGCCGGCGCGCCTTGCTCCCGATCTTCTTCGGCACCTTCATGCCGAACAGGCGCGGCGCCATGGCCCTGAGCCGGACCTTGACCTTGTCGCTGCCCTTGCGCCCGCGCGAGTCCGTTGCCTCGACCCGCAGCGTGCGCGTGCCCGGCGCGAGCCCTGCGACGAGGGCGCTCGCGCCGCGCGCGATCAGCCGCTTGCCGTCGTACCAGCGGAACGACCCGGGTCGCAGGTCCTTGCGCCGCTCGTCGGTTCCCTGCGCGATCAGCTGAAGCGTGGCGTCGTTTCCCTGGCGCGTCTTAGGCGCCGGTGACACGATCCTGACCGACGGCGGCGCGCCCTCGGAGCTGAACACCTCCGACAGGGCAGCGGTCTCGTTCCAGCCGTCGTTCACGGTCACGCGCACGCGCGCGCGCTTGGCGGTCGTCATGAGCGTGCTGGGCAGGCTCACCTTCCCGTCGATCTCGCCGACGGAGATCGTGCGCCAGTTCCGCCCGTCGTCCGCGCTGTACTCGATGCTCGCCTCGAGCGTGCCGCCGTCGGGGTCGGTGGCGGTCCAGGCGACCGTCACGTCGCGGCCGCTCACGTTCTGGTTCTTCTTCGGCGAGACGACCTTCACCTTCGGCGCGTTCGGCGAGCGCGTCACCGTGGCGAGGATCTTCGATCCCTCGGCGATGACCAGGCTCTCCGCACCGGTGGCCGGGACCGTGCCGGAGAACATGACGACCGCGCCGTCGGTGTCGTTCGGGATCTGGACCGCGAGCGGGACGTTCGCGATCGGCGCTCCGCTCGCGTTCCGCGCGATCACGCGGTACGGCGAGTCCGCCGGCCCGTTGCCCTGAGCGCCGCGCCGCACGCTCGTCACGACCGTGTTTCCGTCCGCGTCCACGTAGCCGCTCACGGCGAGGGCGGGAGTGCTCTGCGCGCCGCGGGCCTGCGCCTCACCCGGGGCAGCGGCCTCGAACGGCCGCGCGTTCAGGTTGCTGCTCATGCGGTCGAGGACGGAGTTCCACGCCTTCGGCGAGATCCAGTTGCGCGGGTCGCCGTTACCGATGCTGCTCGCGTTGCAGTAGGTCATCAGGTCGTACGCGACGACCGCGTCGTCGGCGGGCTGCAGGCCGTCGAGCAGCCGGTAGGTGCCGGTCACCAGGCTGGTGCGATCCATCGCGACCCCCTGTAGATGGCCCCTGTGGTCCGGCGGCCAGGACTCGAAGGACCCACCCTGGCGTCCGCCGCAGTTTCCGGAGGCGTGCGGGCGTCCCAGAGCGTGCCCGATCTCGTGCGTCGTCCCGGTGAGCGGCCGCGCGTCGGCGACCGTCATGGCCACGGGACGGTGATACGTGCAGGACTTGATGATGAACCCGCCGCACTCCGTCGGCGTGAACATGGGCCCGTCGGTCTGGATGCCGGCATCGGTCCACTTCGGCGCGACGCCCATGATCATGCCGGCGTCGTTGTTGTTGTCGCCCTCCTTCTGGTCCCATTCGTCCAGAGCATCGAGCATCTTCTCCCCCGAGTCCTTCGTCATCGAGGGCATCGAGAGCGTCGCGCGGTACTCCGCGTCGAACTTGATCGAGCCGTCGGGGATCGGCAGGATGTCGTTCGCGCGCTGCAGGTGGCCCTCGATGCTCTTCGGCATCGCGCCGTTGGTGTCGGGGAACACCACCATCCCGATCTTGAACCCGCGGCTCTTCGTCATGGCGATGTCGCGCAGCAGGAACCCGTTCGCCGCGGAGCAGTCGCGACAGACTTCGGGGCTGGCCGTCGTGGTCGGAATCGCGAAGGCGACCAGGTCCAGCTCTTTCTTCGTCCAGTCGTTCGGGATCAGGAACGCGTAGCCCCCGACGGCACTGCGCTGCTTCTCCCTGAGCCCGCGCTCTGACTTGTCGATGATGGCGCTGTCCCAGGGCATCGTCGGCCGAAGCGGCCCGAGGAGCGTCTTGCCGTGGTACCCGTACAGGAAGACACTGACGTCGCGATCCGGCGCCGCCACGTAGACGCGCGCCAGCGCGGCCTTGCCCTTCACGGCCCGTATGCCGTTGTACGGCGCGGACTGGACGTCGAAGCCGAAGCCGTCGGGCCTTACGGTCGCCGCTTGCGGCGTCTCCACCCCGGCCGTCTGCACGGCCTGCATGAACTCGACCCCCTGAACCCGGATCCCCTTGTCGGCACGCGGCGGGTCCACCCAGTAGCGGTTCCACTGCGTGCGTGTCGCGCCGTGCCCGTCCTTGGCCTTGACCTCGAACTTGTGCTCGCCGACCGTCGAGGTGTCGATCAGGCTCGGCGCGGTGCACTCGGTGATCGTGTCGCCGTCATCCGGGTCGCTGCACTCGAAGTCGGACGCGACCGCGTCCCCCTGGTGGAAGCGCTCATCCGGCTTCGGGCGCCGGATCGTGATGTCGGGGTAGCTGTTCGGATCGATGTACCACTGGACGCCCGCCTTCTCCTCGTTGCCCGCCGCGTCCTTCAGAAAGACCCACGCGAACCAGTGCCCGGCTCCGAGCTCGCCGAGGTCGAAAGCCCATCCGCCGTTTTCGAACCGGACACCGGCGGGGTTCGAGCGGCTCTCCCATCCCTTGCCCGGAACGTCGTAGTAGATCTCGGCGCGGACGCTCCGCTCGCCGCCGCCCGTGCTGCCGCTACCGAGGAGGATCATGTGCGAGCCCTGCGGGAAGTGCTGCTTGTCCACCGGGTAGGCGACGGCGAGCGTCGGCTTCTTCGTGTCGATGGTGAACTCGGTCGAGACCTTCTTCTCGTTCCCAGCGCCGTCCTTCTGTTCCGCGCGGACGCGGTAGCGCCCGTCGCCGAGCGTCTGCGTGCCCCACTTCCCCGACCATGTGTTCCCGGAGCGCGTCACCTGGCGATTGCCCACTGCATTCCATTGGCCGCCGGCGAACAGGTCGAGGAACACGTCGATCGTCGTGCTGTCGCCCGCGGCGTTACCCGCCTTCCCCTTGAAGGTCGGGGGGTTGCTCGAGGCGTTCACCCAGTTCTTCCCGTCCGCGAAGTTGCCGACCGTGTCGATGTCGAGGTCGGGGTCCGTGGTGTCGGGAACGACCACCGTGAAGAGGCGCGACGTCTGCGGACCCTGGACCGCCTGGTTGCCGGCCTCATCCGCCTGGTAGGCACGCAGGTGGTACGTGCCCGCTCCCAGGTCAGTGGGGATCGTCGTGTTGAACGGGCTGCTGTCGATATCGACGTTCCAGAAGCCGTTGACGATGGGGCCCTGGTTCACGTGCGGATTGGTGCCGTTCGACAGGTGCTGGCGCAGCTCGAAGGTGAGCTCGGTGTCGTGGCTCAGCCCACCCTTGACCCCCGCCGTGCCGCTGATAGCGGGTCGCTTGCTCGTGGTCGTCGAGTTGTCGACGGGCGTGGACAGGTTGACCTCAGGCGGTGTCGTGTCCACCTCGAAGGTGCGCGCCAGGCTCTTCCCGTCGGGCGTCGGCGCCGACGGGTTGTTCTGGATCGCCTGCGCGGTGTAGACGCCGTCCGGCAACGAGCTCTCGCCGGCCCACGCGTTCGTCGGCGATCCGGTGGACCAGTCGGTGCCCGTGCGATCGACCTCGAGCGTCCGCTTGACCAACCCCGCCACGGAATTGCCCTCGTGGATCTTTACCTCGACGATCGCCGAGTCATCAGGGTGCGCCGCACTCGCGGTCCCCTCGAAGTGGGGCATCGTCTCCGTCGTCGCGGCGGGCGGGGCATCCATCGTCACCACCGGGGTGGCCGCGGGCGGGATCGTCGGGGCGCCCACGTCGAAGAGCTGCACGCGGTCGTTGAACGAGTCGAGGACGTGGACGTCGTCGCTCGCGCCGCCGTCGCGCGCCACTACGCCTGCGGGGAAGCGCATCTCGCCGAGCGTGCGCCCGAGGTCGCCCCACTTGTCCTGGAAGGCGCCGTCTGAGTCGAGCCGCTGTACGCGGCTGTTGCCGGTGTCGGCGACGTAGACGTAGTCGCTCGTCGCGGCCAGGCCGTTCGGCCCGTCGAACTGGCCATTTCCACTCCCGAACGAGCCGACCGTCGCCTGGACCGCGCCGTCGGCCAGCGCGAGCTTCTTGAGCCGGTTGTTGTCGGTGTCGGCCACCCACAGGCTCGTGCCCTGGACCGCTACGCCGCGCGGCCCATCGAGCTCATCCGCGCCGCTGCCGCGTGTGCCTTCCTCGCCATGGAAGACGGTGGCGGCACCGCCGCTCACCTTCCAGACGACCTCCATGCCGGGGTCGGCGACGTACAGGTCGGAGCCGTGTAGGGCGACCTGGGTCGGGAACTCATTTGCGTCCCATTCGACCGGAGCGATGTCCTCCACGAACGAGCCGTCGCTCGCCAACAGCTTCCGGATCCGCCCGTTGCCGGAGTCGGAGACCCAGAGATGGGTGCCGTCGGTCGCGACCGAGATGGGGAAGTTGAAGGTGGTGGCTGGCGCGCCAACCGCCCAGGCGAAGTCGCCGTCGGCCTCGAACTTGACGATCCGGTTCTTGCTCGTGTCGGCCACGTAGACGTTTCCGGCAGTGTCGACGGCAAGCCCGCCCGGCCGGAGGAGCTGCCCCGGCGCGTCCGTCGCGAACTCGAAGTCGATCGCTTCCGTCGTCGGGTTGAACCTCAGCGCCCGGTCGGTGCCGCCGCCTCCATTCGTGGACCGCTCGACCGTGAACAGGGCGCCCGTCCCCGCGGCCACGCCCACGAGCCCGCTGAACTCGCCGTCCGCGACCTCCGTCGCGCCCCCACCGAAGGTCGTGTCCATCTTCTGAAGCCGGTTGAAGTCCATCGCGTACAGCGTGCTCCCGAGCACCGCGATCTTGCCGAGGCCCTGGAACTGGCCCGGCAGGTGACCCGGCGAGCCGGTCTGACCCACGTACGTCCCCCCGACGAACTTGTGGATGCGCTCGTTCGTAAAGAAGGGGTCGGTCACGTACAGGGCGTTGCTCGCGTCGATCGCCAGCGAGCCGGGGCCCAAGGTGCCGAACTGCCCGTCCCCGTCCCCGGGGCCGCCGATCGTGGCCTCGAAGGCGCCGGCGGAGCTGAACCGCTGGACGCGCCTGTTGCCGGAGTCCGCGACGTAGATGTCGCCCGTCGAGTCGGCCGCGACGTCCAAAGGCTGGATCAGCTGGTTGTTTCCCGGTCCCTGGGACCCGTCGCCGATTGTGAGCATGTGGGCGCCCGCCGGGCTGAGCTTCTGCACACGGTTGTTCCCGGTGTCGGCGACGTAGACGGCGCCCGCCCCGTCGACAGCGATCCCCTGCGGGAAGTCGAACTGGCCCGGCCCCGACCCCTCGGTGCCGACGGCGCTGAGGAACGCCCCGGTCGCCGCGCTGTAGCGCTTCAGCTGATTGCGGTCGCCGTCGACTATCCAGACGATCCCGTTCGGCGCGTCAAAGGCGATGTCCTGGGCGAGCCGCAGCGAACCGTCGGCGACGTCCCCGAAGATCTCCGGCGTGCCGGTCCACGGGCACGGGTCGGGCGAGCCGGGGCATGCGGCGGCCGAGGCCGAGCCGACGTTCATCACGAGCGCTGCGAGGACCGTCAGGCAGGCAGCCAGCAGTGGGCGGAATCCGTTCCCGCGCGCGCGAGTCACCTCGCCAAGCTACGTCCCCCTGGCGCGATTCGCCATCGGTCATACGTCCAGAAGGCTGCTAGCGGCGCCTCTTCTTGCCCGTGCCCTTCTTCTTCGGCGGGTGCTTCGCCTTCGGCGCCTTGATCTTGGCCTTCTTCGCCTTGCCGACCTGGCCGAGGGCGTTGACCCCGGCCACGGAGATCGAGGCCGATGACCGGTCGAAGAGGCCCGGCACCTTCAGCTTGGTCCTGCGCGTCTCGTAGAGCTGCCGGCGTCCGTTCAGCACGACCGTGACACGGTAGGTCGCCGCACCCGCGACCTTCGTCCAGGTCGTCCTGACCGTGTCCGCGGCCTTGCCCTTCTTGCGCTTCGACACGACCTTGCGCGGCGCTGCCGGGATCGGCGTCTTCGACGCCCGGAACGTGGCGACCTTGTCCAGGTTGAAGCGCATCACGCCGTCCTCGCTCACCACGGCCTCGATCGTGCGCTTCCCGGCCGGTCCGGCGATCGGCGTGAAGCGGACCTTGCCCTTGCCCGGCTTGACCTCGCCGATCACCTTCTCCATGTCCTTCGGGCCGGACTCGACGAACGTCACGCGCTGGCCGCCCTGGACCTCGCTCGCGTCGTACTCGAGCGTGCGCTCGTAGCCCTTGCCCGTGACCTTCGCGTCCACGTCCGGGGTCGGCATCGTCTCGGCGGCGAGGACCTGGTCGACCGGCGTCGAGCCGTCGGCGGTCTCGACCGTCCAGGACCCGCCGGCGGGCTTGTGCAGGACGACCTGGGTGAGGTTCTGCTCGGGGATGTGGACCACGAGGAAGTCGCCGTTCACGCCGCTCTTGCCCGCGGTCGAGAACTTCTCGCCGTTCGGGCCGGTCAGCGTGACGTCCGGGGCGCCCGCGCGGCCCTTGAAGCCGAGCACGTACGCCTCCTCGCCGCCGGGCACGTTCACGGTCTGCTTGGCGCCCGCCACGCGCGCGGTCGCCTTGGTCGCCTTCACCGCGCCGACCGAGCACGAGTCCCACATGGGGTTGAACGCGCCGCTCCACTTGTAGGTGGCGCCGAACTTGATGTTCTTGCCCCAGCTGTTGACGAAGGCGCAGCCGCCGACGCCGATGTGCGACACGTTCACCTCGCCGTCGAACTCGAACCAGTCGCCCAGCTTCACTTCGCCCTTGCCGTAGACGTTGAAGCGCTTCTGCGGGCCCTGGATCCAGCCGTCGACGTACGCCTTGGCCTTGAAGCCGTTGCCGAAGTCCTTGCCGAACTCGCCACCGAACGTAATCAGGCCCTCCTCGAAGATCTCCACGAAGCCGCTGCCCAGCGGGATCTGAACCACCTTGATGCCGCCGTCGAAGCGGAACGAGCTCTGATAGCCGGGGTCCGCGAACGTGTACGCGATCTTCGTGTCCACACGGACCGCCGAGGCGCCCTTGATCGCCGGCCCGAGGCCGAGCGCGATCGTTCCCCCGACCACGCGTCGCGGCACCGTCTTGAAGAACACGGAGCCGCCATACAGGAAGAGGCCCGAGGTGGCGATCGGGATGTTCTTCTCGAAGATCGCCTCGGCATTCACGAGCTGGCCGTCCTTGAAGCCGGCGCCGGCGCCGATCGCGAGCCCGTCGGGTGGGAACGGCAGGTCGATGATCCCCCGCCCCGACCACAGCTGGGTCGCCGCGTCGAAGTCGATCGAGATGTCGCGGAAGCCGATCGGCCCGAGCGGTGCGCTCGCGACCCCCAGGTGAAGGTTCTTCGCGAGGATGTTTCCGCTCGTGCCGACGAACAGGGTGGCGTCTCCGACGGTGCCGCCCAGCAGCTGCGGCATCTTCAGGCCCGCGTCGATGTAGACGCCCTGGTCGGCGAACCGCAGGCCCAGGCGGCCCTCGATCGGGAAGCCGAAGATGTTCGTCGCCCCGCTCGTGCCGATCGACAGCTTCGGCAGGTCGAACTTGAAGTTGCCGAAGTACTTCTCCGGCAGCGTGATGTTCGGGGCGTTAAGGCTCGGCAGCGAGAGCTTGCCGATGTCCGGCCCCTTGAGCTGCCCGAAGTCCGGGAGGGCGACCGAGCCCCAGCCGGGGATCTGCAGGTTCGGCAGGTTGAAGCCGCCGAGACCGGGAAGCTGCGGCAGCTGCACGCCGCCCCACGCGGGCACCCCGAACTGGGGCTTGTCAGGAAGCTGGACCTTGCCCTGCCACGACCAGTCGAACGAGCCCTCGTACAGGGTGAACGGCCCGACCGTGTAGGTGCGGAAGCAGGTGTCCGAGATGATCCGCGTCGGGTCCGCGAGGCAGAGGTGCTTCGGGCCGAGGACGACCTTCACCTTGCCCTGCGCCGCGATCCGCAGGTTGAAGGGGTCGAGGATCACCTTCGCGTTCCCGCCCTCCGGCTGGAGCTGAAGGCCGTTGAAGCTCAGCTTCGCCGTCGAGACCCAGGTGAGGCCCTCGCGCTGGAGGCAGGTGCCCTCCACGTGGAACGGCCCGTAGTCGAGCGTCTTCTGGCAGGTGTCGTTGTTGGTGCCCGGGTTGTCGGGCGCCTTCGCGTTCAGGTCGACCTGGAAGCTGGAGGCATCCGAGATCGCGACATTGCCGGCGTCGTCGTACTGGTACGCGAACGCGGCGAAGTAGCCCTCGGTGAGCTTGTAGTCGGTGGGCTTGAAGGACCAGCCGCCGCCGTTGCGGTTGAGCGTCTCGAGCTTCAGCACCTTCCACTGGCCGTTGTTCTGGTAGCCCTGAAGCTCCAGGTAGACCTTGTTGCCGGCGTTCGGGTCGGCCGTACCGGAGAACGTCGGCGTCTGCGTGCCTGTCTTCGAGTTGTGCGCCGGGCTCGTGATGCGGGGCTTGGCGGGCGCGATCGTGTCGACGTCCCACCAGCCGCCCGTTGCGTTGCCCGTCTGGGCGCCGAGGTTCGTCTGGTACGCGACCGGGCTGTAGGTGCCGTCCGGCAGGCCCGGGCTGACTTTCGCCGACCAGAAGCCGTTCGAGACGGTGGCGTAGTAGTTCGCGTGGAACGCCCACTGCGAGCCCGTCCAGCGGTGGAGCTCGACCCGCACCTGGCCGGCCGTGTCGCTCGTGCCCGAGATCGTCGGCGTGCGCGAGTTGGTGGCGCTCAGGTGGCCCGGCGAGCTGATCTTCAGCTTCGGCGGGTTGAACATCGCCTTGACCGTGAACTGGCGCGAGGTCGCCGGGCCCTGCGCGGCCTCGTTGCCGACGCTGTCGCCCTGGTAGGCGCGCAGGTGGTAGAGGCCCGGCGACAGGCTCACCGGCACGGACGTCGAGAAGGACGCGCTCGCCGGGTGCGAGATCTGCCAGTTGTGGTGGCTCACCCACTGCGAGCCCGTCCAGCGGTTCAGCTCGAAGCGGACGTTGCCGTCGTTCGCAGCGTGCCCGGCGGTGCCGTCGATTGTCGGCGTCGCGTCGGTCGTCGACGAGTTGTCGACCGGATTCGAGAGATGGAGCGCCGGCGCCTGGTTGTCGATCGTGAAGAGACGCGAGCTGCGGGCGTCCTGCGGATTGTTGTGGCCGGAGGCATCGGACTGGTATGCGCGCAGGTGATAGGTGCCGTCCGCGAGCGAGACCGGGATCTGGGTCGAGAACGACGTGCTCGTCGTGGGCTTCGAGACCTGGAAGAAGCCGTCGTCGATCACGCCCTGGTCGACGGGCACGTAGCCGCCTGAGGTCAGCTTCTGGAGCTGGAAGCTGAGGTCCGAGTCGGAGCTCAGGCCCGTCTTGCTGCCCGCGGCGCCGGTGATCGCCGGCTGGCGGCTCTTCGTGTAGGAGTTGTCCGCGGGGCTCGAGAGGTTCACCACCGGGGCGGTGGTGTCGACCTCGAACGTGCGAGCGGTACTGACCCCCTCGTTCGGGGTCGCGACCGGGTTGGTCTGGCTCGCCTGAGCCGTGTAGACGCCGGCGCCCAGCGCGCCGCCTGCGCCGGCCCATGCCTCGTTGGCCAGGGACCAGTTCGTACCGTTGCGCGGCGTCGTCATCGTGCGGATGGGCGCGCCGCCGGTCGAGTTACCGGAGTAGATCTTGATCGTCACGTCGCTGTCGCCGGCCTGGTTCGAAGCGGTGCCCGCGAGGTCGGGGGTCGTGTCCTTGGTCGCCGTGATCGCGTCGACCGTCGGGCTCGGGGTCGTCGCCGTCGCGGCACCGACGGTGAACCGGCGGGCACCCCACTCGTCGGAGCCGAGGTTCGTGTGGCGGGTGTTGCCGGCGTCGTCGCTCTGGCTCGCGACCACCCAGTACTCGCCGTCCGCGAGCGCCGCATCCGCCCAGTCGACCGACCAGTCCTCGCCTTCGACCGTGACCTGGAGCGGGTTGCCCACGCGGCGCAGGGCCGAGCTACCGGCCGCGCGCTGGTACAGGCGCACGGTGACGGTGTCGGAGTCCGTCGCGAGGTCGCCCTTCCCGCCGCTGAACGTCGGCGTCGAGCTGACGCCCGAGGCGCCGTTGTGCGGGGAGTCGAGGACGAGGCTCGGCCCGTCGGTGTCGCAGGCCGGGACGTTCGGCGCCCCGTTGAACGAGAACTTCGAGATGCCGTAGCCGATGTTGTTCGCGACGAAGACGTGGTCGCCGTCGGCCGTCGCCGCGATTCCCTCAGGCGAGTTGATCTCACCCGGGCAGAGGGCAGGGAACTCGCCCGCACCCCACGCCGCTGCGACGGTGCCGGCGGGGGTCATCTTCACGACCTTGTCGTTGTTCGTGTCCGCGACGAAGAGGTGGCCGTCGGCGAAGTCGATCGACCGCGCGAAGTTCAGGTCGCTCGCGATCGGAGCCCAGTCGGCCGTGGCCGCGCTGCGCTTGACGATCTCGCCCTCGCTGGTCGACGCGTAGACGTTCCCGCTGGCGTCGGCCGCGACGTCCAGCGGGTAGTAGCCATCGTCCGGCGTGGGAAAGTCCAGATCGGTCCACGTGCCACCGGAGAGCTTCCAGACCCGGCCGTCGTAGTAGTCGCCGTCGGCCACGTAGAGGTCCCCGCCGGCGAGGGCGAGCCCGGACGGGAAGAGGAAGCCGGCGCCCGGCGGCGCGATCTCGCTCCAGTCGGTGCCGTCGAAGAGCTGAATGCGATGGTTGGACGAATCGGCGACGTAGATGTCGTCGCCCGCGGCCGCGATGTCCTGGGGGAAGCTGAACTCGCCGAGCGCGCCCCCCGAGCTGCCGCTTCCGCCGTCCGCGCCGAAGCGCCCGGCCAGGGTGCCGTCGGGGTTGTACTTCGTGACGCGGTGGTAGTTGGAGTCCGCGTTCGAGCCATCCCCCTCAACCGCCCAGACGTTCCCGTCGCCGTCGACCGCCACGCCGGTGGGCCGGAAGAGCTGGGAGTCCGCGGGCTTCGCCAGCGACGTGTGGCCCGCGGCCAGGTCGGTGGTGAAGCGGCGGACGTGCGGGTTGAGGCCGTCGGCCACGAAGACGTAGTCCGTGCCGCCGACCGTCGCCGCGTCGATGCCCGACGGGTTGCTGTTGTCGCCGACCTCGTGGGTCGTCCAGGCACCGCCCTCGTACTCGTGCAGCTCGCCCCACTCGTCGGTGACGTAGACCACGCCGCCGAGGACGTCGACGCCGGACAGGTTGCCGTTGCCGTCGGGGTCGGGGGTGTCGTCGCCGAGCGGCGCCGCCGACAGATCGGAAGCGAGGAAGCGCAGCACCCGGTTCCCGTCGGTCGCGTACACGTGGGTGCCGTCCACGGCGACTCCGGTCGGGTCGCCGCCGGTGAACTGACCATCGCCCGTCTTGGCGATGAACACGCCGTCTGAGTCGAACTTCTGGACGCGGCTATGGAAGATCGGCGACCCGCCGCCCTCCGGGAAATCGATGTCGCCGGTCTCGACGACGTAGACGTTCCCGTCGGCGTCCACCGCGACGTCGCGCGCGAAGATGAACTGCCCGTTCGCACTGCCCTGGTTGCCGCCCAGGACGAGGATGAGGTCGCCGTCCTCGGTGAACTTCTGCACGCGGTTCCCGTTGACCTCCGCGACCCAAACGTTCCCGTCGGGATCCACCGTGACGCCGTGGGGCGCGTCGAACTCCCCGATGAAGTGGGTCTCCGGGCCCGTCCCGAGCCGCGCGCCCCAGATCTCGCGCTTGGCCGGGTCGGCCGTGTCACCGCCCACGTAGCGCACGACCCGGTTCAGGAACGAGTCGACGACGTAGATGTCGCCGTCGCTCGGATCGACCGCGACGTCGTCAGCGCTCCGGAGCCCGTCGACCGTCGCCGGGAACGTCGAGACGGAGTTCCACGGGCAGTCCGCCGCGCCCGGGCATGGGCCGTTGCCCGACGCCTCCACGGCGACGGCACCGGCGGTGAGAAGACAAACGAAGACGACGGCGGCGAGCAGCCGCGAGCGCAACGAGTTCAAGCGAGACCCCTGGGAGATGAGAGAGAGTGACTGGCCGCGTTCCGTGCGGCGTTACCCAAGGTAAGTGCGCCGAGCCCAAATGGGGCGCGGCTGGCGCAAACAGCCGTCGAACATTCGTCGACGGCGGGTCGGGGGTGCCTAGTCCTTCTTCGCGCGCGAGGGCTGCACGCGCTTGGGCTCGCCGGGCATCTTCGGGTAGTCGGGCGGATAGGGCATGTCCTCGAGCCCGCACTCCTCGTCCCGCTCCCACATCTCGAGCAGCGGCTCGAGCGAGTGCGCGACTTCGTCGATCGCCGCGTGCCGGTCGCCGACCTCGGCGAACCGGCCGGGCATCGTCGCCACCGTGAACTCCTCCGGGCGGACGTCCTCCAGCTCGTCCCAGTCAAGCGGAGCGGACACCGGCGCGCCGGGCTTCGAGCGCACGCTGTATGCGGAGGCGATCGTCCGGTCGCGCGCGTTCTGGTTGTAGTCCACGAAGACGCGTTCCCCGCGCTCCTCCTTCCACCACTTCGTCGTCACCTCGCCCGGCAGGCGGCGCTCGAGCTCGCGGCCGAACGCGATGGCCGCGTGGCGGACGTCGGTGAACGACCAGCGCGGCTCGATCCGCACGTAGATGTGGATCCCCCGGCCGCCGGAGGTCTTGGGGAACCCCACGTAGCCCAGGTCGCCGAGCAGCCCGCGCGCCTCGGCGGCGACGCCGGCGGCGTCCTCGTAATCGGTCCCGGGCTGGGGGTCGAGGTCGATGCGCAACTCGTCGGGATGGTCCACGTCGTCGGCGCGCACCGGCCACGGATGGAACGTGATCGTGCCCATCTGCGCACACCAGCCGACGACGGCGATCTCGCTCGGGCAGATCTCGTCGGCGTGCCGGCCGGAGGGGAACTGGATGCGCGCCGTCTGCACGTAGTCGGGGGCGCCCGACATCACGCGCTTCTGGTAGAAGGCGTCGCCCTTCTTGCCGCCGCGGGTAGTGAGCTCGAACCCGGGCTGGACGCCCTTCGGCCAGCGCTCGAGCGCCGTCGGCCGGGTGCGGAGCGCGCGCATGATCCCGTCCTCGACCGCCAGGTAGTACTCGACGACATCGAGCTTCGTGGCCGCCTCCGTCTCGTCGGTCGCCGGGAAGATCACGCGGTCGGGGCTCGACACGCGCACCTCGCGCCCGCCGGCGTCCACGGTGACTGCTGCCGAGGCGGCCATTGCGCGAAGCTTCCCAGGATGGCCGCACTCGAGGTGGTTCAGGCCGACGTCACGAAGCTCGACGTGGACGCGATCGCGAACGCCGCGAACACCCAGCTCCTGCACGGCGGCGGCGTGGCGGGCGCGATCCGGCGCGCTGCGGGCGAGGAGCTCGAGCGCGAGTCGCGCGCGAAGGCGCCGATCGCGCTGGGCGACGCCGTCGAGACGACGGCCGGCGAGCTGCCGGCGAGGTGGGTCATCCACGCGGCGACG